>JARRLY010000001.1:0-47728 GCA_037386545.1 Candidatus Bathyarchaeota archaeon
CGCCAAAGGGCACGATAGAACAGTCGTCCACACAGACATCTACGGTACAAGCGGCACAATCCACGCCGACATTTATCCAGTAAGCAGTCTACTTGTTTCAAAACCAGGAAGAGGTGTACTACATTTTGGCAACATTGCACAACAAGCTAAAATCTGGGGCGCATACATAAAAAACATCGTAGCCAAAAGAACAGGCCCCCGAAACTACAGCATTTCTCATGTGAGAATAATCAAGTCCTTTGTAGACAGTCTTCAAGGAAATGGAGAACCCTTAGTGACCCCAGAAATGGGATATGAAAATGTTCAAGTTGTAGAAAAAATCTGCAAACAAATAGACGCAATAACAACAAAAGAAAAGTAAAAAGTTTGTAACAAACTGTTACTTGGGCGAAAGTGGATTGCGTAACACATGTCTAACAGATTTTCCTGTTTCAACGTGTACTAGTCGATGAACTTTACCACAAAGAGGACAAACTAATTTGTGCCCGGTGTCAATTTCTTTTTTAATTTTCTTCTTTTTTGATGGTGTTTCAATTTTTTCTTGTAGCTTTTCTTGTGGAGAAAACTCAGAAAGTCCCCAAGCACGTTCAAGAACAAAAAGGGTGACTAGTTCTTTTTCGTTTTCAGGTTTATGAAGAGTTACAAAATATTTTCCTGGAGCTTTTTTTCCTGTTGCTGCTTCGTAGGATTTGACTTGAAAGTTTTCCTGAATTATATTTGGAACTTCATCAAGACTAGAAACTATTTTTCGTTTAATTTTGTTATTTTCATTTGCTTCAGTTAAAGAAAGGACATCATAAATCAATCCATCAATTATGCTGTTTTGAAAAAGCATTGTTCTGCCTTCCAATTGAGAAAAACGAAGTCCCGCAGGACATTTAACTGCTTTTATTGTGATTTTTTCTTGTTCTTTGTCTTTGCAAAGTTTGAATAACCATTCGCCAGTAACAAAGTCTATCACTTTATAAAAAATTACTTCTCCGGTTCTTAATTGGCGTAGACTCATGTCGTACCATGCGTCGTCCGACCGTTTTTCAATTCTTCTAACTTTTATGTGATTTAGAAACTGCAAAGCAAACATGCCCAGTTAAAAGTATCTTGTCTCGTGAGGTTTAAGAATTTTGGGAAAAGATTCTAGAAAAACAATTAGGTAAAGAATTTAAAACAAAAAAAGAGAGAGGGAAAAAATTCCCTTATGGGTTTTTGAGTTTAGCCTGCGATTTTTTGGCGTATGGTAATAACAGCAAAGATTGCTGCTACTGCTGCAACTAGAGCCAATACAACTGCAATCCATGCGGGAGTGCTGTCAACATTAGCTTTTACGTCAGACATATCTGCTTGTAGTGTGCCAACGTCCGTTTCGATTGTTGCTACATTACCGTCAATGGATGTTATTGTTCCTTCAAGTTCACCCAAATTGGTCATTACTGTCACAACATCACCAGCTATGTTGCCTACTACAGCATCAAGGCTTGAAACGTCCATGGTCAAGGTTCCAAGATCGCTTTGTATTATAGCCAAATCACCAGTTAATGAAGTAATATCCAAGTCGGTCACAAGTGCTTCTACATGAGCAACATCTGTTTGAATAGTTGCGATGTCGCCAGAAATATCAGAGATTTCTCCACTAATATCTGAACTAAGATCTGAAATTTCATCACTTACAGCAGCAATATCATCAGTTACGTTAGCGATTCCACCTACAACATCATCAAGTGATGCAGGTGCAGATACAGTGAACAAGTTAGAGTATGTCATTGTGCCCATCGTAGCAGTGAAGTTCCAAACTCCAACAGGAGCATCAGCTGGCAAGGTCATCATTGCAGGTTCTGCAACAAGGGAAGAGTAATAGTTTCCAACCATGTAATTGTTGGCTGACATCATCATCCATGGACCGCTAACAGAAGAGTCAACTAAGACTTCACCCATGGGGTCAGTTATTGTGAAATCGAAAGCACCTGGGACTGGCGAGTTAGACCAAGTGTAAATACTGATTTGATCGCCTTGCATATAGGACACTGCACGAGTTTGGATCATCATCACTGGAGTTACCACAATAGTGAACATTACTGTATTACTGACTGCACCATATTCGTCTGATACGATAACTGCGTAAGTTCCTATAGCCATGTTAGGTACAGTAAATGTTGCATCTGCAGGCAAAGCACCACCAGCATTTGTTGGACCAAAGCCCATAGAAGTGTCATTCAGAACGTCACCACCGAATGTAAGTGTAACATCAGCTGAGCTACTGAAAGGCAAAATGCTTGAGACAGTTATTTCATCTCCAACCATACCAGAGGTGGCACTTAAGCTAATTGATGGAGAATCAGTTACTGTGAAGCTTGCATCTCTAGTGGTAGAACCAGCCCACAAAACTTGTACAGGATATGTTCCTAGGGACAATATTGTAGGTATAGTGTAAGTGTTCATGTATGATCCATCAGCAGTTGTAGTACCAGAACCAATGGTTGCACCGTTGAACAGAATAGTGTACGCTACAGCGGGTGCAATTCTACCAGAAATTGTTGTAGTAATGCTTACAGGTCCAGAATCTGGAATTACAGTGATATAATAATCGATAGTGATTGGTACTGAATCAGTGTTATTGGATTCATCTATGGCAATTAGGTCGTAAGTAGTGAAATTAGCTATGTCAATTGCAGGAACAATAAATTCTGCTGTAAATGCGCCAAGTGAGGTTGTAATTGGGGATACAGCTAAGGTCACATTGTTTATAGTACTGTTTAAGTACAAAGTGACATCTTCACTGGCTCCAAAGCCATTACCTTCTACAAGAACTGCATCACCAGGTAGAGCAAGAGTAACGTTTGCGGTAAGTACTTGGGTAACATTGAATGGTGCACCATCAGATTCAGTTTCACCGTCGTTCACAACGATATAGTGTTCGCCACCAGTTGTAGGAGGGATAACTATATTCATTGCGTAACTTCCAGCAACATCTGCACTGTCAGTGCCAAGGACTACACCATCAAGGGCGTCCAAATATGCAGTTACAGTACTGAAGGGGGAAGCACTGCCGGTTCCGGAAACTGCTACGTGTGTACCCACTGGACCTTCAGTTACGTCAAGGTCAGGTGGAGCTGTGATTTCTGCACTAACCATTGGTACAGCTGCAATTATTGCGGACAACGCAAGCATTGTAACAATTAAGCTAGTGTATAGTTTTTTACTAATTTGCATTTTTATTTTTTCTCCGTTTATTTTTTGGAGACAATGCTGATAATATCAGCTTATTGCCTCTACTAGCTAGTCCGGTTCTGTAAACCGATATTTATATTTAATGTGCACAATTTCTGAAGACATTAGTGAAATGTATACATAGCTTATTCATTCAGACATTTATTGAATGAAAAATATAATAATTTTAATAATATATTTCAAATATTACTTTTATAAAAAATTTTAAATTAGTTTCAAAGCACATATGAACTCGCAAGACATATTAATTCATTTGTCCCATAAAACACCTAAAAATATTAAAACAAACAAGTAAATATTAAGTATTACATCATACGATATTAGTCACATTTAAGTAAGTATTTAAAATCATGTAGTAAAATCCAAAAGAATCATGCCTTTAATTGCGTCACTTTTATTTGTCTTGTATCCCATGCTGTGCATTGCACCTTCTATGAAGCGCGCGAGCAATGCTGTTGATTCACCAGTCAACAGAGTTGAAATGCAACGGAATTTTACAGCATTTTCGCTGGTTGTTACTTCAACTTCACTTAGGTCCCACCGTGTAGCTTCCAAAAAATTTCTAAGAATTTGAACAGGTTCTTTGAATTTTTCAACAATATATTTTCCGTGCCATTTTCCACTCTCATACCATTTCTTTTTCAGGTCTTCAATGTCTGTTCCACAAGCTGAAGTATTCAAAAATTCTAAAACATCCGTAGGTACAAAAATTCCACCCAAGTTTCGTTGCGAACGCATTACCTCTAAGAATTCTGCTGCTTGTTTTGGTCCATATCCTAGGCTATTTGCTTTTAGCCCTAGTTTTAAAATATCACTAACATAAAGGCTTAAGGATTCACCTCGGCGCCTTGAAATGTCTTTAATTTCTGCAACAAGGTCCCCGGGTATGTAAACCAGCCGCTTATCCTTAGCTCTAGACATTCCCTATTTCCCTACATTTTCAACCGTGTGTAATTTCGTTTATAATTCTATTTATTAGTACAGACACCTAAGTTGCCTTTTTAGTTGCCTGCAAACATATTATTCCTCGCGAAGTATCTTTAGTTCTAATTTCATATCCAAAGGTTTGTATGGCACCCTCAAGAAAGGACATAAACAACAGGGTATAAGATTCTGGCAATCGTGGACTTACAACCCGAACTGAAAGTTTATCCTTTTTTCTGTTAAAGTCAAGTTCAGGTATGTTCCAAGTGAAATCTTGCAAATCAGTTGTGAAAGCTTCAAAGGGGTCTTGACTTTTTCCGGTGATATATCGTTTGGCTAACCAAACTCCAGTGTCAAACCAGCTTTCCAAAGATTTTCGTTTAGACCCCCCATAAGAGAGGTCCGCCATAGTGTACCATAGGCTTTCTAAGCCAAGAGTGTACCCGTTGTCTTTGGCGTCGTTTAGTAGTTCCCGTGAATGAAGCAATCTGTCAAAGGTTACACCCATTTCATTAGCTTTTATTGTTAACTCAAAAATGTCGTTAACGTACCTGTAAAGGCTTAGGTCATTTTCTTTGGCGATTTTAATGTAAGTTTTGTGGATTGACACTAAGTAACTGATGAAAAAAGAACACTACAATTTGAGGGTTAGCCTAAGCAAACTAACAAAAGTTATTGTGTTTGTTCCAAAACTTTGTTATGTGCTCTGCACATTGGTTCGGGTTTGATACTGTTTTCATTTCTTTTTGGTAGTAACTTGGAAGCAGTTGTTTAATGTCAAAACGGTTCACCCGCTCATCGAGCATGATTATACAACCTTTGTCTTTGGCTGATCGATGAGCGCGTCCACAGGCTTGAACTAAACGAAAAATTGCAGGGGTAAGATAAGCGTAGGCTCTTCCGTTTCCAGGGAACTGGTAATCAAAGTAGTCAATCAACGCTTTTTGGTACACGCTCCATGTTGCGTAAGGCAATCCCACGGTTACTACACAAGTTAGCAAGTTGTTTGGGTAGTCCATTCCTTCGCTGAATTTGCCGCCCATTACTCCGAACAGTGCATTGTTTTTTGAACGGTTTAATTTATCAATTACTTCATTTTGTCTAGTTTTGCGCTCTTCGACAATTACGGTTCGATCAAGGTCAGTTTGGGAAAGAATCGAGCGATGTAGTCTGCACATTTTCTTAGCATTGTGTCGGTTCGTTGTTCAAAGCGAGAAGACACGTTGTTTGCAGAAAGTATTAATCGGTTTTCTGCAGGGAAAGGTGAATCAAATTCTTTTAGGCGTACAGCTTTTTTGCTGTAAAGAATCAGGTCCCTGTAAACTTTGGGAGGAGACAAAAATCCGCTCATAACTATGCTGCCTTTTGCTTCGCGCAAAACGGGGTCGGTTATTTCTCGTCCATCTAGGCTTTTAACGCCAAGGTAGACTCTATCGCCCCACTCTTTTTGGATCATGTGAACATATTTTTTTCCTGTTTTTTGGAAAAAGTTTTCCACAAAGTCTCCGACACGGTGGGTGTAGCTGAAAACTCTGTCGTATCCAAGTTCTTGTCGGGCTTGTTTTACATATTCTCCATAGTCATGAAAAACTTCAGCAACTTCTTCGTTTGAGGCCCCAGTCCATTCTTGAAATTTTTCTGCAATGTCTTTTTGATTAAGAAGTTTAAGCTTAGAGCCCCCTAGTTCTTTTTGCACATATCGAAAGATTTCATCATCAAGAACGTTAAGAAAGTCCTGAACGTCTCCTTGATTATCATGTTCAAAATTTTCTGTTTCTTTTAACGCATTTTCTAAAGTAAAAGGAGAAATTTTGTCAGACAACAAATCTCGGGAAAAATCAGAAATGTTGTGAGCCTCATCCACAATCAAGTAAACGTCAGAAAGGTCTACACCCCAACTTTGCAGTAATGATTTTCGAACCGGAGGATTGAAAGTATAATGATAAGTCCCTAGAAAAACCTGAACTTTACTCAAAATCATTTTCAGGACTTCATAGGCACAAAATCCCTCTTTGGCAAGTTTGAAGCTGGCAGTTTGAGGGTCCATGATTTTTCGGGCACAATCCATTGCAAGCCGTTCTGCTTCCCGGCGTCGTCTTAGGGTTTTCCAGTAATATTTGCAAAAGGGCCTAGTTGAAGTTTCGCAATTTTCTTTGAGGCGTTTACATTCTTCCAAAAAATCAAAGTAGGTGCCAGCTCTTTTTTTGGTTAAGGGGCACATGTCTTGTTTACTAAAAAAAGACACAGTCAGGGGCGCTTTTTTGAGCCCCCGAAGTTCTTTAAGGAAAATGTGGAGCTGACTTCGAGTTCTAAAACTTATCAAAAGTTTGTTATTTCCCAACACAGGCAAAACACTAAGAAGGGAAGCGAGTGATTTTCCGATTCCACACGGTGCACTTCCGATGAAAACTTCATTGTTTTCTAGGGCTTTAGTTGCTTCTTTTACGAATTCGACTTGACCTTTACGGACTTCATATCCAATTGGAATCCATGGGTCGCCAGAATCTTTGGTTTGCACAGATACTGTTGAGGCGTTGAGTTTTCGTTTAGGAACTTCTCGATAAGAAACAACCCTAGGACTAAGAAAGGTTCCGCAGTCTCGGCAGAAGCGATCTTGACTGAATTCTTCATTTGTGTATTTGTTTTTGCATTTTCGGCAAACGTAGATTCTGGGCAATTTTTCTCTCGTATCATAGCAAAACGGGCAGTGATATTCTTTGCGAACAGGTTCATGCATGTTAACACAAGCAATAAAAGAAGTTACAATCTAACTGATTTTTAGAACAATCAGGTGTTAACACTATTGACTTATTGTGTTAAATGTGGAGCCAAACTAAACGACGATGATGTTTTTTGTTCTTCTTGTGGAATAAAGTTGAAAAAATCACCCAAGAAGAATATTCAGTAGATTCAAAAAATCTTATCGAACGGGTCAAGGAATTGCTTCACGATACAAGCATTACCCGAATAATCATAAAAAATGAAAAAGACGAAACTTTGCTAGAAATTCCCGCAGGGATCGGAGTTATTGGAGTACTAATCGCCCCATGGCTAGCCGCCCTAGGAACAATCGCAGCAATCGCAACAAAATGCAAAATCGTTGTAGAAAAAAGAGAAAGTTCAGAGAACTTGATTTTTTGAACGTCTTATAAAAGGTCTTGTCTGTTGGAATTTCTAAAAAAAGGGTATTTTCAACATTACAATTCTAAAAGTGTTCATAAACGCCAAGCATCAACGCTAACTTGGCTTAAACATCCTAATAATTTGATAAATGGTGGGCCGGACCGGATTTGAACCGGCGACCTCTGCCGCGTAAGGGCAGCATCCTAACCGAGCTAGACAACCGGCCCATTGTTTTATTGTAAGATTTAGTTCTGTCTAATAAAAAGTTGGTTTCGGGGGACAGATACTTTTTTTAGGTTTCTCGCTGATGAAGGTAACTTATGCGGGGTTCTCCTAGCCTGGTAGGGAGCAGGCCTGCTAAGTCTGTGGTCCATAGGGCCGCGCGGGTTCAAATCCCGCACCCCGCGCCATTTTACACACAAAAAGGAGAGCCTAAAAATTGAGTAAATATTTTGACGCAAAACTAGTTGCCCAGTGCGGTATGAACTGTGGAACGTGTGTTTCCTTTTTTGGTTATACTATGGCGGGAAAAAAACGAATGCACACATGTGTGGGTTGTCGAACCCGAAAATCTTTGTGTGTTTTTATTAAAAAAGGATGTAAACTGATAGCTGAAAAAAAGCCAGTTGAGTTCTGTTTTGAGTGTTCAGATTTTGCATGTGAGAACATAGTAAAGATTGATACTGTTTATCGTAAAAAGTACGGAATGAGTTTGATTGAAAACCTGAACTACATCAAAGAAAAGGGCATGGATGCATTTTTAGAAAAAGAGAAACAAATACGGACGTGTCCCAACTGTGGGGGAGTAATTTGTATTCATACCAAACGGTGTTATATTTGCAACCCATAATTAAATTCTGTTTTCTGTTAACTTTAAGAGGACAGCTTTCCTTAATTATGATAGAAGGCACTTGATTTGAGCAGTGAAGATTCTACAGATTCATCCCTTAAAAAGAGACAGTTTTTGGAAAAAAACAAAACCACAATTTTAGACTGGGCAAAAACCAACAAATCTCGTTTGCTCGAGGGCAGACAAAACTATTCATGGGGAGATAAAGAACCCGGAGATTGTTTAGCTGACCGAAAAGAAATTACAGATTCCATAAAGTTTTCTCAAAGCCAAAACAATGGCGGAATTGACCTGATAACTTTAGACATGATTATGGAATCAGGTGGTTTTTCTGCTTTTCCGTTGCGGGATGAACAAAAAGTTTTAGACATAACCCGTAAGGTGTTCAATCTCATTAACCAAAACAAAGTATCCAAAGCCGTTGAAGAACTGCTATCCATTGACGGCATAGAAATTGCTCAAGCTTCAAAAATCATTAGCTTTTTTGACCAAAACCGGTTCTGCAGCTATGACACTAACGTTGCTAATGCGCTAAAAACATTAAAGTTTGCTGAAAAACCAGCTCTAAAATGTCCCTTAGGTCCCAAAAAACCAGAAGACATCTGCTCCGACGAAAGATGGGGAGAAAACTACCTGCATCTGGTCTGGACCCTAGAAGTAATCAAAGAATACCTAAACAAAGAAGGCCACCCCCTAAGCACAGCAGATATCGAAATGGCACTTTTCATTATGGGAAAATAATCGCAAAAGAAAGGGACAACTAAACTATTTTGCCATTGCTTGTTTTCTTAGGTCAGGCGGCATTTTTTCTATTGCGTATCTGAGGGCGGTTCGGGGCATTTTGTCTTTGTTTTTCATGATGTAGTCGAAAACTTGTTTTTGGTGCTTTTTGCTGGCTTCTTTTAGCATCCATCCGTATCCTTTCTGAACCAAATCATCAGTATCTAAAAGTAAACTGTCAGCAATTTCAAAAATATCATCCAAAAATTTGCCTTTTCGGGCAGGCAAAATAAGGGTGACTGCTGCGGCTCTTCGCATCCATCGGTTGTTTGATTTGGTCCAGTTTTTGAGGTTTTCAATGTAACTTGGATATTTTTCGATAAAGGAACCTACGGGATGATTGCATAGTGTGTCGCATTCTGCCCATGTGCTAACGTAATTGTTGATCCATCCTTCAAAAACAACAAAATCTTCAGGTTCTTGCCGTTTTATCAAATAATCTGCCCATACACACGCTAAGAGAGCTTCTTCTGAGTAATCAGACTTGAACAGCTCTTCGCATAGTTCAAAAATTTCCGGTTTATCTAATCCCTTGATTTTCTGAAAAGCTTTCTTTGCAATAATTCTAACCTCAGGAACCCGAACGCCATAAAATTTCACGTCTTCTTTGAAGTAACGTTCAGCCCCTTGTCTGTTTTTTTCTGTTGCCTTTGCTTCTAACTCAGTTCTTATTTGCTGAATTACATCCACGGCCAAATCAAATGGCCCCCACAGCTTTGATGCTTTCCACTTTAACCCATGGAGCAACAAACTGCCCAAGCTGTCTAACGTTATTTCCAAGACCAGAAATGTTCTTTAGTACGTCAAAGAAAACACCAGTTAGCATAACATCCCGCAAAGCGTGAGTCACTGTGCCGTTTTCGATTTTCCAGACAGGAGTAGCAACCACAGAAAACTCTCCACTTTCGGGGTTACTACTATGAGCTCCCTGAACCCCATAAACTATCAAACCATTTTGGATTTGGTTTATCATTTGGTCTGTAGTTTGGGTTCCCGAACTGAAAACAAAATTGTTAACCTCAAGAACCGGAGTAGAAGCATACGACTCCCCACCAGACCGGGAAGCATTTCCTGTACTTTTTGTTCCAGATTTATTTGCAGAATAGTTGTCATACAAGAAGTTTTTCAGAACCCCATTCTCGATTACTGTATTTTTTTGACAAGGAACCCCTTCACCGTCAAACTTTCGGGTTAACAATCCCCCTTCAAGTAGACCGTCATCACAAACAGTAACAATTTCTGAGGCGACATTTTTTCCAAGTTTGTATTTAAAGGCAGAGCGGTCCCGTAAAACAAAATCTGCCTTAACCGCATTGATAACAGTATAATACAACAACGGCCTAAAAGCCGACTGAGTAAAAATAACCGGAAATACTCCAGACCACATCTTTTGAGCGTTCAGAGAACAAACAGCTTGCCTAGCGGCTTCAGTTCCAACCTTTACGGGGTCAATACCAAAGTTTCTGCGAGTATCCATCTCAAAACAGGCAGGAGTAACGTTAGTACCGTCCCGGGCTATGGTTTCCACCGAACATCCAACAGCAGTACCTAGGTCTGAAACTTCAATCCCATGGGAATTAACCACAACAGAACCAAAAACAGACTTAGCCACACCACCATCCACGGCTAAAACACGTTTATCATAAAAGGTAACTGTGTCTAACAAGGTAGATGCCATGTCTACTAACTGATCTGAGGTCATGTCTTCAACTTTTTTGTCATAAGTGTCCTTTGTTTCACCATATTTTCTAGGATAAGGAAGACTAACCCACTTGGGGTCGGGTTTGCTGGCTTTTGCAGCTTTGTAGGCTCGAACTGCAGCATCTTCTACAGTTTTGGTACTTAATATGTTGGTGTACGAAAAACCAACCGCTTTTTGGTAAATTGCCCGAACACCCAATCCTTGATCGACACTTTTTTCACTTTTTACGATTTGTCCGCGTTCAATGTTTATGGAGGTACCAGAAGAAAAACTAAGAAAGGCTTCGACTTCTTGGGCTCCGTTTTTCAGGGCAAAATCTACTGCTTTTTTGCCCATTTCAATTAGTTCCAACGTGTTATGCTCCGCCACCAATGGTAATCTCTCCAACTCGTATGTGGGGTCCCCCGTCACAAATGAAAGCTGTTTGACCCTTACCGCATCTGCCGGGCCATAACTCAAAGTCTTTACCTACTGCTTCAACTTTACGAAGAGTCTCAAGGGTGTTACCACTAATTGAAGCACTTCTAACAGGGTCACCAATTTCACCTTTAATAATCTCGTAGGCTTCTTGAATTCCTACTTGGAAGGTTCCATCCAAGTTCGCCTGTCCGCCTCTGAAACTTTTCAGGTAATAACCAAAATCAACATCCTCAATCAACTCTTCAAAACTGCTGTCCCCACCACCAAGGTAAGTGTTACGCATCCTGATAATAGGCTCAACCCGAAAGTCTTCCGCTCGGGCATTCCCTGTTGGAGGCATGTTCAGTTTATGAGCAGTTTCACGACTCTGCATAAGACCAGTTAAAACTCCGTTTTCAATCAACGCAGTTTTTTGGGCACAAACTCCCTCATCATCATACTTGAAAGAACCAAAAGCACCCTCAACGGTGCCATCATCATAAACTGTCACTGTATCGGATGCTATTTGCTTTCCAATCTTGTCAAACAATATTGAACCCGACAAAGTCAAATCCGCTTCTGCAAGATGCCCCATGGCTTCATGAATAAAAACACCCACAACATTTGGACCAATAACTGCAGGAAAAGCTCCCCCTTTGGGAGGTTTTGCTTTGAGTTGGTCTACGGTGCGTTTGGCTACCATTGTTCCTAGGTTTTCTGGGGATTGAGAATCAAAGACCTCGTAACCTGCCGTTGAACCGATTTCTTCTCGGGCAGAAGCAAAAACACTGGATTCCCTAGCAGAGGCAAGAATTCGAGACCAAACATACAATTTGTCTTGTTGGATACAGGTTCCATCACTGTTAACAAAATAACTGGTGCCAGTTACATCCAAATAATTAATCGTGCAACTTTTGATTCGAGAATCATAACCAAAAATTGCCTTGTCCATTCTTAGGGCATTGTCAATTTTTTGTTCCATAGAAACGTCTTTGGGATCTTTTTTTGGTTTAGCAACAACAACATCTTCAACCGTTTTTACTTCAGCAAGTTTAACTGGAGCTTTAACATACAAACTTGTGGCTTTTGCAAGTTTTACTGCTTCTTTTACTGATTCCTGCAATAGGTTTGGCTCAAGTTTTCCAAGGGACACAAAACCCCAAGCACCCCCCACCAGTACTCGGATACCTGCTCCAGATTCAGAGCCATCTTTTGCGGTTTCTACTGTGCCGTCTTTGGTGGTTAAACTGGTTTTAAACAAGTTTTGGCCCCGAACTTCAACGTATTGTGCACCTAGGCTCTGTCCGTAATCAACAGTTTTAGTTAAAACATCCTTCAAAAAATTCAACGCCCTTTTTGCATCCCGATAAAAAGGCATTTCAGTCTTAAAACTGTTAGGAGCCTATAAGAAATCGGACATGCTCTTTTGTTTAGGCCTTTCAGACCCATCAGGAGTGTCTTCTGGGGATTTTTCGTCAAACAAAACAAGCTCTCCATAAACCCCATCATAACCCGGAATAACATGGGCTTTTTCTTCTCGAACCCGAACAACTGCTTCTGCAATTTTGGGGTCCACAACTTTGCTCATTTCTTCTTTAGTAACATCAATAAGCACGCTGTATTCGTTCCCAAACTTTTCAATTAAAGAGTTATACACTGCCCAAACTTTCTTAGTAGCTGGCGAACTAACTCCCAAAACTGTTTTGATTATCTCATGCAAAGGCAACAGCCGCTTAAAACCAATCGGGTTTTCTGGAACATAATCTGCAGAACGGTCAGCTAATTCTTCAATCCTTTGATCTACACCCCTGGTGAGTTTTCTGCCGCATTCTGGACATCGATTGCCATACTTTATTGCTTCTTGTGGAGAAAGGGAAACATTACATTTCCTGTGCCCCGACCAATGATATTTCCCGTATGCAGGGTCAGTTTCTATGGTGAATTTGAAGCGTTTGTTATCTTTTTTGCGCAGGGCATCAAGAATTTCCATGTAAGTTAGTTTGGGCAAATCAAAAACGTTAGCTTCCCGTCCAATTCTCCATGGCCAATGACTATGGCAGTCACTATTAGAAATCAACGTGAAACGGTCTAGGCTACTTAGTCTCCAGTTCATGGGTGGATCAGAAGAAAGCCCAGTTTCTAAGACGTGAATGTGTCTGGTCATATCTTCGTAGCAGTCTTCTACTGTGTCAAAGCCACTGAAAGCTCCAAACAAGCTAAACCATGGAGTCCAAACATGAGCAGGAACAACTTCGTTTTGGTTGCTGACTTGCATTATTTCTTCCACAAGTTGGGCTGAAGTCATTTCAAGAAAGGGTCTACCATCAACGGTTAAGTTACCATAGTTTTTGAGGCGGTCATTGATTTGAGAAGCCGTCTCCAGACTAGGCGTAAAAATTACGTGGTGTATGCGTTTGTTTTTTTCGTTCACGTAATAGGTTGTGCAAACTTCAGCAGTTAACATGTAACGAACAGGAGACTCAGGTTTAGTAGCTGAACAATACAAACCGGTTCCTGAAACTTCAGATAACTCTTCAGAGAGTTCGTTAAACCAAGTTGGATGAGTAAAATCTCCAGTGCCTACAAGCTTTAAGCCCTTAATTTTGGCATACTTTGTAATTTCGCCTATGGTCATGTTTGGGCTTGTGGCCCGACTGTATTTGCTATGAATATGAAGATCAGCAATTACCCTCATAGTTTACACCAAACTAACACGATTTACCCTTTTTGGCTATAATAGTATAAATGTAACTAGGCAAAAAATGAATCAGGTGTTACGCACCTTTGCTAAACAACAAGTAATGATTAACTTCTGAGCCGCGAAGCTGCGCAGTAGTATAGGTGTTAAGGTTCCAGCCGTTGCTTTCCCATTCTTCTATAACTTTTCCAATATTCTTATGATGGTTTACTTGAACACAGTCCCATTGTTTCAACTAGTTTCACCATTAATTATTCAGAAAAAGTTACTATTAACTATCTTTACAAAAAATGCTAATTTAAAAAAGAGAAAATATGGGGATTACTCCCCGACAACTAGATTCCTTATTGTTGTTGGACCCGTTGTGAAGATGGCTTTATTTTTTCTAGAGTTTTTTCGAAGTCTTTCATGCTGATTTTGAGATCTTTGAGTTCTTCTTTGGCTTTTTCTAAGGTTTTGCTTTTGGTTATGTGTTCTTTGATTACCAGCAATGAAGTTGTGTTAGCTAAGGCTGCAAGGTCTGCGCCGGAGTATCCTTCCGTTTTGTCAGCTAAGACATCAATTTTCACATCGTCTGCTAGCGGTTTCTTGTCTAGATGAATCTTTAGGATCGCTTTTCTTCCGTCCAAGTCAGGAACTGGAACACTCAACAACCGATCAAATCTTCCCGGACGAAGCAACGCGGGGTCTACTATGTCGATTCGGTTAGTTGCACCGATTACTACAACGTCTTTGAGTTCTTCAAGGCCGTCAAGCTCAGTCAAGAACTGACTGATCACCCGCTCAGTTACCTGTGAACCACCGCAACTTGAACCCCTAACCGGAGTTATGGAATCCAACTCATCAAAGAATATGATAGTTGGAGAAGCCTGTCTTGCCTTGCGGAAGACTTCCCTTACCGCTTTTTCTGATTCTCCCACCCATTTGCTTAGAACTTCAGGACCTTTAATGCTGATAAAGTTGGCTTCGCTTTCGTTTGCGGCCGCTTTGGCCAGCAAAGTTTTGCCGGTTCCAGGTGGACCATACAAGAGTACCCCTTTTGGTGGTTCGGTGTTCATGTGAGCAAAGATTTCTGGATACTTGAGGGGCCATTCGATTGCTTCTTGGAGTTCTTCTTTGACGTCTTCTAAGCCACCAATGTCGGTCCATTTGACGTTGGGAACTTCAACCAATACTTCCCGCATTGCAGAGGGTTCAATTTCTTTGAGGGATTCTTGAAAGTCGTGCATGTCAACTATAATCTTGTTTAGTGTCTCAGCAGGAATGCTTTCTGCTTCAAAGTCAATTTCTGGCAGTATTCTTCGCAGGGCATGAATTGCAGCTTCTTTACTTAGGGCTTCTAGGTCTGCACCAACAAAACCGTGAGTGACATTAGCTAACTGCTTCAAATCCACATCATCTGCTAGTGGCATTCCTCGGGTGTGAATCTGCAAAATCTGCAAACGTCCATCCTTGTTGGGGACCCCAATTTCGATTTCTCTGTCAAAACGTCCAGGCCTTCGCAGGGCGGGGTCTAAAGCGTTTGGTCTGTTTGTGGCGCCGATTACTACGACTTTTCCTCTGCCTTGCAGGCCGTCCATAACTGACAGGAGCTGGGATACTACTCGTTTTTCTACTTCTCCCGTGACTTCTTCACGTTTGGGGGCAATTGAATCGATTTCGTCAATGAATATTATGCTAGGCGCGTTTTCTTGGGCAGCATCAAAGATTTCTCGCAGACGTCCTTCGCTTTCTCCATAGAATTTGCTCATGATTTCTGGACCGCTTATGCTGGAAAAGTTTGCGTTTGTTTCACTCGCTATGGCTTTAGCTAACAAAGTTTTGCCGGTTCCAGGAGGTCCATGCAGGAGTACGCCTTTGGGTGCTTCTACACCTAAGCGTTCGAACAGTTCGGGATAACGCAAGGGCAACTCAATCATTTCACGTACTTTTTTGATTTCGTCGGTTAAACCGCCTATGTCTTCGTATGAAATTTTTGGAATTTCTGTTTCTGATAGTTTGGCTGGTTTTTCACTTAATACTATTTGAGTTGCAGGAACTGCAAGAACTGCGGCGGATGCAGGTTGAACTGCAGTTACTACTAGGTTGACTCTGCGTCCCATTATTAGTAAGGGGATTAGGTCGCCTCGGGTTATTACTCGATTTTCTAGGAGGTTTTTTAGGTATTCTTCTCCTCCGGTTATTCTCAGGGGCTCAGTTGGAGCTATAGTGACCTTTTTTGCTTCTTTAGCTTCTATTTTTTTGACGTCTACTTTTTCGTCCATTCCGGCTCCAGCGTTATTTCTTGTGTATCCGTCGATGCGGATGACGCCCTTGCCGGTGTCTTCGGGATATCCGGGCCAATATATTGCTGCAGTTTTTTTCTTTCCGTGGATTTCCACAACATCTCCTGCGGAAAGACCCATCTCAGAACTGGCCTTTGGGTCAATTCTGGCTATGCCTCGGCCCACATCTCGGGATTGGGCTTCAGCTACACGTAATGAAACTTGTGACATAACATCACCTCGTTTTATTTTTTTAAATGTTACAAGTCTATATTGTATGTTGTTTTCTACACATATAAATATTACCAATTTCCCATATTCAGTAAATATCTAAAAAACTAATGATTAACCATAAAAATCAAATAAACGAATTAATTAAGTATTAAAATTAATATTTATTTTTCATAATCGCATACCCTAAAGGAATCAAATTTTTTATCAATGTTATTCAACAGCATAAGCAGTAACAGTAAATGTTTCAAAATTAAACAATATTAATTGCCTTGTTTCCTGAATGAACTGTTTTTTCCCAAATTTGAGCTTTTTTTCCAAAAATTTTGCCTATACAAAGGTTAACAAAAGCTTTGGAACAGATAAGGACGTTAAACACGAATGTCAAAAACAATAAAGGAATCAGCCAACAGATTCTGTCACGCCCGTCAAGATAAGCACCGATACCCACTTCAAAAAATGGGGCAAAGTTTCCTACAGAACTGTAAAAGAAAAGGGGTACCACCATCCAAAGTATTTTGAGATGTTCTGTAGGGTAAAAAAAGAACAAAAACCCTCCAAGAATCCAGGCTAAAACCACAATCAGGGGAAGAAAATAGATGTTGAGAAGCAAAACCCCGTCCACTTTTTGGCGTAAACAGAGATTTTTACTTGTAATTACATCTTTTGTATACTTAAAGGCACACTGCATGTGCCCGGTCGCCCATCTTAGTCGTTGTCGCCAATATGATCTCCAAGTTGAAACCGCTTCTTCGTAACAGTCAGCATAGTTGATGTACTTGACCGTAAAACCCGCCAAATAAATTCTAAAAGTTATGTCAGTGTCTTCGGCGAGCACATTTGGGGCCCAACCACCCAATTGTTCGATTAAATCTTTTCTGAAGCCTCCAACTGTTCCTCCGTATTGGGGAATAAGGTTTAGTTCGTTGCGAGCAAACTGGTCAACTCGATAACCTCCAGTTCGCTCTAAAGTTACAAGACGGGTAATTAGACTATCCCGCTCATTAAGAACAGTGACTCGTCCTTGGACTGCTCCAACTTTAGGATCTTTAAAGGATTCATTTAGTTTTTCGATTACGTTTCTTTGAGGATAATAATCTGCATCAAAACAGTAAATGATTTCTCCCGTCACATACTTAAGGGCGCAGTTCAAAACCTCGGGTTTTCCTTTGCCACCTTCCTTTTGACTTCGTTGAATAAAATGAATAAAATCATAATACTTAGCAAACCGTTTAGCGTTCTTACCTGTTTGGTCAGTGGACGCGTCATCTATCACTAATACTTCAAATTTGTTTTTGGGGTAGGTTAACTCAGTCATTCGTTGAAGAATCCGATCGATTACTTTTTCTTCATTACGAGCGGGAATTAAAACCGAAACTTTGGGTTCGTAAACAGTTTTGCTGTATTCAAAGGATTGTTGATTGCTTTTAGGATACAATGCAGTCACAGTAAACAGATAGTGGCGTATAATGTACACGGTAATGATTCCAACCAAAAGTATGAATATAATATTTAAAACTTCAATCATTTTTGTTCCCAGAACCGATTTTTTCTTGGTTTGTTTTTTGCTATAATCGACAAACTAATGGACCAAAAAGAGATAACCCACATAAAATTGGCAAGTGGAGAAAAAACCAAAAACACAATTTGGAGGTAAGTCGCTGTAAAAGTTATAAGAACATTCTCAAAAAAGATAATAAAAAAATGCCACACAACACCTACAACATTTCCGACAAGAAGCAACATAATTTTGCGGTTGATGGCTCCGTGCAAAGGGAACAACAAAAAAACAAAAAGAAAATTGAAAAAACAGATAGAAACAAAAGCAGCTACATCAAGTGCAATGATTAATTCAAAACACGTTATCAATATTCCCAAGGAAACTAGTAATCCAGCAAAAAAGTGACCCAAGTTAGGTCCTTGATTTTGATTATCAAGTCTAACAGAATTTTTTGACAAAAAAGTGCCCTTTTTCAAATTTTGAGAATAAATAGAATATATATCTTGTTGAACAAAAAAACAGTATCAAACAATAAAAAACATCAAAGCGAAAACAGTAAATTTTAGAGTTTATAACCAATTTTTCTAAGAAACTCTTTTCGGGCAACAACATCACCCTTAGTTTCAATTCCTTTGCTTTTGAAGCCGTCAATAACTCCTAGTATTCCTCTACCTTGTTGTGTTTCAGCAACTATGACTTCTAATGGATTTGCAGTTGCCGCATGAAGTGTACATACTTCAGGAACTTGTTTGAGGGTACCTAAAACATTGAGGGGAAAAGCATCTTTTAGAAAGATAATAAACGAGTGCCCGCAACCAAGCTTCAAAGCATGTTCAGAGACTGATTTTTCCAGTTCGTCGTTATTTCCTTCTACTCTAACAAGGCAAGGTCCAGAAGCTTCACAAAATGCTACTGCAAACTTGATGTTAGGAACAGAATTAACCAAAGCTTCGTAGAGGTCTTCAGCAGTTTTTATGAAATGAGCAGTGCCCAAAATTACGTTGCAGTTTTCAGGAACACCAATTTTAACTATTTCAAGATTCAACCAAACTCGCCCCTAATTATCTTTAGCACATATCCTAATAAATTTCAAGCAACAAAAATGACGGAAAAACTATTCCCATTCTATAGTTGCAGGCGGTTTGTGGGTTATGTCATATACCACTCGGGTGACTTTGGGCAACTCGTTAGTTATTCGGGTTGAAATCCGCTCAAGTATATCGTAAGAAATTCTGGCAAATCCTGCGGTCATGGCTTCTTTGCTTTCCACGATTCGAACTGCAATGGTGTAACCGTAAGCCCGAGAATCCCCTTTCACCCCAGTGCTTTTTGTTTGAGTCAATACCGCAAAATACTGCCACAAATTAGCACCCAAACCAGCATTTTCAATCTCGTCAGTAACAATTTTGTCGGCTTTACGGGCAACATCCACTTTTTCTTCAGTTAATTCACCCATAACTCTAACAGCAATCCCAGGACCCGGAAACGGCTGCCTATTAACCAACTCATCAGACAACCCCATGATTTTTGCAACTTCCCGAACCTCATCCTTGTAAAGGTCACGCAACGGCTCAATTATAGCTTTAAATTTGATATCATCAGGCAAACCCCCAACGTTATGATGAGTTTTAATGGTGTCAGAATGTTTTCTAAAACCGGACTCGATACGATCAGGATATATGGTTCCTTGAATCAAATAATCTGCTGCAATTTTTTTGGCGGCTTCTTCAAACACTCGAATAAATTCTTCTCCAATTATTTTACGTTTCTTTTCAGGGTCTGCAACGCCCACAAGACGTTTCATGAACCTGTCCTGAGCGCGAATCGCAATAATATTGACTCCATGCTTTTTGAAAGTGGATTCAACATATTCTGTTTCACCTAAACGCATAAAACCATGATCGACATAAATCGCCAACAAACGCTCCCCAATCGCCCTAGCCGCCATAAAGGTCGCAACACTGGAATCTATGCCCCCACTCAAACCAATTATGGCTGTTCCGTCACCAACTTTTTCTTGAATTTCTTTTACTGCCTTGTCAACCAAAGATTCAGCTTTCCAGTTGGGATCGCACTTGCATACTTCAAAAATGAAGTTCTTGAGCATTTTCATTCCATGTTCAGTGTGGACTACTTCAGGGTGCCACTGCAGACCGTAAATCTGTTTAGTTTTATGATGATAAGCCGCAATTGGGCAACTTTCCGTGTAGGCCATCATTTCATAGTCTTCGGACAAATCATATACTGTATCGCCGTGGCTCATCCAAACTTTTTCTTGTTTGTTAAGGTCTTTGAGAATTCCTACGGGTTTATCGATAATAACGTAGGCAATTCCGTATTCTTTCGTGGTTCCTGGCTTGACTTTTCCGTTGGAAAAAAAGGCAATCATTTGATGGCCGTAACATAATCCGAGAACAGGAATGCCTAAACTGAGGAGTTCTGGGTCAAATTTTGGTGCATCTTGTTCGTAAACGCTCCATGGACCGCCAGACAGTATTAAGCCTTTGAAGTTCATGTTTTTATTTAGTTCGTAGATTTCGTGGGGCGAAATGTCGCAAGGAACGATTTCTGAGTAAACTTTGTGTTCCCTGATTCGTCGCGCAATAAGATTACAATATTGACCCCCAAAATCTAAAACCAAAATCGCATCATGCTTCATAGGCTATCCCTTCACGCCTTTTAAGCAAACGAGCATCTTTTAAAGTCTTCTTTAAGAACAAAAGGAAGAAAAAAATGAGTGCTTTTAGATTCTGGTCATGTCATCTATTGGAACAAAACAGTGGGAAGTGAAGGTTACGTCGTAGTTTCCTTCTTCTACCATGGCAGCGCCTGGAACTATTCCGCCCACCATGCAGATTCCAAATCGGTCCATGCCTACGGGAACTCCTAGAATGGGTTCATTGGGTTCTCCTAAAACTAGGACTCCACCCCAGCCTTTCTTTTGTTGTTCTTTTAGAATCTTCACTGTCTTTTCTCTTGCTTCGGAAGGAGCTTCTCGCAAGGTAGCAAGTAGCATACCAGAACCTGTTTTTAGTATACGGGAAATTGATGTCATTTTTCTGTAAACAAACACTTCCAAAGGTGGAATTGTGGTTCCTTCGTAAGAGATTATTTCCACAAAACGGATTGGTTTTCTGTTTACCACCTGAACAAGGCCCCCATACTTGAAAAATAAAGGAATTCCTGAATGGATCAGAATACTATCTAACGTCAGGTTACAGACAGTAAAAAGTGCAAATTTGTCCTTTGGAACTGAAATGTCACAGTATTCTTCGGTCTCGTTAAGGATTTTTATGAAAGGTGCAGACAACAAATTCATGTTCTGAAGAGCCTTCATGGTGTCTACAGCTTTGTGCTGTAATTTTTTGTCCAGCAGCGCCACGTTCCCAACAACTGATCCAGAATCCTTAGACGCATCGTAGGTTGCAGAATACGCCAACGACATAAACCGAGTTGTAGTAAACCCAAGACGCTGAGTGGCAAGTGACCTGCTTAATTCTTGTAGACCTTGCGGAGTTATGGTCCTACCTTTGCGGTCGTGCCCCAAAACGAAACCTTTTGCTTCCAACAACTGCAGGTGGTATCTTACTGTTCGTTCGCTAAGAAGAAACCCCCTTTTTCGTAATTCCCGCTTAAGAAGTGTGGAACCCACTGGACCCTCAAACTCGCTAAGGATTCGTAGCATTTCAATTTCTTTTCGTGCGCTGTCGTTTTCTTGTGCCATTGGCTCTAGCTCCACTGTACATTTATTCAATGAA
This sequence comes from Candidatus Bathyarchaeota archaeon, assembly GCA_037386545.1. Taxonomy (GTDB): domain Archaea; phylum Thermoproteota; class Bathyarchaeia; order Bathyarchaeales; family Bathyarchaeaceae; genus Bathyarchaeum. Next base: position 21,453 of record JARRLY010000001.1, read on the forward strand.
TATATTATTTTACTTATCAGCTTTTCATTGTTATCGGATTTGTCGATATGGGTGAGGTACTATGTTTTCGAAAAAAGTTTAAAAATTGTTTAATTTACTACGAATTTCGTGACATTTTTTTGTGTTTGAACCCAAAAAAAGGATATGACATACGTCATATTTAAATATCAGACCTCCCAAGGTATATTTGTGAGCGTTAAAAGGGGTGAAATTGTATTGACAAAACAGGCAGTCTCACTTAAATGCCCTGAATGTGGTAGTGCAAACTTAGTTTTGGATTCCGAAATGGGAGAATCTGTCTGCAGTAGGTGTGGATTAGTAGTGGAAGATAGCATTCAAAGTCAAGAAGCAGAATGGAGAGCATTCACACCGCAAGAAAGAGACTCCAGAGCAAGAGCCGGAACCCCCACAAACTATTCTCATTATGACAAAGGATTATCAACCGTTATACGCGTCGAAAGAGACGCATCCGGTCGCCCACTTTCACCAAAAGTTAAACAACAAATGTGGCGTCTTAGACGATGGCACACTCGATCAAAAGTTCATGCTTCTCAAAGCAGAAACCTCATGTTGGCCATGAGTGAACTTCAACGTTTGTCTGATGTTTTGCATATGCCTTCTTCAGTTCATGATATGGCCGCAATAATCTACCGGAAAGCCTTAAACGAAGGATTAGTCCGAGGCAGAAGCATCGGAGGAATGGTTGCAGGCGCACTTTATGCGGCAGTGCGGTTTACAAAGGTTCCCAGAACCCTAAAAGAGATTTCAGAAGCAAGTCAAAGAACTGGAAAAGAAATTGCTCGATCATACAGCGTGATAGTAAGAAGCTTAGACATGCGAATGCCAATTGACGATCCAGCAGATTATATTACTAAAGTTGCAGAAAACGCTAAAGTTTCCAGTGATGTTGAAGGATTAGCAATAAAATTGATACGTGAAGCAAAACGAAACTACGCTACTACGGGAAAAGACCCATCAGGTTTAGCTGCTGCGATTCTTTATTTGTCTGCTAGAATGCTTAAAGAGAAAGTAACGCAGGCTCAGCTTGCTAAAGCGGCAAATGTTACTGAAGTTACTGTTCGAAACAGAAAACGTGACCTAATGAAGAGCCTTAACTTGACTAAAGCTTAACCTGTAAATTATAACTTAAGTTTGTTAGTGCATTAGGTATTGAATTTGTTGTGTTTGGGAAGCACAACTAAGTCGAAAATAATATTCCCAACTTTTCTTTTTCGTAGTTTGTTTTCTGGTTGAATGTTTGTACAAAAAGCCTTTAAGGGCTATTGTGGTTTTTAAGGATGAATTAGGAGCGAAAGAAAGCAGTGTTAATGTTACATGGCGTTTCTTGCCCACTAATGGGCCAGGCACCATACACTGTTGGTTGTACGCTCCAATGCCCTTCAGAGGGTTCACTGTCAAAGACAAGGAGGCTAAGCTGGATGGAAGGAAGTGACAGCGATGAAGAAGACCAACATAGCTGGAGCCCTATCCAAAAACAAACTCAAAGCCAGCCTAAGTCAGTCCTTACTGTCTTTGTCCTTTGACATATTTGGTTTGCTTACTGGAATTTTGCTCTTTGTTTATTCTGGAGTTTTCGACCAAGCACCTTGGGCTATAATTTTGTATCCCGGAATCCTTAGCGTTCGAGGAGCAATCGGTGGAATATTCAGTGCTCACCTTGGAACAGGTTTGCACTTGGGTACAATTAAACCAGTTTTTACTAGAAATACCAAAGATTTCCAACACCTGTTACGGATAATCGTAACACTGGCTCTTGTAAGTGGCATAACAATAGGTTTGGCTACATGGGTTTTTGGAATATTCTTATGGAACGCCACCTTGGTCGATTTCATTCATTTGATGGCTGTTGTTATTGCGACCATGGCGTTATCAGTAGTGTTTATTTCTCCATTAACAATGTTTTTTTCAGTTTTTACCTTCAGACGAGGTTTAGACCCAGATGTTGTCGTTTATCCTGTAACTTCTCCAATTTCAGATATAATCAACACTAGTTGTTACATCCTAAGTTTCACATTGTTCTTTTTGTTCGGTTCAGCAGGTAGATACCTAATTTTGGGTTTAGACATAATCTTTGTTTGTTTTGTAGTTTACACGCTTTTACGAAGTTTAAAGAACAAATTTTTTGTCGAAAACATTAAAGAATTTCTTTTGACATTGATTTTTGTTAGCATAATTGCTAATATTGCGGGTTCTTTGTTAGACAAAATTTCTGGAAACGCAATTTATCGTGTTTACCCCGCAATAATTGCAACCGTTGGGGGGGTTGGGTCGATTATTGGTTCTACTGCCACTACAAAACTTGCCTTGGGTTTAATCAAACCAACTTTTTCGTCCATTAAAGAGCACATTAATGAAATTGCAGGTTCGTGGTTGGCTTCAGTGCTTATGTTTGTGGTTTATGCGGTTCTTTCTTTGGTTATTAGTGGTGGGACAACACTAAGGGAACTGCTAACTTTTACCCTACACCTTTTAACAACAAACGTTCTCTCAGTTTGCATAATGGCAGTTATCGCATATACTGTTGCAATTTACACTTTCAGAAGAGGTTGGAACCCAGACAATTTTGTAATTCCAATTGAAAGCTCTTTAGCTGACACTCTAACAACTGCTGCAATAATCATTGCTTTAGCTCTTATTGCATGAAAACAAAGAAAAGGCTAAGAATCTTCTTCAGGGGTTTCTTGGGGGATTCCTGAAGCTAAAGATTCAAAGTCTGCTTCCCCTTCGGCATAACCGGCAGCAATCAAAACATCACCTGCTTGAATCACTGTGCTGGGACGAGGTCTTAACCACCAATTTGCTCGCCTTACGACCAGAACCCACATTCCAGTTTCTTCTTGTATTTGGGCTTGGCGAATTGTTTTTCCTACAAAGGGGGAATTTTCTGAAACAGTCACTGTTGTTACGGTCTCTTCTGCTTCTTCGATAACAAGTTGCAAAATGGGATGTGGGTCCAATCCCTTAAGCACTACATCGGCAATTTCCATTGCTGCGTCTGCTATTTGTTCAGTAATGCTACCTAACCGTATTAATCCGAGGAAGTCTTTGGATTCTTCAGCGGTAAATCCACTGGATAAAACTAGTAACTCAAATTCAGTGTAAAGGTCATCAATTCGGTTTTCTAAGGCTTCAACTTCTTCAGCTAGAGATTGACTGTTAAGCAAAAGAGAAGAATAAGCCAAATCAATCATAAGTTCTGACGTGTTCTTTAGAATAACGAGTTTGTCAACGATTTTTTTCAAGTGGTCTTCAGCTATGGGCACGTGTATTCTTTCCTTATTCTTCCAACTTTTTTAAGTTACCTGATGCTAAATCTTTCAACTCATCGGTTCCATGAGGAGCACCCCTAGAAATCAAAACATCACCTTCAACGATTTTTTCGTCATCTTCGGGGTCTATGGTCCACTCAAGATAACGACGAATAGCTATTATGTCAACACCTATTTTGGCAGCTAGTTCTAATTCACCAAGGGTTTTGCCAATCAAAATCGAGTCAGATTGTACTATTGCACGCCCCAAGTGCTCTTCAACTTGTTCAAAGGCTTTTCGAACAATAGGGTGAATCCTAATGTCTTTTAAAACAATAGTTGCAATATCCGCTGCGGCATCTGAAATTTTGTTTGTGGCTGCAGCTACTGTTGAAACTGCTGTGAGATGTTTTGCATCGTCTGCATCGCGAGCTGCAAGCATGATATTCATTTGTATAATATAATCAAGGTAATCCACTCTTTTTTCTAGTTCCATTACTTCTTCTGCTAGTTCATCGCTGTTAAAAAGAGCTGCTGAATAGGCTAAATCAATCATCACTTCGGACACATCTTTCATTTCTTTGAGTGCGTCACGAACAGAGATAGGTCTGTACTCAATTTTATTAGAATCTGCCAAGCAGAGAAAACTTCCTGTTATTTGTTTTATTGAAGGCTATCAATTTTCCAGTTCTATAATAATATGGTTAAATTATGTCTTTTAATTTTATCGTAATTAAGTTTCAATACTACATTATTAAAACAAGAACAATACCTGAAACCAAAGGCAACAACAAATTATCGTTCAATGGATTCGGAAGCCCTTCAATTAACATACCCACAGCAGCAGCAATTAGAGCCATCAAAGGATTCACAAAAAACAAGGCACCCAAAAAGGCACACACAAGACCTGCAATTGTTCCTTCTACACTTTTTCCTTTGTTGGTTGGTAAAGGATGTTTTCCAAACTTCATCCCAAACAAATGTGCACCTCCATCACCTAAGGTAAGGACTGCAATTGCCGCGTAGCAGATGGGTGCAGCAAACACCAAAAGAGAAACCGCTATTCCAAAAGCAAAAAATATTGGAGCGGTTGCAAATTCATAAAGTTCAGTTTTGTTTGCTGCTCTCCAAGTTACAGCTGAAAGAACAGGAAGGTTGATTCCACGAATACGGGCAATTTCAGATAATGTGTACAAAAGAGTGATAATAATAATCAACGTTGCCAACAGAAAAGTTCCAAGAAGATATGTGGATACAAAAGTTAGTAAGAAACTGCCGATGTGAATTAGTTCTCGCGGACCTTTGGGTTGTGTTTTTCCAGCCACAAAAACTGATTTTTGGGCACTTAAAATTCGGGGCAAAATTTCTGTTAAGGAGCCTCTAGTAACGTAGTCAGATTTTGCGGTCATCAAAAAATCGGGGTTGTATCCGATATGAACTTTAGACAAAGGAAACATTGAAAGGTTGTTGCGGTCATCAACGACAATAATGCAATCATCAGGAGTTAGTTTTTCCTTTAGTAGAATACTTTTCAAGACAACAGCCTTCCCCCCTCTTGTTATAAGGTCACTTTCTATTCTTCCAGTCATCTTGCCATCAATTACTTCAAGATCAATTCCATACCCATAATCTGTATGAAGGGAGGCTGCCAAATCTTGTACCACTTTAGTTGGAAGACCAGAACTAATAAGCGCAGTTTTGTATCCATTCTGCTTTAATTTTTTAAAAACTAGTTTAGCACCGGGCATCAAAGGAATGTTTTTGTGAAGCCCTAATACTTCTTTTGCCGGAACTCCCTTAAACATTTTAAAAATTTTTTTCAATGTATACTCAAGGGATAAAATTCCAACTTCGTACAGTAAACCTAAAATGACGATTTTTACGAAAGTCAAAAAGCCTGTTTTACGGGACATCTCAAAGACCAAAAAACGGTTTTTTGGTATTACAACACCCTCGACATCAAAAACTACCAAAGGTTTATTTTCGTGGCGTAGAGGGCTGGCAGTCATTTTTGGTTCCTTCTGCAATTAAGATGCTCTACATTGTTGAATAGTTTTTGTTTCCGTTGTCTTTAAGTACATTATTTCCCTAGGAACTGATGAGCTAAAGAAAACAGTTGGAAGTGTGTTGTATGGCTAAGGTTTTGGTTACTTCTGCGTGGCCTTATATCAATTATGTTCCTCATCTAGGTAACATTGTTAGTTCGATTCTTTCTGCCGATGTTGTTGCCCGCTATTATCGACTAAAAGGTGACGACGTCATTTACGTTACAGGTTCGGATGAACACGGAACACCCATCGAAATCGAAGCTGTGCGCCGTAATATTTCTCCAAAACAGTTAACTGACAAAAACCATGCTCAAGTATCCGACCTGTTCAATCGGTGGGGAATAGCTTTTAGCAATTACACGCGCACAGAAAATCCAGTTCATAAAAATTTCGTGCATGATTTTTTGTTAAAAATTTACAACAACGGATACATTTTCACCCAAGAAACAGAACAACTATATTGCCCAAAATGTGACCGTTTCTTGCCAGATCGATTTGTTGAAGGAACCTGTCCTCAATGCAAAGACACTGGCGCGCGGGGTGACCAGTGTGATGCTTGTAGTAGTCTTCTTGAACCCACTAACCTTTTGGAGCCACATTGTGCAATCTGTAATGAAACCCCAATTGTTCAGACCCGAAAGCACTGGTATTTTGATTTACCAAAACTAAGCGACAAACTTCAAAAATACATAGAAGGCAACAAGAATTTGCCGGATAATGCTCGTAACTTTACGTTGAATCTTTTGAAAAGTGGACTAAAACCCCGACCAGTTACCCGAGATAACAAATGGGGAATTGCTTCACCTTTTCCGGGCTCAGAAGGCAAAACAATTTATGTGTGGGTTGAAGCTGTTTTGGGTTATTTGTCTGCGACTATTCAGTATTTTAAGAATTCAGGACAAGAAGAAAAATGGAAAGAATACTGGTTTGACAAAAAAACAAAATCAGTTTACTTCATCGGAAAAGACAACATCCCCTTCCACACAGTTATTTTACCTGCTTTACTTTTAGCTACTCACGAACCTTACAATTTGCCTTGGACCGTTAATTCAACAGAATTTTTGATGTTTGACGGCCAAGCATTCTCAAAAAGCCGCAGAATCGGAGTTTGGATTGACGAAGCACTAGAATTATTTCCAGCAGATTATTGGAGATACTCTTTGCTGTCTATTCGCCCCGAAGTGAAAGACACAAACTTTTCGTGGACCACTCTTATCGAAAAAGTAAACTCTGACCTAAACGACACCTTTGGTAACTTTGTTCACAGAACCTTAACTTTCATAAACAAACGTTTTGAAGCCACAATTCCAGAACCAAACAATCTTGACGAAAAAGACAAAGCGACCCTAGCTGAAGCAAAAGAAATAATCAATAATACTGCATTTCGATTGGAAACTTTCAAACTACAGGAGGCACTACGTTATGCGATTAGTCTTGCTCATTTAGGTAACAGATACTTCAACGACAAAGAACCTTGGAATATTATAAAAACAGACAAACAACAAGCCTGTAACACAATGTATGTTGCAGCCCAAATCGTGAAACAGCTAGCGATGATCATGGCACCATTTATTCCATTTACTGCAGAGAAACTTTGGCAGTTGCTGAATTTGGAAGGCTCAATTCATAAACAAAACTGGAACCAAAACAATCAAGAACTGCCTGCAGGACACAAAATAAACACACCCAAATTGTTGTTTAGAAAAATTGAAGAAAACGAAGAAGAGCTTCAAGCAAAAGTGGAAAAGGTCAGAGCTGAACTGAAAAAAGTTAAAACCTAACAAAAAATGTCAAATGAAGGGAAATCTTTGGGACTAAAAATTGATCTTCACGTTCACACTTGTTATTCCAAAGATTCCACCATCAGCCTTGAGCAGGTAGTTTGTTTTGCAAAAATCACTTATTGGGAATTAATGTAAAAACTCCAATACCAGCCAAACTAAAAATGAAAGAAACTATCCAAAAAATTCACGACGCGGGAGGCGTTGCCATAGCGGCCCATCCTACTGCTTTTTACAAGTCTCCTGCATCCAGAAAAGTGACATGTTACGATGCAGTTGAGGTAATGAATGCTTCTTCTTTTCCTTTTTCGGTTTTAACTCATTACAGCAAAGAATTTGCAGAAAAACTAAATCTTCCCCAAACAGGAGGAAGTGACTCTCATTACGCCCCGGAAATAGGTTCAGCCTACACAGTTGTTGAGGCAGAAAAAGATGTGGATGAAATTGCTAATGCAATACTTTGTGGGTCCACCACTCCAATGGGAAAAGGGATACCCTTGAAGGTTTGGATGAAAAGGTCGATTGCTAGATTAAAAAAGAAAAGCTAAAAAAGAAAAATGTTATCCTTCATGTTCTTCGATTTGGTCTAGACCCAAATTAACGTGAACGATTGGCCCTGCTTCAGTGTAAGGTTCAATGTTTGTTAAGTCTAATTTGATTAAAGGAGAACAGTTGTCTATAGATTTGATTGTTACTTCAGAGAGGTCTGTTGGGCGTTCAAGTTTTACTAGTTTTTCCAGGTTTCTAACCACTGCGGTTGCGCCCCCAGGCTTCGATGCTGAGCAAGTCTCTTACTGCAGTACGTATTGCCTCAGCACGGTTTGGGTAATATTTTTCATCGACGAGGTCGTCTAATGCTTGGATGTAAGGTTCAGGTAAGTGTAGTGTGATTAGTTTCATTTTTATTCTCTCCACTGCGACAATTATTTATGAGAACAGTAGTTAAGACTTATATGTCTTAATATTATGATACAAATATGTTACAAACATGAATGTTTTTCTGTTTATAAAGATTTTTATTACTTGTTTTTAGGATAGTATTATCACCATGTTAAAAACCAAATTCAAAAATTCCTCAGGTTTTCTATAAACGGATAAAACCGTATCACTCATATTATTGATTCTGCAACGCCTTTGATGTAGCCCGAGTTGAACCCCATGGATAAAGAGTCTAAAAATGTTTACGTGAGGAGCTTTGGATGCTCAGCGAATCTTGCAGACGGCGAAGTCATAGCAGGTTGCATTTCAGAAGCGGGTTTTACTCTTGTCGAAAAAAGTTCTGACGCAGATTTATTAGTTTATAACACATGCGCAGTCAAGTCCCCTACAGAAAACCGTGTGATAAACTTTGAACGTCTCCAATCAGAAATACAATTTGATGCAGCAACAGGTCCAGCCCCAGGACAAAAAATTGTAGAAGTCATAGAACAGGTAAACTTGGGAAAAAAGGTAGTTTCAGTGAACAACAATTCAATCTCAGGTTTAGAGCTTCCAAAGGTTGCAGTAAATCCAGTTGTTAGCGTAATCCCAATCAATTACGGCTGTTTGGGAAACTGCTCTTATTGTTGTGTGCATTTTGCCAGAGGCCAGCTAAGAAGCAACTCCATTGAAAAAATTATACATCGCATTAAAAAAGACCTAAGGTCAGGTGCTAAGGAGTTTTGGTTGACGTCTCAAGACACTGCCTGCTATGGCAAAGACAAAAAAACAAATTTAGCAAATTTGCTCGAAAAAGTGGTTGAAGTCGAAGGAGACTTTTTTGTTCGAGTGGGAATGATGAATCCAGATCATGTTTTAGGCATACTAGATGAGATTATAGGAGCCTATAACAGCGATAAAGTTTTCAAGTTTTTGCACCTGCCGATTCAGAGCGGGAGCGATAAGATTCTTGGGTTGATGAACCGAAAATATTCTGTTGAGCAGTTTCGAAAAGTTGTTGAAGCTTTCAGGAAAAAGTTTCCGCAGTTGACTCTTGCAACTGATGTCATTTGTGGTTTTCCGGGAGAAACAAAAAAAGCATTTGAGAACACCAAGCAAATAATATCTGAAGTAAGTCCTGATGTTGTGAATGTCTCAAAGTTTTTTGCCCGACCCAAAACTCCAGCAGAAAAGTTAATCCCAATCCCTCCAGAAGAATTGAACCGCCGCAGTAAGGAAATGTCATCGTTATCGAGACAAGTTTCTTTTGATCAGAACAAAAAGTGGGTAGGCTGGACTGGAAAAGTTTTGGTTGATGAAAAAGGGAAAGAAGGCTCGTGGATGGGACGCAATGTTGCGTACAAAACCGTTGTAATCAAAACAGATGAAAACTTGTTGGGCCGATTTGTTAAGGTTAATGTCGAAAAAGCGTTTTCGACTTATCTTGAGGCAAAAGTTCTGGAAAAACTGTAGATATGATGTTTGGTTTTGGATTTTGCTCGATTAAATTTAAATAGTGCCACAAATTCTCACAATAGCACATCACTTGATTTGTTTGATTGAGCCGTCGTAGCTCAGTTCGGTAGAGCAACGGGCTGTTAACTCGTAGGTCGAAGGTTCGAGCCCTTCCGACGGCGCCACTCATTCTTTCTAAAAACAAACAAGTTTTAGAGGATTTTTCTTGGTCCAGCATCTTTTGGGTGGCGCAACTCTAACAAAGAAGGCAATAATACAATGACAATAAAAGTCACCAGAAAAATCACAATGAACAGCAATAAACAATCTGTTGGAGTTAAATGATCAAACATTATAATTTTCTAGTCGATTTTCTGCAGATATAATACTTTCTAAAGTTAACAATGGATCGATAAGTGTGTTTTTAGTGAACTTGTGACAGAAACTGATATGTCATGGTTTTTTGATGATTTACTTGGGACAAAAATTGAGAAAGCTTGTTCTAAGCTCCGTTTTATTACTAGTTGTAGGTTTATTATTTGTGCCTAGTTTTTTGCGACAACCAAAAGTACAAACAGAGCACACCATAAAAACTCGTGGGCAAACTTGGTCTGATGTTTTGATATGGGTTTGTATTGTTCCACAAGAAAATCAGTCATGGTGGAAACCGGAGTACCTTAATTCTGCCCTTAACGGAGTTGATATGTGGAACCATGCAATTCAAGAATTTTCTTTAAAATATACCGAGTTCAGATATTTGTCAAAGGTTAGTTTGGGGCCAGCTGTAACTACTGAATTAGTTGCAGGTTTTGACATTTACATGGAATGGGTTAGCGATTGTGAACTTGAAGAAACAATTGGACAAACCAAATTGCTTGTTAATGGTTCGTGCACTATAGTTAACAGCACAGTTTGCCTTACCGCCAAGGCTCCAAGCAGTCACGTTATGACAGGAACAGATATACAAAACATTGTTGTTCACGAGTTAGGCCACAATTTTGGTTTAAGTCACAGTAACCATTCTGAGGATGTAATGTATAAGTTGGTCCAATACCGAAAAACCGTTAAACCCCTTTCGACCCTTGACCTTTATGAAGTTGCTCAAAATTTTGGGTGGTTAGACAACTCCACGCAATTCAACTCATCAAGCTCATGCACAGAACTAGCCACTTTAACTTTGCCTTCAAACATCTTATACAATTTTTTTCCAATCGCAAAGGAAAACATGCCAGCAGTTGAAGCCCAAAGCGTTTCGGAACAACTAACTGAGCTGCTTTTGACTCCACAAAACATAATTTTATTCTCTATAAAAGATCAAAATAGTGGATGAATTAATCAGTTCCATTATGGGATGGGGAGTAAAATATTATCAAAAACGTTTGATAACCAAAGACCCAACAAAATCAGAAACAAGCTGTTGCCCCAAGTATCAAAAACCTTCAAAAACATTCCAGAGCTAACAAAATCAATGAACTAAATAGTCCTAAACGTTTTACAGATGAAAGATGTCTAAAACAGGAGAGGTTCCGAAATAAATTCACCAAAGAGCGAAAAATCTTTTGCATCACAGGCCCCCTCCATTTATCACCTCCTTTTCTAAGTAGCAACAGATAGGAGATGCCACTAACTGGACGGATGGTATCATCTTTTGTCCAGTTAGTCACACTTATTTTAACTCAAACCCAACACGAGACCCCAGAGCACTGGAGCTCCAAAAGTTGATAACAAAACTAGACTCCAAAGCCTTCCCTTAATTAGGTTATATTCAGAAAGCAAGTGCACCCAGGAATGTCCAACAACATAATGTCCAAAACCAAACTCGAACAACACAGTTAGTGTCACCCAAAAAATTCCAACTAAAAGTAAATCAGTCAAAGTCACAGACACTTTAATTCTGTCAACAAAAAAGTAATTTACAACCAAGATGTAACAAACTGCAACAACAGAACTGATTACATGTCCTTTGTGTTCTCCAAGTTTTGGTGTATACACTGAATTTCTGATTGTTCCATTTATGATTGCCAGAATCACAAAAACAACCCAAAGACCCACAGAATACAAAAAAAGAACCAGATCCATTTCAATACTTCCGTAAACTCAACCTAGTTAAAGGGATAAGTTAAACTTTTTATCATAATAACCCGAACATAACTTTGTGGTTATGTTGCTTACATTTATTTTGGCTGAGGCTGCATTGGAAACTATTCCTCAAAAAATTTGGAACCACCCTTCAGTCAAGCGCCACGCCAAACATCAAAAATAACTTCCAAAACAGCTTTTGTTAGACAGGTCACTTCATCATGCTGCAATGCTTAAGCTAAAAGACCACCTGAAACGAGGGCGCCCAGATATTACCCATTTTGTTTTGCTTGAAGCTTTAGGTTCACCACTCAATAAAGAAGGCCGTCTTCAAGTTTTCATTCACACATGCAACGATTACGTCATCAAGGTAAATCCAAAAACTAGGTTGCCAAAAAACTATAATCGATTTGTTGGATTAATCGAACAACTGTTTCAACAACAAAAAGTCCCCCTAGAAGGTAAACCGTTACTATGCTTGGAACAAAAAAGTTTACCCCAACTCGTTTCAGAAACCAAACCAGATTACGTGTTATGTTTTAGCAAAAAAGGGGAACCAAAAAGCATTGAAAATGTGGTTTCAACTTTACAAAAAAACCAAAATACATTAGTTATTGTTGGAGGCTTTGCTCACGGTCATTTTTCAGAAACTACGCTTCAACTTGTTGATGAAACAGTTTGTGTTGACCGAGAAATGCTGGAAACATGGATAATAACATCTAGGATAATCTACGAATACGAACGTTTTCTTTCGTTACCAACCAAACGACTGAACTGTCAAAGATAAGTAAAAATATATGTTGCAATCCCGAAAACTAAGGAAATCAACCAAAGCAGCAACGTTGCGTCCATGATTCTTTTTTTCTTATAGCAACCTGCAACGTTTGAAGAGTTTACAGCCCACATTGCCACAAGAAATATCGCCAGTATCAATGCTATTACTCCTGGAACCACATGTAACCAAGTAACTTGAGCCAATGAGTTACCAAATTCAGTTGAATAAAAACTGAAATACTCAAAGAAAATCGGTGCCATAACTGAAACAAAAGTCAAGACGTGTAAAATCACTGCAACGCACATGGTTGCTCCGTGGTGTTTGAGTTTTCCTTTGCGTTTGTAGTATAAGCTTACCAAAATTACTGCAAGAGTCAGAATCTGCGTCAACAAATTTAAGTCAGTATGAAGGAATCTAGGATGTCCTAGACCAATACTTGACATAATCATCACTGTAATTACTCATCAAATGCAAATAAAATTTTGCAAGCAAATCGCAGACAATCAATCTAAAATTAAAGTTTTAAACCAAAAAGAAACGGGGTTACTGGAGCCCTCACACGATTATGAAGGTGAAAAAATGAAAAAACAGAACAAAGTTTTGTAATTTTCATTTTGTGTTTGAGCCTTTTCAACCCCGTTATCTTTCAGGGTTTTAACCAAAACTCCAAGAGACTAAAAAAAGGTTTTTCTCAAAAAAATTTGACAAAACAATAAATGACCCCTTTTAGCATTATTGAAAAAATAATAATTAAAATATTCACCAATGGGGTACCACACCTGTTTATTAGCATCTAAAGCATTAACAAAAAACGGGTCGTCCCAGGAACTGCTACTTTGAGTAAAGAAATTTTGGTTGAAGCAACAAAGCTAACTAAAAAATTCGGTGACCTTGTGGCAGTGGATGCTGTTGATTTTGAAATCTATAAAGGAGAAAATTTTGGTTTTCTGGGACCCAATGGCGCAGGTAAAACAACCACAATGAACATGATACAAAGTGTTTCGCCCTTAAGCGGAGGAAAACTAACCGTTGCAGGAAAAGATATCACCTATGAAGCTCGAGAAATAAAATACAAGATTGGGGTTGCGCCTCAAGAGGACAATTTGGACCCTGACTTTACAGTTATTGAGAATCTACTAGTTTATTCGCGGTATTACGATATTGCAAAACAAAAAGCAAAAATCAAAGCAAACGAGCTTCTCAAGTTCATGCAACTGGAAGAAAAACGAGACGTAATAATACCTGCCCTTTCAGGGGGCATGAAACGTAGATTGATTCTTGCAAGAGCCATGATGAACGAGCCTCAGATACTAATCTTGGATGAGCCCACAACGGGCTTGGATCCACAGGCACGGCATCTGATTTGGTCTAAAATTAAAGAGTTACAAAAACAAGGGGTTACGGTCATTTTAACCACCCATTACTTGGATGAAGCATCCCAACTATGCGACCGAATACTCATAATGGACCAAGGAAAAATAATTGAAAAAGGGAAACCCTCAGATCTTATCAAAAAACATGTGGGCTATGAAGTTTTAGAAGCTTTAAACAGTGAAGAGTCCATGCAGTGTTTAAAGGATGTTTTTCCTGATGCCCGAATTGATGTAGTTAATGATAAAATTCAGTTATTTGCAAACAAGCCCCGTGGGGTTTTAGCTAAAACTTTGGAAAAGATTTCCTTTAAAGGGGGAATTATTCGGGACAGCAACCTTGAGGATGTTTTCTTAAAATTAGCTGGAAGGAGCTTGAAAGACTAATGGGTCAAAAGTTTTCCTTGTTTCAGATTCCTAAATTGTCGTACCGTGTTTTCAAAGTCTGGATGAGAAACAAAGACGTTTTCATGAAAACTTACAAAACCAACTTTTTGCCTTCTTTACTCGAGCCGATTCTTTACTTGGTGGCTTTTGGTCTAGGATTAGGGGGATTTGTTCAAACCATCAATGGGGAACCCTACGTTAATTTCATTGCTCCTGCAATTGTTTCAGTTTCCATGATGTATTCCGCGTTCTATGAATGCACCTACGCCTCCTTTGTACGGATGTATTTCCAAAAAACCTTCGACGCCATAGTTGCAACCCCCATAAACATGGAAGAAGTCATCACCGGAGAAATCCTATGGGGCGCCACAAAAAGCCTAATCAACTCATCCATAGTTTTAGCAGTTATAACAGCCGCAGGTTTAGTCTCTTCACCTTTGTTTTTGCTTATTCCGTTAGTTGCCTTTTTTGTTGGATTTCTATTCGCTTCCATCGCCATGTGCTTCACAGCCATAGTTCCCAACATAGATGCTTTCAACTACCCCGCATTTTTGTTCATAACCCCCATGTCCCTTCTAAGCGGAACCTTCTTCCCCTTAACAGCAATGCCCCAAGTCGTACAAACAATCGTTCATGTTGTTTTTCCCCTCACCAACGCAGTAGACATAACCCGAGCCTTAACCCTAGGAAATATCGAAACATCAATACTATTCAGCTTAGCATGGATGCTAATAGTAGCCCCAATCTTCTTCGTACTAGCAATAAACCTCATGAAAAAACGACTAATCAAATAATCGATTCACAAAAAATATCATGTTTAGAATTAGTTTTGTCTTTGATTACCTGTACTATAAATTTGACCAAGTATAATCCCCATGTTGGATACGGGATTTGGTTGAGTTCCATTAAACGAATTGCTTTGCGGCGTGTTCATGTGTTGTTTGGTTTAGCAAAGCAAGTTGCTCATGAGAATCCTGATTTGGCTCAGCGTTATGTTCGGTTGGCGCGTAAGGTTTCTATGCGGGCTAGGTTGCGGCTGCCCAAAGAATACCGAGTTTTGGTTTGTCGTAAATGTAAAAGCTTTATTTTGCCTGGTGTTAACTGTCGTACCCGGATACAACCAAGAAGGGAACCTCACATGGTAATTACCTGCTTGAGTTGTGGTGGAATTACTCGTATCCCGATTAAAGGAAGAAAAGAATGTGTTAACGCCCAAAATGAAACTTAGAATAAAAAGCGCCCTTAGCGCAGAAAAGCCTACATTGCACATAGGCAAAGAAGGTGCCACAGCTGAAGTAGTTGCTGAGGTGGAAAAACAGCTAAAGGCTCGGGAAATGATTAAAGTGAAAATTCTCAAAACTGCTTTGCATGAAGAGAAAGCCAAAGAAGCAAAAAACATCGCCGCAACAGTTGCAGAACAAGCCGAGGCAGAGCTTGTTGATTTGCGTGGTCACACGTTTATGCTGTATAAAAAGAATAAAAAACGGTAAACTATGTTTTTTAAAACACGAAACTAATATAAGGACAAGCCTTTTCCCTTACTGAAGGAAAAATTAGGAAAGATGAGCCTTGCCAACACCATATGATATTCCAGCATCTGTTCTCATAGAGAAACTAGCCGAACATCTAAAAGACGAAGTGGATGTAATAGCTGCACCTGAATGGGCTAGCTTTGCCAAAACTGGTGTTTATAACCAAAGATCACCAACTAACCCAGACTGGTGGTTTGTCAGAACAGCTTCTGTTCTGCGTAAAGTTTATGTGAAAGGCCCAATCGGCATCGAAAAACTGCGCCAAGAATACGGCGGAAGAAAAGACAACGGAGCCATGCCCGAACACGCATGTAAAGGAAGCGGTGCCATTGTGCGAACCATAATTCATCAGCTTCAAAAAGCGGGTCTAGTCAAGACTCAAAGGACAGAAGGACGCGTAGTAACAAGTGAAGGAAGACGCCTGCTTGACAGGTTGTCAACCAAAGTAAAAAGTGAATTAGAACAAGCTCAACCTGCACTCGCAAAATATTAGGTGTAAATATTGAGTGAAGATGAACTTAATGCTCTCAGGAAAAAACGAATGCATGAACTTCAGCAAAGAATGCAAGCTGAAGAACAGCAAGCTCAGGCACAACAAAACCTTGAGAGCCAAAAACAAGCTCTTCTTCGTAGAATATTAACCCCTAAAGCGAGGAGCCGCCTCACAAACTTGAACATGGTTAAGCCCGAGTTCACCCAACAACTTGAAATACAGTTAATTCAATTAGCTCAGGGAGGCCGCGTAAAGTTGCCCATAACTGATGAACAACTAAAAGAGTTGCTCGTGAGGCTCCAGTCAGGAAAACGAGATTACACAATTAGGAGAGTATAAAACAATGGCACGAAACAAACCAACCGCCAAAAAATTGCGACTCGCCAAGGCAGGAAAAGAAAGTAAACCTGTTCCAACGTGGGTTATTGCCAAAACTAATGGTCGAGTTCGCTCAAATCCCAAGCGTAGACGCTGGCGACAAAGAAAGATTAAGGCTTGAGGGATATCTATATGGAAAAATCTGTTGATGTTACTGAAGTTAAAGAAGAATCAGAAGAAATAACTGAAGAAGTTAAGGAAGAAGAATTAGAGTCCGAAGTTCCAGAAGAAGCTGAAATGGAACCTGAAGATGAAGCAGACTTAGAAGAAGAAATTGAAGAGGAAGATTCGGAGTTCATAGAAGCGAAAAAGCGCTCCAAAAAAGAGAAAAAAGAAGAGCTAGACCAAGAGATTGTCGAGGAAAGGTTCTATACTATTCCTTTGCGTAAAGTTTGGATTAGTCCAAGAAAGAAACGTGCTCCCAAGGCAGCAAGAGTTGTGCGACAGTTTGTTACCAAGCATATGAAGATTAACTCTGAATCTTTTGACGAAGACGAAGAACTTGAAAGGGTTGTTATTGACAACGAAGTTAACGAAAAACTTTGGAGCCGCGGAATCGAAAAGCCTCCCCGTAAGATACGTGTTCGTGTAGTAAAAGACACAGAAGGAGTAGTGACGGTTCTTCTCGCAGAAGGAGACTAACCTTGTCACTTTACTTTTTTGATGTTTTTAATAACGCAAGTATCGGAATTTATTGCCTTGCAAACGACCAATTAGCAATTGTTCCCCCACAGGTCCCCCCGTCTAAACGGGAAAAACTTGGAAAATGGTTGAATGTTAAGGTTGTTGCAACTACAATCGGTAAATCTTTAGTTAATGGCGCTTTAGCCTGCAGTAACTCCAATGGAGTTATTCTTCCTCCTTTTGCCACTGATGACGAAATAGACTCCATCAAATCTGTAGTTCCCGACATTAACATAACAGTCATGGATACTAAACGAACAGCTTATGGCAACATGGTTTTGGCTAACGACAAGGGCGCCGTTGTTGACGTTCGTTTGGGTCCAGATGTTGTGGCTAAAATTTCTGACGCCTTAGGTGTGGAAGTTGTTGGAGGGGACATTGCTGGTTTACCTTATGTGGGTTCGTTGGCTACAGCAACAAATAAAGGCGTATTAGCGCACCCGTTGATAAAAGAGGATGAACAGAAAGTCTTAAGTGATGTGTTGAAGGTTCCGGTTGATGTGGGAACAGTTAACTGTGGAATCCCTTACGTCGCAACTGGTCTGATAGGTAACACTTATGGGGCAGTTGCGGGGTTGTTGACTACTGGACCCGAAATGTTCATAATTGGACAAGCCCTTGATGTGGTGGAATAAACATGAGTGAAGTAAAAGTTTTCCGAGTAAGCGGAAAAATCAACAAACCAAACTTGCAAACAGAATTCAGCAAAGAAATTCGAGCCGTAAAACCTGAAGACGCAGTAGAAAAAGTTTACACTTTAATAGGCAGCAAACACCGAGTTAGACGCTATCAAATGTCTATTTCTAAAGTTGAAGAAATTGGCCTAGACGAAATACAAGACATTAACATGAAAAAGTTTACCGAAGGAGCTGAATAAGCTGTCCAGTGACCAAGAAGCTTTCCGCAGGTTAGTTTTAGAGTCACGTTACCTAGAGGAAACAATGAATGAGTTGCAGTCTCGACTGGGCATGATGAATTCTGCTATAACTGAGTTGCGACTTTCAAATGTAACCCTAGAGGGGTTAGAAAACCAAAAGAAAGGCTCCCAGCTTTTTGTTCCAGTTGGGGGAGGCTCATACGTTAAAGCTAAACTGGAAACTTCCAAGCAGGTTATTGTTGGCATTGGCGCTGATGTTGCTGTGGAGAAAAGTTTACAGGATGCCAAAGCAGAAGTTGAGACTCGTTTAGCGTCTATGGAGCAAACGCGTAAAGCTTTGGGTGAGCAACTAAATCAGGTTGTTGCTAAGCTTCAACAAAATCAGTCAAAGATGCAACAGATGTCTGCGAAGCTACAAGAAGGGTAATCCTTGTGTTTGACAAGCTCAGAAAGGGCCTTAGCAGCGCAGTTAACAAAATTGTTGTAACCGAACTTAAAGCCGAAAAGCTTCAACCCATTTTAGACGACTTCAGGTTCAGTCTCATCGAAAACGATGTTGCGGTGCCTGTTGCTTATTTTATTACTGACGAGCTAGAAAAACGCCTAGAAGGCCGTCAGGTTAAACGTTTAGGCGACCGCAAAGACCTAGTAAAAGAAACCCTTCACGAAGTTTTAATTGACATATTAACCCCCAAAGATCAAATCGATCTTATAGAAAAAATTGAACAGAAAAGGAAAACAAAGCAGCCCTACGTGATGATGGTTGTAGGGATTAATGGCACAGGTAAAACCACCAGTATTGCCAAGGTTACCAACTTTTTGTTAAGGAAAAAATACTCTGTAGTTTTGGCGGGCAGTGACACTTACCGTCCCGGATCTATTGAGCAGCTTGAGCAGCACGCTAAAAAGTTAGGAGTAAAAATGATAAAGCACAACTACGGTGCAGACCCTGCGGCGGTGGCGTATGATGCCATTAGTCACGCAGAGAGCCATGGAATTGATGTGGTTTTGATTGACACTGCTGGTCGCATTCAAACTGACCGTAATTTGATGAACGAGTTAGCTAAAATTAAGCGGGTTGTGGACCCAGATTTGACGGTTTTGGTTATTGACTCATTGATTGGTAACGATGCAGTTTTGCAGGCGGAAGAGTTCCACAAAAGCGTTTCAGTGGACGCTAACATATTAACCAAAGTCGATGCTGACGTGAAAGGTGGGGCTTCGTTGAGTGTAGCTCATGTTACTGGTAAGCCGATTATTTTCATTGGTGTGGGTCAGGAGTACAAGGATTTGCAGTTGTTTGAGCCTGAAATGTTTGCGGACATGATGCTCAAATAACCGTAAACATCTTTTTAGGGGGCAACAAACTTATTTTTCTTGAAGTAACTGAGTTTTTACCTATTCAGTAATGGAGGAAAAAATCGTTGAAGGTTGCCATGGCTCAAATTAATTCTACTGTTGGGGATTTGCAGGGCAACATAGGCAAAATCAGGCAGTATCTTGTTGATGCAAAGGCTTGTGGGGCGGAGTTAGTTGTTTTTCCTGAATTGGCTGTTGCGGGTTATCCGCCTCAGGATTTGTTGTTGGAAAATGGGTTTGTTGAAAAAAACAAGCAAGCAATTTTACAGTTAATTGAGAAGAACACCATTGATGTTGTGGCAGTTGTAGGATTTGTTGATTTCAAAGGCAAAGACCTTTACAACGCTGCGGCGGTTTTCCAAAAAAACAGGTTACTAGGTGTGGTTTACAAGACCCTTTTGCCCACTTACGACGTGTTTGATGAGGACCGTTACTTTAAACCTGCAAAAGCGGATGAGATTCAACCGATTCTAGTAACGATTGGTGGAAAAAAGGTTAGTTTAGGTGTGGAAATCTGTGAGGACCTCTGGGACACAGATTACGAGGTGAAGGTTACCGATTTGCTAGTAGAACGGGGTGCACAGGTGGTTGTGAATGTTTCTGCATCGCCGTTTCTTGTGGGCAAGCACCTAGAACGCCATAAACTGTTGGTGGAAAAGGCTACCAAAAATCGTGTACCCTTGTTTTATGTGAATCTTGTAGGGGGGCAAGATGAGCTGGTTTTTGATGGTCAGAGCATGGCAATAGACAGATCGGGTAGTTTGGTTGCCTTGGGTAAACAGTTTGCAGAAGATTTGGTAGATACAAATATTGACTTAATCAAAGGCTTAGGGGTGGCGATTGAAGCTCCGGTGCATGATAAGGTTAAGGAAATGTTTGGAGCTTTGGTTTTGGGGATTCATGATTATTTTGCCAAAACCGGCTTTGAAAAGGCAGTTGTGGGCTTGAGTGGAGGAATAGATTCGTCTGTTACTGCGGCTATTGCGGTCGAAGCCCTTGGATCCCAGAACGTGATTGGGGTTTCTATGCCTTCCCAGTTTTCTAGCGACCATAGCAAATCAGATGCACAGCAACTTGCGGAAAATCTTGGGATTTGTTTTGTGCAAGTTGGTATCCAAGATGTTGTTAACGTTTTTCATGATCAAATGGACCAGCAGCTCAAGCATATCAGGGCGTGTTTTGGGACAAAAACTGAGCATGATGATGCTGTGGCGGATGAGAATATTCAGCCTCGGGTTCGGGGGAATGTTTTGATGGACATTTCTAACAGGCTGAAAAGCTTGAAGATTTTGGTTTTGAACACAGGGAACAAAACTGAGGTTGCTTTGGGTTTTTGCACCTTGTATGGGGACATGGCTGGGGGCATTGGTGCGTTGGGGGATGTGAGTAAGTTGCAGGTTTATGAGTTGGCTAATTACATTAACAGTAAAGCGGGAAAATATGTTATCCCGAAAAGCGTGCTAGAGAAGCGCCCGTCTCCTGAGCTTAAAGAGTGCCAGTTTGACCCCTTCGATTTTGATATAGTAAGTCCATTAGTCGATGAGATTATAGAAAACCGCAGAAGCAAACAAGACCTAATCAAAATGGGGTACCCCAAACAGGCAGTAGACGACACCTACAAACGCATCCGAAACAGCGAATACAAACGCCGCCAAGCAACCCCCTGCATCAAAATAACCCCCAAAGCCTTTGGCATCGGATGGAAAATGCCCATGGTCAACAAATACAAAAGATAAACTCTATTCACCTAATTATTTTCATTTTTTCCAAAAAGGTAATCAAAACATCTACTGACCATCTTTCCATTTGAATAAATCGAGATGGGTTCATAATTAGAGACTGCAAAAACAATTGAATCTGTTGATTTTAGTCTTTAGAATATACTTTCAATTTTATTTCTTGGTCTTGTTGTAAGTTGATGTAGCAGATTATGCGTATGTTTCCGCTGGATTTGTCTTGTATGAACTGGTTTTTTATTAACCATGGGTTAAACCCGTTAGTTGTGTAAAATCGTAAAACTGGATCAATAAGCAGAGTTTCTTTTTCGGGAACAAAATTTTGGGACAAAGACTTGTTAACTGTCTCTGTGACTTCGTTTTCTGGAGTAAACTTTTCAAACCCTCCATGAACACTACCTTGATAGGAAGGAATACGACTGTCCACAAACACCTGATTTATGCCGTCGGTTCTAATTGTTTCAAAGGCATATTGCAAAAGTGCACTGCCAACCCCTTGTTCGCGCCCTGAAAACCTGACCCCCAAATTGTAGATAAACGCTGATTTTGCTTCTGGTTTATACAAAGATTTCTGGTTAGCATACTCATTAAAGTCGGGAGCAAACTTATCGGGACTATCCTTCAAAGAAAAACTGTCATACCTCCAAGCTACCATGCCCGACAACTTGTCACGAGTGCCCAAAGCCAACATTTTATGGCCTAAGCTCAACCTTTTTAAAATTGTTTGTTTGGATGCCCGTAATTCAGGTATCCAAGTCTCTTTTTCTAGTTCACAAATAAGATTAATGTCAGATTCAGTTAACATGAAATGATCATTTGTTTCAAAATCCACAGAAAACTCCTTTAAAGCAAAATCAAATTCGCCTCTTTTTCCTTTTGAAACACTAACCAGATACGGGTTCTTTGCAAGCTCCCCAGAAAACAGGTAAGGAGGCGAAGAACTATAATGTTCAGAATAATGACCCGGATAAATACTTGTTTTAGGCGTTAACTTTTCCAGCAAAGCCTGCAGAGTTGAATAAAAAACATTACGATTTCCCCCATTAGTATAGTCACTGCACCCAATGCCCCCACCAAATATAGTATCCCCAGTGAATAGCATTTCATGTTTGGGCACCCACAAACAAACAGAGTCAAAGGTATGACCTGGAGTAAACCAACAAACTAACTCCAAGTTATCCAACAAAACAGTTTGCTCATCTTCCAAAAACTCAACATTTTTCAACCCAAAAGATTTCACGGAGTCACGGGAACGATTGCTCACATAAAATTTTACAAAAGGAAACATCCTAACAATCGATTTCAAATTCTTTGTGTGATCATGATGAAAATGAGTGAAAAAAACACCCTTCAAGCTGCTTTGTTTATCTTTCAACTCTTGTTCTAGTTTTTTAGGATTAACATTTGTGTCAACCAAAACACTTTCTTTGCGAACTCCACATGAAGTTAAAAGATAAGAAATGTTAGGGTTTCTTGTAATGAATCCGCCCTTTGGCAAAGCTTTCTTTGTTTTAAAAAGACTGACTTGCATCATTATTAAGCAAACTCCAGGTTACTGTTCAACCATTTCAGCGTGAATTGGACAAAAATACTTCATGGTCGGCATAACCGGTGCGAAAAACTTCGCCCCCTAAGGAATGATTCATGGCGATTTCTTTCATTTTATGTTCGTCTTCTGGACCACCCGCAATCAACTCGTCCCAGCTCTCTTTTGCTGTTCCTAGTTTTTCAGGCAAACGGCAAGTGAACAAAATGTTTCTTTCATCACAAAACTGCTTTATCGCGTCAATGTTATTCATGTTCTCTTTCATTACCATGGTGTTTACGGCAAAGTCTGTGACTTTATGACCGTTATGTTCCATAATTTTGCCAAAACCTGCCTCCAAACAGTTATCAACGCCTTCCATGACTTTGGAGAAAAGCCCTTTTGAACCTGAAATTTTATCAAAAATTTTTTCGTCTACAGCGTTCAAAGAAAGATAAATTGTTGCCTTATTTTTGTGAAGAAACTGTACCATGTCCTTATCCAACACAGTCCCATTAGTGAAAACCAAAGGATACATCCCATTGGCGCTTACCATCTCGATGATTTGTCGAATTTTAGTATCCATCAAGGTTTCGCCAATGCCCACCAAAATTACGGATTGTGTCCCCAATTTTGCAGACTCACTGATGGCTTTTTCAAAATCCTTCAAAGTCATCAAGTCATTGATTTCGTTGCCTGCTTCTTTGGTGCCACTATCACTGTAACAAAAAACACAACGCATATTGCACCCAGGAGACGTAGTCAAACCCAAAGAAAGCATCATATTATTTTCATTGTCAGCTTTCAAAGCTTGCTCAAACTGTTCTTTGGTGAAATCTCCATTTCCGCGTAACAATATTTGATTACTCAACTAAACAGCTCCAAGGGCAAACTCTCAATATTTAACGGTGCCCTATTTACCTTGCCAAAATTTTCCACTAACAAAATCAGTTAATCAGATAAGTAGTAAAACTAAAGTCAGTTAGCTAAACCATTATTCACACTTCTGTACAAAATATTTGTATATTAATAACAGTTCTATGTTGAAAACAACCTATTTTTCTAAAATTTTCTGCACAGTACACCTTTGATTTCTAGGGTTAATATGAAAAAAGGAAAAGAGTTTAAAAAGGAACAATATAGGTGATTGCCCCTTGTTTTTTGCCTTTAATTAGTTCTAGGTGTCGTAGGACTGCCATCTGATTTGTTAGTTGTGCTTCAGTTAATTTGAATTCAGTGCTAAGTTGATAGATGGTTACTTTTTTGTTATCCACCACAAACTTGTAAATTGATTTTTGCAACTCATCTAGCACCTTTTTGGGGTCTTTTTTGGTTGTACCCAAATTTTTGGCCGCCATTACTGGCAAGGGATTGCAAACTTTTACGGGGTGGGTTTCTTCCATGTGGCAGTCTTCACATAATGTTTGGTCATGCAAAATGTAAACTTCATCCTCAGAAAGCTCAACCCCACAGATACTACACTTTTGTGTTTTGCTCATTTTTACTTCACTCATATTTTTTGTGTCCATATAAGAAAACCGTTGAAACCCAAACCAACCCACAAAAAAAGGAAACTAGAGCTTTTTGTTTTTTTGCCCTTTACGTTTTGGTATTCTTCGTCTTTTTATTGGAACAAATTTGGTTCCGTATGCACCGATATAGCTTGAGGTGGGTCGTAGTAGAACTGAGTCTGAGTATTGTTCAAGTATGTGGGCAGTCCACCCGGTTATTCTGCTGGCAGCAAAGAACAGTGTGAAAAATTCTTTGGGAATATCTAAAGCGTTTAGAACAAGGGCTGCATAAAAGTCTACGTTAGGATAAATGTTTTTTTCTTTGTGAACTACTGATTGGATTTTTGTGCATTTGCGATATAAATCCATGCGGTCAATTCGTTCACACAAGGCTCTGCTTACTGTTCTAAGGTGCCTTGACCGTGGGTCGTTTGACACATAAACCCTGTGACCAAAACCCATGATTTTCTTGTTGTCAAACAACATACCCCGAATGTAAGCTTCAACTTCACCGTGGTCCACATCCAAAAGTCATGTAACGCTCAACTGATTCTATTTCTTCTTTGTCGGCGGTTTTTCCGCGGAACATAAACAGAAAATTTTCAGCAAACCCGTATTCTTCTTTTGGTTCAACAAGTTCCATGTTATTACGCAATCGATAAATTGCTGCAACTAAAGTTGGAACCTTAGCAATCAAACTGATTCCGCGCTTCAAACTTACCTCTTCAGAAACATCGTCGGGTTCAGGGCTAAACTCTCCAAGCTGGGAAACTGAGGTTCGCAGTATTTCCATAGGGTGACTAGTTTGGGGAGATTCCTTGATACTTTTAATTATTTCTGGGGGTAGGTTCATTTCAGAAAATAAAGCAGATTTGATTTCGTGCAACTCGGTTTCTGTGGGTAACCGTTTATTCAGTAAAAGAAAAACAACTTCTTCGTAACAGACTCGACCTAAAAGTCGATCAATGTCATATCCTGCATAATAAAGTGCACCAAGAGGGTCAACAAAACTATTTCGGGTTTGACAAGCGGCAACATCTCGCAAGCCGCGAACATATTCTTTTTCGTTAGGCATTTCGTAGTTCAACTCACTTTTCCAATTTAACTTTACAGCTAGCACTGATAACGCATTCTGATCAAACATTTTTTTAACAATTTTCGCTTAAATCTTACTGTGTGGGAAGACAATCTGCAATTAACAGTGCTCATGCATTTAATCTACAACAAAAATGGAAAAACTGTTTTATAAGTGCTTTCCAGACAGAAACTAACTTAACAATTTGTTGAGAATCGCCTTTGCAGAATGCAACCTGTTCTCGCTTTGGGTATAAATTACAGAATTTGGAAGAGTAATAACCTCGTCAGAAATCTCGTACCCCCGATGAATTGGCATATCATGCATTAGGAGGGCGTCACCGTTGTTTGCAAGCAGTTTCTTGTTGATTTGATAAGGAAGCATCAGGTTTACTCGTTTTTCTTTTTCTTTTGCAAATTTTGGGTCTAAAAAGAACTCCATGTCCACCCAGGTGTCAGTGTAGATTACGTCACAGTCTTCCACTGAAGCGTGAACATCCATAGAGTTAGAATATAGTCCTGTAGATTTTGCTTTTTCAATTATGGTTTGGTCAATTGAAGCTTCATTAATCAACGGCGTAACAGTTACGATTTTCATTCCAGTTCGGGTGCAGCCTTCAATCAAAGAGTTACAAATGTTGTTGTGTACCCCAACATACGCGAGTTTGAGACCTTTGAGTTTGCCTTTCTTTTCTCTGATGGTCGTTAAATCAGCGATGATCTGACAAGGGTGATACTTTTCATCGCAACCGTTAATCACCGGAACATTAGCTGCATCAGCCATTGTCTGCAAGTTTGAGTTCTTTAATACCCGAGCCATTATCCCATCAACATAGCCGCATATTGATTTTGTTTCATCCCCCAAGTCAGCTAAAACTAAGTTGGTGTTTCGCCAATCCATGTAAGCTGCGTGGCCACCAAGTTGAGTCATTGCAACTTCAAAGGACAAACGAGTTCGGGTTGAAGTTTTTTGAAAAATTAATGCTAAAGACTTGCCTTCCAAAGCAAACTCGTAGTCTTGAGGA
>JARRLY010000001.1:47848-98510 GCA_037386545.1 Candidatus Bathyarchaeota archaeon
CAAAACCAGAGAGTTATAGTACTAATTTTAAAGTCTGAATAATTATTTTTCGATATATGAATCTAATCTGACATTGAGGCACAGCAGACCTAATAAAAGTAAACTCAATTCACATTGAGATGTGGAACAAAAACTCAGCTAACAAATTCACATAAAAAAACGCTGCAGCATCATGTCTGATTACGATTGAAAAATTAGCACAAGATACGAAATAAAAATAGCAACTAGTTCAGACCTGTATGCTAAAAAAGTGTAATTCTCCGTATCCACATAAAAAAACAAATTTTTCTTTTTTTGTTTATTAAAAACTGGGGGAACGTTATCCGCAAAAGTTTATAATAAACTTCGAAAAAAGGACTCAGCTAATTAAGGTTCAAAGAAGGGAAAGATTTGAGAAGGTCTAAAAAAGTAATTGGAATCCCAAAACAAAAATTCATCATCGGAATAATCGTTGCCACAATAATCGGAGCCGTAGGGTCGATTGCAGTTATTTCGCTTTTAAACATTGATTTTGGGAGTACAATTCCAAAAAACACAACAATTTCAGTAACAGACGTTAACATAAACGTAGAAAACGCAGAATCCTTCAGTTTAACTGTCCTTAACCCAACTTATTCGCCAACACAAGCCACAATCAAGCAAATCATGGTTATAACCCAAGATGATGAAGTCCACAACATCATATCAGTGAGCCCACAACTACCCTACAAACTAAACAAAGGAAAAGACCAAACCTTTGATTGTAACTGGAACTGGGGAGACTACATCGGTGAAACCGCAAACATCGTTGTGGTAGTTGAAGATGGCTCAGGCGCAGTTTACGAACTCGAAGCAGTTGCAGTAGGACTTGAAATTAAACAATCTAGTTTCGCAGGTTCGGACACAGAACACTTCAAATTATACATAGAAAACCCCCACGAGTCAGATGTTGATTTCCAAATCACAAAAATAATAGTAACACTAGAGGAAAACGGAACAGAACTAGATATGCGAGATACATCACCTACACTTCCAACAATTGTGTCCAAGAACTCAACCAGCACAATTACATGTGCATGGGATTGGGGAGACTACAGAGACAAAGACATAACAATCACAGCCTACACGTCCCAAGGTTATCAATTCAGCCAAGAAAGAAGCACACCCAAACTGTCTCAGATTCTGGTCACTGACGTGGAGTTTGATGAAACAAGTCTGCAAACCTTTGACATAACAGTTGAAAACTCGGAGTATTCTGTTGAACCAGCTACCATAGTTGGAGTGGAAGTCAGCACAAACACAGACGTAATAAACATTCCAGTGGAATCCCCTCAAGCTCTACCTTTTGACATTGCCATAGGCGACTCAGTTACAATGACATGCACTTGGGACTGGTCAGCAAACAGAGACCAAAACATAGTGATTACAGTAGAAACTTCCGAAGGGTTCGTTGGATACTCTTACGAAACAACAGAATAAACAAAAAAATGTTCATAAAAATGGAAACCAGAAAAACTGGTTTCTGTTTAGATGGCTGCCCCTTGTGAGGGGTCTTCCCTTACTTTTTCAAAGGCTTCCAGTATACGTTTAGTAACTGGACCCATTTTTCCAGAACCAATCATGCGAGCATTGACGCAACTGATTGGAGCGATTTCTGCGGCAGTTCCTGTGAAAAACACTTCGTCAGCAGTGAACAACTCGTTGGGAGTGATGTTTCGTTGGATGACTTCAATTCCAAGTTCTTTTGCCAAATCGATAACCAAAGCACGAGTAATTCCGTTTAATGCACCCGAAGAAAGACAAGGGGTCAAAAGTTTGCCGTTGATTACCATGAATATGTTCTCGCCCACACCCTCACAGACATACCCTGTTTTGTCAAGACAGATGGCTTCGTCAGCGCCGATATTATTGGCTTCGATTTTGCCCAAAATGCTGTTGAGGTAATTCAATGATTTCATTTCGTGGGTTGCACTGTCCACTGCGTTTCTTCGCACCCAGGTTATGGTTGTACAGATTCCTTTTTCCAGCTTTTCAGGGGCGTGCAACTGAAGTTTTGGTTCCGTAATTATGATAACTGTGGCCTTTGGACATTTTCGGGGGTCAAGTCCCAAATCGCCAACACCTCGGGTAACCACTAGGCGGATGTAGGCGTCTTTGAGGTTGTTTTTTCTGAGGGTTTCAAGAACTGCCTCTGCCATTTCTTCTTTGGTTAGGGGGATTTTCAGAAAGATTGGATGGGCAGACCTGTATAGCCTGTCGATGTGCTCTTTTAGTTTGAAGACTACACCGTTGTAGGCTCGAATTCCTTCAAAAACTCCGTCTCCGTACAGGAGACCATGGTCATATACTGAGACTTTTGCCTCAGATTTCGGGTAATACTTGCCGTTGATGTAGATAAGCAACTCATTTGCCATACAAATCTCTCCTTATTTTCTTAAACTTCAACCTTAAACTATCTGCTAGATATTTAAATTTTGACACAACACAGACTAAAGTCTTCATTCCAAGAAAAATAAAGAAAAGAGAAGTTTTTGATTCTACTCAATACCTTTAATCTTGAAAAGAGTTAAAAAAATTGTTAGCCTATCAGTAAGGCAAGTTAATCAAACAGGAACCTGTTACTAGTTAACTAGTTTTGTGTCTGGAGATGAAGGTTTGCTTAAAACAGAGCCATGGCTGGAAGTAACAACGATCAGCAAGTGCACCATCAATTGCAATTACTGTCCCCAGCAAACTTTTCAACAACAATACCGTGGCACAAAAATGCTCACCCTAGAAGATTTCAAAAAAGCAATTGCTAAAGTTCCCAAAAAGGTTACAATCCATTTTTCGGGTTTCTCTGAACCTTTTCTTAATCCTCAATGTTTGGACATGATTGAACACGCTTACTCAAAGGGTCACAAGATTGTGTTATTTTCCACCCTTGTTGGACTAGAACCCGAAAATGTAGATCGACTCAGACGCTGTAATCCTGAAGTCATTTTGCATCTGCCAGACAAACTGGGCAACACCAAGATTTCAGTTTCTGAAAACTACAAAAAAACTTTGGGCGCAGTTTTAAACAACCTAAACGTAACCGGCTATTACGTTATGGATGAGAATTTCATTTCAAACGAACGAGCAGGACAATGTAGTGATTCCCAAAAAAGACATGTTCGAGGTTGGTTTTTTTGTGAAAAACTGTTAGCTGGACAGTTTGTTATGCTTCCAAACTGTGATGTTGTTTTATGTTGTATGGATTATGGATTAAAACATCCCATGGGGAACCTATTAAAACAGTCGTGGCACAAAATAATCAACTCAAAAGAATACCAAAAAGTGCGAACTAACCGTTTCAAACTTGACGGCAATGTTTTGTGTAGAAGTTGTGTATGGGCTTCGTTATCTTTTAGGTCAAAATATTACCTGAAGAGAATTCTGCAAAAGTATTATGAGAAACAAAACATTCAACGATACAAAACAAGAAAATAAAAAATTAGAAAGAAAATTGGGGGCGTTTTGAAAGCATCTTTGGCAAGGCTAAGGGTTTGAAGGGTTTACCTGCTGTTTTTTTGTTGATTTCTTTGATTAACTCGTCTATGGTGACGTTTCGGATTTGTTTTCCAGCGCTTCTGTCGCGGACGGGCAAGGCGTCTGAATTTACTTCTTTTTCTCCATATACCAGCACGTAGTTTACCCATTCTTTTTCTGCGGCTCGAACTTTCTTGCCTAAACTAAGGGGACGGTCGTCAACATCAACACGTATGTTGGAGCTTTGGATTTGTGTCATTAGTTTTTCTGCGTCTTCCAAATATTTTTCAGAGACTGGAATAATCCGCAACTGGGTAGGAGCCAACCACAAAGGCAAGATTGGGCTTTTGCCTTTCAGGGAGTCCCTATGAGCTTTTTCCAGCAGTGCATATACATCGCGTTCGATGGCTCCGCTTGGGGAACAGTGCAAAACCAAAGGATACTGTTTTTCGCTGTTTTCATCCACGTAGGTCATGTCGTAGTGTTTGGCGTTTTCGATGTCAATTTGGTCAGTGGATAATGCAGATGCCTTGTTTAGGTTATCTACGAAATTGAATTCCCATTTCAAAACGAAATAGAAGAACCGCTCTTCCCACATTTCAATCAGGACAGGTTTGCCCATCAGCTTGACCATACCAAGAATGAAATCCTTGTTTTCAGCGTAGAAATCCTTTGTTACCCTGATTGCTAATTCGTAATCGGTTTCTTTGTCTAGTTCCAGACTCTCCATAATGCCCATGGACATTTTGAAACGAGTCATGAACTCTTCTTTTGCTTGGTCGATATCTGCAACCAAAGCGTGACAATCCGGCATAGTAAAACAGCGAAGCCTCCGCAGTCCAGTTACTTCGCCGCTTTTTTCTCGCCTGAAAGCGTATTTTGTTAATTCATACATGCGCAAAGGAAGTTGCTTGTAACTGAATTGGGCGTCGTGCACCATCAAAAACTGCCCAAAACAAGCAGCAAACCGCAAGAAGAAATCCCGCTTGTCCGAACACAAAACGTACTGTCGGGCAGGAAAACGCTGAAGATAATTAGAAATGGCAGGGTGCTCAAGGTCATACATTATTGGAGTTTCTACTTCCATCCCTCCATATTCAATGACTTTTTCGGTTACGTATTGCTCAATTAACGATTTTATCATTCGACCCTTAGGATACCAACGCAAGTTACCGGGGTCGCTTCCGGGTTCATAGTCTGCAATTTCTAGCCGCTTCATCAAAGGAACATGAGGCGGAACCTTCTGTTCAACTCGCACTTTTTTGATTTCGTATCTGCAAAGCTTTTCGAGGCGTTTACAGTTTTTGAAGCGGTATTCTTGTGCAGGAATTAACTCGCCGTCAGGCTGCAAAACGTACCAGTAGGATTTGAGTTTTTCTTCCGCTTTCAGAGCATCACAAACTACCTCTTCTTTTTCTGAGTCACAGGTAACTACCCGAAGGTGCTCAGCCAAGGGATGCCCCTTGATGGAAATTGAGAATTGTTTGCACCATCCAAAGGGTGAAGAATAGGTTTCCAGTCCCATCTCGTTGGCGATTTTTCTTAGTTCTTTAAGAACCGTCAAAGCTTCAGAAGGTTTAGCCAAGTTGCTACTCAAGTGAGCATACGGATAAATCATTATTTTGTTGACTTTAAGTTGGTCTAAGGAAGCTTTGGTGATTTCCATGACTTTCTTGGCTACGTTTATGTCGTCGCCTTCTTCAACTGCAGTAAAAAGTACCACAACTTCTTCTATACGGTCTTTGATTTTTTCGGGTTCCTCTGCAGAGGGGATTTCTTTTTCGATTGCTTCGTATTCGATAAAGTTTGAATGTAGTTGAAGAATTCTCAATATTAACAGCCAGCTTTCAAGGTAATGAAATAATAAACCAATAACCAGACACAATAAGGACTAGCCTTTGTGCCTCCATTGCTCGAGCAGTTTGTCTTTTTTGCTTGCTTTCTTGTATTCTTTATAGTGTTCCCTGCAAAGGTATGAACGCTTTTCACCGTCTACTTTGAGACCTGCTGAACTGACTTTTTCCCGTGGAAGAGACCGAATTGCATCTTTATCACAGTTAGAAACGCTACATTTTACGCCTTTACCTACTCGACCCATTGTTTTGTTCACTGCTCCTTTTTCTTGGTATTAGTTTAACTTCAAAGCATATTACGTCAGCGCTAATTTAATTGTTTTGAGTAACAAAAAATAACTGAAAAGAAAACAAGGATTTGCTGAAGCCCTAGCACATGATTGAAGGAATGAAAAAATTAAACAGAAAAGGGGTAAAGGGCAACTCTGCATGTCAGTTCGTACGCCCTTTAAGGGCTACCTACTCTTATCACATGTAAGAGCTCCCCCCAGCATACTCCTCCAGGTTTTTACTTGAAAAAACAATATTAAAAAAGAAGGAAATGAAGAGCCGCACTTCAACTGTTTCTGATAGGGCAAATGTTTACGTTTCTATTGAGGCATAGGTATAGGAATTTTTGGTTTTGGCCAAGGTTGATTTTTAAGCCACATTGCAAGGATTCGGTCTACAGTTACGTGAGTGTATACTCCTTTTTTTGATTCCAAAGTTAAAATGTTGTTAGCTGCACTAACTACTTTTCCTTTGAACCAGTCAGGACCCCCACAGAAAACATCAACTTCTTTCCCCCACAGATGTGTGTTGATAAATTCATCCATCCTAACTTCACCCTCAAACAATAAAATTTAGACAATAATATTATGCAAAAACAAAAATTTTTAACTTGTCATTTTTCAAAAGCTAAAAAATATAAAATATGGATGGCTAAACCATGCAATATTTTTCAAGAATGACATTAAAAAACAAAAAAATACTAAAGACTGGTTTGCTGGGACTCTAACACAAGAATTATGAAAGTGAAAAATTGAAAAACAAAAAAAGTGTTTTTAAAGTTTCATTTTTGAACTTAAACCTTTTCAAGTTCCAATTTTTAGTTTCGGTTTCTGATTTTTAATTTCAAGGTCTTACATTAGTCATGGCAATATCGAAAGGGGTTTTGTTAAAAAAATTTGACGTTTCAGTTAAATTAAGTAAAAGTTTAGTCAAAAAAATTGCAAAAAAACTTCAGATTTTAAACCTAAAATACTCAAAAAACACAAGTCGAGTGACTAAAAACCAGGTCAATTTTTGACCAACAAATTATGAACGGCAGTTTTATTAACCCCGATTCGAATTACTAGGAACCAAGAAATTTGGTACACCCCCGAAAGGTGTGTACATAAAATATCACGCGTTTTTCGCGTATATTTAATAATCTCAAAAAGAATTTACAGAGTATGAGGAAAAGAGGATGCCAGTTAAACGAAAATCCAGAGGCAGATCAAAAGGAAGCAAAGGAAAAGGTTCCCTTGTTCAGTGTCAAGGTTGTGGACAGCAGGTGCCACGTGACAAAGCAAAACGTGTTTCCAGGAGGGTTTCGTTAGTTGATTCTCGACTCTATAAAGAACTTAAGCAACAAGGCACATACATCGGCAGCAGCCAAGAAACAAAATACTACTGCATCTCTTGTGCAGTGCACCGAGGAGTAGTCAAAGTACGCAACAAAAACGAGCGCAGATCAGGCCCGCCCAAAAGGAGCCGCAGGCGCTAAACAGCCAATTTTTTCCTTTTTAGTTTGTTTTTACCGCTTTACGGAAGTAGTTTGCTCGCTGTAAAACAGTAAAGTTAGTTAATATAGCAAGTATTAGAATGCTCCAGTTTAAGGCATCAATCCAAAAATAGCTAACAAAGCTAGCCACTCCAACTAAGACCATACGTTCTGCACGCTCAGCTAAACCTACTGATTCCATTTTTACTCCTGCGGCTTCAGCTCGTGCTCTAGAGTAACTGACCATCACGGAGCCAACTAGAGCGGCAAGTCCCCAAGTAAGATTGGATAATCCGCCAGCAATAATTCCACACAAAACTATTGCGTCTGCGTATCTGTCAAGCATGGAGTCAAAAAATGCGCCAAAGGTTGTTGCCTTTCCGTGAACTCGGGCGATTACTCCATCTAGGGCGTCAAACAATCCAGAAACTAGTATCAAAACAGGTGCAAGTATCAAAAATGCTCGATTTATTTGCCATTGAGAGTAAACCACGCCAGAGAGTATAGAAAAAATGATTCCAAGGATGCTTACGCGGTTAGGAGTTAAACCTAAGTTGTGAAACAAATCAGCAGTTGAAGTCAGGGCAGTTTGGACTTGTTTTTTTAGTTTTGTAAGCATGTTAGATATTCCACACTTGGTTGTTTTGGTTAATAGATAACAGTAATGGTGCTTGTTTTCTTAGCAGTTACGATCAACCCAAATTAAACAGCTTTGGTAAACTAATACGCCGAAGCAACCCGAACAACGTTATCTGCGGGTTCACCACAAATAACACAAGTTCCATCAATTTTTTCAGGAATATCTTCAGGAATTCCCAACAAGCGAGCATCAACTTCTTCTTCCAGTTTATGACCACAGTCATCATTGCCGCACCACGGAACTTCAACTATACCAGTTTTGCGTTTGAGTAAACTTTTAGCTTCAGACAAACGAGTTACACGATAAATGCGCTCTTTCATCAAGGCTTCGGCGTTAGTTTTCAGGTCTGTCGCAATAGTTTCAGCTAAGGCATGCACACCAGTAACTACTTCATCCATTTTCAGTTGTTTTTTCTTCAAACTGTCTCGCCTAACAACAGTAACCACACCATTCGCCAAGTCCCGTGGACCGATCTCCACGCGGATTGGTACTCCGCGAAGTTCCCAGTAATAGAATTTGTTTCCCGGAGTCAACTCGTTTCTATCGTCTAACTTGACACGGTAACCTGCATTCTTCAAAGTTTCAACTACTTGAGCACAGGCTTCGTTTACTTCCTTTTCTTTTCCTTTGTATGGAACCGGAACCACAACCACCTGCACCGGAGCAATTTGGGGAGGCAAGACAATACCGTTATCATCCCCGTGGGCAATAAAAACTGCAGCTATTCCCCTTCCCGAAATGCCGTAACTGGTCGTCCATATGTATTCTTGAGTCCCGTCTTTGGTTTCGTATTTTATGTCAAAGGCTTTTCCAAAGTTTTGACCTAAATTATGCACAGTTCCAATCTGCAAAACTTTACCGTCAGGACATAGCAAATCAAAAGCTAAAGTGTACAAAGCTCCTGCAAATTTATCCCAGTCTGGACGCTTAGAAAGCACGTAAGGAACCCCCACACCGTCAAAGAACTGCTTGTAAAGTTCAACAGCTTGCCGGACTTGTTGTTCAGCTTCTTCACCGCCTGCATGACAGGTATGAGCTTCTTTGAAGGTTGCAACCTCGCGCATTCGAATAATTGGACGGGTTGCTTTGGTTTCGTACCGAAAAACATTTACCACTTGGTATAGTTTCATGGGTAAATCTACGTGGGAGCGTATCCAAAGTTTAAGCATAGGCGCAATAACCGTTTCACTGGTAGGACGCAGGGCGAACCGAACTTTGAGGGGTTCATATCCGCCGTGAGTGACCCAGAAACATTCGCCTTCGAAGCTTTTGATGTGGTCGGCTTCTTGGGCCAAGGCGGTTTCAGGAATCAGTAAAGGAAACAGAGTTTCGTCGTGACCAGTGTTGTCAAGTAAGTCGCGTATGATTTGCAGGGTGTTTTTTCGTATCTTAAAGCCGTAGGGCATCCAAACTCCTGAACCTTTCACGGGGTAGCGGTAATCCATTATCTCCGCATTAATCAAAACGTCACGAAACCATTCACCAAAATCTTCACGCCATTTTCGTCTTTTCGCAGGCAAACCATACACCCTCAAACGTTAAACAAGATCTAGATGACCCATAAATTAAAACTGTAAGATATTTATGTTATTCAACCAATACAAAAGCCCAGTTCACACTTTGCGGGATATTAGTATTCAAAATAAAAGTACAATGTTAAAAAAATCTTCTTTTCTGAATTTTTCTGGGCAACATACACCTAAAGTCTAAAGATCACACACTTCCGAGCAAGTTTTATTTCAAGACTTGTCGTGTAATAAAGTTTGGTTTGATTGTTTTACAGCCGCAAATTTTTTTGTTGATTTAGGAGTGAGGCAAAGAATCAATAATTTATCGAGTTGTTTTTTGACAATTTGGTGTAAATTTACTATGTTTACCATAAAAACTAAGGCTAAAAGTTAACGCGCAAATGTAGTCTATTTTGGGAATGTTTATATTATCGATTTCAGGTTGAAAAGAGAAATTACGGTGATTTAACATGCTAACTTTAGTCTTGAGCATCGCAGCACTGGCAGTGAGCCTATTGATTCTTTATTGGGGCTCCAAACGAATTGTCAGAGGTGCATCAGGGCTTTCTTCGTGCTTAAACATTAGCCGAGTAGTTGTGGGCACGGTATTCGTAGCATTTGTGACCGCCCTGCCTGAACTACTAAGTTCAGTTTTCGCAGTTGGTTTGGGGTCTTCCCACATGGCCTTGGGAAATATAATCGGCTCAAACATTTACAACATTCCCCTCATCATAGGCATCTGCGGCCTAGTTGGAGGCGGACTGCAAATCAAAAACTCATCAATAAACAAAGAATGCATCTTCATGCTTGGTCTAAGTTTTCTGCTGGTCATGATGCTAGCAGTTTTCCAACAAGTAACATGGTGGATGGGTGCAATCTTTGTCTCGTTTTATCCATTGTTCATTTATCACTCAATCAAAAACGGAACCTGCACCGCAGATGAATGCTGCTCAGAAAACCAACCCAACAAAAAAAGCATCAGCTTTGACATACTTCTCGGAGCAGCAGCTCTAGTAATAGCCACATTCATGATGGTGAACAGCGCAATTACAATATCCACAATCTTTGGACTGGACCAATTCTTTGTTGGACTCACTGTGTTGGCTCTTGGATGCGTTGTCCCCGAAGTTGCAGTTTCTGTTGCTGCAACCCTTGCAGGAGAAGAAGACATAACAATCGGCAACGTAATTGGCGACAACATGTTAACCCTAACACTTGTTTTTGGGACCGTTGGATTAACCTCACAATTTACTGTTTCTTTGTCTGAAATTTTGTACACTACACCTTTCATGATAATTGCAACCCTTATGCTCTTCACCATGAACAAACTTGGACACAACGTGAACAAAACATGGGGCGTTATGATGCTTGCCACAGCCGGTTTGGCTTTTGTTTTCCAAACATCAGTTAGCATTGTCTGAACTTGGACAACTTTCTTATCGAAAAAGGTTAAAACAACAATCAGCAATCAGAAAGAGTACAGCTACCACACTGTTGGAGAGAAACTGATTGCTTGAAGCGTGGCTACAACAATTCACACAATTTGGGTACCTAGGCATTTTCATAATCAGCTTCATTGGCTCAGTTTCAGTTATCTTTCCGATACCTTACACCCTTGTAATTTTTGGTCTGGGAAGCGTGTTAGACCCAGTATTTGTCGCAATCAGCGGAGGAGTAGGCGCCGCCCTTGGAGAATTTGCAGGATACGCCCTTGGTTATTACGGAACTTCCAGAATAAGCGAAAAAAGACGAAGAAAAATGAACTTCATGGTAAAAGTCTTTGACAAATACGGACCAGTTGCCATATTTATCTTCGCATTAACACCGTTACCCGATGACCTGCTGTTCATCCCATTGGGAATAATGCGATACTCTTTTGTTAAAGCCTTCATACCTGCAATCATCGGCAAAACTTTAATGACCTTCATTGTAGCATACAGCGGCCAACAATCCATAGAATTTATCACAGTAATTTTTGGAGAATCAGGACTTTTAGGAACTGCAATAACAGCCGTTCTACTCGCTCTAGTGATCTACGCCATGATAAAAATTGATTGGGAAAAAATGTTTGAAAAGCACGTTGCATCTAAAACTTGAAACAACAAGAAAGCAGTGTTGAACACCAAAGAACAAACAATAAAATAGAGCAACATGATTGAGCATATAAAATTCAGTTGTGTATTCGAATTAATATCTATTTTAAGGTGAATATAACGTCTTATTCAGCCGAGTGTAAAATAACAAAATTAAATAAATCATGAAGCTTGTTGCATTCTTCTTGGCCAGTAGCAAAGATGGTAAACAAAGCAAAAGTACGACTCTTTAAAAGAAAAAATAGAAAGTATCTAATCTATGCTCCCGGGAACTTAGCTGAGGACAGCATGTTCCCCTTTCAGACAAATTCTACTGTTCCAGTTAAAATCAGGTTCACGATAAGCGATAACAAACTCGTCATAGAAAAATGGAACGAAGAATCAAAATAAATCAATCTTTTTCTATAAAAAGTGACCAATTGAAATCCAAAAAGTCAGCTAGCTAGGGGCAAACAAAAAATAACAAATTTTCTGCCAGAAAAAACGGCAACCAATCTAAAAACTACAAACACTAAACCGTTTTAGGGCCGTCATAAGATGGCGGCAAAAGAATCGAAAAGAATTACTAAAAAATTCATCCTAGACGGGCAGGTAATTCAATCGAGGACACATTAAGGTCATCGAACACATGCAAAGCGTTATTTATTTGTTTGACGTTTCGAAGAGCATTCAAACCTAACTCAGTAATTGCGTAGACTTTTCGGGATTTACTTCTTTTGCTTACTGATTGCTCAGTAATCAAATTGCGGTCCATAAGAAAATCCAAGCACTCTTTTAAGGCACTACAATTTACATTTGCTTTATACGTGATGTGAGTAGGCTTTAATCGACCATGATATGCCAAAGCCCGAAGAATCGCGATATGAATTTCCAATTTTGACCTTCTCATTTGCTGTTAACCAAGCCCAAGTATACCAAAAAGTGTATATATTGTTTGAGAAGACAAAATAATAATCAAAATAATTCTTTATCAATTAGCATTAATGCACAATACAACTCCTATTGAGTGAGGATAAGTATTATTCATATTAATTTCTTCAACAATTAAATAATTGATATTGATAAAAAATATTGAAAAAAATATTCTGATTATATCCAAAACATGAGAATACCAGAAAGCCTTAATTCTGTGTTAGGCAACAACATAGAAAAGAAAACTGCCGGGGTAGCCTAGCCTGGCTATGGCGCCAGACTCATGATCTGGAGAGCAATCTCCTAAAAATTAGGTGCCCAGAAGTCGTGGGCTCGAATCCCACCCCCGGCACCAAACAATCCCAAGCTTTTTATTTGATTTTTTGTGCGAGTTCTTTTGCCCAATTGCGTATGTTGCTTATATCCCGTGTGTCGTAAAGTCCGGATTGAGTTTCTGGAACTCCAGCTGCTTCCAATTGAGGTTTAACTCCTGACAATGTTTTTTTGAAGAACCAACCCATCTTGTTAAAGTTATAAACGCCCCCAAACAATCCAAAAGCGATTGGATGTAAATTGTATTTTGCTGCTTTTTCTTCAAGATGATGAGTTCGGGCGTACTGTAGCTCTGTTTCTGTGTCAGCTTTTTCTTCCAATGGATATTTTGCTCCACAGCAGATGAACAAGCCAGTTTTCTTGGTTGCCAGTTCATTTTTGAATTTTTTGAGGAACTTTTCAGGTTCTTTGGTCCACTTTTTTATTTTAATTCCGCTACCCACTAACACTAGGTCATAATCGTTGATGTCTTTGACTTTTTGATTTTTTAGATTAACTAAGGTTGTGTCTAAGCCTTCTTCACGAAAAACATCAGCAATTTCGTTAGCAGTCATTCCTGTTGCCCCATAACGGGTGCCATAAACAATCAATGCTTTATTCAATTTGAAATCCTAGATTATTGTTTTATCTGATGTAACGTGTAAATTTTTCTGTACTAAAATCAAAAAACAAAAAAAGAAAAAACTTCAGGCTTTATTGCACATACAAAGGTAGATTCCGGGTTTATCTTTGATGCTGGTTTTTGTGAATCCAGATATTTTAAGCAAATTTTTCATGTCGTCCATTTTTGGTATCAGGTCGTGGGCTACTTGCTTTGAAACGTTATTGTGGTGATGTTTGAGTTCTTCGCTGCTCAAGGCATGAGCAATAACAAGTTTGCCTTCAGGTTTAAGTACAGAATTGATTTTTTGGAGCACTTTTTGTTTGTTTTTCAGATGGGGGAATATCCCAAAACAGACAACTGCGTCAAAAGTTTTTGGGGGAAATTCTTCTTCTTCGATGTTACACAGTTTCACGTTCACATTTTTCAGATGCCCATGCTTCGTTTTACATATCTGAACCATGTTTTCAGAAAAATCAATTGCAGTAACAGAGCCTTCAGGTCCAAGTTCTTTAACCAAATAGGGAATTAAAACACCAGTTCCTGTGCCCACATCCAGGACCGTTTGTCCAGATTCCAGCCCAAACTGGGGCACAAGTCTCTCCAAAAAAGAAGCAAGACGGGGAGTCAAAAATTTCTCGTCCCACGTACTTGCGGCATTATCAAAATAATCTTTGGCATTCATGGTTTTGGACTCATTTCCGTTTTCGTGCGTACAGTAGAACAGCCAAAAACGCAGCAATTACAACAGCAATAACGGTAGTTATCTGATACAGGGTTACTTGGTTCCCTAGATCAATTTTTTCTGCGTTCAAATCAGAAGTAATATGCCACGTAGAAGTGCCAGCTAAGAGTTGTTCAGCATTATAACGTAACATTTTCGCTAAAGTCTCAGTCCCCGGAATGGCACCAGGAAAATTAGTTAACACCACATGCTGAGCACCCACCTCATTAGCAATTCCTCCACCAAACTCGGTGTCAATTTGCAGGTTATCTACAATCAATGCTACACCTTCAGTTTGGGCACTTTCTGATAGAGCGGTTATGTCACCAGCAGACAAAGTTTCAGGGGGATTAAAAGTTGAAACAACATTGAAACCAACAGATTCAATAAAAGTTTTGAGCCACCCCATACAGATTACATTCACATTTGAGGCTTCCAAGTTTTCAGCTCGAGTTTGTGTCCAGTCTGAAACTTCGTCAATTTCTGCTATCATTTTAGAAGTTTCTGAATCTAAGTTGATGCCCAAGATTTGGCTCAGATTTCCTCCAACTCCACGGATGTAATTTTTTGCGCCTTCAGGAGTGTTGTAAACACCGGGAATCGCAACTACCGTCAGGTCTTCGTTTTCTGTGGCGTTAAGTAGACTATCTAACCAGAATTCTCCTTGAATATTTTGTTTGAACAAAATTGTTGCTTTGCTTACAGCGTCAACATATCCAGGTTTCATGTCAAAGTCTGCAGGACACAAACCGGGCTGCACAAGCACTAAAACTTCGGCGGTATCACCTAGGAAGTCTTCAACTACGCTACCTACGGCACTTGTTGTACACACAATGATTGGGGTTTCTGTGGTTTGAGCTCGAGTTACTGACACTAACAATAAAGGAAGTATCAGTAAAAGCATACAAAAGGTCAATAATTTTTTGTTTTTCATTTTTTGGTTTCCTCCCTTCTTTTTCGTTTAGGTGAAAGAAAAAGTGCAATAACAAAAACTATGGTTGAAACGATTACAATACATGAGCCTACAGGCAAATCGAAAAACAGGGAAAGAAACAGCCCTGAAACAGTTGTAGCCATACCCACTAATGGAGAGGCAACTATTACTTTTCGCATGTTTTCAGAAAACTGCAAAACTGTAGAGGCAGGGTTAAACAATAAGGCGTAGATAAGCAACCCTCCAACCAGTTTGAGGGAAAAAGTGATGACCACACCTGCCAGAAATATGATTAAGTATACGAAGGGTTTGGTGTTGATGCCGTCTGCTTCAGCTAATTTTCGATTAAACATTATGGCAAAGAGTTCTTTCCAAACAAAATACACCACAACCAACGTAACCGCAAACAAGGTGGTGAGATACAACAAGTCACTGTTGGTCATGGAAATTATGCTACCCCACAAAACGTTGGCCACTTGACTGCTAAGGCCAACTTCAGGAGCCAGAGTCAAAAACACGAAGGCTAACGCCATGTTCAAGGGAAAAACTATGCTTGTAATAGTATCAGCATGTAAACGGGCTTTGTCTGCTATGGGACCTATCATCAGGGCGGTGCCTGACGCAAAAAGTAAACCAGTTACCAGAGGGTTTGTTGCTGTTGCTACTCCAAGGGCAGCTCCAGCAAAAGCTCCATGAGACATTGAGTAACCAATGGCAGAAAGGCGCATTCTAACCACAAAAACTCCAATTAAGCCCATCAAGAATCCTGCAAAAATGCAAGCAATTAGGGCGCGTTGCATTATGCCAAATTCTAACCAAATCAGTGGCGGTGACCCTCCAATTTAGTTGTATGGGGATGTGCAAAGAGGGGTAAAGCTTCTTCGGGGGTTCCATCAAAAGTAGCTTTTCCACCAGTTATAACAACAACCCGGTTGCAATGGTCAATCATGTGATGGATGTCATGAGTCACAACAATGGTGGTTAGGCCTTGTTCTTCGTGAAGTTTAGTAATCAAAGAGGGAATTTGCACTCGAGAATCAGGGTCTAAGTTACTGAAGGGCTCATCCAAAAGCAAAATTTTTGGTTTTTTTGCCAAAGCCCGAGCAAGCATCACTTTTTGTTGTTGACCCCCAGATAATTTTCCCATTGCCCTGTCAGCTAGATCTTGTATGCCGATTAGTTTCATGGCTTGGAGTGCTTCTTGTTTGTCTTTTTCTTCAGGTTGATGCAAAAAACCAATTTGGCCATATTTTCCCATCAAAACAACGTCAAGAGCTTTGTAAGGTTCTCCAGGTTTAACCATAAAGTCTTGGGGAACGTACC
This sequence comes from Candidatus Bathyarchaeota archaeon, assembly GCA_037386545.1. Lineage (GTDB taxonomy): Archaea > Thermoproteota > Bathyarchaeia > Bathyarchaeales > Bathyarchaeaceae > Bathyarchaeum. The sequence continues at coordinate 64,003 of JARRLY010000001.1, forward strand.
CGATTTGGCATCGAATTTCTTTGCCGTTGGATTTTAGGTTTAACCCGAAAACTGTTACTTTTCCTTTGAAAGCAGGAAGCAACCCATTAATGGTTTCAATCAGGGTAGTTTTTCCTGACGCGTTTGGTCCTAGTATGTAAATTAGATCGTTTTTTTGGAAGGCTAAGTTGATGCCTTTAAGGGAGGGTCTTGTTTCACCTTCATAAACTGTAGAGACGTTTTCAAGCTTAATTATCGTGTCTTCAGACATGTTTTTGAAGTTCTCCCACAAGTTTACTGGCAAAAAACACAACATAGTGTTACCTTTTAAGGTTTTCGTATTACGTCATAGTAGTTAATGTTTACAAAAAAGAAAAAATCACACAAAAAACAACAATAACTAAAAACAGTTTTTTTGGGCTAAAGATTTAAACTGCCCCTACGTTGAAATCTTTAGAAAAAAAGGAAGCTGACCAAGACGGCGAAATGCAAATTATGTGGTGCTGACGTTACTCTCCCGTTTAAGTGCAAATACTGTGGAGGCTCCTTTTGTGCTGACCATCGCATTCCAGAAAGCCACAACTGCCCTGAAGCATGGCGAGCCAAAGCCCCAAGAAGCGCTCCACCAGTTGTAGGCAAACAATGGTCAGCTCAGCCGAAATACAAGTATACCGTGTCGTATACTCCAAAGCAGTCTCGTGTGTTTTGGTTTAGCAAAAAAGAACTTCAACATTTACTAATAGGAACACTACTAGTTATGGCAGTTGGATTAACATATTTTTTGAGCATAACAAGTTCTTCGACAAGTGTCTTGCTGGGATTAACAATTGCTTTTACGTTTTCGTTTCTGTTGCACGAAATCGCCCACAAGTTTTCTGCGCAGCACTTTAACATGTGGGCAGAATTTCGGTTAACCCTACAAGGAGCCCTTTTAACCTTGCTTTCAGCGTTTTTGCCTCCACCTTTCAAGATTATATCCCCTGGAGCAGTAATGATTGCAGGCTCAGGAACCCAAGAAAGCATCGGAAAAGTTGCAGTTTCAGGTCCAATAACCAACATCGGTCTTTCCGCAGGTTGCGCTCTGATTGCGATGGTTTCAAATCAAAATCTGTTTTGGTTTGTTGCTTTCCTTAATGCCTTTTTGGCAACCTTCAACATGATACCTTTTGGGGTAATTGATGGCTTAAAAGTTTACAAGTGGAACAAAATAGCCTGGGCTGTAGTGTTTGTTTTGGCAATTGTTTTGATGGCTTTAACGTATGGTTCTACGATGAGTGTTCTTAGCAGAATTTAGTTTTGGGAACAAAAATTAGTAGAGAAACTGACGGTTACATCAGTTCAATGCTGACGAAAACTTCTTCGGGTACTCGCACCCTCATGATTCGGCGCATGACTCGTTCTTCTGCGTCTACAATGATTAATCGTTTGTGGATTCGCAGTTCCCATCGGTCCCATGTTGCTGTTCCTTGTCCGCAGGGGGTTTTGCGTACTGGCACTTTGAGTTTTTTGGTTGGCAGGGGGTGTGGTCCTGTGATTTTTACGCCTGTCTTCTCAGCGATGAGTTTTAACTCTCCACATACATTTTCAAGCTTTTTGTAATCTGTGCTTGTGAGCTTGATTCTAGCTTTTCTTACCATCGCCAAGATACTCCATTTGATGTTGCCTTATCCTATTTTCGACTTTTAAATACTTTTTCCCTGTGCAAACAAATTTACGACGTCTCCCCAGAAATACCTTTGGGTTATGGAACAACACAACTGCAATAATGATGGCTTTCAATTAAAAAGGAAGAACTAATCCGGCTAATTCACCAAACAGTATGAGACTAGATATCACGTATCCTAGAATTGCGCCGCTGCACAGAAGGGGCAGTCCAGCTTGGGGTTTTCCTTTAACTACAAGGGTCATCAAGGCAGCAAATCCAATTAGGGTGCCGATCATAACAGATAAGGCTACGAGGAACCCGTTGTCGGGTATGTTATAGAAACTTGCAACCACTAGTATTCCGGGCATGACGATGTCGCCCAGTCCAAGGAAGAAGGCTTCGCGTTCTTGTTTTTCTTCGATTTTTTCTTTTAGCCCTTTGGTTTCTTTGATTAAGGAGTATTGTCGAATTTTGGGGACTACCATCATTACGGGGAGTTTGAGGTCCATGACGGCGTCAGCGAGGTCGATCATGTGTTTTGTTTTGTAAACTGAGATGGCGTCGTATATTGCCAATCCCATAAGGAGCACGATTACAAGAAATATTCCTAGGGAGATTCCAAAGATTCCGATGGCACCAACTCCCACTATGACGCCAGTTAGGTCAATTATGTACCATTCAGGGTATTTAATCAGACATATTACTAGGATTGCTGCCACTAGAACTGAAAGGATTAGGGACATGTTAGCTGATACTATGTAGGTCAGCAGGGGGTAGAACACAAAAACTGTAGTGTACGAAATTGAGCCCAGTATGATGACTTGTATAAACTGTTTTTTCCAATATTTGGCTATTAACAGTATGGTGAGGGAAACGACCATCATAATTACAAAAAATACTAGCAAGTTTCCGGGGTCGTTGCTATCTTCAAAAGCGATTAGCCCAGTTGCTTCAAAAGGTTGAGTAATTAGTATGGCTAACAGATGGATGACCACAAATAAGCCGCCCATCAGAACCATGGGAAAAACAATAGAGTCCTCGTGCTGTTTGTCGGTGGTCATTTCCTTGTAAGAAACAGTTACTGGCTTATAGAGTTTATCAGAATAACCATTACAGTTTTGTGAATCCTTGGCATATTTTGATATATTGGATTTATTGTGTAAGGTTGTGTGATTTGCTTTGAAGCTTGTTGATATTCTGGAAAAGTTTTGTAACGTTGATGGAGTAACTGGACGAGAAGACCAAGTTCGAGAGTTACTGAAAGAGTGTTTGAATCCTTATGTTGACGAATTAAAAGAAGACAAACTAGGTAACTTGATTGGTTTTAAAAAAGGCAAAGCAGATGCCCCGACGGTTATGGTTGCTGCTCATATGGATGAAGTGGGTTTGATGATTAAAAACATCAAAAAGAAGGGTTTTTTGCAGTTTACCAAGGTTGGGGGAATCGATGATCGAGTTTTGTTTGCGCAAAAGGTTGTGGTTCACACCGATAAAGGTCGTCTGGTTGGGGTTGTGGGGGCGAAACCTGTTCATATTCAAAAAGAGGAAGAGCGCAAAAAGGTCATTGATGCTGATCATTTGTTTATTGATGTTGGGGCCAAGGACAAAAAAGAAGCTGAAGCGATGGGGGTTCAGGTGGGGGATGCGGTTAGTTTTGATGTCAACTTTAGCAAATTGAATGGTAGTATGGTTTTGGGTAAAGCCTTTGACAATCGTGTGGGTTGTGCCATACTGGTTGAGGTGATGAAGCAGCTAAAGGATTGTGATTGTAACGTTTATGCTGTGGGAACAATTCAGGAAGAAGTGGGTTTGCGTGGGGCGACAATTGCGGCTTTTAGTATTGAGCCTGATTTGGGTCTTGCTGTGGATGTTACTGTTGCTGGGGATACTCCCGGAGTCAGTGAAGGGGAAGCTCCTACAAAGCTTGGTGGGGGTCCAGCGTTGACGGTTGCAGACGCAGGGTTGATTGCTCATCCAAAGGTTTTGCGGTTGCTTGTAGATTCGGCAAAGCAGAACAATATTCCGTATCAGTTAGAAACAGGTATTCGAGGTTGTACAGATGCAGCTAGAATCGCCTTGAGCAGGGATGGGGTGCCCAGTGGGGTGGTTTCTGTTCCGGCTCGGTATATTCACAGTCCGGCGGGCATAATTAGTTTGGAAGATGTTCAGAAAACTATTGATTTGCTGGTCGGTGTGGTTAAAAATGTTCCAAAACATTTTTGACGCAACTTTAGTCCAAACTAGTTGGGGCTTGCTTGAATGAGTTCTCGTTTCAAGTTTTTGGAGCACACCGCAGACGCTTTTGTTGAAGCCTACGGTTCCAATTTAGAAGAAGCGTTTGAAAGTGCAGGCATGGCTTTTACGGATGTTATGACGACCCTTGAAACAGTGGAGGCGAAAACGCAAGCTAGTTTTGTTGTGGAAGGTCAAGACGAAGAGGCTTTACTGTATAGTTGGCTTGAAGAGTTGCTTTTGGAGTTTGAGTTGAAGCAGTTGTTGTTTTCTCGGTTTGAGGTTTCAAAAATAACAAAAACTGACGAAGGTTTTAAGTTGACTGCCAAGGCGTGGGGGGAAACTTATGATCCAGCTAGGCATGTGTCTAAGGTTGGGGTTAAAGCTGCGACATATCATCAAATGCAGATAATTAAAGAGAAAGATGGCGTGGTTTTGCGGTTTTTGTTGGATATTTAGTTTGTGATGAAACGGTTTATTAGCCCACACAAGATTATTGATAGTGGGAGATAATTTTTTGGAAGTGTTTGTATGACTTCAAAAAAGTTGTTAGAGTTAATGAACAAAGGAATTGCAAGAGCTTCAAGTATCCATCCAGTACATGTGGCAGCACGTTATGGTTACAGGACTAAAAGGGGCAATGGTTGAAGACACCTTCAAAGAAATCGCAATCACAGAAATGAAACACGCCGAAGAAATCGCAGAGCGCCTAGCAGTCCTTGGGGGAGTTCCCACCATAAAGCATGACCCCATCGTTGTGGGTGCAAACCTTAATGAAAGGCTTAAACTTGACGAAAAAGCAGAAGTTGAAGCAGTTGCTCTTTACAAAGAAACCATAAAATTGGCAACCCAAGAAAACGACATCACCACCCGCAGATTGTTCGCTCAAATATTAGCCGAGGAAGAAGACCACCTCGAAACCTTCAAAAAATTGCAGGATTAGGTTCCTCGGTTTTTTGTTTCCCTTTTTTTGTGTAACGAGCTGTTTTTGTATCAATAAATTTTTTAGTAAAAGCTTATAGACCCCAAACCCCAATGAACAAATCTACTAGTCGGGATGGCAGAGCGGATAACGCGCAGGCCTTGAAAGCCTGTGACCCAACGGGTCGCGTGGGTTCGAATCCCACTCCCGACGCCATGAGTACATTCTATTTTTTGAAATTCAGATGGAACAAAAATAGTTCGAAGTTAATTTTTAGCATCCACAAAATACCGAAAGCTAGAATATCTAATCCAGATAAAATTTTCATGTGTTTTTTTGTTTTTTGATGTTTCGAATTGTATGGTTGCATTTATTAAAAGGTCAAGTAATTATAATCGCCTAGGAATTTAGAAGGGAATGCTAACCGAAGAGAAACATGATTGTGTGGTCTACTCGAAGACTTTGCATTGGCCTCCTTACACGTATAGGGATTATCCTGAGGTTACTTCTAAAACTTTGAAACAGTTTGAAGAGCTGCTGCAAACAGAAAACACAAGCAAAACAAGAAAAGAACTGCAACCGTGGATACCCTTCTGCGACTCTAAATGCACCTTTTGCTATTTTCCTACTGAACTAATTTGTAAAAACAAGATGCAAAGTTACCTTGAAGCCCTAAAAAAGTGTCTTATGAGTTATGCTAAAACAAAATATGTTCAAACATCCGAGTTTTCGGAAATTTACTTAGCAGGCGGAACTCCGAGCCTGATGTCTGTTGAGCAGACAATTGATCTTCTAAAGTTTTGTGAAAAACACTTTAACATGAGTGAAGAAAAAGAAATCAAAGTAACAGGATGCACCCACGACTTTGACTACAAAAAACTAAAAGCCCTTTCCGAATACGGAGTCGACCAACTTGATTTAGGGGTGCAAACTTTTGATGACAACTTGAGAAAATTACTCAATCTTCGCCAAAAAGCAACACAAGTAGAAGAAACAATAAAAAATGCCCGAAAACTAGGGCTTCGCGTAAGCATAGATTTAATGTATAACCTTCCGGGGCAAACATTAGAAATCGTAAATAACGACATTCAAAAAGCCCTAGATTTAAACGTAGAAAGCGCAGACTGTTACGCTTTAGAGCTACTTCCTGAAACAAAAATATTCAATCAAATCCAGTCTGGTGAAGTACCAGAAAATGGAAAAGAAAAAATTGAAACAAAAATGTACCAACAAACCCAAACCAGTTTCAAAAACGCAGGATACCAAAAAACATGCCATAACCGGTTCTCTAGAATAAAACAAGATTTTCAAGAACCCTGCATGGAACTAATAGGCACAGGCGCTGGATTCTTTATGGGAAACATTGGAAAAGTCGCATACACAGACGTAGAATCATCTGATGCATATATCGATGCAGTTTCAAAAGGAAAGTTTCCAGTCTCAAAACTTTGGATCCCCACAATAGAAGACGAAATGGGAAAAATGATGATGAACTTGCTGATCCGTCGCCCAGTTAAAAAAATGGAATTCAAAAACAAATTTGGAAAACTTCCTGAAGAAGCCTTTGGAAAAACAATTACTAAACTAAAAAACAAGGGATTAATCGAGACTGACGACAAAGAAATTAGACTTACTGAGTTAGGCGACATCTGGAGAATCAACATCTGCTGGGATTTCTTCGAATCAAAGAAAAACACACAGTGAACGCTCTAACACCCTTAACAGAAAACAAATAAGACAGCCAACCAAACTTATGAAAAGGAATTACCATGACGATCTGGTTCTGCGTAAAAACCAATCAAATCCCCGATGAAGTAGCCCAAGTTGTATGTACATTCAATACCTTTGACGAAGAAACAGAAAACGGTAAATGCACATGGAGCATCGAAAAAGGAGAAGGACCAGAAGAATACTGGAAAATCATATCTAAATATGAACTACAAAAAGAAACCACATGTGTGGCCTTGGTTTATCGCGAAGGAGACACAGTAGTTTTGGGCGAAGTTGCAGATGAGGTTTTACCGAATTTTATGGCTCCACTTTTGGCCCAGTATGGATTTGACTTAGTAAAATGGATAGTTGCCAACCCGAAGCGACAATGAATTTAATTAATTCAATTTTTGTTACGTGATTTCACTAACCCATAAAGAATGAATCCAAAACCCAGACCCAAGAGGGCTCCTGCTGCTGTTTGATTAAGAATTATGCCTATCCCCAACCCAACAAACAATCCACCAGGAATTAAAATGCCCTCATAATCTTTACTTTGCTTTTTTGACAGAAATACGCCCCCAAATTGATTAAACAAGAATCCACTATTAAGTCATGTGCTGAAAAAACCATAAACAGACAAAATCAAAGCACCTGTAACCAGGTAAGCAAAACAGGAAATCAAAACAACGTCAGCAAGCCACCCTGAAATCACTTATTGGTCCCTCTCTTCGAACAAAACGTTTTTTGACCCAATATGAGCGGTTGAATCTGAAAATTTAACCCAACAAAAACGAAGCACTTGAGTCTGCTGGAAGATTATTTTGCGGTTTTTTAAGTTTAGCAATTGAATCAAGTATCAAAACAAGACCAATCATGAAAAACACTATCAAAACTATTACCAAAAGAGAAATCAAAGAGGACTCAACAAATCGGTTAATTGTAGAAATCAAAACAATAAGAACCCCAAACATAACTAAAAGATTCTTTTGCTTGGAAGTAACAGAAATCTCAACAAACCTCCTTATAGGTGCCTAATATTTTCCTTCAGATATAAAAACAGTAACAACAAAGCCAAAAAATTGAGGCAAAAATTCATTTCGTTCCTTGTTTTTTCGCGGTACACCGTTTCAAAACGTCAGACAATATTTCCATGTCCTGAACATCAACATTAAGCAGATTGCCATTAATACAAATTTTCAGTTTTGGTTTTCCCATGTGTTCTTTTTCGCGGTCCCGAAGCCAATTAATTGTGGCCTTGATCAAATCTTCAGAAACATCAACAAAAACACCGGAAATAACTTCATTTCCATAATCAGTCGAGTCAGCAATTGGTGGAGGTGCAATATTCACATAATAGTCCTCTTCCAAATCCAAGGCAATGTTTTCGTTAAGTAAAGACATGATCAAACTGTCAACTGCATATGAAACCCCAAAGACCAGAGATTTCTCGTCCATTTTTAATCTCCAACAGTGTATTTTTCAGCGGCAGTATAAAAAATAAACCCATTTAACCAAAGCAAAAAGAAACAACAAATGCGAAGCAAATGCTAAGACCAACAAAAAGATTTTTGTTACTCCGTATATGTGATAGAGTTGTACGAGGAATATTTCATGGTTGAATTGGATTTTGGCGGTGTGAAAGAAACCGTCGTAACCAGAAAAGAGTTTACAGTAGAAAAAGCAAAACAAATCCTGAAAAATGAAACAGTTGCAGTCCTAGGATACGGAATCCAAGGACGAGCACAATCACTGAACATGCGCGATAACGGACTAAAGGTCATTGTTGGCCAAAGCAAAGAATTCAAAACAAGCTACGACCAAGCAATAGAAGACGGATGGATTCCAGGAGAAAACTTGTTCTCCCTAGAAGAAGCATCCCAAAAAGGAACAATCAAACTATACCTGTTAACTGACGCAGCCCAAAAACTACTATGGCCCAAACTAAAAAGCACTTTCAAAGAAGGAGATGCCCTGTACTTTTCCCACGGATTTTCAATAGTTTACCGTGAACAAACAGGCGTAGTGCCCCCAGAAAACATAGACGTTATCCTAGTCGCACCAAAGGGTTCTGGAACTTCAGTAAGAGCCAACTTTGTGGCAGGAAGCGGAATCAACAGCAGCTACGCAGTCCACCAAGACTACACCGGCAAAGCAGATGATAGAGTGAAAGCCATCGGAATCGCCATCGGTTCAGGGTACTTGTTCCCCACAACCTTTGAAAAAGAAGTCTACAGCGACCTAACCGGAGAACGCGGAGTTTTAATGGGTGCCCTTGCAGGCATCATGGAAGCCCAATACAATTGTTTGCGAGAACGAGGCCACAGCCCCAGCGAAGCCTTCAACGAAACTGTAGAAGAACTAACCCAAAGCCTCATCAGACTAGTAGATCAAAACGGAATGGACTGGATGTACAACAACTGCAGCGAAACCGCAAGAATCGGAGCCCTAAGATGGAGAGAACGCTTCAGAGACACCACCAAACCACTGTTTGATTGCCTTTACGAGTTTGTAGCCTGTGGCGAAGAAGTCAAAATCGTTCTAGACAAAAGTGCACAATCTGACTACAAGAAGAAACTCGCCGAAGAACTACAAGAAATGGGCAACTCAGAAATGTGGAAAGCAGGAAAAACAGTTAGGTCACTACGACCTAACAAAAAATAATCCCATTTCTTTTTCTTATTTTTTTGTTTTATCACTTTTTGTTGAAGAAATACAACATAACTGCAGTAACTGCTATCATTATTCCCATCCAAAAACACAAATTCATTATTAGAGCTGACAGGTCAACAGTCCATAGGTTTACTGCTCCAACAAATGTGCTTAATGTGTTTGTGGACCAAACAAAAGGCAACCCATAATCTGTATGAACATTGTCAGGCCAGTCATAATGTGTCCCCCAAGTTACAGCAACAACTGTTACAATTAACCATAAACACATAAAAACCAATGCAATCAAGAAATCTCGCATTTTCAAAAAACATCCCCCCTTACAGAGTGAATTGTAGACGTATTTTAGACTTCACTTTGCTACGAGCAAGGATCAAACATATTAGTATACTAATAAAGGGGAATCTATATTGAAAACAAATTTTTTCCCAAAAATTCACACAATGAACAATAGATTCCCGTTAATTCGTGTTTAGGTTACTGAAAACACTTTTAACTTTCTGGGTACTCCAAAAGGGTTAATGACAAGGTCACGGCTTCACTGCAACCCGTGTGGATGCAATCGCCCGATACAAACGCATGAAAGGCTACAACGTTTTGTTCCCTTGGGCATGGCACTGGACTGGCGAAACAATCGCTGGCGCCAGCGAGCGCGTAAAAAACGGCGATGAAACCTTGATTCGAGCCTTTAGGGAAATGGACGGCGTCTCAGAAGAGAACCTCAAAAAATTTGTTGACCCCGTTTTCATGGCCAAATATTATACGGATGATAGCCGAGGCTCAGTCAAGCGAATCGGCTTTTCTGTAGACTGGAGAAGAGAATTCAACACAACTTCATTATATCCAACTTTTAGCAAATTTGTAGAATGGCAATGTGAACGCCTCCGAGAAAAAGGCTACATAATCAAAGGCACATACCCCGTAGTGTGGTGCCCACACGACCAAAGCCCAACCGGCGATCACGACCGACAAACCGGAGAAGGAGTCGTAGCCGAAGAATACACCTTAATCAAATACAAAATGGAAGACGACACAATCCTACCTGCGGCAACATTTCGTCCAGAAACCATCTACGGAATAACAAACATCTGGATAAACCCTGACGCAGACTACGTCAAAGCAACAGTAAATGATGAAAAATGGATAATCAGCAAAACATGCGCCAACAAACTAACTGAGCAGCTCAAAAAAGTAACAATTCAAGAAACATTCAAAGGCAAACAAATAATTGGCAAACAGTTCACCAGCCCCTTAAGCACAAGGAAAATGCTAATTCTTCCAGGATGGTTCGTCAGCCCTGACAACGCCACAGGAGTAGTATACAGCGTACCCGCTCATGCACCTTTTGACTATTTGGCGTTGCGTGACCTGCAAAACAAGCCCGACTTACTCAAAGAATTTGGAATCGACCCCCAAACAGTCAAAGACATCAAACCAATCTCATTAATCAAAGTGGAAGGTTTTGGAGAATACCCTGCAGTTGAACTAGTTGAAAAAATGCAATTAAAACACCAAAACGACCCCAAAGCAGAAGAAGCAACCAAAACATTATACAAAAAAGAGTTCCACGGCGGAACCCTCAAACCAATCTGCGAACAATATACAGGAAAACCCGTCAACAAAATAAAAGACACACTAATTTCTGACTTTAAAGAAAAAGGCATCACAGACTCTATGTATGATCTGCCAGACCCTGTGGTTTGCCGTTGCATGACGCCGTGTGTTGTTAAGCTTTTGGAAGGGCAATGGTTTGTGAAATATTCTGACCCCGAATGGAAACAGCAAACCAAAAACACGTTAGAACAGGCAACAATTTATCCTGACTCTGCCCGCCAATGGTTTTTGAACATTATTGATTGGCTTAAAGAATGGCCTTGCGCAAGAAAAAGCGGCTTAGGAACTGCTCTCCCATGGAGTCCCGGATGGATAGTTGAAACTTTAACTGACTCTACGGTTTACATGGCTTTTTACACAATAAACAAGCATCTGAAAAAATACAACATCCAAGGTGACCAATTAACCTTGGAAGTGTTTGATTACATTTTCTACGGAAAAGGCAACCCAGAAACAATTTCAGAACAAACAAAAATCCCAACTGACCAACTGCAAGAAATGCGCAACGAATTCCTTTACTGGTACCCATTAGATTTGAGAATCTCAGCCAAAGAGCTACTGCCTAACCACTTAACGTTCTTTTTGTTCCAGCACACCGCCTTGTTCCCAAAACATTTGCCCCAAGCAGTGGGCGTAAACGGCATGCTTAGCATTGAAGGAAAGAAAATGTCTAAATCCAAAGGCAACTTCATCACCTTAAAAGATGCTTTAAACAAGTTCGGAGCAGACGCCACCAGATGCGCTTTGGTTCTCGGCGGAGAAGGAATGAATGACCCCGACTGGCAAGCAGACACAGTCAAAGACTTTAAAACCAAACTAAGAGGCTTCCAAACCCTTGCAGAAAACATAATAAAGAACGCCAAAACCCCAAGAACAGACCATATGGAAAAATGGCTCCTCAGCTTGTTGCAACAAAAAATAATGATAATTACAGAAAGCATGGAGGCTCTTAAAACCCGAACAGCCCTTGAACACGCCTTGTTTGAAATTTGGAACGATTTCAGATGGTATGTTCGAAGAACAGAAAGCCTTGACTCAAAAGTTCTAAAACAAGCTTTAGACATGTGGACTCGTTTATTGGCTCCTTTTGCGCCATATGTATGCGAAGAACTACACAGTCAACTGGGTCATGAAGATTTTGTGTCTGTAGCTGAGTGGCCAGAATATGACGAAAACAAAGTAGACATCCAAGCCGAAGAATCAGAAAACTTGGTCAAAAACGTTCTAGAAGACACCGCAAACATCCTCAAAGCAACCAAGATGGTTCCCAAACAAATTTACTTCTACTGCGCTGCACCATGGAAATGGAAAACCTACATGAAAGCAGTCAAACAATCAACTTCAGGAAACATCGTTATCGGTGCCCTAATGAAAGAGTTGATGACAGATACTGAACTAAAACCCGTTGCAAAAAAACTTGCCAAGTTTGTTCAAGGACTTTCACAAGAAATCAACAGAATGCCAAAAGACATAAAACAAAAACAACTTCAAGCAGAAACATTAAAAGAAACAGAACTGCTAGAAAACGCTAAACCGTTTTTTGAAAAAGAATTCAACGTGACCCTTCACATCTACACCGAAGGAGACAAAAACATAGATGATCCTCAACAGAAAGCAAGGTTTGCTAAGCCGTATCGTCCTGCGATTTACATCAAGTAACTCTGCAATTTTTAGCCAAAGGAAATGAAAGATTATATCTAGGCAGTTATTACACTATGAAGGTTCACTTGGGTCCGTGGCCTAGTTTGGATAAGGCGTCGGCCTTCTAATCAAACGAGAAGAAAGCCGAAGATCCCGGGTTCAAATCCCGGCGGATCCGCCATTCATCTTTTTAAAAAAAGGCAACTTTGCTTTGTTTATGCAGTTATACGGAAATTATAAATTTGTGCAAGTTAAAATAGGTAGTCTGTACACGCGTTATTTGATTTGTTGGTGTACAAAAAAGGGATTAAAATGAACACACACGCAGAAGACCTCAAACTCCGTTTAATGACAATCGAACTGCTTCGAACAGCAAAAAAAGAATACACCTACAGAGAATTATCCGCCAAAACCAACCTGCCAGTTACAGTTCTAAGTAGATACGCAAAAGGTCACGTTTTGCCTAACGCTGAGCGCGCCAAAGAACTTTGGGAAGTTCTAACTAAACTGGTTGGTTTAAAAGCTGAACTGCGCAGACGAATAAAATTCAACAAAGCAGGTTACTTTAATAACACTTGGATAATTGGCGACCACAACATTTTGCAGCAAGCGGCTCAACATGCTCTTGCAACTTTTGCTGGTGGTCGGGTAACTAAGGTTTTAACTGCTGCTGTTGACGGTGTGCCCTTGGGTGCCATGGTCGCAAACTCGTTGGGGGTAGATTTGCTTATTGCCAAACGCAATAAAGAAGTAGGTGTTCCAGCGTTTCTGGAAGAAACCTACGTTTTACGGGATTCAGGGTACACATTAACACTGTATCTACCAAAAGACGCCCTCAAACGACGAGACAGTATCTTAATCGTAGACGACATGATAAAAACAGGGGAAACCCAAGCTGCTCTAGTTAACTTTGTAAAGAAAGCCCGAGCAGAAGTCTCAGGAGTTTACTCCCTTATTGCAGTAGGGGATGACTGGAAACAGAATTTGAAGCTTCCCAAAGGCAGTCCAGTTGAGGTTGTAATTAAACTCAACAAAAAACAGTAGTTTCCAAAGTTTGAGAAAACGTATTATCTAGCCAAACACTAACTCACCTTAGCAGGTGTTTAGTTGTGCGAACAATCGAATGGAAAAACGGCGTAGTTACCATAGTGGACCAAAGAAGACTACCCAACCAAGAAGTCTGGGTAGAAATCAAAAACCAAAAAGACATGGCGTATGCTATTAAAGAAATGCAAGTAAGAGGCGCTCCTCTTATTGGTGTATCAGCTGCATATGGTTTGGCTTTGACTGCTTTTCATTCCACAGCAAAAACTCGAGAAGAACTGCTAAAGGAGCTAGAAGAATCTGCTGCTCTTTTACGCACAACTCGCCCCACAGCCGTGAATTTGTTTTGGGCCATCGACAGAATGATGAAAAAAGCGCAAGAAATCACCGGAACCAAAGAACAACTAGCAAAAGCGGTTATTGCTGAAGCCAAAATTATTGCAGATGAAGACGTAGAAACTAACCGTAAAATGGGAAAGTTCGGTGCAACCTTGATTGAAGATGGGGACACTGTGATGACTCATTGTAACGCGGGTAGTTTAGCTACCGTTGATTATGGTACAGCCCTTGGAGTCATACGCGCAGCCATTGAAGAGGGAAAAAACATCAAAGTTATTTCTTGTGAAACCCGTCCAAGGCAGCAAGGAGCCAAACTCACCTGTTACGAGTTGATGCGAGATAACATTCCAGTGACTTTAATCAGCGACACCATGGTGGGTTATGTGATGTCTCAGGGTATGGTGGACAAAGTAGTTGTGGGGGCAGACCGAATTGTTCAAGACGCGGTTTTGAACAAGATTGGAACCTACAACGTTGCAGTGTTGGCAGCAGAACACGGAATACCCTTCTATGTAGCTGCACCCATGTCAACAATGGATCAATCCCGTTCTTCTGAAGATGCAGTAATCGAAGAAAGAAGCCCAAAAGAAGTAACAAACATCGGCTGTGAAAGAATCGCCCCCGAAGGCATCAAAGTTTTGAATCCTGCCTTTGACATTACCCCCCTAGAGTATGTGGATGCAGTCATAACAGAAGAGGGTATTTTCAGACCAGAGACACGTCTTTACCAAAAAAGAAATGATTAAAGCAGACCATTGGTTGTGATCTTCGAACAATTTTTGGAGATTACCGTATGCGAACAAAAGTAAAATGCAACCAAAAGCACTGCGTAAACAACATAGAAGGATACTGCCAATCAAAACTTCGAAACTGGTTTGGACGGTGCCATTTTAAACGAAGGCCGCGAAAGAAAAAAGCACAAACGTGATACAATTCACGATTATTGTAGCTAATCTTAATTTTCTTATTTTGGGATTCGGATTTTTAGGTGCATTCGCCATGCTTCGATTAAAAACAACGACAAGGCTGCCACGGTTATTATGGTTATTATAAAAAAGAAAGTTTTGAATTGTTCAGTTTCAAAGGGAAGATGAATTATGAAAACAACGAGTTCGGTAACCAGTGCAGCAAAAAAGATGGCAGCGTAAATCAATGGATTTGGAAAAAGTCTTCTACCAATCCAAACATACCCGTGAATATTAACTTTTTTTGTTGCAACATAGTTGCCCATTTCGTTTTTTGTTACTAAATCCATGTTTTCCAGTTTTTGTAGGTGTCGATACGCTACACTTGGACTGCTAAGGTTTACTCCGCGCATGACTTCCCGTGGACCAACAGAGCCGTTTTTGACCAAGTACATGTAAACATTAAGGGTAACCCCTTCAAGTCCATTAGTTTTCACAGTTGACAAAACAGTTGCCCCTTTACTATCACATAGTTGCCTGAAAGTACTAATAAAATTTTAAGCATATAGGGATAAATAAAATACCAAATTCTTGAAAAATCAATGAATTTCACATCCGATATTACATTTTATATAATTTGTCTGTAACTTCAAAGTAAAAACAACTGGTTTGATCACACTCAATGATCGCTAAATTAACTTCAGCGAGAACAAACATCGTCCATTTTTTCAACAAATGGCGCTTAGTTCTTGTATTATTTCTGGTAGTTTACTTCACCATTTTAGCCTTGAACATAGATTACGCACTAGTCCAATGGGATGAAACCCAACACTTTGTTAGCGGGCTGTTGTTACGTCTAGGAGAATTCCAAGAATACCTACAGTTTTCATATTATCCCCCATTATTTGACATCATAACAGCAATAACATATGCAATAATTGGTTCAAGCCTGTTTTCAGTTCGACTTGTTTCCCTTATGTTCGGAATACTTTCAGTGTGGGCAGTTTTCGAATATGCATACAAACTTTATGGACCCAAAACCGCCCTAATTTCAAGTATTTTACTTGCATCCATGCCGGGATTCATTCTTGTCTCTAGATTGGCGTTACTTGAAACAGTGTTATTGTTCTTTTTTTCCAGCTCATTATTGTTGTTTTTTTCGTGGACCCAAACAAACAACCAAAAACATCTGATACTAAGCGGAATACTGCTGGGTTTAGGATTTCTATCAAAATACCAAACCGGAATCGCAGGAGCAGTCATGCTTGTTAGTGTTCTGTTTTTGCGAAAAAAACATTTCAAATACAACCTACGTAAAATTTTGTTTGTTGCTTTAATTGCAGCAGTTGTCATTTTGCCGTGGTTGTTTTTTGCTTACAATAATTACACTTCAGAAAAAGTAGAACAATGGATGTACACCCTCGAAAAAGGAAGCATAGAAAGACTGGAATATGGGGAGCGGTTTCCGTTGCCATTGTTTTACATGATAGAAATGACGTACCCATATGTGGACCTGCACCCAATTTCGTTGCCAATCTTTTTCCTAGGATTTTTGGGTTTAGGGTTATGGACATGGAGAAGAACCCCCCAAGACAAGTTTTCCGTAATCTGGTTTATTGTGGTTTACGTGGTTTACACGTTTTTTGTTTCCAACAGAAACTGGAGATACATCATTCCGCTGTTCCCAATCATAGCCATTGCTGCCTCAGATTTAATTCTAGTAACCTTTGACAAAATACAAAAAGCAATCCAAGGAGCCAAAATCAAAATATCCAAACCCCTTATAACCAAACTTGTCGCAGTAGTTATCTCCGTTTTGATGGTCAGTGCCGTAGGTTACAGCGTACAAAATGCAAATTACTGGATAGAAAAAGACAACATCCACCTCCCCGTCGAAGAAGCAGCACAGTATGCAGTTGAAAACTCTGATCCAAACCAAACATCAATAGTTTTGTATGCACTGAATTTTTTTAGCCCAGACGCAGTCTATTTCTACATGAAAACATGCGGTTCGTCTCAAAGGGGAATGGAGTATTATCCAGATTACGCTGTTGATAGTTACCAACCATTTTTCAACGAAACCCAACTAATTGAGCAATGTCAAAACACGAGCACAAAATATGTGTTCTTGTATGAAAATGCAAACACCACTTATTTCCAGTCAGAATGGACTGCCCATGAAATATTAAAAAAACTGTTGCTTTGGAAAACTTTGAACTCGAAAAAACCTTTGGAACCTCACCCCACAGGCTATTCTTGTTAAGATTTTCAACAGATACATAAAAAACAGAAGGTTCTGCTAGCCTAAGTTTTGAGTTACTATTTTTGCTTTCGGCTTTTAAGAAGGCTCTTGTTAATGCCTTCTATCATAGCCTCTACACTTGCCATTACTATGTCTTCATTGCTTGCACGAGAAGAAACCACGTTGCCGTCTTTGTCTTCGACTTTAATTAATACTTCACCGATAGCGTCTGAACCGCCAGTGGTTGCTTCTATTCGGTATTCCTTCAGATGAACATTAGCCAAAGGCGAAGTTAGTTTTTGAACCGCCTTAATCACTGCATCAACAGGACCAAAACCGGTCTCAGATGCCACGTATTTTTTGCCATCCAAAACTAAACTAACGGAAGCTGTTGGAATAATATTCATTCCAGTAACTACTGAAAATCCAGACAAGTCCACAAACCGTTTTTCTTTAACAACTTTGCCCATAACAGAGCGGGCAATAGCTAACACATCTGCATCGGTTACGTTCTTGCCTTTGTCACCTAGGTCTTTTACTGTCTTCACTACTTCTGCAAGTTGCTCATTAGTTGGATGCACACCAGAAGATTCAAGTTCAGCTCTTATGCCACTAGTTCCTGCCAGTTTTCCAGCAACTAGTTTGCGTGTTCGTCCAACAAATTCAGGTTGAATCGGCTCAAAAGTTGAAGGGGCAACAGTAACGCCCCGAGTGTGAATACCAGATTCGTGAGAAAAGGCGTTTTCTCCTACTATTGCTTTGTTAGCTTGGATTTGCATTCCAGATAATCTAGAGACTAGGCGTGATGTTTCGTACAGTTGTTTGGGATTAATTCCGGTTTTTTTGTTGTATATCAGGTTTAGAGCAACAACTATTTCTTCTAGGGCTGCGTTTCCGGCGCGTTCTCCTAAACCGTTTACTGCTACATGAATCTGAGAAGCTCCACCTTCAACTCCGGCTAAGGAGTTGGCTACCGCCATTCCAAAGTCGTTGTGGCAGTGCACACTGATGGGAATTTTTACTGTACTTGTTACTTCTTTGATTAGTTGTTGCATAGTTGTGGGAATCATTATGCCTACAGTATCAGGGATGTTGATTCTGTCGGCGCCTGCTTCTTCTGCGGCTTTGCAGACTTTTTTCAGAAAACCTATTTCGGTTCTTGAAGCATCCATCGGAGAGTACTCACAAACTAATCCGTGACTCTTTATGTACTCAATAGAGTCTACGGAACTAGCCAAAACTTGTTCAGGAGTCATGTTTATGGCGTATTTCATTTGAACTTCAGAAGTTGAAATGAAAGTATGAACCGCATCAACTCCACAGTTTACGGCTAGGTCGATATCTTTGCGTTTGCTACGAGCTAAAGCGCAGATTTCTGTACTTAAACCTGCTTTGGATAATGCTTTGGTTGCTCGCCTTTCACCTTCAGAGCTGATTGGAGTTCCAGCTTCTATGGTGTCCACTCCTAGTATGTCAAGTTTTCGAGCAATTTCCAGTTTTTCTTCAGTAGTTAAAGAAACCCCTGGGGTCTGCTCGCCATCTCGCAGGGTGGTATCAAAGATTCGTATGTAATCTCCATTTTTTGTTTTCAAGGTTCCCCCTTCCAACATTCTTTATTTTTTGTTTATGATTTCTTGAGCAATAGCTTCTGCCATGCCCATTGTTGTTGCATTGCCGCCTAAGTCAGGAACAGTTACGCCTTTGCGTAGGGTCTCTGTTACGGCATCTTCGATGGCTTGGGCTGCTGCAAAGCATTCTATATCGTTGTTGCGCTCTCCCAGCCAATCTAGCATCATTTTTGCTGACAAAACCATGGAACATGGGTTTGCTATGCCTTTTCCAACGATGTCAGGTGCCGAGCCGTGGATAGGTTCAAACAGTCCATAGTCATCTCCTACGTTTGCTCCGGGTGCCATTCCTAATCCTCCGATTAGTTGTGCAGCTTCGTCGGATAAGATGTCTCCAAACATGTTAGTGATCAAGATAACATCAAAACTTTGGGGTTGTCTGATTAAGCGCATGGCTGCAGCGTCTACGTATTGGTCGCTGTATTTGATTTCTGGGTATTGTTTTGCAACTTCTGCGCAGGTTTTCTTAAACAAGCCACAGGTTACTCGCATAACGTTTGCTTTGTGGATTCCGACGACTTCTTTTCGTTTGCGTAGTTTTGCGATTTCGAAGGCTTTTTTGGCGATTTTTTCTGAGCCTTTTTTGGTGATTACTCGCATGCATACTGCGTTATCATTGATTTGGAATTCGATTCCTCGGTATACGTCTTCGGTGTTTTCTCGAACAAATATCATGTCGATTCCGGGTTGTACGTCGGGAACTGAGGGATAAGTTTTGATAGGGCGCAGGTTGGCATATAGGTCAAACATGATTCGTAGTTTTACGATTACGTCTGCTGCGGTTTCTCCCACGGGACCTTTTAGGCACACGTGAGTTTTTGTGAAATTGTCAATTGTTTGTTGGGGCAGGGCTACGCCGTTTTTTTCGAGGCATTTGTCTCCTGCTTCTACGGGTATCATGTTTAGTTTTATGTTGAATTTTTTCTGGACAGCGTCCAAAACTTTCAGGGTTGCTTCTGTTAGTTCTGGTCCTATTCCGTCTCCGGGCATTAAGGTAATGTCGTATTTGCTCATTGTTTTATGCTCCTTTTCAGGTGTTGGATTAATCCGCCATCGTTTAAGATGCCCATAATGAATTCGGGCAGTTTAGTGGCTTGCAGTTTAGCACCGTTGGTTAAATTTTCAACGTTGCCGGTTTGCAGATTAACTGTTAATTCGTCGCCGTCGTTTACTTTGGTTGAAACGTCCTTGCATACTAACACAGGTAACCCTATGGTGATGGCGTTTCTGTAAAAGATTCGGGCAAAGGATTCTGCCAGCACGCATTTGACTCCTGAATACTTTAAGGCAATGGGAGCTTGCTCACGGCTTGAGCCACATCCAAAGTTTTTGGCTCCCACTACAATTACGCCTTTAGAGGCTTTTTGTGGGAACTCTTTGTCTAGGCCTTCCATTGCGTGTTTTGCTAGTTCATATGGGTCAGTGTGAACTAGGTAAGGTCCAGGCAGAATTACATCTGTGTCGATGTTGTTTCCGAATTTGATTACTTTTCCTTGTATTGCCAATTTTTTCACCTTCTATTTTTTGGGTCAGTTATTTTTCCAGTAATTGCAGAAGCAGCAACAGTGGCAGGAGAAGCCAAATACACGTAAGATTTGGTGCTTCCCATTCGTCCGATGAAGTTTCTGTTTGATGTGCTGATGCAGGCTTCGCCGTCGGTCATGATACCCATGTGTCCACCTAGGCAAGGTCCACAGTTGGGGTTTGCAACGGTGGCACCGGCTTCCATGAAGATGTTAACTAGGCCTTCTTTTACTGCGTTCAAGTAGATTTCTTGGGAGGCAGGAATCACAATTAACCGGATTGTTTTGGCGATTTGTTTGCCTTTCAAGATTTTTGCAGCTTCTCGTAAGTCTTCTATTCTGCCGTTAGTGCAAGAACCAATAAAGCCCTGATTCAGTTCGGTACCTTCCACTTCCGAGACAGGCTTAACATTGTCTACAGAGTGGGGAACTGCTACCTGGGGCTCCAAGTTGTTAACGTCAATATCTACTACGCTTTCGTAGGTTGCATCGGAGTCACTTTTTTGTGGAGTAAAAGACATGTCAGTTCGGGCATTAACATAATCCATGGTTTTTTGGTCAGGTTCAATTAAACCTGCTTTGGCGCCCATTTCAACTGCCATGTTGGATAGAACCATTCTGCCGTCGATGGTCAGGTCGCGTATGGTTTGTCCAGTGAATTCTAAGCCTTTATAGATTGCACCATCGGCACCAATTTCGCCGACTACTTTTAGGGTTAGGTCTTTTGCTGAAACTAAATTCTGGAAGTTTCCAGTTACTTCTACTTTGATGACTTCGGGGACTTTAAACCACAGTTTGCCTGTTGCGAAAACTGCAGCCATCTCAGTTGAACCAATACCCGTTGAGAATGCTCCAAAAGCACCATAAGTGCATGTGTGAGAGTCAGAACCAACGATTACGTCTCCGGGTCGGACGTGTCCTTTTTCGGGCATTACTTGGTGGCATACACCGCCTCGTCCCACGTCGTAGAAGTTTTTGATTCCTTGTTCGTTAACAAAATCTCGCATGGTTTTGTGCAATCCAGCTGAGATAACGGAGCTTGCGGGAACTAGGTGATCTAGTATGACTACTATTTTGTCTGCGTCCCAGACTTTTTTTGCTCCAATTTCTTTAAATGATTTTACAGCTAATGGTCCAGTCAAGTCGTGTGTCATTGCCACGTCTATGTTAGCTTCCACTATTTCTCCTGGAACTACCTCGTTTTTATTTGAGGCTCTTGCTAAGATTTTCTCGATAATGTTCATGATAATTCACCATCAAACGTTGTTTTACTAATAAATTTATCCACAAAGGACCGCGAACAGAAGTTGTGCATTGATACGTCAAAAATGTTTTTACAAGAGGTTAAACTAACAAAATATAAGCTAACAAAGGAAACGAAATTAGCGATGGAGGAAACGATCCCTCAATTTAACAACCTCTAACAAGCCAAACTGCAATGTATCTTAAAAATATTTAGGCTTCAACGAAAAATCTCGAATGATTTATAACTTTTTAAAACGTGAACTGACATATGAATCAGTCTTTGTTTCAATTAAGCATTCTAATGGTTAGTGCAGGAATTATGTGGAGCATTCTGGGCAAAAATAAAATTGCAAAACCCACAGACAACATCCCAAAGAAGTGGTGGTCAATCAAAGGGCAAGAAAGTTTTGCACTGATTGCACTGGGGTTTGTTGTCACGGTAGTAGCCATGTACATTTAATAAAAAATCCACAAATCTTTAGCTAACTAAAGATTAAAATCTTAAGAGTTTATGATTAGGCTGATTAGTAACTGTTGAAGGTTTTGATGTTGGATAAGCAAGAGCTTGACGCTGAAAAAAGCAAAGAGGCTTTGGTTCCAATTTGCGCAGTGTTATCTGATACTGTTGTTACGGTTTCTTCTATTGACAAAGAGGAACTTTCAGCAAAAGGCTACGGTAAAATCGAAAATAACAAACTGGAACTAACAAGCTGTGAAGCTCTGTATCTTCTAAGCAAAACAGTCATAGACATCAAAGACCCAAAAAGCAAACAAGAAATTAGCTTTGAAGAATTGCTGAAACGTTTTCAAGCAGTTGACAAGGACGCGTGGGTTCGTTACTTGATCTACCGGGACCTGCGAAGCCGCGGCTATGTAGCAAGGGAAGGTTTTGGCAAAGATATTGATTTTCGTTTGTATGAGCGCGGAGATTACGGCAAGGGAACTGCCAAGCATTTGATTTTTGGCATTCAAGAAGGTCAACCTGTTACCTTAGAAAAATTGGCAAGAACCCAGCGGTACACCCAGAACCTGAAGAAAAACTTGGTTTTGGCAGTCATCAACCGCAGGGGCGAAATTGTTTACTATTCTTTGTCAGAACTTAATTTAAAGTAGCAAAGATGGGAGAAAAACGGAATGTTCAAAACTGTTCGGGGAATGAGAGACCTCCTACCAAAAAGCGCCAAAAAAATGCGCCACGTAGAACGAGTGGCAAGGGATGTTTCCAAACTTTACGGTTACGAAGAAATAATCACACCCGTTCTGGAATCCTATGAGCTTTTGGCCGCCAAAACCAGCGAAGAAATCCGCGACCGAATGTACAAATTTGAAGACCTAGGCGGACGAAAAGTCGCCATGCGACCAGAATTTACGGCTTCTGTTGCCCGACTGGTACTAAACAAACTCAAAAACGAGCCTAAACCCATGCGCTTGTTCAGCACGGGAAGCTTGTATCGCTACGATGAACCACAGTATGGACGGTTTCGGGAGTTTTGGCAAGCCAACTATGAACTGTTTGGTTCCACTCGACCGGAAGCAGATGCAGAAATTTTGATGCTAACAAATAATGTCCTCAAAAACTTGGGATTGAAAAATTACCGCTTCAAGGTGGGTCATAGCGGAATCCTACGGGGAATATTAACCCAAGAAGGACTGGACGACCAACAACAAAACAGTGTAAGACAACTGCTTGACAAAAAAGAGTGGGATGACGCTCTTACGACTGCAAAACAAGTGGGCATTTCAAAAAAAGGTTTAGAGGTTTTGACTAGTATTCTTGAAATGATGGGGGAAGACCCATGGGAAGATTTGGTGCAAATCAAAAAGAAAGTTCAAGATTACCCTACAGCTGTTGAAGCAATAGATAACCTCCAAAAAATCGTAAAACTTGTACAAGATAGCGGCGAACAACTAGAACTTCAAGTGGAAGCAGGCTTTGCCCGAGGTCTGGAATACTACACGGGAATGATTTTTGAAACATACGTTCCAGGACTAGACATTGCCATCGGCGGCGGCGGACGCTACGACAAGCTTATTGAACTCTTCGGCGGCGAACCAATCCCCGCAGTAGGAGTTGCCCAAGGAATTGACCGAATAGTTTTGGCACTAACTAAACAAAAAGCAGCCCCCAAAACACCAAAACAAAAAACCGCTGCAGTTATCGCAATCAAACCCATATGCATGGGAAAGGCTTTGGAAATTTCTGCCATGCTAAGAAAGAAGGGAGTGTTTGTGGAACTTGCAGTCATGGGGCGCAGTATTAGGAGCGCGTTGTCGGATGCTAACCGAAGAGAAGCTGATTATGCAGTGATTGTGGGTCCAAAAGAGTTGAAAGAAAACAGGGTTGTTCTAAAAGACATGAAAAAAGAGGAACAGCGAACTGTCTCGATAGACAGCTTAGTTCAAGAAATACTTGCAGCTTCATCGTAAGTTAATTTTGGCTGCGGGGCTTCTGTGTTTTGAAAGCTTTTTGTTAGCTTACGTAAACCCAATGCAGTTACTGTTATCCATCCTAAAAGTCCAAGAACAAAACTAAGGATGACTACGGTGTTTGCCAAGGGCTCTGCCGCAGGGTGAAGGTCTGCGAGCAAAAAGTAGGCTTCGTGGTAAGCATTAAAAAACCAGTGCATAAGCAGGGGTGCATGAGCGCCGTAAGCAAGGTAAGTTAATGCTAATATGAACCCAGTTAAGGTTGCGGAGCTGATTTTTCCTATTTCCCAGCTGACTCCGGGATTGTAGTGTGCTATCCCAAAAATTACTGCGGTAAAAACTATCATGCCCAATTCAGGCACGCTGATTCCTGAAAAAATTCCGTGTTTTGAAACTGTTTTGTTGCCAGTTAATTGTTTTGCCTTGTCAGGAAACAAAAACGAGAGAAATAACAGCTTGATTTTTTGTTTAACAGAGATCACGGTTTCTGCTTTTTTGGTTATGAGCAACAGTAAAAACAAGAAGGCTCCGATGGGAATTAACCGAAAACCGATTTCTTCCACTAATGCAGAATATGACAAATCCAAAAAATCCAAAAAAGGCTGCCCTACAGTAGGGGTTGTTCCAGTTGGGATTCCAGTTGCCTCTTGCAGATTGTTAAGGAGTAAAACAACGAACAAAGTCATGCCGTTTATTAGGGCCATTCCGAAAAGGCTACTTTGAAGTAGTTTTTGAGTAGGTTGAACTACGCTGTTTTTGATTGTTTTATGAAAGGGCGTGTTTAATTTCCAAGCAACAATGAAACTGGAGATAATTACAGTAAAAACTCCAATGAAAACTGCTCCCAGTTCAACGCTCACAGGAACAGTTACGGGCAAGATAAGTAACCATACAGGCAGACTTGGTTTGTAGATTATGCTGGTGGCAAGACCTTCGGACAAAGAACAGTAATTAACCTATTCAGAAAAAGCCAAAAGCGTACAAAGAAAGGGGACTAAAGTTGCTATTCTAATTGCTGGGTCTGAGTAAAAAAATCAAGGGCCAAATGTTGAAGTTTTATCTGTTTGTTGTTTTCACTTAGTCTGGTAAATCCGTATTCGTTCAGAAAACTAATAACCATCTCAGCCCTAGCCGAAGATAACCCAACTTTTTGGGTAGTTACATGCAAATCGTGCCACAGGCCATCTTGCAGTAAATCCAAAAATCTACCAATAGTGGACATAATTTTCGGCCTCACAAACAAACTGAATTTGTTGTTTCAGATAATAAATGCCTTGTGAATCTGTTCTTCATATTAATAGTCGCCTTAAATCCTATAGAAAATAAATGAAATTTTTCTAGCTTTTAGTTCTATAACAAATTTACACAAAATAGGTTAAGAAATTCTTTTCTTATGTCGCGACACACTAAATTACTGTCAATCTAGACAAGTTTTTAATTAATTCTTACACAAAACTCGCTATTGATGGCGGGCGGGACGGGATTTGAACCCGTGACCCCGAGCTCTCTCCCAATTCCCTTGGTAGGAGGCTTACACCAGCAGTTTTTGCTGTTCGTGCCCTATCCTGGCTAGGCTTCGGTAGAAAACAGTTGTAGTTTTCTGTACCCGCCCAGAGGTTACCCGCCAAAACATTTCTTGGATATTGACTGTAATAACCGTAACGCCAAAGAAATCAAAAAACAGACAAATACATCAAATCCAAGTTGTTATTGCTTCGGTTGTTGGTTTATGGACAAGTAACATTTATGTCGAAGCTGTGATGTGAATAATGAGGATGGCGGGGATACCCGAGCCAGGTCTAAATAGTGGGTCAAACTAGATCCCCTAGGAAAAGGGGGAGGACTTAAGATCCTCTGGCGCAGGCCTCCACGGGTTCGAATCCCGTTCCCCGCACCATCAAAATTTTGTATCATAAAGAAAAGGGTACGATACGTCAATGGATGATACACCCTTTATGAAATATCTTATTCAGATTATAAATAACATAGATATTAAAATTGAATACTTTTGAAAAAAATCAAAAATAAAAAAATGTTCCCAGAAGGCTACGGTAAAGGCACCGGTTAGGGGTTATACTTTAAAAAAATCTGGAATGAATATGGTTGGACAATCAACGAAAACGGCAAACATGGAAAAGGAGCAAATTTGTTATCAAAACCCCTTAAGAACAACAACAAAAATCAACCATATTAGAATGGAAATAACAGAACAATGTTGACAAAAACCCTTTTTCTAAAAAATAGACATTAACAAAAAATCATCAATAGATTAAACTAATTTTTGTGATTGTCTCGCTATACTGTTAAATATTAAGTTGAATTAAACTTTGAAACGAATACTAGTGGGGTACAAATCATGCTAGACATTAAGCTTGTTCGCGAGCATCCGGAAATAATACAAAAAGACATACAAAAACGAGGAGAAGCTGAAAAACTTGAGATGCTTGATGAGTTAATCAAACAAGACAAAAAGTGGAGAAAGTTACTAACCGAAGCAAGCGAACTTCGCCACAAACGCAAACAAATAACTGCTGAAATTGCAAGCCTAAAAAAACAAAAAAAGGATGCAGGACAAAAAATTGAGCAGGCAAAACAAATTCCTCAGCAGATAAAGGTATTAGAAGACCAAGTTGTTGAGTGCAGACAAAAAGTTGACGCTTTGTTGATGAGGCTTCCTAACATTTTGCATGATTCTGTTCCTTTTGGAAATGACGAACAAGATAACGTTGTTGAAAAAGTGGTTGGAAAACCTCCAAAATTTGATTTTAGCCCTCAAAGCCATGTAGAAATAGTCACCAAATTGGGTTTTGTTGATTTTGAACGAGCAGCAAAAGTATCGGGTCACGGATTCTATTATTTGAAGGGGGATTTGGCTCGGCTGGATTTTGCTTTGATGACTTACACAATTGATTTTCTCAGACAGCGAGGATACACCCTTATCGAACCCCCGTTGATGATGCATAGAAAACCGTATCTGGGCGTCACAGACTTGGAATTTTTTGGGGACCAACTCTACAAAATCGAAAATGACGATTTATACCTAATCGCCACAAGCGAACACCCTATGGCAGCATCATACATGGATGAAGTTATCCTCGAAAAAGACTTGCCCATAAAACTCGTAGGAGTTAGCCCTTGTTTCAGAAAAGAAGTTGGTGCTCACGGTAAATACACCAAAGGCTTATTCAGGGTGCACCAATTCAACAAAATTGAGCAATTTATTTTTTGTCACCCTGATAACTCGTGGAAATTCCATGAAGAATTACAGAAAAACTCTGAAGACCTCTACCAAAGCATGGGACTACACTACCATGTAGTAAACGTTTGTACCGGGGACATCGGAATAATTGCAGCGAAAAAATATGACATCGAAGTTTGGATGGCCGATGGAACCTTCAGAGAATCTGGATCAAATAGTAACTGCACTGACTACCAAGCCAGAAGGTTAAACATCAAATACCGCAAAAAAGAGGGGCAGTCTCCGGCAGGTTTTGTTCATACGTTAAACAATACTGCCATTGCCACTAGCAGAACTTTGATTGCAATCTTGGAACAGTACCAGCAAGAAGATGGAACAGTTAAAATTCCTGACGTTTTAAAGCCCTTAATGGGTGGTCTGAAACGGTTAGGATGACACAAAAAGCCGAAGCTTTTAATACTTCCATGCTAAATCTTTCAATCCACAACGAGGGACTTTGATGTCAAAGAGAAGAGGACGCATAAAAGACAAGTGGCGCGAGAAGAAATGGTACAGTGTAGTATCTCCGCCTTACTTTGGCGGTGTTGAATTAGGAGCCGTACCTGCAGACGATCCGGCAAAACTTGTTGGAAGGATTGTAGACGGCACTCTTTATGACATCACCAATGACTTCGCGCATCAATACCTCAAAATTTACTTCCGAATAGAAGACGTTGAAGGCAAAACCGCCCGAACCGTCTTTAAAGGTCACGAATATTCTCGAGACTATTTAAGAAGCCTAGTTAGAAGACGAACCACACGAGTAGACGGAATCTTAGAAGTTACAACCAGCGACAATTACGGACTAAGTTTGGCAGTTTCTGTTTTCACACTTTCAAGAATCAAAACATCTCAAGAACGTGAAATACGGTCCATAATGTACAAAATTGTTAAAGACAAAGCCGAAACCTTAACCTTTGACCAATTCGTTCAAGAACTAGTTCTAGGAAAAATAGCATCAGACATCTACAATCAAGCCAAGAAAATCTCTCCACTCCGTCATGTTGGCGTCCGAAAATCAAAACTAACATCCCAGCCAGCAGCATAACTGTTAGTTAAGGGAACAAAGGGCAACAAATAGAGGCAATAATTGCTTCTTTTTTATTTTTTATTTTTAGTAACTTAAAATTATTTATCAAAATACCTAATTTGATTGCAATATGTATTACTCATTAGTTTTATATTCCCATTTTTTGGGGCAGGTGCTATTGTTAATTTTATTGCTTTGAATTGTTAATTAGTATAGAGTTAACAACATTATGATACAGTTTGTTGATGCATTAGGTTTATTTATCTAGCAAACATTATGCTATAATTGCCCAAGGAGACAACTACATGGAACCCAAACCAAACAAGAATGACGCATTGGAAGCCTTAGACTTCATTATTAATGTCTTAAAAGAACACGAAAAAGATTTAGACCGTCTCGTTGGCCAGTTGGGAATAATAACAGAAAGTTTGGGTGAAACTGGAGAAATGACGAGTAAAATCGAAAGCATTGAAGAAAAAATATCAAATCTTCAATGTGCATTATCAAATTTACCGACATCTGGTGAGGTCCCTCTACAAAAATCCACAGTCGGTACTGGGTCCGCAAAGGCAGTAAACGTCAAATGCCGAAAATGGGACGACTTCAAGACTATGGCCAACTGTGCAGAAACAGTTTCATATCTTTGCAAAACATCAGAAAACACATTCAAAGTAGAGGCACTAAAAAACGGAAAATTAGTTTCATTCACAGGAGAGTTTCCATCAAACAACACTTTAATGAAATTATGGTTATCTAATCAATTGATGGTTAACAAAGAAGACGTCTTTGAGGGCGTTTTAGACCTCGACTAATTTTTTAAAGTGAATGTTTTTCAGAATTTAGTTTATTTTAAACTAGGAATAAAATTAAAAAAAGAAATAAACCTAGAACGGGTCTCGGTTTAGTAGTTTTCTTTAGATTTTTTCTTGTTATTTCTTTGTACAAACAAGCCATACAAAAGAGTGGCCGTTAATGCTGTGATGCCTAAAACAATCACAGAAAGAATAGCCAACGATACTTCTGATTTTGCAACAACACTAACACCTTCAATTGTTGAGTCTGTGGCTCCTTCATTATCTGTTACTATTAGAGTTACTGTGTAATCTCCGTCTTCAGCATAGTTGTGATCTGCAGTCAAACCGGTTGAGTTTGTTCCATCACCAAAATCCCAACTGTAACTTACTATAGTTCCATCGAGGTCATAACTTTCAGAAGCATCAAATCTTATTCCTTGGTTTTCGGTTATTTCGGTAGTGTTTGTGGTGAATAATGCTACAGGTACTTGATTAACAACATTTACTGTTGAAGTTACTGAATCTGTGTCTTCATCATCATCCGTAACTGTAAGGGCTACTGTGTAGGTTCCACTATTTTTGTAAATGTGAGTAGCTGTATCGCCTGTTGCGGTTGTCCCATCGCCAAAATCCCAAGAATATGCAACTATTGTTCCGTCTAGGTCAAAGCTTTCTGAGGCATCAAAAGAGTTTTCTTCGTCAATGAAGACTTCGTTAGAAGCTTGTGCGAATGACGCTACTGGAGAGTTGTTTAGGATGTATTTTGTTGTAATTGTTGAGTGTGTGGCACCCTCGTTATCTGTTACTGTTAACTCCACAAGGTATGAACCATCATCACTATAGACATGTGTTGTTGTAACACCTGTTGTGGTTATTCCATCACCAAAATCCCAAAGGTAACTAACAATTTCACCATCAGAATCATTGGAATCAGACGCATCAAAAGTTATAGTTTCAGTTGCATAAGCAGGATCAGGAGATTCTGTGAAGATAGCTGTTGGCGGACTGTTTACTATTACTGGCGGTCTATTTTCAATTGTAATCGTTTTAGATATAGAATCTGTTGTTGCCCTGTTATCCATAACAGTTAGAGTGACAACATATTCTCCTTCGTTGGTGTACGAATGTGAAACAGCTATTCCAGTTCCTGTTGTTCCATCACCAAAATTCCAACTGTAATTTACTATTGTTCCATCAGCATCATAACTTGCAGAAGCATCAAAGTCAACAACTTCATTGGTGTATGCCATGGCTGGTGCAGAGAAATCTGCTGTTGGTCTTTTGTTATAGGTATTGACAGTGTAGCTGAGAGTTGATGTTTTAGCACTATTTCCTGCATTGTCGAAGGCTTTTAGATAAAGCTGTATAATGCTGCCTGATGCTTGTCCTGGAATTGTTGCTTTCCATAAACCGGTTTGGAAGGTCATGTTGATGGGAGACCAAAGGTTATTACTATAAAACCATAATGTTGCATTTTTGATGCCGCTGGCTCCTGAAAGCTCGGTTACCTTTGCTGAGACTGTAACTGAGATTCCAGGATTAGGAGCGCGGGGAACTTGAATAACATCTGAAATTACTGGAGCAATAAAATCGGCCACAGTGTATGAATAAATTGATGAAACATCAGTATTTCCAAAGGTGTCTGTGGCATAAACTTTGTAATTTACTAATGTTCCATATTGTTGAGCAGAAATATTTGCTACATAATCTGTGTTGTCCAGATTCATGGTTACGTTATTCCAACTGCCTGAATCAATTTGATATCGTAGAACTACTGAATCAATTTCATAATTTCCTTTTTTGACTTGTGACATAACTACTACAGGTTCGTCATAGTTTGGGACCTGAGGATTCTGACTAACATTCACTATTTCTACGGGATTGATAAGAGTCAAAGAGAAAACCATGTCGTTGTAGTCTCTATCAAGGGATACACAGTAACAATTTTCAAACCCAATTAGAAGCATTTTTGGATCGTCCAAATTCTTGTAGATTTGACATTGTTCAAGAAAGTCTGGATTCAAATAATGTTCACTAAAGTATTGATTGTAGGGAGTAATCATTGACAACCCAAATTCGTTGGCAACAGCAAACATTTTTGATAAAGGAGGAATAACATACCCCTCAGTAACTCCAGTTGCTCCTTCTGGTCCAGTGAAAATTGTGGTATATTCAGTTGATTCAACAATGTAGTAACTTAGAACATTATCATTACAATGTCTAGCAAACTCAGCTAACAATGTGATGTTGTAAATCCCTGCTGGAAATGTTTCAATATCTGTACGTTCAATATTTGAAAATCCTGAGGTTTCAAGAATTTTCTCCAATGATGGTTCTGAACTTGCTGATGTAACAAAAAACATTTGTGGTATGAAAAAAAGTAAAGAAATTAATGTTAAAGCAATTAGGCTTTTCGGTGTCTTGACATAAAGGCGATATTTCTCAGTGCAAAATATTTCAAATATTTTATGGAAAGTTACTATAGAACTTTGTTCCATTTGATTTAATGATGTTATTTACTGTTGGTTATTTTTCATTAAAAAAATAAACGAAGGAAGATATAATGTAATTAAGTCCATGCTTGTCAACTCTGCTGATATCAAAGACAGGACATTTGATTACTTGAAAGACCAATAAACGAAAGCATTCAGTAAATGATGAATTCAGATTTTGGCTTCATAAATAATTAATTAAAGAAAATGGAATTTTAGTTCTCAGGTGCTATATTTGAGCGAGATTCCTCCTACCCCAGAAAAAATAAGTGAAAGAAAAATAATAGTCTATAAATCTCGTGTTGATCCGACGATAGTTAAACTTACTGCTGAAAAAATGAAATTTAAACTTTTTACAAAATTCAGTTTTTCGAAGAATCGGTCTGAAGAAATTCGAGTTGTTTCAGTGGATAAATATTATGAGCCTTATGTTCTAATTGACGCAAAATACAACCTACAATACTATAAATCAAAAGTTTATACTCTTGATGTTGAGCCTGAAACTGAACAAGTAAAGATTTCGGGAAAAGCATACAAGCCCGAAGTTGAGCCTGCAGAGGCAGGAAAGTCACGCAAAGTAATTAAAATAGAAGCAAAAATGTGTGCATCATATAAAGATAAAGCCTATTTGGTTCTTGATAAAGAAGGAAATGAAATTCCTCCGAATCAAGTGCCTGCTGCTCCTTCTGAAGAAAATCCAGAAAAGATATTGGAAGAGTTCGGTAAAAAGAAGGGGAGCGGAAAGCTTACGCCTCAAAAAGAGGTTAATATAATTAAAAATCGTATTGTTAAGCGGCCTCCAAACGTTGGTGAAATCGAGGAAGAACTGTTTCAGGTTTCTGAACATGCAGCAATTTATAGCCCAATTTACGAGATTACGTTCCGGAATGAAAAAACAGCTGAAGAAAAAGTAATAAAAATTGACGGGGTTACAGCGAAGGTTATTTCTTAACCTTTGTCATTTTTGGTTTTGTTCAAAGAAAGCCCATTTTAGTTCGAGTTTTTTAAGGACCTATAGGTCATTGTTTCCCAGTATTTCAGAGATGTCTTTGTATTTTTCGAGGTAATTTTGGCCTTTGTCAGTTATTCTGTAAATGGTTTTGTTCTTTTCTTTATTAATTTTAATGAGTTCAATTTTTGTTAGGAAATTTAAGTATTCATTTAGTTGAGCGAAGCTTAAGTTTGCTTTGTACATTATCTGAGTTTTCAAGGAGCCATCTTTGGTTATGTTTAATATTTCTGCAATTATGTGAAGTCGGTCTCGTCTTTTGTTTTCCACGTTTTCTCCGCTCTTTATTTTTGTTCTAGAGTTTTTGTCTATATTTGAAGGGAACATGAACAAATAAAAAGTGTGCTTCAGAAAAACACATATTACTGCAGATGAAATATTTCCGTCAGCATTCCAAATCTGTATTTATTTGGCGATAAATGCCGTAATATTTATATGCAAAAGATGATAATCCGCTGTTTAAGAAGTATTGTCACAGGCGATAAATTTGACTAAAGACAAAATTAAGCGTCGTGCATTTCATCTGCGTTCAAGACTAACGAACATAAAAAACAAGAAAGCACGACAAAGGGTCATCCAAGAATACGTTAGCCTCATTTCTCAGATGAGCCTAAAAAACTAACTCTGCCTTGGTTACCAAAGCATCATTTTTCTATTTTTGATTTTCTTTCCTAAAAAAGATAAACTTTAGTTTATGTCAAAAAAATTATTATGGACAATATTTTGGCAGTTTAAGTCGGGGTTGTCTGTAGCATCAAAAATACGCCTAAATTCTGTTTTTTGCCAACCTCATCAAAAAGGAGTTTGTCTAGGTTGTTTTGCTTCTGTTTTTAGTTTGTTTCTTTTTTGTTGTGGCCGTTAGGTGCAAGATTTTCCATCCTACTTAATAATGAAAAGTTTGCACATTACATGCAGTGTTACAAAATGTTTTACGAGAAGTATTTGCAGGCGACCAAACAGAAGGGTAGTTTTATTAACCTTAATCTTGACCCTGCGTTGCCTAATCAAAGAAGCAGTAACACAATCCCAGAAAGCTATGCAAACAAAGAAGACCGACAAACCCTCTTAGATTTTTCTTTAGACATTATCGAACAGGTCAGCGACTACTGTTGTTGTGTGAAACCTAACACCCAGTACTACCTAGGCCATACAGGAATACTTCAAACAATAACCAAAAAAATCCATGAACACGGAATGATTTCAATTCTGGACCATAAACTAACAGACATTGGCTCTACTAATGGGTCGGCTTTGTATTGGATACAAAAAATGGGCTTTGACGCCTTCACATTTTCACCTTTTGCGGGTAACATCTCAAGGACTGTGCAAAAAGCACACGAAAAAGACATGGGCGTAATTGTTTTGACTTTAATGTCTAACCCCGAAGCAGAACAAATGATGATAAACACCACAGTAAATGGCAAGCCTTACTTTTTGCACACTGCACAAACAATAGCGACAAGGCAGTTTTTTTGCTTCAAGGAATCGGCCCACAAGGTGGAAAAGCAAACAACATCCGACACGTCAAAAACCCCTTAATCAGCCTAGGACGAGCAGTCCTGTACACAGATAACCCCAAAAAAACCATACAAAAATACCATGAAATATTCAAAAAATACACTTAGATTATTTTCGAGAAAACCTATTCAAAAAAATTAGGTTGGATTATCATCAAAAGTATTAAAAATTGATTTGAAAATAATTGTAATTCTAGCTGTTGTGAGGGAGTGTCTTGGACAGTAAAGCTTTTGAGGGGTTGGCTTGGGGACTTTTTGTTGTTTTACTTGGTGTTGGCTGGCTTATAGAAAGCCAAACTGGAATAGAAACCGGGCCTTTCATTTCTTTGGGGGTTGGACTTATCTTGATTGGACTTAATGGTGCTCGGGTGTTAAACAAGACTAGGTTAAGCAAATTCAGTTTATTTATCGGTCTTGTGGCCCTTGCCATGGGAATCACCGGAATCCTGGGATACAAACTTGAACTATTCCCAACCATAATAATCCTAATCGGACTCTTCATGATCGGAGAAGCAGCGACAAAACTAACAAAACAAAATACTTCCACACTCAAATCTTAACCAAACGCTTCGTTTGATTGTTTTATTTTCGTTTTCGTATTATGAATTTGATTAACTAATGATTGAAATGCAGTTTCATTGTATTTTTTGAAAAACAATAAA
>JARRLY010000002.1:0-42470 GCA_037386545.1 Candidatus Bathyarchaeota archaeon
AGCTAGCCGATTTAGGAGCCTCCAGCAGAACAGTTAAAGTCTCCACAGAATATTTGGCAGAAAAAATTGGAGCTTCCCAGCAGACGGCTTCGCGGCATCTTATTAATTTGGAGAAGATGGGTTGGATAACAAGAAGCGTAACTGTGGATGGGTGTTTAACTAAAATTACTCCTCAAGGAGTTTCTGAGCTAAAAAAGCTGTATTCTGAGTTGCGAGTAATTTTTGAATCCGAATATCCGCCTTCAATTACTTTAGAAGGCGTTTTGTTTAGTGGACTTGGTGAAGGTGCCTATTATGTCACTAAGGAAGGTTACCGTAACCAGTTCGTAGAAAAACTTGGGTTTGACCCTTACCCTGGAACTCTTAACGTCAAAATATCAACGGATTACGACTTGAAAACCTTGTCTGAACTCGAAACATATCCTGCAATAGACCTAGAAGGCTTCAAAACAGAATCCCGAACCTTTGGTCCAGTAAAATGTTACCCTGCCATAATTAACAACAAAGTAAAAGGTGCAGTAATCTACGCCATGAGGAGCCACTATGGAGCATCAGTTTTGGAAATTGTTGCTTCGACTTGTTTGAGGCGCCAGCTGGGTCTCAAAGATGGGAACAAAGTAAAAATTGAGATTTTAATCAATCCATAAAAATTACTTGTTTACTGATTCGATGATTTTTCTTACAATCTTTGACGAACTATCTAGTTCTCGTTTACCAAATCGACCAATCTTGGCAACTTTGATTTTGAGACCCTTTTGATCTATGGCTTTCAAAACCTTTTTTTCTGTGCTGTATTGATCATGACCAACAGCAATTATGTCTGGTTTGATTTGTTCTATTGCTTTTTCGATGCTAACTCCTTCTTTGCCTAGAATCGCTTCATCCACTACCTTTAGGGACTCCACAAGGGCACGGCGTTGGTCTTCAGGCATTACTGGTGTTTTTCCTTTTTGGGCTTTAACAGTACTGTCTCGGGCGACTATAACAACTAATTTGGCGTTTTCGTTTCCGGCTTTTTTTGCCTCTTCCAAGAAACGCACATGACCTAAATGAAGTAAATCAAAGGTTCCTGAGGCGAGGACAATTTTTTTGCTTTTTGTTACCATGTGAACTCTACAGCTCCTAACAACCGCAAGGCATCCAAAAGGCCTTCACAGTAAGCAACAGAAGTAAGGC
Source organism: Candidatus Bathyarchaeota archaeon (assembly GCA_037386545.1). Lineage (GTDB taxonomy): Archaea > Thermoproteota > Bathyarchaeia > Bathyarchaeales > Bathyarchaeaceae > Bathyarchaeum. The sequence continues at coordinate 1,177 of JARRLY010000002.1, forward strand.
TGGTTTCTAGTTTCCCTTGCTCTTGGTAGTATTTGGCGTCTGACAAATAACGTTTCGCCCAATCAAAAACAATTTCTGCCTCTTCATTTTTGAGTTTCACATCTTCCGGAATTTCTTGCACCTCGTTAATCACTCGTTCAGCGCCCCGAATATATTTTGTAATCAAATCATCGATTTTCATTGAGCCAACTCCAAAACCTGCTTAGGAGCATCCCCTAACTCCACAAGAGCTTCAGCCTCCATAAAATGAAGCTTCCCCGGAAAAATCAAAGTATGTGGAGCAGCTCCAAAATCAAACTCCACAACATCTTCAACAAAACCCGCCTTAACAATAGGTTCGGGTGCGCCAGCTCGTGCAACTCCCACAACCAACGTTTTTGGCGTAACAACTTTTTCCTTTTTTTGTTTCTCCAACTCCATAAGGGACTTTATCGCATCGTTAACCGTCAAGTACCTTTGTTCTACTGCTTTTATGTCCAAATAGCACATTGTATGCAGACCTCTTTTCTTGTTTTCTTGAATTACATTGTATGGAGTTTCAGGAACTATGCCCCGATCAGGAAAGGGTATTGTAACTGATTTTCCAAACTTGTAGTTCTGTAACCCTGAAAGACCCCTAACCGCAGAAACAGCCGACGCACCATGCACCACAGATGTTTTGATTCCAAGTTTTTTTGCATTAATCTGCAAATCCACATGAGTTGTGGCAATCATGGGGTCACCTTGAACTATAATTGCTACTTTTCCTTTTTTTGTAGCTTCAAAAATTTGTTCACCGTTTTCTTCTTCTAAGACTCTTCGTGGAATTATTGCGATTTGTTTTCCAATCATTTCTTCCAGTTTTTTGATGGAAAGGCCCGGCATCAAACTGGTGTAAGTTTCTGCAAAAACTGTGTCTGCTTCTTTGAGTTCTTTTAGTCCCCGTAATGAAACATCGTTTTCGTCGTAGAGTCCTAACCCGACAAACACAAGTTCTTTCAACGCGTTTATTCTCCTGATTACACGTACGTTCTGTAAGAACAAAAAATATATGGGTACTGTTTCACTTTAGTGAGAGTGCCACATGTGGGCCCGTAGCTCAGCAAGGCAGAGCGGCGGACTGGTCCAAACATGGGACTAGGCTGATGCTCTTAACCCGTAGGTCAGGGGTTCAATTCCCCTCGGGCCCGCCACAAGTTCTACAATAATTTTAATTTCACCAAAAGCTGAATAAATACAATAATCAAATTTTCAAAAGGTGATCAAACCGTTTATCGTGTCTTTCTGAAGAAAAGGAGAACCAGTTGTTATGCCAATAATTGAAGTTGAAAACTTGACAAAAAAGTTTGGTTCCTATGTTGCAGTTAATCACCTGAATTTTAGCGTTGATGAAGGGGAAGTTTTTGGTCTATTAGGTCCAAATGGTGCAGGAAAAACAACAACAGTTCGAATGCTTGCGGGACTGATTTCTTCTTCCGAAGGCTCAGCTAAAGTCAAAGGTTATGTGATTAACAGTGACTCCTTGAAGGTGCGAGAAACTGTTGGAATTTTAACTGAGAACCCAAGCCTTTACGAGAAACTGACCGCCTACGAGAACATGGACTTTTTTGCCCAAGCCTACGGATTAACAGAACCTACCAAGAAAAACCAACGGATAAAGGAAATGTTGGAGTTTTTTGGGTTATGGGAGCGCAGAAATGACAAGGTGGGAACCTTTTCCAAAGGAATGAAACAAAAACTAGCCCTAGCCCGAGCTTTGGTTCATAAGCCCTCAGTTATTTTCTTGGATGAGCCCACCTCAGGTTTAGACCCCGAATCTTCCAAGGAAGTCCGAGATCTAATAGCACAACTTAGTTATCAAGAGAAAAGCACCATTTTGTTGTGTACCCATCATCTTGAGGATGCTGAAAAACTGTGCAGCAGAGTTATGATAATCAACAAAGGCAGAAGCGTTATCGTGGGAACTCCTGACGGGCTTCGAAACAAGATAAGTGGAACCCCAACGGTTGAAGTTACCTTGGAAACAGTTAACTCCAAACTTGTTGAAGCAGTAAAAAATGTCAGTGAAGTAAAACAAGTAACCATTGACGAAGAGTCTTGTAAACTTACAGCAACTATGCAAAACATTCAATTAGGAACTCCAAAAATTGTGAAAAGCCTAGTTGAAGCTGGTGGTTTGATTCTGGGGGTGAAGGTTGTTCGTCCGTCCCTTGAAGAAGCATATTTGAAACTGATTAAGGAGGAACAAAAATGAGGCTGGAAAAGGCAAAACTTGTTTTCAGTAAAGATTGGCTCGAAATCAAACGCAACTGGCAGGTAATTTTGCCCATAGTTATCGTTCCTTTAATGATTTCAGTGTTCATTCCCGTGATTTTAACCTTGATTCCACGTGTTGTTTCTGGCTCTGAAGCAGATTTAGGCGGTTTTGTTCCCTTGGTACAAAATTTACCTCTTCCTGTGCAAGACCAACTAGCAGCAATGAGTGAACTTCAGATCATGATTTACGTGATGGCGATTTACTTCTTTGCCCCATTCTTCTTGATTATCCCGTTGATGGCTTCAAGTGTTCTTGCTTCAGATAGTTTTGCAGGAGAAAAAGAACGAAAAACCATCGAGGGACTGTTAGCAACTCCAATATCAGACAGTGAACTGTTATTTGGAAAAATGCTTGTGTCCTTTATTCCCTCCATGCTGGTGACAATTATTTCCTTTGTGGTGTACACCATAATCTTTGATGTATTGTCCTTTGGATTATTCAACGGAATGCTGTTATTGCCCAGCCTTGACTGGATTTTACTAATCTTTGGACTAGCTCCAACTGTTGCTCTGGCAAGCATCGGCTTAACAGTAATCATATCCGCAAAAGTCAAAGGCTTCCGAGAAGCCCAACAAATCAGTGTAATTTTGCTACTTCCAATCCTTGGATTAGTGTTCGGACAAATATCTGGAGCATTAATCTTTGGACCCGCAGTTATCGCAGTTCTTGCAGCGTTGTTTGTCGCCTTGGATTTTGTGGTCTTTCGGATTGGAGTAAAAATGTTCAAACGAGAAGAAATCTTGTCACAACTAAGTTAGAATGCCAGTCATAAAATTCAAGTATTTAGTTTACACTATTTTTGTTGAGGTTTACTTTTGGTTGTTTTTAAGTTACCTAAAATGACAAAACAAGAAATGTGGAAACTAATCCGCAGACAGCGCCTCTGCAGAATTGCTTTCAAAGGGAACACTTACCCGTACATGGCACCCTTCCAATATGTGGTAATCGATGATTCACTGTATTTTCATTTCACTGATTACGGAAAAAAGATGAAACTTATCGAAAATGACAAACACGTCTGCGTAGAAATTGAAGAATACCGCGAAGACCTCAGCGAATACAGCTTCGTTGTTTTCCATGGTAACCTTGAAGCGGTAACTGACCAAACAGAGCGAACCAATGCAATCAATCAACTCAGAAAAGAAGGCGAACAAAAACTCTCGCCAAACTTTTTACCTGCTCATGGCTTCACAAAACAGGATGGATGGGCGTCCCTGACCCCAGAAAACAAGACCTTGGTTGTAATAAAACTTGAAAACGTAACCCAAGAGATTGGATTGAAGTCGCCGTAATCTGGATTCTAACTTAATAAAATATTATTTTCAGTAAAGGCACACTCAACAACGCTTACTTTACCTAGGTGTTACAATGTGTCCGCTCCATTAATTCAAGCTTCTGAGCTAACAAAACAGTTCGGGTCGGTTCATGCCTTAACTGGACTAACCTTTAAGGTTGTACCCGGAGAAATCTACGGATTACTTGGTCCTAATGGTGCAGGCAAAACCACAACTATCAAAGCAATAATGGGCCTGGTTGACCCAACTTCCGGATGGGTTAAAGTTGAAGGCTACAATCCCGTAACAAACCCCATCGAAGTAAAATCCCTAATCGGATACGTCGCAGAAAAACCAATACTGTATGAGTCCTTGTCGGCTCGGGACTTTTTTGAGTTCATAGCCTCCATTCGAAAAATCGACAAAACCACAGTCAACCGCATATTATCCCAGTTAGGCGACGCCTTTGACATCGGAACCTACTTTGATGCCCCAATAGCAACCCTTTCAACGGGCATGAAACAAAAAGTCGCTTTGATTGCTGCTTTTGTTCATCAACCCCCCGTTCTTTTGTTGGATGAGCCCCTAAGTGGTCTTGATGCCAAAACCAGCCGCTTGGTAAAGGACCTTTTGTTGTTGCACGCAAAAAAGGGCGGATCAGTTTTGTTTAGCACCCACATCATGGAAGTTGCACAAAACATCTGTACAAGAATTGGAATCATCTACAACGGAAAAATTGTAGCAGAAGGAACCTTTGACCAACTCAAAACCCAAACAGGAAACCAAAGCAAAACCTTGGAAGAGGTTTTTTTGAAACTCACAAACGAAGAAAACGAGATTGCCAAGAAGACCCGGCTCTTGGGGGAGGCGTTTTTCCAAAATGAAACTGCTTGAAGCTTGGCACCAAAGCAGATCACCATACAAAGAAGTTGTATATCGATCCATAGCTGAAGAAAAAGGAAGAATGTGGTGGGGTGGATTTGGGAAAGGAAAGCTAGGAGCAGATGCCCAAGATAATCTGGAAGTAACTAAAAAAGCCCTCAGAATCGCAAAATGGGACAAATCCTTGGTTGCTGTGTTTAATATTTTGGCTGCAATTATGCCCTTTACGGCACAGTTTTTTGGCTCCCCAACAATTGGGTTAACCAGCGCAGTTGCCCTAAGTTTGGCAGTAACTTTTGGGTTCATGGCACTTTACGCCATTCAAACAATGTCCTCCTTTGTCAGTACAGACTCTTCAGCGTTGCTGTCTATTCTTCCACAGTAGACTACATTGTTGTTGGCTCCATACTAAGCCAAATACTAATGGTAGCCTACTACACCAGCTCAGCCTTGGCGATTCTGGTAATGCTCGCAGCTTCAGTAATGAATGCAGTTTTAGCAGTCGCAGTATCATTATGGTTTTCCAGAATCTTCACAAAAAACCTGTCTCGAGGCGGGCGCTCCAAAAGCCACACCCTTCTTCGGCTAGTTTTTATTTTTATGTGGGGCTCCCTGCTCATGGGCGTCAGTCTGCTGATTAGTTTGCCCTGGTATATTGTACCCTCCTTGGAAACCATGCTGCTGGACCCAAACCAACTTTCTAATCTGTTATTTTGTTTTCTACATCCCTTTTCTGCTGGAGTAACTGTGGCCAGTGTAACTAACACAGTTGCCGCTTCGTCCACAACTTTAGTTGCAGTCGTTAGTATGGTCAGTTACCTTGGTGTTTCTGGATTTGCAGGTAACTGGATACTAAAAACAGTCAAAAAAATATCCGCCGGGGCAGATATCAAATTTACTCGAGAAATTGCAACAGATTTGTCAATTAAACCCCGTAGCCCCTTGTTTGGGTATGTTCTAAAAGACTTGAAAAGCTGCTCAAGAAACCCAGCAACTGCCTTCTTTTTTGCGTTACCCGTTCTGGAAACAGTTATTGTGTCCTTTATGCTGGCAAGTTTTCAAGTTTTACGGGCTTCTACATTGCTGGTTTCCACATTGATGGGGGGCGTTTTTGTTTTACTCATGCCCCTTGCCCTGTTAAACTCCGAAGGCAAAGGGCTCGAATACACCAAAACCTTACCATTAACCCTTAATCGAATTGTAACCTCCAAAACCTTGGTAGCCACTTTAACTTATGTTCCAGTGCCCTTGCTTTTGCTGGTTCTGACATTTATTAAACCCATAACCTCCCCATTGCTGATACTAATCCCATTCTTTTCAATACTATCAATTGCCTCAGCGAGCGTTTTTGAAATTCAACTGTTCTTGAGTATTGTAACCAAGGGCAAAATTTCTGCCTTAATCCATGACCTAAAAAAACTCGTCGTTGGCATTACAACTTTAGTTGTCCCTTTACTTGTTTATGCTGTTGCTTACGTTGTTTCTTCAAGCCACCTTATCGGCGTTTTATCCATGGGTGCAGTATCCCTTTCCGAATTGGCGTTGGCATTTTACACCCTTAAACGCACAAAATGACGGCTGTTGTTTGCTCTACGAATTTAAATGCCCTCTTTACCTATTGTTTAGTGAACAAAAGTGCCCGAATCTGTATGCTTAACGGTTCCCAAAAAACTTGGAGAAACAGCAATCCGCCTAATTACTGAACTTGACCTATCAAACCGTGACCTACAAATTCAACAAATAGAAAACACTTTAAAAATCCCCTTAATTTCTGAGCCTTCACTTGTAACTCTTGAAAAATTGAACAACAAACTGCCAACCTTTGAAATTTCTGTTTATGATTTTAATGAACGAAAAAAACAGAATATTTTGCCCCTTGATTTACTAAAAGACAAATTACCCCCTGAATTTTTGGATTTTGTTCCTCATGCAATCGATTTTATTGGTGACATAGCAATTGTTGAAATTCCTGACGAGCTTTTTGAGTACAAAAGCCTGATTGGAGAAGCCATACTAAAGGCTCATAAACAGACAAACACTGTTTTGAAAAAAGCAGGAGCAGTCAAAGGAGTTTACCGCATACGGGACCTTGAATTTTTGGCTGGAAGCAAAAAAACCTCTACTGTTTACGTAGAATACGGTAACACATTTTATGTGGATGTTGCAAAAGCCTATTTTTCTCCTAGGCTTTCTAACGAACACAACCGTGTAGCCTCCCAAGTAACCTCCAAGGAAACTGTAGTTGACCTCTTTGCGGGAGTAGGACCATTTGCTATTCCTATAGCAAAAAACCACAAAACAGTTCAAGTTTATGCAATAGACATAAATCCCGATGCAGTATCTTTGTTGGAAAAAAATGTGAAAGTTAATCGGGTACAAAAACAAGTTGTATCTATTGTCGGGGACGCCCGAAAAGTCGTCAAAAATCAGCTATCCCAAAAAGCAGATCGCGTAATCATGAACCTGCCCGAAACAGCTTTAGAATTTATTGATGTGGCCTGTGAAGCAATCAAGCTCGAGGGGGGAATTGTTCACTATTACTGTTTTGTTTATGATTCTGCTGAACCGTTAGAAACAGCAAAAACAGAGTTAGAGCAAGCAGTGAAACAAAACAACCGACAAGTAATCAAGTTTCTTTTTACTAAAACCGTCCGAGAAGTTGCCCCCTACACTTGGCAAGTAGTAGTGGACGCTCAGATTCAATGATTTTTTACTGTTAACGTAACCTTTACTTTCTGATTTGGGTTCTGAAGTTTCTTTACAAGCTTTTGGGAAAAATCAATTGACGCCTTGTTTGCCTCAATTGCTAGGGTTCTATTGCATACGAACTTGCTTTTTCTAACAACCAAGTCTGTTGGGTGAGTAAACTGCAACTTGGGGTTTCCTTTTCCTATAGTGGTTTCTTTTTGGTTGCCGACTTCAATGGTTATTGTAATTTTTGAGTTTTCTTTTTGTGCAGCTTTTTTGAACTCATCAGGTAAATCAATTGCACCCATAGTTGATTCCACCGCTATGATACAGTTTCCACGTTTTGAGAGTTCAGTTTCTTTTGTAACTTCAAATGTGGTTTTGTGTGTAGAAAGAACATTTTTGTGTCCCTTAGCAAAAAACACGACGGTTATGGGTTTCATGCTACAAAAATATTGTTGCTTAAAGATAATAGTTTCAGATCATTCTAGAACTTCTATCGAGTCTACTTTTCCATCGCCGTCGAGGTCAAAGCCTTGAATTACTGTAGCGAATTCTTTTAGGTCAAATTTTTTCAAAGTTTTTTCCCAAAACTTGGTTAATGCAAGTACACACGCTTTGGTTCCAACAGCTTTGTTGCCCGCGAGAATAATTACGGTTTTTTCTTTATTGCAGGGGTTCGGGATTTTGGCGATTAAGCCCATTGTGTCGGCGGTGTAGATTTTTTTGGTTTTTTCTGAAACCAGTCCTCCCAAAACGAAACCGTGCTTTGAAGGTATCATGTTAAATTGTGTAGGCAAAAACTCGTTAAATTCTTGAGTGATAAGATTGGTTCCCGGTCCACCAACCAAAACTAAGTTGTTGTTTTCTTCTTTTTCTGCTTTCACATCAACATCTAGTTTTACCACAAAATCGTCAGGCAAATCCACAAACTGACCCAAAAACAACGTCAAATACGCCGCATAATGACCATCCCGAGCCTTTGCTTTAAATGGACCATGGGGGTCAGGACTACCCACAACGATTTTTCCATCAAATTGGTTGTTGCTAACGAATGGGTGTAAAAAATCTTTGATTTTTTTGTTTATCTTTCGGACGGGTAACTTGCCCATTTTTTGTTGACCAAACGGGAGTTCAATTCCCATTGCTGGAAAAAAAGCTTTGTAGTATTTTGCCACAGCTCCTTTTTTCTTTTCTTCTCTGACAATTTTTATCACACCTGCTTTGGATAATTTTCTAATGTGATAGTACACCTTTTGTTCGTGAATTCCTAGATTTTTGGCGATTTCCATGGGATACATTTCTGTTTTGCCTAACAGATCGAGAATCTTCCAGCTTGTTTTATTCAAAATTGTTTTAAGTCGCTCGGGCTCCTCAAAAACGACAATGTCCTTGGTGCTTGTCTTTGTAGATTTCATAAACTGTAAATTTCCTATTTTTCACTTTTTATTTTTAGGAAAGTATGTTCTAAATTATTGATTTTTTTATCAAATAAAAATTTAATTAAATTTTGAATTGTTCGATATAGTAACTATGTTGTCTGCAGATTCTATTTTTGGTTAATTTTATTTAGTTGGTAAAAAGTACAAACAATTGGATAGTGATGACCTCTTATATTGCAGAGTCTTTGGCACCTATTGTTTTTCAGTTGCTTTTAGGTGGAGTAGGTGGATTTTTGATAGGTTACACAATCAGAAAAGTCCTCAAAATAGCACTAATTGTTGGGGTCGTAGTTTTTTCGTTAATATTACTTGCTTCCGCAAACATAGTTAATGTAGACTACAGCAGATTGGCCGAAACAACAACAAAAATGCTTAATGCCATAAATCCTGCCCTGAGTTTGATAACGCCCCTTCTGGCTCATGTTCCTTTTATTGTCAGTTTAGTTTTTGGGCTTTTTCTTGGATTTAAACGAAGCTAAAATTTCGCTAAAACTATATGGGGGGTTCTCTTCTGATATACTTTTGCAACTCTTGCCAGATTGCTTTAACGTCGGCGACGTTTCCAACTATTGGATCCATTTTTTTGCTGTAGGTATCAATTCGCAAAACCCCTTTTTTTCGTATTAATCCAACTTCTTTGTATTGCATTGTACTGATGTTTTCCAACCTTTCCGATATTATTCTATCTTTTTTGAACATGACTCCTCGTCGCCTGTGAAGAAGAATTCGTTGATCAGTTATGTAAAAAAAGAAATTATCATTAAGACTATGAATCTTTTTGCTCTGGAATAGTATCGTTTCGTCGGGGGAAAGGAAGTCTGATAGAACCAAAATGCTCTCCTCGTTTCAGTTAATTTTTTTGATTCATATTTGTTGCGGTAATTCCGCTTTTGGAAAAACTTACAAAAAATTAGAGAATGATTATTTTTGAAAATCTGATGGTAATATTTGTGTTTCTGTTATCCAACAACCATTAAAATTTTTGTTATAATGCTAAAACATGAATACTAAAAATGCTTATAGATGTTCTTGTGGTTCATCTAAATCTAGGCAACTAGATTACGTTACTGTATTTAACTAAAAATCAATCAGAGTGGAATAAAGTATGTGTGGAATATTCGGATGCATCCTAAAAACAGAGCAAGCTGCTCCTGTAATTCATGACGGCTTAAAAAAATTAGAATACAGAGGCTACGACTCAGTAGGAATTGCCACGATTGATGACGGCAACCTCTCCATAAAAAAAGACAGCGGAAAAATAGATGAAGTTAATCAATGGCACAACCTTGATGATATGCCTGGACGGTTGGGTGTTGGGCACACTCGCTGGGCAACCCATGGAGCCCCTTACCAAGAGAATGCTCACCCTCACACAGATTGCAAAAATCAGATTGCAGTAGTTCACAACGGAATTATAGAAAATTTTGCTGAACTCAAATCCGAACTTGTAGAGAAGGGGCATATTTTCAAATCAAAAACTGATACAGAAGTAATCGCTCATCTTGTTGAAGAAAAACTCAAAACACTATCCTCTTTTGTTGAGGCCGTTCGAGAAACTGTGAAAATGCTAGAGGGCTCTTATGCAATTGCAATAATTTCTGTTGCTGAGCCTAATAAGATTGTTTGCGCCAGAAAAGAAAGTCCACTTGTTGTTGGGGTGGCAGATGATAGTTTGTATGTTGCCTCGGATGTTCCTGCGTTTCTTTCGAAAACAAACAAGTCGTTAGTTATTGAAAACGGCGAAATAGTTGTATTAAGTGACACTGGATATCGAATTCACAAAATAGGTGATTGGCAATCAGTTATCCGAAAGCCTGAACTTATTGAGTGGGCGCCTGAAGCCGCCGAAAAACAAGGTTATCCACATTTTATGCTAAAAGAAATCCATGAACAACCTATCCGGTTACGGGACACTTTGAGGTTACAGGACAAATACTTGGAGTTAATGACTACTTTTCTTGATCGCGCTGGGGAAGTATTCTTAGTTGCTTGTGGAACTTCATATCATGCTTGTTTGGCTGCATCTTACTTGTTCTCTAAGTTATCTTTTTTGGCAACCCACCCCGTGATAGCTTCAGAGTTTGTTGAACAACACGGAAAATCAGTAAACATCGATAGCACTCTTCTAGTTGTTAGTCAATCAGGAGAAACTGCAGATACTCTAGAAGCGGTTGAAAGCGCAAGATTGCGGGCGGCAACTGTTTTGGGATTAACAAACATCGTTGGCTCCACCCTCACACGGGTTTCTCGAGTTTACATTGTTCAGCAATCGGGTCCAGAAATTGGAGTTGCAGCGACAAAAACTTTTACTTCTCAAATTTCTGTGCTTTCTCAACTAGCGATACGTCTTGCCAAAAAACGCGGTAAAGTTTCTCACACTGAAATCGAGGACCTTGAAGAAAGCCTTGAACGTATACCTGATATTGCTGAAGAAATTATTGAAACTAAAGAACAAAAAGTCAAAGAGTTAGCTAAAAAATACGGTAATCAAAAATGTTTTTTCTTTTTGGGGCGGGGCATGGCTTCTGCGGTGGCTCTTGAAGGTAAACTAAAACTTATGGAAATTTCGTATATTCCGTCTTTAGCTTACCCTGCTGGAGAAAGTAAGCATGGACCCATTAGTTTAATTGAATCCGGTTTTCCAGTGATTTTCATATGTCCGCGAGATTCTACGCGACGAAGCATCATCGGAAACATCATGGAAATGAAAGCTCGCGGGGCTTCGATAATTGCAATAATTGAAAAAGACGATGAAGAAATCAAAAAATTAGCTGACGATTACATTGAAATTGATACCGGATTGCCTGAGGTGCTTTCACCTATCCCGTTTGTTATTCCGTTGCAGCTTTTTGCTTATTACATGTCTATTGAACGCGGAAACGACCCCGACAAACCAAGAAACCTAGCCAAGTCTGTAACAGTGAAATAAACCATCCATCTGTGGTTAAGAAAAAAGTTCTAAAGCCACAGTCCAATTCTACTTTTGGTCTGTATAATACGGAATGAGTTTTGGATGGTAAATAACAAAGGCCAAGTTTGTCCAGAGCGGATAGTTTCTGTTTCTCCTAGCAACACAGAGATGCTTTTTGCTGTTGGAGCAGGGGACAAAGTTATTGGGGTTACTGACTATTGCAACTACCCACCAGAACTAGACCTTCAGCTAAAAACAAACAAAACTGTGACCGTTGGAGGTTACTGGAATCCTTCTGTGAAAACCATTGCAGATTTGAAGCCTGACCTAGTATTGCTATCAGTTGCTAAATGTTCTAATCAAACAAAAACCTGCACAACCAACTGTAGTCACAGCTGTGAAATAACAATAACAGCTGCAAAAAAACTACAAAATATGGGCATTAATGTTTTGATGCTGTACCCACACGGTTTGCAGAGCGTTCTTGACGATATTTTAGTTGTGGGGGATGTTACTGGGAACAGTATGCGCGCCCAGGAAATTGTAAAAGATTTGAGACAACGAATACATAAGGTAGTTGAATCTTCAAAAACAGTTATGGTTAAACCAAAAGTATACTTTGAAGTCTGGAACGACCCTTACATTAGTGTTAACTCAAAAAATTGGATTGGTAACCTGATTAGTTTAGCTGGGGGAAAAAACATTTTTGGTCACACACCTTCAGAATGGCCCATGATCTCTCCTAAGCATATTGTGGATTTGAATCCTGATGTGTTGCTGTTTCCACTTATTCCTGATGTGCCTCCTTTTTGGGAAAGCTTTGAAACTGTAAAAAACCGCCAAGGATGGAAAAACATAGCTGCAGTTAAAAACGATCACCTTTACACTGTTTTACGTGATTGCATCTCTCGTCCCGGACCCAGACTAGTGGAATCATTGGAGCAGCTTTCACGAATTTTTCATGAGATTTCTTAAATAGTGCGTTTTGATTGTTTTGGCTATCTACTTGGAGTTTGCTGAATATGAAGGCTGCCGCACTATTTTCCGGTGGAAAAGATTCCCTTTATGCTCTTTATCTTGCTGAAAAACAAGGAGTAACAGTTGACCATCTTATCACGTTGATTACTACCCTTTCAATTCCTTCACCTCATGCAGAAAACATTGAAGCCACAAAAATAGCGTAATCCATGGGTAAACAGTTAACCATAGTTGACTTCAAAAAAGAAAACACCCTCATTGACGTACTGAAAAAATTGGACATTGACGCATTAATCGCTGGAGACATAAACGTTGAAGCCCATTTGGAGGGTCTAAAAGACGTTTGTAGCAAAACGGGTTTAGAACTACTGGAACCAATCTACGGCAAAGACACCACTGAACTGTTTCACAAAATTTTTCGGTTAGGCTTCAAAGCCCTGATAACAGGAGTAGACCTAAACTGCATGGGTGAAGAGTGGTTGGGTTTTGTTATCAGTGAAGAATCAGGTATGCAGTTTTTGGAAAAAATTGGAACTATTGACCCGTTAGGTGAAAATGGCGAATTTCATACACTGGTTGTTGAGTGCCCTCTTTATGGAAAATCTTTCAAGGTTAATAGTACTGACAATAATCTTGCAAGCAATATTGCGTACATCAAGGTTTGCGTTGAATAACTGTTTTTGTCAAATGTTGTCAATTTTTTCGTGATTTATGTTAGATTTTTCCGTGCTTTTCACAACTTTTATATAGCTCTACGGATGGATTATCCATCCTAAAAGGTGTAGAATGATGGATAAAATTATCACATATATCATTGCTATTGTAGCAGTTATCGCATTAATCATATCCGCTTTTGGATATATTACTTTTCAAGGTCAAATAAGCGACATAAATGACTCCATCAGTAACATAGAAGCACAATTAGGGGAAGAAGGCCAAATCGATGAATACAATCCAGTGACTTTAGTTGACCGAGTTGGAAACATTGTAACCTTAACTGAAGCCCCAGAACGAATAGTATCTTTGGCGCCTAGTAGCACTGAAGTATTATTTGCTCTTGGAGCAGGTGAAAACGTTGTTGGTATAACCGATTACTGTAACTATCCATACAATTTCTCGGCGTGGGTGGAAGCAGGCAACATGACTAGCATCGGTAGCTTTTCTGGGCCTTCTATTGAACCAATCGTTGCATTAGACCCTGATTTGGTTTTAGCTTCCACTCAAAGTCTAGATGCTGCTTCATCATTGAAAAATCTTGGATATGCTGTGTTAGTTGTAGAAGGTCACACTATTGATGAGGTTCTTGGAGACATAATTATGGTTGGTAGAGCAGTTGGTAAAGACACAGAAGCCTCTGGAATCGTGAATGATATGCGGACTAGAATAGATTCTGTTGCTAATCAATTGGCAGGTGTAACTACTACTCCAACCGTTTACCATGAAGTTTGGAACGAACCCCTCATGAGTGTAGGTCCTGAAAACTTCATTGACGAACTAATTACAATGGCAGGTGGCTCAAACATTTTCCACGACGCTACAACCAGTTGGCCAATGGTAAGCTCTGAATCAGTTATTTCAAAGAACCCTGACGTAATGTTCTTCCCTGACATGTATATGGGTCAAGGAAACTTCTATGATACTGTAGAATCTGTGGAAAATCGTCCAGGTTGGGACTCTATTACTGCAGTTCAAAATGATGCACTATACGAAATCAATGCTGACATCATCTCTCGGTCTGGTCCACGACTTGTCGACGCTTTAGAGCTTATTGCCCAAATGGTTCATCCAGATACATTCTAATTTTATTTGTTGCCTTTGGTGCAATTTTCGTTTTGTCACTTAACTTAGGTTATGCTCCAATCCCTTTTGAAGAACTATTAAAAATAGTATTAAATAAAATTCCCGTAATGGACACGGTAATAGATGTTTCAGACATTAATCCAACATATATTATAATAATCAGTCAAATCAGGCTCCCCCGTGTAATCTGTGGGGCATTAGTTGGTGCCGCGTTAGCAACTGCAGGAGTTACATATCAAGGAATTTTCCGAAACCCAATGGCAGACCCCTACGTAATCGGAGCTTCAACAGGTGCTTCAGTGGGTTCTGCTTTAGTCTTTGTTTTTGGAATAAACATCGCAGTTTTGGGAATTAACACCCTTCCAGTTTTTGCTTTTGTTGGCTCGTTGGTAACTGTTCTTATCGTATACACAATATCCCGAGTTGGCTCTAAAGTTCCAGTTACTACTTTGCTTTTGACAGGTATTGCCATGAGCCTTTTCCAAAACGCCATAGTTACTTACCTAAAAACTGTAGCCGATGACCAAATTCTCCATGGCTTAACTTTCTGGCTTATCGGTAGTCTTTCATCTACTGAAAGCTGGGAGAAAGTGTATGCAATTCTGCCTTTTGTAGTAGTGGGAGCGGTAATTTGTTACTTGTACGCTCGAGACTTAAACATCCTAGCCCTGGGAGAAGACCAAGCCCAACACCTTGGAGTAGAAATCGAAAAAGTAAAACGCATTTTGCTTGTCTCAGGTGCTTTGATGACTGCTGCTGCAGTTTCTATCAGTGGATTGATAGGATTTGTGGGATTAATTATTCCTCACGTTACACGAGTATTGATTGGTCCTGACCACCGTGTTCTCATTCCGACTTCAGCTCTTGTGGGGGCATCTTTTCTAATGATTTCTGACGCCATCTCCCGTGTAATCATGGGTTCAGGGGAAGCTCCTGTGGGTATCATAACAGCTTTTGCTGGGGCACCATTCTTCATATACCTGCTTCGTAGAAAGAATAAAGGATACAAACTATAGGTGACAAAATTGGTTACTCTAACAATCGAAGGCATCGACTGCGCTTACGGGTCTGTAGAAATTCTAAAAGACATTGACTTTGAAGTTAAAAGTGGTCAGTTTCTGGGAATTCTTGGTCCCAACGGTTCAGGCAAAACTACCTTGCTGAAAAGCATCAGCAAAGTGCTAAAGCCCAGAAAGGGTGCAATTCTCATTGACGACACAGATATCTACAAAATGAAAAACATCGATCTCGCAAAACAGATGGCTGTTGTTCCTCAGAGTTCACCTGTTTCGTTTGATTTTACTTCCCTTGAAGTTGTTTTGATGGGACGTAACCCCCACATGACCCGTTTCAAGATGGAGGGTCAAAGCGACCTTGATATCGCAAAAAATGCAATGAAATTAACTCGCACTTGGGAGTTTGCCGATCGTCCTATTACCGAACTTAGTGGTGGAGAGCGCCAACGGGTGATTATTGCTCGTGCTCTTACTCAGGAACCTAGGATTTTGTTGTTGGATGAGCCAACGACTCATTTGGATATTTGTAATCAGTTGGAAATTTTGGATTTAATCAAACAGTTAAGTGTAGAAAAAAACCTGTTGGTCGTGGCGGTTTTTCATGATTTTAATTTGGCTGCCCGTTACTGTGACTCTATTATATTGATGAAACAAGGAAAAATTGTAGATATAGGCCAAGCTGATGAAACTCTTACCAGTGAGAATGTAAAGAAAGTTTTCAGTGTTGACACATTAGTAAAAAAACACCCAATCACAGGGCAGCTTCATGTGATCCCAATTTCAAGACCCATACTTCAAAAACAAAAAAGCTTAACTATTCATTTAATTTCTGGAAACGGGACTGGCAGCCCAGTAATGAAAACGTTGCTGGATGAAGGTTACCGTGTAACTGCAGGGGTTTTAAATCTGTTAGACACAGACCAAGAAACTGCCCAGTTGTTGGGAATTCCAACAACAAACGAAGCTCCATTTTCTCCCATAACTAAAGAAGCCCACGAAGCCAATCTAAAAATGATAAGCCAAGCAAACATTTTGGTTGTTACTCCTACCCAGTTTGGAGAAGGAAACCTGCGCAACCTTGATGCCGTTGAAGAGGCAATGAAAAATGATTTACCTGTTGTGCTTTATGAGAACTGTCCCATCAGTGAGCGAGATTTCACTGGAGGAACAGCTGCAAAGTATTTGGAAAAATTCAAAGCCAATGGGGCAGTAACGGTGTGCACCATAAAGGAATTGGTTAGTTTTCTTGATGATTTGGAAATAAAAAAAGTAGAGTTGAACAAATAACTATGCTTATTGTTTTTGAAAAAGTTGAATGTTTTTATTTTCGCTTTAACAATGAAACTAAAATTTAGTGGTGAACTTTTTGAGTAAAAAAGGACCCTTATTCATTTTGCCTTGGAGATGTACACCTGCATGCAACAGTAACTGTTTGCATTGTGGTTTTGCGTCTACTGCTGAGCCTTCTAATTCCCTTGGAACCGAAGAAACCAAAAAAATTGTAGATAAAATACATGATTTTGGAGCTACATACTTTGGAATCAGCGGCGGAGACCCTCTTCTGCGTAAAGACCTCCCTGAAATAATCAAGTACGCGAAAGGCACCGGAATGAAAGTCAGCATTATAACTGGCGGGCAAGGTCTAGACGACAAAATGATGAATGTCCTAATCAAATATGGTGTTCGAGTTTCAATTAGTATTGATGGTCCTGAAGAAATTAATGATGCCTTACGGGGAAAGGGAGCTTACAAAACTGCCCTTTCTGCGATACAAAAAACTTCCAAGGTAGGACTTCTGGATTGTTTGGTTGCCACTCTTGCCAATGTTGACTCAACCCGAAACAATGTTAGCTCTGACGATATGGAGCATATCATCAAGTTGGCTGAAAAATATGGAGCTCGCTGGGTAGTAATTCATGGATTTATTCCTTTCAACAACAAAAAAGAGCATCTTTCTCATACACCTTCGCCTGAGCAGTACGAAAAAATCTGGAATGACGTGTATGACCTGCGCCTAAAATATAACGGTAAACCTGAAGTCAATGTTTACTGTCCCTTTTTTGCTCGAATCGCCAAACAACGAGGAATGCCTGACTTTGACAACTGGTTAAACAATTTTTTCCTTGGACGATGTTCCATAGCTGGAAAATACATGAGCGTAATCGAAAATGGAGACGTTATTCCTTGCAGTTTCAACGACAACATCCGAATCGGAAACGTGCATGGCAAATCATTAAACCAAATTTGGGATGAACTGCAAACTTCAGAATTAACAGTTAAACTCAAAGACCGAAGCAACCTCAAAGGTAAATGTGGTGTCTGTGAATACCGTGACATTTGTGGGGGTTGCAGAACTCGGGCTTATATATACACTGGAGACTACTTTGCTTCTGACCCTGCATGTGACTATGTTCCTAAAGCTTTGCTAAAAAACAAGTAAAACCTTGTTGGATACATTTTTTCATTTATAGTAATCAATTTTTACTCAATTTTTCTTGAGCAAAAGTTCTTAAAACGAGTATTCCTTTGTCAAGAATTCTTGATAAAAATCCTTTTATCCATTTTCAAATAATAACTTATATGCTGGCACTCGATATGAAGGATAACTTATCCCAATCAATCAACATCCTTTTTGTTTCTCCTTGTACACCCTCACCAAAAATGCAACTTGAAACTTATTCACCATGGGGAACCACCACTTTTTTACTAAACATTATTATGGATGAGGTACTCTGAATGAGTGCGAGTAGGTTCAAGATGGAAGAACGACCCCTTTTGTACATGATGACTTGGCGTTGTACCCGTGCATGCAACTATAACTGTACAAACTGTAGTTTTGGTTCACAACCTTATCCGATTAACGAAATGCAAAATGGTTCGGACTTAGTGGTGGAGAACCCCTAGTACGTAAAGATGTTTTTGAAATTATTGAGCACGCTAAAAGCCTTGGAATGAACGTCAGCTTGATTACAAACGGCTATTACGCCAAAGGAGAAATTCTCGACAAACTTGTACGAAACGAGGTCATGACTGCAGTAAGCCTTGATGGGACTGAACAAACAAACGACAGGACTCGCGGAAAAGGCAGTTACAAAATTGCCGTAGAAGCCATGAAAAACTTGTCTGATGGCAATATTTTTGATTGTATTGTTTCTACTCTTAACAAGAATAACTGTTCAGAAGTTGATCACGTAGCTGAACTAGGATACAAATACAATGCCACCCGCGTAGTTTATCACAACTATGTTCCCGTTGGCCGAGCTCAAGAGCACCTAGAATTGGCTCCTACCCCTGAACAATACGAAGTAACATGGAACAAGGTCTACGATTTGATGCAAGAATACAAAAACAAAATGAGCATCAACGTTTACTGTCCCTTTTTTGCTCGGGTTGCTAAACAACGTGGAATACGGTGATATTCGACCTTGTGGATTTAATGAAGGATACCGCACGGGCAACATAAAAGACAAGTCTATGAAAGAAATCTGGACCGAAATGCAAACTTCAGACTTTTCTCTCAAACTTAAAGACCGAAGCAACCTCAAAGGTAAATGTGGTGTCTGTGAATACCGTGACATTTGTGGCGGTTGCAGAACCCGTGCAGAAACCTATACTGGAGACCTGTTCGAGTCTGACCCTGCGTGTGCTTATATTCCCAAAGTTTTAAGGGAACAGTAAGCAGCATTTTCTTTTTTTCGTTATTAGCATGAAGCTAGTAGACATTATGTTAAATACAGTTTTTTAACACGGCGTTTGTGGTTACAGGAACATCAAAAGAAGGCTTTACAACGGAAAACTAGTTGTAGGCACACCAATCAGTAAGTGCAGGTTATGTAACATCTTAAAAAAGTAACTAAAACCCAAATAGCATCCAACTGACTGAATTTTCAAAAGTTGCTATTTTGTTATGTATATGCTCGCTCCGTTGTTTGCATAGATTTTGTCCAGTGACGGAGTTGCAGGAATTGTAGAGACCACTCTTTGGGTGTCTACTGCTACGAGTTTGATATTGTTTTGTTGAATATATGTTCGAAAATCTCTGGCATGAAGCGGCAAGTTTGATTGGTCGGCAAATCTGTTTTTGAGAATTTCATAGGGCCATCTTACCATTTCTTGGTCTTGAAATGCATGAACAAGAATAGTGTATCCCACCTCTTTTGGTTCATTTTGTGTAATATTGTCATAGTAATATGTGAGACGCACCGCGTCAATAAACCTGCTTTCCAACGACCCAATATTACACCAGTTTGGAGGCTGTTGGGTTATTTCAAAACCCACTAGTATCTCGTTTGTTGGGTCCAAAACTGCTAGCTTGTTTTTGTTTGGTTTGTCGGGGCCACTTAGTATGTTGGGGCCTTCTACTGCGGCAAAGTTTTTTTCTTGTTCTACAAACTCGGGAATATCCCACGGGTTTTGCCACTCGATCACGTCTGGAACTAGAACTTCCTTAAAGTCAAGGGATATGTCAAAAAAGTGAGCAACAGCTAGCCTAGATTTTTCAAAGTCTTGGTGGGTTACAAAGTCCCAATGCACGTCGATTAAGGTGGTACTACTTTGAACTGTGACTGTTTTGGTTATGGTAAACAGTTCATGTTCGTATTCTGTGACCAGTTGAGCTTTATCTGTGCTGTTTTCAGTCCAGTAAACTGTAATCTGGCTTTCAGAAAGGGGAATTGTCACCCATTCTTGTGTGTCGTTTATGTACCTGAATTCTTCTTTTGTGTTGGGCATTTGCAGGATTCGTTGCCAAATGTTAAAGTATAAAACATGAATTTCTTGCCCTGCGCTGGGGCTTACATCGTTAAATTCCCTGGTTGAAGTAACCGAGTTTTCCATTTCATAAAAACTATACAACACAGATTCTGCAATAGCCGACCTAGAAGACATAGGATCAGTTTCCTGAATTGTAGAAATATCCGTAAAAGCGTAGAACCAACTTCCGGGACTTCGTGAGGTGACTGCTGTGCCTTCTTTTATGTTTGTGTGCTCGTTTACCCACATTCCTGCCTCGTAACTCGGTATTGAGGCTCGCTGGTAGTATTCGGGAAAAGTTTCGATGCTTTTAACAAAAAGGGTTGCCTGAACAACCATCAAAGAACAAATTGCGGCAATAACCACGATTTTTGTTATGTCGATCATTTGAATTTTCTTTACGTATTTTGATAAAACAAAAGTTTCCAGCAAGCTAGGAATTTGTTTAATAAGAAAATACGTTGCAATTCCGCAAAGAATGGCTACTGGTGTGGCAAAAAAGTAAATAAATCTCGCGTAGGGCAGTTGCACTCCAACACGGAAGGATTGAGACCAAAAAACTGGAACTGCAAGCCAGAAAACTAGAATCACAGACTCTTTAAGGTTTCAGTTGACGAATGGAAAATATAATCGATTATGATGTCGGAATAGTCGATTATGATTTGGGCGTACCATGCCAGTAAGGCTAGGCCGCCTCCTATGATTACTGCGAAAAATGTGAGAAACCGTTTTTTTGAGCCAATGGAGTTAAGCAGGAAAACTGGGACAAACATGAAAACAAACACAAAAGTTGTTAGTTGATGGGCTAACCCGAGGGTGAAAGCTCCTAAAAACAGCAAGAAGAGTTTGGGTTTTGTTTTGATTTCTTTGGTCATCACAAAGAAAATAAACGCAATATATGCCAGTCCCATGATGTTGGGATAGCCTCCCCAGTACACCATTTCAGACAAAGGAACCGACAAGATCACAAAAACAGTTGATGCTACTGCAGTGCCTATTCCAAATATTTTTCGGATTAGCAAGTAAACAGACAACAAAGCCAGCACATTAAATGTTGCAACTAACATTTTTAGTATGAATGCTGCAACCATGACGTCCATGGTGCCGGCGAAAATTTGCATGATGGCTAGTATGGTGTGAAAGAATGGTGGGTACCAAGCAATTTCACTGTAGCTGATTTTTTCGTCTATTATGATTTGTTTGGCTTTTGCCAGGTGCACGGAGGGGTCGTTTCCGGGAAGGACGCCTGTTGTGGATAGTTCGTAGACTGTGACTGTGAACAGTATTGTGGCAGCGATTAGAACGAAAACCAGTTCGATGTTAGAAAGTTTTGGTTTTTCCACTAATTATCCTCCACAGCCTGTTGTGGTGGTATTGTGTAGGTGGGTTTAGAATATAAAAACATCCAATCCTTGGGAAACAGGGTTTTGCTTGAGAATATATCGGGTTACGTAAACTGTTCGGATTTTTTAATAGTCGGCTCTAGGAAACTTTGCTTTTTAATGCTTCTGGTCTCTTTAGAATTGAGGTAAAAGTCATGAATCATCTGTTTTGTGATTGTTGCGGCGACGTGGTAAAAGCGGTTTACCCGTGCCAGTTTGTGTTTCATGATAAGTTAACCTGTGATTTTAACATATGTTTGGATTGCATGGACAAGGGAACCTTGAAAATTAACCTCAAACGCAAGAGGTTGGTTTCCAAAATTCAGTTTAAACTTGCAAAACGAAACAAAAAAGCTAGTCAATAAATCTTGACTAACTTTTCAGGGTGCAGAACAAGGTGTTCTAATCCATGGAACTATATCCTGCTTAGCTACAGTATAACTAGAATGGGGTGCATGTGATGCTGTGTTTGATAAAACATGTGAGCATGAACGAACTAGATGAACTAGTTGAAACCATCGTTCATACAAATCTCAAATCTGCTAGGAGTTAAAGCCGTTTCATTTTGTAACTTCGAAAACAGCCACATGCCCACAATTCAACACTAGCCTATATCGAGAATCCTGAGCAAACTTCATGTAAACATCTGAATCCCTGCAAACCACGTACGAAACATCAAACTCTTCAAGCATGTCCGTGTATTCCCAAACTGTAACTGGCTCATAATTTGGTATGATATTCGATGTTTCATTCAAGTATTCGTCCAGTAAGAAGTCTTTGAAATCTGTGTAAATTATGGTTCCAATGTCAAAAACGCTTACATCCATTTTGACGGTTATTTGCGAGTTCTGAGTTTTGTAAAGCAGTTGACACTCTTTTGTGTTAAAGGGGTACGAAATATCAGTGGGTTCAGTTTCAAGTACTATTAAACCTCCTGTTTTTTCAAACCAATTGTAAATACCAATCATGGAAGAGTTCACTTCATCCAATGGAAAGTCTGCTTTTGTTTTCATGATAAGATTCAAATCAAAAACTTCAATTTCGCTGCTTTGAATATCATAACTTAGTTTCGCAAATTTTTCTTCTTTTTGAACTTGAACTGTTCTTGTTACCGTAAACAACTTGTTTTCAAAAGTTGTCGACATAACCGCCAAGTTTTCATCATATTCTAATGTGTTTCGGGTTATCTGCATTTCTGTAAGTTTTAGTTTTTCGTTGTTGTACTCGATCACTGTTTGGTTGTTGTCAAACCAGATCAGCCCAAAAGCTTCTCCTGCCCATTTTTCGTAACTAAACTCGGGGTTATGGCGAGAAAGGTAAGGTCCGTCTTCGTTGATTTTTATGAACTGGTTGTTGATTTGGTAGTTTGTGTCCAGTATCAGATGAGCAGCTTGGGCGACTTTGAGTTCATGGTCGTATATCAAAAATTCTAACCCTGCGGCGCTCAGGGTGGGGCGTTGTCCGATTCCAGAAAGCCACCATCCTAAAAGGTGGTCTGCGACCATGACTGATTCTTTGGGTGTGTTAAGGGCAATCCAGTGCAGGGTTGTTACTTCGGGCTGTTTTACTGCCGTGTAGTAGTCTGCCCGTATTCTTGCGTCCTCGGGGTAGATGGACCATAACGACGCAGTTATGAAAACAAAAATTGCGATAACAAAGGTTATCGTTGGCAAGATTTTTTTGACTTTTTTCCATCCAGTTTTTAGGTATCGGTCTATAGCGAGGATGGTGTAACGGTTCAAGTACAACAGTCCCGCTGAGATGATGATTATTCCAGGAAAGTCAATAAAATACATGAAACGCGAGTAATCTGTGTAGATTCCAAAGAGGTATCCTTGGGTCATGATTATTGGTACCAAAAACCACGCAAACAGTAGCAGGCTGGATTTGTCCACCATTCTGTATCTGTTGTATTTTAACATAAACAGTGCAGGAACTACGGCTATAATCAACAGCAAAATTACGGGCTCCACGGTTCGGTTTGCCAAAATTATGCCTTTGTTGTCCAGTCCTCCTGTTAATGCGCCTTCGGAGGATGCGCCCAAGTAAAATTCAATGACCCTCAAAATCCACGGCGAAACTAAAGCTGTTCCCAATCCGATGGTAATTACAAAAAACTTTAACATGTTTGAGATTTGCATTTTTTGTTTTTTGCGTAGTTTCCCAACAATCAAGAAAACCAAATAAACTGCCAAGATTGGCATAAACACCGATAAACTGAAACTGTGAGTTAGTATCATGGCGCCCGAAAGTAAGGTGCCGATAATTAGGTGCTTGCTTGTGGGGTTGTCCTTTTCCCGTAAAAACACGTAAAAAATCATAATGATTAACGAGAGAGAAATTACATTAGTGTATCCTCCCCAGCTTATCATTTCAAAACTTAAGGCGGAAATGGAGGCGAAAAAGGCTGCGATGTATCCGGCATAGGGGATTTTCCAGATTCGTTTGGCTACGATGTAAGCGGGAAAAACTATAATGGCACTATAAAATATGGCAGTAACCAGTTCTGCTAGAATTACAGGCATGCCCGAAAACAGCATTAACGTAGAAACAAAAAAATGAAAACCCACTGGCGTTGCCAAAAATTCGCCGCCCATGTGATATTTGTTTATTTCTGGCAAGGCTCCATTTTCTAAAATCTGGTTGATGATACTTCCATGAAAACCAATATCCGAGCTAGGCGGATATTGGTTATGAAAAATCACTGCTGCCCTAAAGGTTAAAGCAAAACAAAAAATCGCCAACAGCAGCAAAAATCCCTTGTGTTTCGTAACATTCACCAGCGTAGCTAATGACTACACATTTTATTTGAACACAATTTATTGCTTTCCCACAAACAAGTTGCTGAAAAAAGAAACTAGGGTGAAAAAATCTGCAAGTTTTAGTTGCTCAAGTTGTTGGATACTTGGCAAACTATTTTTGTATTTTTTGAAATGGTTATTTTTCGATTCCCCTTCTGTTAGTTGGCTATTGTCATGTTGTAGCTTTGAGTTACAAAGGAATGAAAACACAGGAAATAATTATTTGCACAGTTTTTTGCCGCTATGAAAAATATTTATCGAGGCTGCTGGAAAAACATATCACTTGCTCAGGTATTGAACAAAAATCAAAGTTTAACATTTTTAGTAACCTTGTTGTTGGTGTTTAAATAGGTTCATAACTTAGTTTTATTAACTAGAGTTGAATTTTGTCGATGCTTGATCAACTTGGAATATTTGGGAACATCATTGTTCTTATTGTTTCATTAGTTGTTCTGATAAGGGCTAGCAGTTTAACAATAACAAATTCAGTCAATCTAGCCAGTGTTACTGGTTTAGGAAAAACTAAAGTTGGTTTCTTGTTAGTTGCCTTTTCAACATCCCTTCCTGAACTTTTTGTCGCTGTCTTTGCCGTTATGGACACTGGAACCGTGGGAATTTCTATCGGTAACATTTTGGGTTCAAACATAATGAATATATGTTTAATTTTGGGGCTTGCTTTCGTTTTAATGGGAATTAAATATCCTGAAAGTGTGGGGTTTTTCACCAAAATGGCAAGAGAAGAAGTGGGAAACCTCAATTTTGGAATTTTTGTAGCTTCAATAGTTCCATTATTGTTGCTTTATTTCGGCTACGCCAGTCAGTTAATTGGTGTTTTGTTGATTGGCCTTTTTGTTTACAACATGTATGACCTTGCCCGAAAACGTGGAACTGTTGAGCAAATTTCTGACACTGCAGAAAGAGGTGAAAACAAAAAATATGCCGTAAAAGCTTTAGTGGGAATAATTGGTGTTGTTTCGTCTTCCTTTTTCATTATCGAATCAGCAACATTTCTTGCCTTAACTGCAGGTATTCCCCCAATTGTTGTTGGAGCAACTTTGGTAGCCTTTGGTACTAGTTTTCCAGAGCTTGTTACAAGTGTTGATTCAGTACGAAAAGGGTTTATAGACCTAGCCTTAGGAAACGTTATCGGCAGCTGTTTTATTAACATCACATTAATTTTAGGGTTCAGTTTTCTTTTCGCACCGTTAAACGTAGATGTTTCAGCTTTTTCTGACTTGATCCTTATTTCATTAGTAGCTAACATTGTCTTTGGTTACATAATCCAAAATTCTAATGTTGGCAAACGAGAAGGAATTGTTTTATTGGCAATTTATGCAATATTTCTAATAACAAGTTTTTGACCTGAGTAAATTCCAAAAATCAAGATTTAGTTTTTGAACTATTTGTTTATTCTTCTTTTTTGATATTCTCTTTTATTATCAAAACAGGACAAGGAGCCAAATCAGCAACTTTGTCACTTACGCTTCCCAGTAAAAATTCTTTAATTCCGCCCAGACCTCTGCTGCCCATCACAATAAGATCAAAAGATTCACTTTTGGTTTTTTCAACAATTTTTTCTGCTGGTGAGCCTTCTAGCAGTTCTTTTGTAACAGGTATTTTTGGGGTTAACTTTTTTGCCTTTTCAACTGCTTTTAAAAGCATTTTTTCATGAGTTTTTTCCATTGATTCTTCATAATCTTTGATGCTTTGTGGAGTGAACGCTGATGCTTGTGTCACTAAAGTTTCTGAAGGTGTGTCCATTACTGTTATTATTTTAACTTTTGCAGAATATTTTTGTGCCAAATCTAATGCATAATCCACTGACTTATAAGATAAATCTGACCCGTCAACAGCTACAAGAATTTTCTTAAACAAAAACTATCCCCCTAAACAAAAAGCTTCAGCATTGTATATTTTTTTGGGTTTATTCTAAGCTGTTTTCAAAAAAACGCTTAATCCTTTTTCTTTTCAGTTTCTGCTGATTTGAGTTTAAAATGTATGCAAGCTGGTCCATTTGAGTTTAGATTATTTATGCTAACTCCTTTGGGTGCGGCTTTGCAAGTTCCGTTGTCAAAGTTGGCACATTCTCCGTGTTTGTGCTTGGTAAATTCAGTGCTGGGTAGTTTATTTTTAATTTTTTGAAAAGCGTTTCCAAATCTTCCCATCTTTTACACCTTCAAAACGTATTCAATATACAATGGTTATTGGCGATTATTGAATATGATGCTTCTATAATCAAAACTACATCTGTATTACCACATGAAAAAAAGACAAACATTTTTTTAGTGTCAACTGTGAGACAATTAGACATATGAGAGTTTAGCAATTTGTGTTGTTTTGTTATTTTTTGGGAGTTTTGTTTGATTTGTTCAAAGATTTTCCTAGAACTACTCCCAGTCCCAAAATCACTGTAAAACCTACAACTCCTGCAATTGCTGTAGAAGCAAAACTGTCGTCTACGCCGTTAACTGAGTAATCTGCCATTAGACCTGTGTAAGTTGAATCTGTTTCTTCCACTCCCAAGATTTCTACTGTTTTTTCTAAACCGTCTGGTTCACTGGATGCGAAAGGAATCAAAACTAGCATGCCTGCCAAAATCAAAACTGTTGCCTTAATGTAATTGTTCATTTTAGAGAACCTCCCATAACCGCATAACCGGAAAGAACCGCAGGGGACATACGCTTAAGCTGAGTCAACAAAGCTGCCGTAATTAATGCCTCGCCCAGCCCGATAATTAGGTGCCAAAACAGTATTGTGGGAACCGTGGTTATCACTCCGCCCGTTTCTGCGAAAAAAGGAGAAAAACCAAGCTGCAAACCACACGCTAAAGCCCCTAACATTATGGAAACCCAGGAAGCCGCAAACACGCTAACAAAGAATCTAGTGGAACTTTTTGATTTTCCAAGTAGGGCTTTTACCAAGAAAAAGCTCATTCCACCAATTATTGCCATGTTAAACAGGTTGGCTCCGAAGGTGGAGATTCCGCCGTCAACAAAGATTACTGCTTGCATCAAAACCACGATGGTCATGCTAAGAACTGCAGCATAAGGACCCAACAAAACTGCCAAAAAGGTTCCACCGACCAGATGCCCACTTGCTCCAGCAAAGATTGGAAAGTTAATCATCTGAGCCGCAAAAACAAAGGCACTGGAAACTGCTAGCATAGGTGTAACTTGAGTTGAATATCCGCTTTTGACCTTTTTCCATGCCCATAACAAGAAACCTACTGAAATCACATACATTACTGCACAGATTGTTAGGCTCAGAAAACCATCAGGTATATGCAAAACAACCAACTCGGTAATACTAAATTATGAAAGCGTAGCAACATGAGAAGATATAAACCTTATCAAAATCAAAATTTTGCTTAACATCAAAGCAAAAAGTGCAAACATTCTAACTGCTTTCCAACTTTCCACGAGGGCCTTTCCGTTCATCTGCCATTTTTAGAACCTCGTCATACCCTTTTTTACTGATTAATTCTAATTGCTTTCTGTAATGTTTATATTTCGAGATCTTTTTACTCCAAAATTCTAAAAATCTAACATGGATAATCGGTACAATCAACACAAATCTGTAGACCTTTTTCCCTAAAATATTTCACATCTAATTTTCATTGTTCACATGGAACTACAAATCACTTTAAAGCATAACTGCAGTCAATATAATTAACACAACAACCCGCGTGATTTCATGTGTTGCACCCATCACGTCTCCTGTAACGCTTTCCAAGGTTTTGTTGGAAAAGCTTGTTAAAACCCCTACACAAATTCCCATGACTGCCAAAACAGCGGCAAACCAAACTCCAATCAAAACAAATCCCACTAGTGCACAAAGAGCAACAGAAACAAATGCTTGAAAGTGCTTGTTTTCCATGGCCTCAACCACGTAATGACCTGAACCCTTGTAACTTGGCTTTTT
Organism: Candidatus Bathyarchaeota archaeon; assembly: GCA_037386545.1. Taxonomy (GTDB): domain Archaea; phylum Thermoproteota; class Bathyarchaeia; order Bathyarchaeales; family Bathyarchaeaceae; genus Bathyarchaeum. Next base: position 29,320 of record JARRLY010000002.1, read on the forward strand.
TCCCAAGTACGCCATTAGAACCATACTTTCTTTTGCTAGGGTTTCTGCAACTATGGCAACTTTAAGAATATTCAAACCCGAAAAACTCCCAAAACACAAACCCCCCAAAACCACAACAATAACTCCCGACGCAACAGCCGCCGCACCGGTATACATATCATGCATAATTTCTAAGCGTTTTTTGGTATCCCCTCGCGCCATGGCAGCATCACTAAAATCCAGCAAGCCGTCCATGTGATGAAAACCAGTCAACAATTCTAGAACGACCAAAACAAGAAAACCACAAATCAAACTGGGCAAAAACATATTTGCCACAAAACCAAACGCGCCCCCAATGGCCCCCAAAACTATGCCCACTATGGGAGTTAAGAAAAAATAATTGGAAAGAGCTTCTATGGACTCCATTCCGATGGGCAGAATCGTCAAAAAGCCAAATAATCCCTTCAATCCTTTGATTATCAACAACTTAACCCCTTTATTGAACAAGGTTTGATGTGTAAAAACTATCCAATAATGCTCTTTTAAGGTTGCTCAACAAAACAAAAAAATTTTCCTCAATTTTGCTTCTTTTGACAAAAAGCTTATACGCGTGTCTTTGCATAAAGCCCTCGTTATTCAACCAAAAGGATGGAAATCTTATGTCTTGGTTAAAATCTATGATGGAAAAAGAACCCAAAGAATCTGACAACCCAATTGGAATTGTAGTAATCGGCACACTTGAACCCGACGTACACTTAACCCCTAAAGAAATGGTTAGAAAATCACTAACCAAAGCAGAATTCAAATGCTACGATGTAGGCAAAAAAGCACCAGCTGCAAACTTCGCCAAAAAGGCAAAAGAAGTTAATGCAGACATCATCGCAGTCTCAATCAACACTGCTCCAGCAAAAAACAACATACCAGCACTAATGTCAGAAATCGAAGCCGCAGGCCTAAAAGGCAAAGTCGTAATTATGATCGGCGGCGCAGCAGTTGACGAAGACGACGCCAAAGAAATCGGTGCACTTTTCGGCGAAACTCGAGAAGAAGCCGTAGCCATCGCCAAAAAAGCAATGGCCTCCAAATAAACTCGACAGAAAACTCGTCGAGTAAACTTTGAGTGAGCGAAAAAAATGTACAGATTCGAAAGACCCCAAAAAATTGTTGAAGCCGGCGGTATCAAACTCGGCGGACAGCCAGGTGAATGCCCTACTGTTCTTACTGCTTCAATCTTTTACATTGGACAAAAAATTGTAACCGACAAAAAGCAAGGACTTTTCGATAAAGCACAAGCTGAATCATTAATCAACAGGCTCGATGAGCTTTCTGACATGACAACAAACCCCTTCATTGTGGACGTTGTCGGAACTTCAGTTGAATCTTTCCAAAGATACATTGAATTTGTTTCTAAAGTAACTGATGCACCAATCCAAATTGACGCAATCAGCCCACGGCTCCGTATGGAAGCAGTCAAATGGGCAGCTGAAGTTGGATTGTCCAGCAGAATCATTAACAACTCTATCTACAAAGGCGTTAAAGACAAAGAACTAGACAACCTAAAAGAATGTGGCGTAAAAGCTTCAATTCTCTTGTGTGACAATCCAACAGATGATACTGTTGCAGGAAAGCTATCTGCACTGGAAGCTGCATTACCTCTGGCAGAAAAAGCTGGAATTGAAGGATTGCTCATTGACACATCCATGTCCGCATGGGGCATTGGTGTAGGTGCAGGACTTATGGCCATAAAAGTCATCAAAGAAAAATATGGTGACATCGGAGCCGTAGGAACCGGAATCGGAAACGTTTCTGACACACTCGGATGGGTTAAAGGCAACTTCTCTAAACAAGTCAAGAAAGCAACTGATGCAGCACAAAACGCAATTCTACCAATGATTGGCGCAGACTGGATCATGTTTGGTCCAATAGAATTCGCAGAATATGTATTCCCTGCTGTAGCTGTAATTGACACCTATATCCTAACTGCAACCGCAGATATGGGAACACGACCCTACGAAGAAGGCAAACACCCGCTATTCAAACTAGTCGGTTAAACCCACAACAAACCTGTCAATGGGCTATTGCCCATTCATTTTTTTCTTTTTAATCATCATTTATTCTTTGAGCCTTAAGAAGAACTACTTTTTTATGTAAACCTGATAATAAAGAAAGGCTGGTGCACAAATGACGCTGCTGGAATCAGTAATCTTAGACGTTTTGGAAACCGACCAACCAGAAAACGTAGAACAATTAGTTCGCTTAGTTCAAAACCAAGTCGATGCAAGCCTAGATGAAATAAAAGCCGAAATCAAAAAACTTCACAAAAAAGGAATGGTTTCCCTTCAAGAGCCTAATATTCCTAAACAGAGCTTTGTGCAGTTTCTTTCTGCAAAAGACAACTACTGGTTCTGGATTATCATAGCTGCTTCCGTTTTGTCTTTTGCTTCAATTGTTTTTATTCCTGAAGGTCTTGGTCTAATCTCTTACATACGGTATGTTTTTGCTTTTGTTCTGGTGGCCTTCTTGCCCGGCTACTGTTTAACAAAAACTCTTTTCCCAAAACAAACAACCCTAGACGAAATTGAAAGAATCACCTTCTCAATTGGACTAAGCTTTGCCATCACAACCCTTATGGGTTTGTTTCTGAGCTTTAGCTCAATTGGATTAACTTTGTTCACAACTCTTCCTGCTTTGGCATCTATTGTTGTAGTTTTGGCTGTTTTGGCTTTGATTAGGACTTACAAAAAACAGTAACCAACATTTTGGTTCTACAGAATCTGCAAAGTACCATAGTTGCTTAGAAAAATAAAAAATAAAAAGAAAGGCCGAAGCCTCTGGTTAAAACACTTGGTTGTTGTTTGTTTAGAACAAACTGTCCCATCTATTAAACAGATCGAGAGCAGGTTGTCCGCCGTAATCACTTAGTGAGTCTCTGTATTCGCCTTTTTCTGTTACTGCTTTCTGGAATTTGACCATGTTATCTGCAACATCTGCAAGATAGATGATTCCATCAATTCCAGTTCGCATAACACGAACAGAAAGTCTGATCAAGTGCTCGGTTGTTGGACAGTTGTTTGGATCGTCGCCTGGACCACATACGTAAACGTTTGAGTACACTGGTTTTTCTGGGAAGATTCTCCTGAAAGCACGTGCAAGCATTTCCCAATACCAGGAAGTTGCATAGTTCTGGGAGAACATTACAATATTGAATGCGTCACAGATTTTGTATAGTTCAGGGAAGTCCATACCAAAGCGTTGGTCTGCGTTTGCAGGGTCAGGTAGAACTGCTAGTACTAGTTTGGTTTTTACACGATCTTTTACATCTTTGATGAATTCTGTGATTGTCTGGTTGCGCCATTCGAACCATTCAAGTCCGCTTTCTTTCCAGAGTTTGTTACAGCGTTCACAGGTGCAGTGTCCGTGGTCAGCAAAGTGCCAGCTGTTCAAGAAGATAGGCTGGTTTGTTGCTTCTACTGTTTTTTCTATATAGTCTAGTTGTTCCTCTCTAAATTCTGGAACTGTTGGGCACAAAACGTCCCAGTGCAGGTTAAATTGATTGTTGCCTCGTACGCCTCGTCCACGTGCGGACTCAGAAATCCATTCTGGGTGAGCACGGCCAGTTACGTTGTCTCCGAAAACTGCAATGTTGTTCCACATATCATTTTGTGGGGTTCCGCGTCTGCCTGTTTCTGGTTTTAGTCGGTACACATCAAAGTCGAATCCATCAACCTTCTTTGGTTCATAAAGGTAATTGCCGAATTCCATCCTCATTCCTCGTTTTAAAACTGCAAAATACTTCGATACAGATTATATAAGCTTTGCTTCATTACCCAAAAACATTGCAACATAAAAATTCTAAGCAAAACCACACACGTTTTGCTATTAAAGCTGTAAATGTCAAAAAATTAACAATTATTTCAGTGTGGTAATATCCAAAAAATGAACTGTAAAAAAATATTGCGAGTGCGCAAAAAACGCGCACACTACAGGTTTAATCGAGTATGCTTTCCCACTTGTCAACTAAGTCTAAGACTGGTTTGCCGCCATATCCATCCAAAAATTCGCGAAGCTCTCTGTCTTCGACACATCTTCTTTGGAAATCTTTCATAATTTGAGCGTTAGCGGCTAGGAAAATAATTCCATCTACGCCAGTTCGGGCGATACGACAAGCTGTTTTAAGCAGTTGGGTGTGGTTTTCTAGTTCGTTAGGGTCGTCGCCTGGTCCTTGAATGTAAAGACCTGGATATACTGGTTTCTTGAGTAGTTTCTTGAATGAGCGAGCCATTGTTTCAAAGTACCATGGAGTTGCGTAGGTCTTTGACCAGTGGGGTACAACAAAGGCTGTTGCAAATTCTGCTAGGGCGTCAAAGTCCAAGCCGAATCGTTCACGACAGTTAACTGGATCAGGAAGCAAACCAACATAGAACGGTTTGTTTTTTACGCGTTCTTTTGCTGCACCGATGAAATCGGTTACAGTTTGTGCTCTCCAGTCTAGCAGGTCCATGCCGCTTTTGGCGTGGGCTGCTTTACATCTTGAACAGGTGCAGAATCCGTGGTCTGCTACGTGCATGCTACTGACGGTGATTCCTTTGGTGTTGTCTGCAGTTTTTTCGATTAGGTCAAGCATGTAGTCAATCATTTGTTTTTCTTGGTTACAAACTATGTCCCACCGTAGGTTGTAGTATTTGTTTGTTCGCAGTGCAGGTCCGTGGGCAGATTGGGCAACCCAGTCGGGGTGTTGTTCTGCCATGTTGTTGTCGCCGAAGCAGGCAATGTTAGTTGTCATTTCAGGATTTGGAGTTCCAACAATTCCGCGTTCTGATTTCAGACGGTATACTTGTATGTCGAATCCTTCAACAGGAGTAGGTTCATAAATGAACATTCCAAACTTCAAAGCTAATTCCTCTTCAGAATCGAGAACTAACCTAAAGTAAGCTATAAGCCTTGCGACACAATCAGACGAAAGCCAACAAACGCATTATTAATGTCCAATAACGGCTTTCACTCTTTTTGGTTTTCAACAACCCTCAAATAAACCCAATGCATAACCGCAGAAAGTGCACTTCGAGTAAACCAGCCCATATTTTCAGAAAAGGTTGACCTCAAATAATCTGGTCTAATAAACTTGAATTCTGCTTCTTGATTTGACAAATAATCAGTTACTGCCTTTTGCAAAATCTTGTGAAGAACAAAACTGTCAGTTTCTTTGTTATTTGGGCTTTCCGGAATCAAATTAGCCCTCACATCTTCATCCAGCCGTAATCCCGCAATAACTAAAGTTGCAATATTTTGGTCATCCAACACATGCTTGAACTCTTTGATGAACAATTCTCGTTTTTCGGGGTAGTTTCTAAGAACTGGGCGAATCTGGGAAAACAAGGTTGTCAAGTTTTCAATTGTTATTCCCCTTTCTTCTAGCCTTCTTGTTAGGGGTCTGTTAGCGTACATGTTTTCTTGTTTGAAAATTGCTGATTTCAAGGCTGCTTTAACTGATTTTCCAATTAGTTCCCCGATTATTGTACCGCTGCCTGCATATTTTATTGGTTTTTCCCGTTTTGTACAGGCGATTACTATGCCATCTGTTACTGTTCCGGTGGCGATTTCTGCTGAAAAACGGCTTCTAAGGTCAAGTTCTCGCAGGGCGGCCGCTTTTGCTTCGGTGGCAGAAACAATGGCGTTAACCATGCAGCTATCTGTAAGGTTTGCATCAACTACCATAATGGTGTTTATGGTGCCCCATTTCTTTGTAGGAAACGCAACCTCTTTAGAAGCCACCTCATCTCCTGGAGTCGCCGCAAAATATGCTCCTGCCGTAACAAAAGTTGTTACTGTTAGGTCTTGAAACTTTTCTGTAATTACCTCTACGTTTTTCATCCGAGCAGCAGTCATCATGGCTACAACGTTATCTTTTGGAATTCCAGCTTTTACGGTTTCATCCAACAAAAAATCTTTTGCATCCCTGTGAACCTTATCGTCAACATCACTTCCTGCAGATTCATCAACCTGAACGTTAACAATACACTCTGCTTCTTTTGTGCCACCATTCAAAACAGCTGAACTCACTATTTTCAAAGGACTCTTTGATTTCAAAACAAGTTTGTTGTCTTGAATTTCGGCATTAATAGACTCGATGTTGGTTTCCAGTTTCATCAGTTATTTTCCTTCTGCATTTTTTGTCAGAAATGAAATCCAAATAGTGTTTGGATGTTTCATTTCTAATCTCAGAGGATTTCTACAGTGGAACTCCCTTTTGTTATTTATGCCATAACCGAAAATTGATTTGTACCGAAAAAATTGTTTAACTTCTGTAGATGGTCATTGCTTTTTTAGGCTTGCACCAAGAGGGTGTTAATGTCAACTAATAATCTGTTATCGGATTTAAAGTTAAAGATGGATGCCTTATTGTTTTTGTAATGAAAATTGTTGTGATGGCAAGGTAATATGGCTGTGCGTGCTTCTTGGCCATAAGGACAGCTCAGTTCGGTGCTGAAAGGATTTACACGCTACCTCTCTGTTTCGGTTAGTAGTACTAGACATATTCTTATCAGGTTCAGTTAGCCAAAACCAACTGTTCTGATTTTGACGTAGCACATAACTTTACTTCCGTTACAAACAGCTGCTTGTCCCTTGCCACACTAAAATATTAGTTCTTTTCTTGCATAAATGCCTTGTTGACCAAAAAATTTTAAAAATTCTATAAAAAATTAAAGCATTTATTTAAATAGGCTCAGTAAACAAATCGTAAGACATCGTATTTTTGCTCTAAAACCCAACATTTTTTGGAACCAAATTAAAATAGTCCAACTAGACTAAATTACTGACATCACCCATCCACGAGGTTAACGGAATGAAGATTGGAACTGTAATTTACGAACCCACAATTGTTGAAGGCTATGACATTTCAGTATATTACTCAAAACGTGTCGACGGAGTGCTAGGCAAACCCGCGAAAGGCATGTACAACGACATCACCTGCTTTGTTGACGCAAAATTTTTGCGAAAACGCCCTGAACTTGTGGCTTTATCTCCTTTTGGTCCAGCAACCCGTGCAAACAAGGCTCTTACTTTGCCTTGGGACTTTGTTTGCCCAACAAACGAAGAATACCAAACCCAAGTCCTGGACTTCATCAAACAAACCGCCCAAGAAGACGTCGAAGGCGTAACCCTGTGTTTGTATCATTTCCCTGAAGAAAAATTTTGCACTTGTGATGGATGTTCCAAGAAACAAAAAGAAAGCGGACTAGACTGGCTGGAATGGCGCGCACAAACCGTAACCGACTTTGTAGGAAGAGCAAAAGAATTAGTAACTCAACCCTTTGGAGTAGAGATCTGGCCCGACCCCGTTTTGGCTAAAGAGCGCTTCGGCTTAGACTTTGATGCCATTGCCGAACATGTGGACTATTTCCACGTTCCCTTATCGTCCAGCAGTTACGTGACCATGTACTGGGCAGACACATTAACCCGAGACTTTCTGAAGATTCTGAAAAAACCAATGTTTGTCGAGTTAAGTGCAGAAATTCCTCGTCCCGCAGAAACCAAAGCCCTTCTTCGAACAGTTGCATATCTTTCTAACTACAACCTCGAAGCCATTTTATTGTTGGTCCATGACGCACAACGCGCCAAAGATATTTGTAAAACTGCAATAAACGACTCTAACTACCGAAAATGGCTAGATCAATTCAGGTTTGACAACATGAACAAAATCATCGAAAACTGGGAAAGCATCTACGGGCAATAACCTGCTCGTAACCTAGTTTACTTTTATTATGCTGTTGCTCGCCTAAATTTTCGCAATTTTGTAATATTCAAATCTGCTGAAACAAGTTTTGTGTTCATTTCATCTTTTGCATGACTGAGAATGCCCCAAGGCGAAATTATGGCGCTGTTTCCCCCTCGTGAGCGAGACCGTGTGTTTCCATTTTTTAGAATGAAAATCTTGTTTTCTTCTGCCCGTTTTGTGGTAAGGGGATGACCTTTCACATGGGGGTGTGTTCTTGAAGCAGAAACCGGCAAGAAAATAACTTCAGCGCCCCGCGACGCTAAACTTCGAACCGTTCGGGGATAGAAAACATCTGCGCATATTAGGATTCCAACTTTGCAGTATTCTGTTTCGTAAACTTTAAAGGTGCTTCCAACATGCAGACCCACTCTTTTTTCCCAGTCTGTGAGGTGCATTTTGTGAAATTTTCCTAATATTTTTCCATTTTTCAAAAATAGGTTCGTGTTGTAGTAGTTGTCTCTAAATTTTTCGAAAACTGTTCCCCCAACAATGTATGCGTCCACATCTTTCGAAACACGTTTCAACATTTTAACTGCGGGTTCGTAGGTCTGCTTTGATGTTGTTTCGATTTCGGTTCGGTCTTCTAGGCTTGCAGGGAAGGGAAAATATTCTGGCAGACAAATGAATTTTGAGCCCTCATCTGCGGCTTTGTATAACATTTTTTCTGCAGTTTTTATGTTCTCGTCAGGAGATTCGCTGATTTGCATATGAACCAAACTAACTTTCATAGATTCACGAATCCTTTTGCCATATTGGGCTCTCAAGTTGCTAATAAAGATTCAATCATAGTAAATAATTTTCAAAAATATTGGTTTCCTTTTAATAGTTAATCCATGCAAAGAACTGAGTAAGAAACAGTTCTAAACCAAAGGGGAACATTATGCAAACCAAGCTGAAGTTAGCTGTCTTCAATACTCAGCCTCCTCACCTTTACTTTGGAGGGGTTGAACGCAGAATATTAGAGACATCAAAACAGCTTGCAGACAAAGTTGACACCACCGTATACAGCGGAAACCTGTAACTCAACAGACAAAGTTTTCCCCTTAGACAACTGGACTTTTAATCGTTCTTTATCGAAAATGGTCAAAAAAATCAACGCGGACCTTTACGAAGCCCACGCAGTAAGTGGTTATGGCTTCTTGAATGCGTTACTAAAACATAAAATCAATAAACCCTTCATTCAAACGGTTCACGGTGTTTTAGCAGACGAATACATTCAAGCAACAAAAACAGTTTCGCCATCCGTGAAAAATAAGATTTCTAACTTTTTTATGAAGCGGCTTGGAGCGCTAGAAAAACAAGCCGCCCAAAAAGCGAATTTAGTTGTTACTATAAGCCGTTATTCTGTCCAAAAAATTGTTGAATTATATGGAGTTGATGAGAACAAAATCCGTATAGTTCCTAACGGTGTGGATCTGCAACGGTTTAAACCTGGCACTAATTGTGAAGACGCCAAAAAATTGGTCGGGGCAAACAATGAGCATGTTGTGTTGTTTGTTGGTAATTTGATTCCGCGGAAAGGTTTGCATTTTCTTGTTGACGCCGCAAAACAGGTAATCAAAGAAAACAAAAACACAAAGTTTGTAGTGGTTGGAGACGGACCCATAAAAGAAAATATAATTGTTTATTCTCAACAACAGGGAGTCTTTGGCAATTTTGTTTTTTTGGGCAAGGTTTCTGATTCTGTTCTGCCTCAACTTTATCGTTACGCTGACCTTTTTGTTTCTCCTTCTGTGCAGGAAGGTCAAGGAATCACCTTTTTGGAAGCTCAAGCCTCTGCAACGCCGGTTGTTGCTTTTAATGTTTCAGCGATGAGTGAAGTCATAAAACACAAACAAACTGGTTTTTTGGTAGAGCCCAATAGCCAACAACTAGGTAACGCAGTTTCTGAGCTTTTTGCTAATAGTCCTTTGCGAGAAAAGATGGGGAAATCTGGTCGGGAATTTATTAGTAACAATTTTTCTTGGGATGTTTGTGCTCAAAAACTGTTTCAGGTTTATTCTGAGTTAACCCAAATTTAGCTTCCCGTAATAACAATTGGTGAACCTTGCGGCTTTCTTTTAATAAACAGATAAACCGCTACTGCGGCAACCACTGCAACTATTACTATTGCTGCATACAATGTAACATCATTTGAAAGCATATCCGAATCCTCTGGTTGCGTTGGTTGTTCTGGTTCTTCAGGATTTGAAGGTTCTTCCGTTTCTGGGGGTGGTTCGTCCGATACAGTGAAGGTTTTTTCCACAGTTTGCATGATGTACGTTGGCCCAGAACAGCGCAGAGTTGCTGTCCACACCCCATTCATGTCGGGTGTGTATTCGAAACTGAACATTCCATTGTTTTGGGCGGTAACTTGCATGGTTTGTGTGTTGCCGTTTGGGTTGGTAACTGTAACCATGACTGGCACATACGGAATTGCTGGGTCTAGTTGCCCACACGCAATAACAGTGTCGCTTTTTTGCACCGCGGTTTTGTCAAATTCGGCGTAAATCTGACCCCGTATTGTTGTTTTTCCATCTGTACAGTAAACTTTGCCGTCGTTGCAACCAAAGTATACAAGCCCCCCACAAACTGATGGAGATGACCAACTGTTAGAGGGTGTGTCAAAAAATCCTAACCTGTTACCGTCCGTGGCATTAAGGACATAAACAAACCGCCTGTCTGTTGTAACGTAGATTTTTCCGCCCCCATAAGTTGGGGTTGTGTAAAGTTCAGTTCCGATCCAACTCTTCCAGATGACTTCTCCATTGGTGGCATCAAGAGCAGTAATGAAAAACATGTCAACAACATACACCTGACCCTCATGATAGGCCGGAGAAGCAATCAAATAGCCTCCAATTCCTTCTGTTCCTTCGGTGGTAACGTATGTCCATTGTATCTCTCCAGTTTCCACGTTCACGCCATAGTAATTTTGCTTGTTTGCCGCAACAAACACCATATCCTCACCAACACTTGGTGAAGCGTGTATGTCTGTGCCTCTGTCTTGTGCTATAACATATGGAATTTCACAAGTCCAAATCAAGGAACCATCATTGGCATCTATCTTGTACAACATGCCGCTCTTTGGTTCCTGTGAAGTGACATAAACTGCTCCAGCTGAAACCGCAGGGGATGCTGTAATGTAGCCTCCTGTTTCATATGTCCAAACAACCTCACCGTTATCAGCATCAAAACAATACAGATTAGCATCTAACGAACCAACATACACTCTATTTTCTACAACAATCGGAGAAGAACGAACACCCGTAACAGCCTTGAAAGCGGCTTCAATAAAACCGCCAGCAAAAGTTTCCCAGATAACATTACCTGTTACTGCATCTAAACAGTAAACATTGCCATCGTCAGGACCAACATACACTTTCCCGTCAGAAATTGCAAGAGATGATTTAATTCGAGCTTCTGTAGCAAAACTCCAATAAAATCTGCCGTCGTTGGTGTCAACACAGTAAACGTTTTTGTCTTGAGAAGCAAAATAGACCCGACCATCTGCAACTATTGGAGTAGAACCAACGCCTCCATTAGTTTTAAAGCTCCACCTCAAATTAAGTTCTGTAGGCCCGAATTTACTTGCGCCACTATTTTCTGGATCGTTGCGCCACATGGACCAAGATTCAGTGGTACCTCCAATGCACCAAACTTCGTTGTATGTTTCGTATTGGTCCATAGTCATTTCTTTGACGAATCCCGGAATAATGTACAAGTTACCATAAGCAACAGCAATGGAGTCTCGAGGACTATGAGTTTCAATATCCATTTCCCAAATAACCTGTCCTGTATATGCGTCCAAGCAGACAAATTCGGATTCACTGTATTCTAACGTGTAAGGGTCATAGGCTGCTCTTTGACCGGTTGTTGCGTAAACTTTGCCGTCTGCAACTACAGGCCATCCAGGCCAAAACAGGTAACCAGGACCTTCATGTTTCCATAGTAGTTGACCTGTGTTAACATCCAAAGCGTAAAGGTTTCCATCCTTGTTAAGTTCATAAACAATATCATAGGCCGTTGCACTGCCACTAATCCAGTATCCAAGATGGCTTCCAGAGTTGTATTTCCATAAGATTTGTCCAGTTTCAGCATCAAAACAATAAAACGTGTTGTCTTGCTCTCCAGCTTTGAGAAGTTTTCCCTCATAATACGAGCCAGAAAAACTCATTGCAGTATCTGTTTCTGTATCCCACAAAACATCACCTGTTTTGGCATCAAGAGCCATCTGGTGAGTCTCAAAGGTTCCGGGAAAAACTTTTCCCTCTCCGTATTGTATGCCCGTTCCAGAAGATGTGCTACCCGGAATGTAAGTTTCCCACACTAGTGTTGGGGGTTTTAATAAATCTGAAAAATCCCATGCTTCAACCGCAGAGTCGCCGTGAACATAAAACATCCGCTCTTCTGAACTGTATACACTTTCTGCCCAGTAGGACACTTTTGCGGAGAAATCATCACTGGTCCACATGATTTCTCCGGTTTCTGTTTCAACACAGTATGGACCCACAACGAGGTGTTGTTCATCAATCTTGAAAACTGCTGGCCATCTTTGAATCCTTGGAAAGGTGGTGTTCCAGATTATGGTGCCTGTGTCTTTGTCTAGGGCAATCACGCTGTTTGTTGTTGTAACTAAAACTTTTCCACTGAATGCCGTGATGTAACTTTGGATCCCTTCTATGGTTGTTTTCCACAATATTTGGGACGTTTCCGGTGCTGGACCTTGGGAATATCTGGTAAAGGCAGAATCACCATGAATCTGTGGCCATTCATATTGTAGTAAATTATCTTTAGTTGTGCTTGTTAGAGTTGTCTGCGCAGGAAACACCACAACAGATTCTGCAACCACTAATGAAACTAAAACGAATATCCCTATCAAATAGGGGCATTTGGTTTTTTTCATACTTTTCACGTCAATGAACCTTTGCGCAGTAATTTTTCCCCTGATTTTATCGTGCACTTGTTTTTGTTGTGAATTGTGAATTAAAGGTTTCTGCAAATAAAGGTTCTGTGGATTTTAATTGTTTTGTGTAAGAGAAAGTGCTCTTTTTTGGTTTTATTTTAGAAAATTCTTTACGTTTTTAGTTTTCTGGTTTATAATTAACACATCACACTGCTGTTTTTGGGTGTTTTTCTTTCTTTTTTCATTATGTCCTGCGTAATGTTCCATTTTTTTATGTGCTCCTGGGTTTCAGTAAAAAACTTAAGTTGATATTAATATTAAACGGAAAAGTTAAATATAGTTTATTAAGTTTTTAACTAATTCCGGATGGTTACTTTATGGCTCAAACCGCATGGAACAGTCCCCGTCTCTATATGATGACTTGGAGATGCACAAGGGCCTGTAACTATAACTGTTTACATTGTAGCTTTGCTTCAAACCCTCACGCCATTAATGAAATTAACACTGAAGGCG
>JARRLY010000002.1:42489-70108 GCA_037386545.1 Candidatus Bathyarchaeota archaeon
TTATTGAGCACGCCAAAAACCTTGGAATGAACGTGAGCCTGATTACAAACGGCTTTTATGTTAAAGGAGACATTCTGGATAAACTAATCAAAAACGAAGTTATGACCGCCGTAAGTCTTGAAGGCACCGAAAAAACAAACGATATGACCCGGGGAAAAGGCTCATACAAAATTGCTCTTCAGGCCATGAAGAATCTTTCTGATGGTAACATTTTTGATTGTATAGTTTCTACTCTTAACAAGAATAATTGTTCAGAGGTTGACCACATTGCTGAGGTCGGCTACAAATACAATGCCACTCGGGTGGTTTATCATAACTACATTCCAGTTGGCCGTGCCCAAGAACACCTAGAATTAGCTCCCACTCCTGAACAGTATGAAGAAACTTTTAACCACATCTATGACTTAATGATGGAATACCAAAACAAAATGAGCATAAACGTTTACTGTCCTTTCTTTGCTCGTATTGCTAAACAGCGTGGAATGCCTGATTTTGATTACTGGTTTAACAATGTTTTCTTGGGTCAATGTTTCATTGGTGGCCGATACATGGGTCTGCTAGAAAACGGCGACATCCGGCCTTGTGGATTTAATGAAGGTTACCGAATGGGTAACATCAAAGACAAAACAATGACGGAAATCTGGTACGAAATGCAAGACTCAGAATTTACAAAGAAACTTCAAGACCGTAACAACTTAAAAGGCAAATGTGGTGTCTGCGAATACCGCGAAATCTGTGGTGGCTGCAGAACCCGAGCAGAAATCTACACCGGCGACCTATTCGAATCTGATCCAGCATGTGCCTACATTCCAAAACTGTTAAGGGAAAAATAAAAAAGAAAATTGTTTTTTGGATATTTTTCTTGGGGCTTAGTTACCAAAATATAGCAATGTATGGGTTTCAGGTTACGTGCTCTGACTTGGGCACAGGTTGTTGAAGGTGTAAAATGAAAAACCATTTATTTTTCTGCGAATTCCCATGCGATGTTGGCTTTCCATAGGTCGCCGAGTTCTGTTAGTTTAATTTCTTCGTCGTTGATTGCGATTAGACCTTTCTTTTGTAGCCGTTTTAGTTGCTCGGGGTAAACGTCTTCAGGTAGTTTTCCAAACTTTTCTTGGAATTCTGCTTTGATTATTGGCAAACGAAGGTAAAGTTTTGTCATTACTTTTTGCATCATTTCTTTTTCTGTGGACTCTGAAAGCCTTGCAATGGGGAATTTTCCTTCGTTTACTGCCTTTATGTATTCTTGGGCGTTTTCGATGTTAGAATATGAGAATCTTTGCAGATAACCCATGAAACAACCGGCACCCGTAGTTAAGATTCCCGCCCATGGCCAACCATTAAGGCAATTCTCTTTAGCATGCCAAATATCCCGAGAATATCGGTCGTGACCGATGGGGGTGTAGCCTGCTTCTTTGAACAACTCGTATGCTGTAACGTACATTTCTTTTTCGAGTTCTTTGCCACCTTGAGGGGGAACTTTTCCTTCTTGAAGTTGTTTGTGCAGAACCGTTCCGGGACTTACTTCAAGACAGTATGCGTCTACTTCGGCATCTAGTTCAATTGCTTTCTTTACTGAATCAACCCAGCTTTCCAAAGTTTGGCCAGGAATGTTATACATGATGTCGATGCAAACACACATTCCCAATTTACGGGCTAGTTTGATTTCATCTGCGACATGTTCGGCACTGTCAGGCAAGTTGAGCATTTTTCTGAGTTTATCATCAAAAGTTTGTGCACCCATGTCAACTTGGTAAACTCCATAGTCTGCAGCTGCACGTAATTTTTCTTCCGAGAAACTGCGAGAAGAACCAGTAATTTTGATGAAGTAATCTTCTACTGTGTTGAAGTTGTCTTCACAGAATTTGATTAAATCAAACATTTGCTCTTTGGTCATGAGACTGGGAGTTCCGCCGCCCAAAACGATTTCGTCAAACTCGCTGGTTTGAACATATTTTGTGTTGGCGTACATCATCAATTCTTTCTTGAGGGCCTTAAGGTAGGGCTCCATCATGCTGGGTGAGTAAGGATTGTTTGGATAATAACAAAAAGTGCAACGAGAATCACAGAAGGAAATCCAGGGCTGAAGTTCCATAACCTTGTTTGAGGTGTTTTCTGTGGACAAAAACTCCATGAAGGCTTCGTAGGTTTCTGGAGCAATGTTTGCACAATCTCGGTAAGTGTAAGGGGGCCAACTCTCTCGGGAGTCGTAACTGGTTTCTTTTTCTGGTTCTGGGCTAGATTTGTTCATGGTGGGTTTCCCCAGATAGTATTCTATCAACTACCTATCGCTAATATAAAGTTGCGTTTTTAAAACCTGTCACACTTAGCACATTTTCGGAGCCGTAATTGTTTCCGGATGATCAGATTCTCCCCGAATAACCACAATTTTTCTGAATCTATCCACAATAAACGACAAAAATAACGCCACATACTACGTCGCCTGCAAAGGCAAATAAACTCCATTACGAATCGCCATAATAAACGGCAAAATCAAAAGCGACCCCAAAATCACATGTTTTCCTGTAGTTTTTGCCCGCCTTAACATTTCTTTACTAAAGTTCACGCACACATCAGCATAATCCAAAAAACCAGTTTGTTTTTTCCGTTTGTGCCCCCACATTATATTTATTAGTAGCGCACTTTGTCTAATGTTACACTAAAAAATTAGGACGAATTTGTAAGGATGCAGGTAACTTTAGTAAATCCACCTTATCCTGAAGGATCCCATCGACACCCCCCCTTTATTCCCTTGGGTATTGGATATTTAGCTGCAATTTTAGAAAAAAACGGATACGATGTTAATGTTATCGACCTTCAAGCCCTACCCCGTCCCCTCAGCGAAGTAGAAACTGAGCTTCGAAAACGAAAACCTGACCTAGTTGGGTTAACTTCTACCACTTTAACTTACAATTCTGCCCTAAAAGTAATCAAAGTAGCCAAAAAAGCCCTGCCAAACTGTATAACTGCAATTGGTGGCGCCCATGTTACTTTCTGGGACGAAAAAGCCCTCAACGAATGTCCCGAACTGGATATCGTTGTGCGAAAAGAAGGTGAAAACACCTTACTAGAAATCGTTCAACGCCTAGAAGCAGGTAAAAGCTACGATGATGTAATCGGATTAACTTGCAGAAAAGGCGACAAAATAATAAAAAACGAAGACCGTCCATACATAGAAAACTTGGATGAGCTTCCTTATCCGGCGTTTCATTTGTTTCCGATAGAGCAGTTCAACAAGTATGGCAACATCATTTTTCCCTTAATGACCAGTCGAGGCTGCACTTTTTGGTGTGATTTTTGTTCGGCAGTTAGAATGTTTGGGCAACGATACCGCATGCGCAGCCCCAAAAAAGTTGTGGATGAGCTTGAGTTTTTGTACAATAAGTACGGTGAAAAACAGTACACCTTCTATGACGACGCCTTTACAGTTAACCAAAAACGAACTGAAGAGTTGTGTGATGAAATCCTTCGTCGGGGACTGAAACTCAGGTGGGACTGTGAAACTCGAATCGACATGGTTTCCAAACCATTACTGAAAAAAATGCACAAAGCAGGATGCATCGCAGTTTGGTATGGTGTAGAAGCTGGTTCTCAAGATGTTCGAGACGCAATGGGAAAAGGAATTTCCACCAGCCAAACTTTTAACGCTTTCAAGTGGACACAAGAAGCCGGCATGATTGCGGTTGCCAGTATTATTCTTGGTTTTCCAGGAGAAACCAAAGAAACTGCTATGGAAAGCAGCGCCCTTTTGCGCAAACTCAATCCTGATGAGATTGGAGTTTATATTGCAACTCCCTATCCGGGGACTCCAATGTATGATTACGTGAAAAAGATGGGCTGGTTGCGAATCCACAACTTTGACCGCTATGACACTGCGACCCCAATTTTTGAGTCCTCTTCAATGACCATGCAAGAAATCAGAGAAATTCACGACAAAATCCATCAAGATTTCTACATCCGTCCAACTTACATATTGCGTGCTTTCCGAAAAGGTGGAGTATACGGTTATTCCACAACCCGAACTGCTTTGGCGTGGCTTAGAAGGCTGATTGCTTCTAAAATTGGTTTACGTTAACCAGATTTATTCTCTAATTTCGTTTACTGGAGGAACATTTCAGCTGCAAAAGCGAAAACTAGGGCGAACTGGACTTGAGGTTTCTATAGTTGGTTTTGGTGGAACATGGATTTCAGAATTACCCATGGACGAAGCAGTAAAAGTTGTGCAACGGGCTTTTGAGCTTGGGATAAACTATTTTGACACCGCAAAACTAGACGGCGACAGCGAAGAAAAACTTGGAGAAGCCCTAAAATATGTTCGAGATGATTGTGTTTTGGCTACTAAAACTGCATCCCGAACAAAAAGTGAGTCTTTGGATGACTTTAAAGCTAGTTTGCGGCGTTTGCAAACTGACCGCCTAGATTTGATTCAACTTCACGGTATAGATGACATAAAAACCCTCCAGAAAGCAATGGGTTTAGGTGGTTCGTTGGAGATGTGCAAAAAAGCTCGTTCTGAAGGACTGGTGGATTTTATCGGCATTTCTGGTCATAAACCTCGGGTGTTGATGGAGGCTATCAAAACTAATGAGTTTGACACTATTTTAGTTCCAATTAATGTAATAACACGTCAAGCCCTTGACGAACTGATTCCCCTTGCAAACGACCTAGATATTGGCATAATTGCAATGAAGCCTTTTATGGCCAAAACTTCTCAGCTCATCACCTGTTTGTATAAGCCCTCCCTTTCTTTGTTATCTGACGAACTCGAACTGAAAAACTACCTTGGAACAGACATCCCCTCAAGGGTTCATAATGCCCTTCGTTATGTTTTAGATCAAGACGTTTCCGTAGTTATCACAGGATTCAAGACAGTCCAAGAAGTAGAAACAGCTGCAGAAGTAGGAAACAATTATCAGACCTTGTCAACTGAACGAAAAGCGTATTTTGAAGTAAAATTTGAGCAACCTTATTGTCGAGACTGTGGCTTGTGTTTGCCTTGCCCAGAAAACTTGGATATTGCTGCAATTCTTCGCTTTAGAACCCTTTATGACACTTATGGTTTGAAGAATTGGGCAAAAAAATTATACAAGGGGCTTCCAGTTAATTCATCTAGTTGCAGTAGTTGTGATGAGTGTGAATCTAAATGTCCGTACAACTTACCCATTGTTTCTATTCTTCGGGAATGTCGCAACGATTTGGGGCGTTAGCTTAAAGCTGCGGGTTCCTTTTTGTGTTTGTCTGTGTGTAGCAGCAACTGGAGACCTTAGTGAAAGATGTTATAGGTCAAGTTAAACCTTTAACTGATGTGGGAACTCCAACTCCCTAACTTATTGTTATGTTCCAAAAAGTTTAGGATATTTTTCGAACCCGCCAGATGAGATGGTTCAGGGCGGTTCGTGCCATTACTTTGCTGTAAAAGTTTGTCTTGAAAATGTGGCGCAGAACATACTTGGGTGAATAAAAGCTGTCATAGAATTTGCTTCGGATTTTGTTTACGTCTGCTTCTGACAAGTTGGGGTTTTCAAAGACCGGAATCGTGGTGTCATAGGTTTTCCAGTCATTAGAAATTTTCCAGCCTTTTTCTTCAATGACGTTTCTAAGCTCTGTTCCAGGATATGGAGTAGCCACACAAATGTATGCATCATCCGGTTCCGCTTGCCTCAGAAGGTCAATGGTTTGCTCCAGCATCTCTCGAGTTTCGCCGGGATATCCAACCATAACTGAAACTGCAACAAACAAGCCTGCATCCTTAGCCAACTTTATTGCCTTTTTGTTTTGCTCAACAGAAGTTCCTTTATGAACAGCGTCCAGTATTGTTTGGCAACCCGATTCTACCCCGAAGAAAACTTGTTGGCAGTTCGCGTCCCGCATAATTTTTAGCATCTCTTCAGAAACTGTGCTAACACGGGTTTGACAATCCCATGGAATTCCAAGTTTTCTGTTTTTTATATCTTCACAGATTTGTATTGCCCGATTTCTGTCCAAGGTAAATGTGTCATCATAAAAGGAAAAAGCGTCTGCTCTATGTTCATCTCGCATCCATTCCAGTTCATCGACTACGTTTTTGGGGCTCCGGGCACGGAAGGGGCGGCCAAAAATTCTGGATGTGGTGCAAAAAGAACACTGTGAAGGACAGCCCCTGCTGGTGATTATTGGGAGCATTTTTCGTCCAAACAGACGGTATTTTTCTAAATCAAAATGCTTGAAGGCTGGACGGGGCAACTCGTCAAGGTTTTTAATGAAAGGTCTTTGTGGATTTCTTACCGTTTCTCCGTTTTTTCTAAAAGTTATCCCCTGAATAGTTTCTAGTGCCTTTGTGTTGCAGGCGTTTTGTGCTAGTTCTAGCAGGGTTTGTTCGCCTTCGCCCCTTACTATTACGTCAACTGCAGTTTCTTCGGCGAGAACTTGTTTGTCCATAAAAGTAGCGTGAGGTCCACCCAAAACAACGGTTGAATGTGGGCAGGCTTGTTTAGCTACCTGAGCTGACAAAACTGCGGATTGTATTGTGGGGGTCATGGACGTGATTCCAACGATTTCTGGCTGAACAGATTCTAGTTTTGCTTTGAGCATCTGCTGGTCCATGTTCTGGGCTGGGCAGTCAATCACGGTTACTTCATGCCCATTTTCTTCCAGAACTGCCGCCATGTATGCCAAACCAAGGGACAAATAAAGCTGATGACGATAAACTCCCTTAAGCGGAGGAGGATTAACCAGCACTGTTTTTGCTTTTCTGTTGGAGGCCGTCATTTTTTTACACCAATTTGAAGCAACCGCAAGAATGTCAAACAGTTACGGGTTTTCTGCGCTATATCTTTATTGTTATTATCTGTTGCTCCAACACCTTTTTTGTTTTTCCAGATTCTTCGTAAATGAATATGAAATATTTTTCTAACAAAACAATTAGTGCATGTACCACAACACAATTTTTTCAATTTTCTGTTGGCAAAAAAGTTAGTATTATTCATTTACCCTTTCGTAAAATATTTAAACTCAACAGTCCAACATACTCAACGGCAATAAATGAGGAATGAAAAATGAACATTTGCACAACCCAAACCTCAGCCTACTATCACTTTGCCTCACTCCCTTGAACCTTACTGCAGCAACCAAAACCATGTAACACACAACTGCTCGAAAGGAAATAACCAAAAATTATTTCCTCCTCTTTTTTGTTTGGCTCTCATCTGTAAATCGGAGTTTTTTGTATGATGTTTTATTGGTCTGTTCTTGTTGATTAGCCTGCAAACTAAGCATCAAATTCTTTCACACTTTCGTGGGTCATATTAATGTCTTAATAGTTTATTGTTGAAAACGGCCTTTTTGGAAAAAACAATGGTAATAAATAAGTAGATCCATAACTAGCCAGAAGAGAAAAATCATGAAAAAAGCTTTCACTCTTCCTATAATTTGTGTTTTGTTGATGTTTTCAGTTGGTTTGCTTGTTTTGTCTGTTAATCAAACCTCAAACCAAGCAACTGCTGATTGTTCGGTTGGATTGGCCTTTTGTGGAAACACGACTCAAGAAGCAAAATTGCTCATTGATAGGGTTAAAGACTACACCAACTTGTTTGTTTTGCAGTCGGGGCCTATAAGTGAAAACCAAACCGCAACAACTGAAATCTGTGATTATGCTGTGAAAGCTGGAATGAATTTAATCGTGTTTTTTGGTGACCTTGATCTAGATATGCTAAAAATGAAAAAAGAGTTATCCGGAGATGATTTTCTTTGGCGGGTTTCTTGGGTTAATAACGCTAAGGAACGTTACGGCGATAGGATTCTTGGAATCTATTATTATGATGAACCGGGTGGAAAATGGCTTGATTTTGATAGTTGGAGTTTGCTTATTGAGCGTGCATTTAATGTTGCGGATTATCGTGAAGCTATAGTTAATGCAACATATTCAGATGTTGCAGATGTCTACATTACTGCTGACGATGGTGATAGTGGTTATCATCTTATTAAAGAAAATTCTTTGATACTTTTTTCTTCCGATTATGTGCTTTATTGGTTTGATTACTTGATGGGTTACGATGTAATGTTTGCACAGGTTGGATGGAATCACACTCTCACCCAAGATATTGCATTGATACGGGGCGCGGCAACCTTGCAAAATAAAAGTTGGGGTACAATAATAACTTGGAAATATGATGATCCCCCGTATCTTGATGCTGCACAAAACATCTACGAGCAGATGTTAACTTCCTACACAGCAGGGGCAGACTACATTGTTTTGTTTAATTATCCAACTTACCCTGAAACAAACCAGTTTGGAGCAATGACTGATGAGCATTTTGATGCCTTGGAAAACTTCTGGACAGATGTTGTAACTAACTCGGAGGTTGTTCATGGTTCACAAAAAGCTGAAGCCGTGCTTGTGCTACCCCAAAATTATGGTTGGGGCATGCGAAACTGTGATGACAAAATTTGGGCGTTTTGGGAACCTGATGAAAAATCTGAGCAAATCTGGAGCAACATTTGTTTACTTTTAGAAAATTACGGCACAAATCTTGACATAATTTATGAAGATCCAAACTACCTTTTAAACAATAATTATGAGCAGGTTTACTATTGGAACCAAACAATCGGCCCGTAAATGTTTTTTGATTGGGTTTCTGGTTAAACTTTATGTTATTATGCGCGCTTTGAGAGATTATCCAAAATTTGTGAAAGTATTTGGATGCTGGGGGATACAAAATAATGAATGCACTTCAAGATACTTCGATTATGCGTGTTGTGAAAACACTTGCCAAAACAAAGGTTAGTATTCTTGCTATTGACAAGCTTGAGCAACTTGCAAACAAAGTTGGTGTAGATGAAAAGGAACTGTTCGAGCTTTATGTGCAAACTAAAAATCGTGTTCAATTAGAAAAATTTGCTTCGACACCATACAATGAGAGAATCCTACTTTTGCCTCGGTGTATGCGGGCTACACATTGTCCGGCTGAAATTGGTAAAAATGGGTATGAATGTATGCAGTGCGGTAAGTGTGCGGGAACTGAAATAACTAATCCACCAGACGGCTTGGTTACAAAGGAGCTTTTATGCTTCCCGGAGGAAGTTTGGCAAAATCAATCATAGCTAAAATGAAACCTAAAGCAGTCATAGGGGTGGCGTGTGCTAAAGAACTTGTCATGGGAATTTGCTTGTGCGAAAGATTTGAAGTGCTGGTTCAAGGCGTAGAATTGCTCAAAGACGGTTGCATTAACACAATCGTAGACATGAAAACCCTAACCAATACCCTTAATGTCACCAAACTACGGGTTTAATCGTCAAACGTTTCATTTCCAATTTTTTTGATTATGTTTTTTGGCGAAAAGGGAACCAAAATAACAGACGACTTCAAGTAACGGCCTACCTTTGGAATTAGTCCTACAGCATCTGTTCCTAACTTGCACAAAACCGTATGCTCCAAAGCCCCCAAAGATTCAGTTGTAATTATGTCGCGAAAAACTCGCGATCCTTTAAGTGCCCTTTTTACCTTGGAATCTTTAGTTCCTAGAATGATTAACCGGTCAAGACGGGAACCAACCCAATCCCGAAACAAAGAAATTTGCCCTTCAGACAAAATCGCCTTAACAGTTGAAGCCTTTTGATCAACGTTTTGCATAAGCTTGACTTCAACTGGAACATTATTAAACAAACAAAAAAGCTTAATCAATTCTTGAAAGGTCACATGTTTGCCATCTGTTAATTGTGCCTGCAAATCTATTTGTGAAATTGTTGCATCACATGGTTTGGGAGAAACAATCCCTAAATCGACCTGAAGCTCCTTACTTTTTTCATTTAAAGAAATAACTCTACCCTGAACAACAGAAAACTTTTGCAGCTCATCTACAGAATATGGAGCTAGCCCAATTTTTTGTTCAAATAAATTAAGGGCTACTGGGGCATCATTTCCAGAAACGTCCAGCTGTATCCAGTCTCTGTCAGTTTTGCCTATAATTTGTAGCTGGACCTCTAGTCCTTCAACTATGTTGGAATAGTAATTTTTCAAGGTTGCAACAGAATTTGAGCCATAAATTTTGTCAAGTAATGTTACTGGGGGCATCTGAATCTCCTATTAAATGAGAGATTTCTTCATGAAGCTTTATAACATGTTTGACAGCGGGGTGGTTTGCTCCAAGTTTTTTAGAAAACTGATTTACAGTTTGTTGTATGGACACAATTTCAGAACCCGAAATTAGTTTATCAGCGTATGCTACAATTTTTTCTTCCAAAGTTGTTGGAAAATAGTCTTTTATCGGCAAACCGAGTTTTTTTGCTTCTTTGGCTCCTATTCCTCCCCCAATGTGGTACTCGATAATGGAAATAACTGGTTCAGGTAAATCCAAAGATTTCGCAATTTCAACTCCCACAACTGCGTGGTTTATGTCATGGGTTTTTGAACGCCCAATATCATGAAGAAGTCCACCGACTTCCACAAGATTAGTGTCAACTGTTACTCCTTTGCTTTCACAGGTTCTCGCAAACTTCACCGCAAGAGCAGAAACAGCTTTACAATGAGAAATAACCCTTTCAGAACATCCAACATCTGAAAGAAGCTTTAAAGCCATCTGATATGATGGCAGATTATGCTTCACCTAATTCCTTCCTTAGAGCTTCTATGTGTTGCTCCAAGTTAGCTTTGAGTTCTGTGTTGTCAAAATGCATCAACAGTTTATTACATGTTGGGCAACGAAAAACAAGTTCCATGGCTTCTTCGAAGGGAAGGCGTTTGCATTCTGGTGTGTTACATGAGTAAAAGTCGTGGGCTTTCTCGTATTCTAGTCTTGTTTCAAGTTTTTCTAAAACACGACGCTTTTGGTTAAAAATAAAACCCGCAAGTTGGTCGAGTTGAAGTCTCCAATGGAAAATAAACCATCCCGTGGTTTTATCGCGAGAACGTCTTAAACCCACTAGGGAATGATCGTAAAGTTTGTAGAGAATTTTGCGGACAGTGTTGAGCCTTATTTCTGTTTGAGTTGCTATCTCCTCGTCGGTGGTTTCGTTCACGCCTTTTAGAACATTAACAATTTGAACAGCTTCTTCGCCCCCAAAAGCCTCAGCAACTCTGTGTAACGTTTTGTCGTCTACGAATGTTAACATTGAATCTTTTACTCCAACCCTAATACTAAGCACTAACAAAGCTTAAATCTGTTATGAAATCTTTAACGACCTAAACTTCAACAACCAGTTTACCTCTTGTTTGAGGTATAATTTTCTTTTTCTTGTTTTGAATAAAATCTTCAGAAAGGCTTTTTCCTTCAAAAAAACGGTCAAGAAAAACTGCTAAACTTGAAGCTTCTGAATGAGGCTGATTCCCAATAGCAACATTAAAATCAGAAACAGCTTCAGAAAAAAAGTTTCCTGGAACTTTTTTGCTTCCTACGATGATCAGCACGTCTTTTTTTGTTTCTTTGATTCGTTGCATTACATCGCTGGATTGAATATTTTCTCCATAGGCAGTCAGATGAACAACAACCCCAGTTTTGGCATGCCACTCTTTGACTACCTTTTTCCAGGGTTTTTCCATCTCAAAATAAAAATCCCCGCCCCATGCCTCCACAACTTTTTCAACGGTTTCTTTCACTTTTGAGTCAGAAATATCTGCCATAATAAACCCTGAGGCACCTAAGGCTCGGGCAGTTAAGGCCACATGAGATGTTAATCGTTGGTCTCGGTGCCGGTGACCCCATCGCAAAATGACAACTTTTTGGTGGGTTTTTTCACTGTTTAGTTTTTGATTCAACTGTAAATGTGCCTCCAAGTTTTTCTATGCGCCCTTTTATTCTGTCTGCATGCCAAGGAATTGCCCGAAAAATACCTTTTACTGTTTTGCCTTCGTATGCGATGTTTTGTACATGAGTTTTTTCAAAGAGTTCGGAAACTATTGCCATTGATTCGTTGTTGATTTTTACAGAAAACGATGCCTCAACAAACACTTCAAGGAACCGTATTAATTCTTGTTTTAGGGTATCTATGTTGATTATTTCATATGCTGAAATTGGAACAATGTTTGATGCCCGCTCTTTGAGGTGTTCCATTTTTGTTTTTAGTTCCTCTTGGTCAATTAAATCAATCTTGTTCAGGGCAGTTACTATAGGTATTCCAGTTGCTCCAATTTCTTCTATGGTGTCCAAACTGCATGCCAGTTTGTTTTCAATATCTTCTAGGGCTTCACTTACGTCAAGAACAAGGACAATTATGTCCGCAAAAACCATTTCTTCAAGGGTAGAATGAAACGCCTTAATCAATTTCAAAGGCAACCGGTTGATGAATCCAACGGTGTCTGTCAACAATACTTTTCGTTTAGAAAACTCCACCGCTCGAGTGGTAGTAGACAAAGTAGTAAATAAAGCATTGTCAACCGGAACAACCTCTTCAGTTAGCAAATTGAACAGCGAACTTTTGCCCGCATTAGTGTAACCTGCCAAAGAAATTGTGGCAAAACCTAAATCTGTTCTTCGAACCCGGTGTAACTTGCGTTCTTCTTGTTTCTTTTTCAGTTTTTGTTTAATGGTACTGATTTGATGTTTAACGCCTTCATAGTAAACGTCGATTTCGTATTTTCCCATTCCCCCGAAACCAGGTTGTTCTTCAATTTTTGCAAGTTTTATTCGCTCTTTTAATCCTGACAGCCTGTAGCGAAGACTAGCTAATTGAACTTGAAGTTCTGCCTCGTAAGTTGAAGCCCGCAGCAAAAATATTTCAAGTATGAGTTGAAAACGGTCGATAACTTCCAATTGGGTAAGCTTAGCTAAGTTGTACGCCTGAATCGTCGATAGTTTATTGTCAAAAATGATTCTTTGTGCGCCCGTTTGGTTTACGAGTTCAACCAACTCATTAGTTTTTCCACGTCCAATCTGATACTTTGGGTCACGTTTTCTGACCTGTTCCATGGAACCTACTGTAACGTATCCAGCTGCTTTTGCAAGTCTTTGGAGTTCATCTAGGCTTGAAGGTTCCTTGGCAAGCCGTCGTTGAACAAGGATTACCTTTGTTACTTTTTTGCCCCCTCTTTTTTCATCTCAAACTGAATTAGGTCTCCTAACGTAGTCCCCGAGGGTTTAGAAGTTGAATTAAACTTATCATCAGCCACCACAGCAGGCACACGAAGCTTAATCTTCAAAATGTGTTCAAGTTTTTCTGCAAGTCCAAGGTCTGGAATCATTTTTCCGTTTTCAATTTTCTTGATTACTGAAACTCTTTCCTTGGCTTTTCTGCCTAACTCTTCGTGGCTTAGTCCAAAATCTTCTCGTGCTTGCCTAATAATATGTGAATAGTCGTCTGCAATCTCTAGGGTTTCTGGGATTCTTGGTTTGGGTTTTCGTTTAGTAAAAGATTGAACTGGTTGACGGTTCACGCTCTTATTCATACGGGGTATAGGTTTACGTTTAGGTTCCCAGAACCCTGAACTGAGTTTGCCGCATTGGCTACAAACAGTCATTTTAACGCCTTCAATTATTCCCCTAATAGGGGCACCAAAAATTTTTCGACCACAAACTTCGCACTGCAAGAGAAACATTCACCAACTACTTCTTCGTTGCTGGATTCTTTATACTTGTCGATTCTAAATGGTTTATGTTCAGTCCTTTATTACACACTCTGACCTTAGTTTTTCAGGTGTTTTTTGACATTAACGCCGCAAATTATTTAGGTAATCACGAACTAACATTATTGTGTGGAGTAATGATTTTATGCCTATGGCTTTTGTGTTAATAAACACTGAAATAGGGTGCGAAAGCGAAGTATTGAATGAATTACGAACAATAGACGCAGTAAAAGAATCCTACATGGTTTACGGCGTCTATGATGTGGTAGCAAAAGTCGGCGCAGACACCATGGAAAAACTCAAAGAAATCGTTACGTGGAATGTCAGGAGATTGGACAAAGTTCGGTCAACCCTTACAATGATCGTTATCGAGGGCCAAAAATAGTCTCCACTTCCCCTCTTTTCTAGCTCTTTTTTGAAGTCAACAGTTTTTTAGCTGAATATTCTTATCTCCAAAATACAATACCTGCATGAGCGGAAGCCAAATAATGGTTAAGTTACACATCGGATTCGATGACACAGACTCTCCTAATGGAGGTTGTACCACATACGTTGCTGCCCTTTTAGTGGAAAAATTAGACAACATTGGGGTTAGTTTTGTTGATTACCCCCGACTAATCAGGCTTAACCCAAATGTTCCATGGAAAACCCGCGGTAACGGAGCACTATGCCTTTCAGTGGAATGTGATGAAAATCTTGTTTGTGACATTAAAAAAACAGTTCTAGAAACCGTTGAAAGCAACTCTAAACTCGGTTTTGGGGAAACAAATCCGGGAATTGTTTTCTATTGTGGAGAAGTTCCTCAAGAAATCAAAAATTTTGCCACAAAAGCAAAACAAGGTATGTTAACAGTTGATGACGCATTAACTGTAGCTGAATCGGTGAATGCTGATGTAATCAAATTCAAAAAAGGTCGGGGAACCATTGGTGGATTAGCAGCCATCGGCGAGGGCCTAACAGAAGATCACACGTACGAAATTATTTCTTATCGGGTTTGTGAAAATCTCGGTAAGCCTCGTAGACTTCAAGTCTTTTCTGTAAAAGAGATGGATGAAAAATCTGACTTTACTTACAACAATATTGACCCCGAAACAGGTAGAATTCTAATAACTCCACGAGGGCCTGACCCGATTTTTTGTGGCATACGTGGTGAAACTGCCCAAGCAGTAAAAGACGCGTACAAAATGCTTAAAATCGATGAACCTATAGAGCGTTGGATGATTTTTCGTACCAACCAAGGAACTGATGCTCATCTGGAGCTATTGCTTAATGTTTCTCAAATTAAATCTCACAGTCCCGTTGTTTTGCAAGGCGTAGTGTCAAATGGTCCTAAAGTGATTCAGGGGGGTCATGTTATTTTTGGCATTAAAGATGAAACCGGGCAAGTTGATTGTGCAGCGTACAAACCAACTGTTACCTTGTGCAAGGCTGCAAGAAAACTGATGCACGGTGATGTTGTGAAGGTTTATGGTGGGGTTCGGGAGCTTTCAGATGGTCAGTTGACTGTAAATCTTGAAAAAATTGAGATTTTAAGGCTTGTTCCAAATTTGCAGTTTGTTAATCCCGTTTGCCCTGAATGCAGAAAAAGTCTCAAGTCCATGGGGGCCAATCAGGGCTTTAGGTGCGATAAGTGTGGTTTTCGTTCTTCTGAATTAACAAAAACAAAGATTACTGAAGACCGCAATCTTACAACTGGGTTGTATATCACTTCTCCAAGGTCTCAAAGACATTTAACCAAACCTTTTTGTCGTTATGGGCAAGAAAAATCTGGTCTACCACAGCCTATGATAACGAACTGGTTTTCCAAATAATTTCAGTTACTTTTTTGACAGTAAATTTAAATGCATCTGCAGAAAAGTTACGGACTGGAACAGAATACGTCATGAAGTTTTCGTTCATTAATCCCGGCCCAAATCCAGAGTTACCTATCGAAGATGTTAAAAAGATGGTGGGTGCGGCTCCGCCTTTGGGAATGCTGTATATTGCGACGTATCTTCGGAAAAACGGAATCGACATCTCCATAATTGACGAGGCTCCAAAAGGGTACTCAGTAAAAGACACCGTGGACTGGGTGAAGAAAGAAAACCCTGACATTTTGGGTTTTTCTACCTGCAGTGCCAATGGCAAAAAAGCGGCTCTTATCGCAGAAACGGTCAAGAAAGAAAACCCTAACGTTTCAATTGTTTTTGGGAATTTTTTTGCCACTTTTAATGCAGAACGAATTTTGAAAAAATACCCTGCTGTGGATTTTATTGTTCGAGGCGAGGGCGAGCATACTAGTCTTGAGCTGGCTCAGTGTTTACAAAAAGGTGGAGACCTCAAGAAAGTTTTAGGAATCAACTTTAGAAATAACGGAGAAATTGTTTCAACTCCTGATCGGCCCTTAATCAAAGATATCAATTCACTGCCGTTTCCTGATCGTACATTGTTGGATGTTGATTATCATAACATTACTGCTGGAGTAGTAGTGGCTCCTAAACAGTTCAGCAATTTTGTTACTTCTCGGGGTTGTGTTTACAAGTGCCGATTCTGTGGATGCAGAAGGCTGGCTCGGAGTTTGTGGCGGTCTCGGTCTGTGGATAACATAATGGAAGAAATGCATCTTCTATCAAGTCAAGGCTACAAACAATTCATGTTTGTGGACGACAATTTTACCTTGAATCCGAAACGGGTCATTAAGCTTTGCAAACGATTAAGGGAAGAAAAAGTTGATGTGGAGTTTTTTGCGGAAGGTAGGGTTGATCATTGTCCCCCAGAAATGTTGCAGCAGATGTATCGTGCCAACTGTAAGATGATTTATTTTGGTATCGAGAATGGTACACAGAAGGTTTTGGATTATTATGATAAAGAAATTACTCCCCAACAGGCTATGACCGCTGTTGGGCATGCAAGAAATGTTGGAATCGACGTTATTGTGGCCTCATTTATTGTTGGGGCACCTCATGAAACACGGCAAGAAATCAAGAACACCTTCAAGTTCGCTCAAAAGTTGCAGGTGGATATTCCTCAGTTCAATGTTTTGGCCACTTTTCCAGGAACTGACATCTGGGAAGAACTCAAAATTAAAAGTTTAGTGGATGAAGAAAAGCACTGGGAAACTGGGGTTATGGTTTCGGATGTTTGTCCAGATGCGGTTCCTGCAAGAGAAGTCGAGAAAATGATTCATGAGGCTTATCAGAGCTTTTTTGTTCGACCCGATTATATTCTTAAGCAGTTGGCAAAGTTTTTCAAAAGCTCGTATCGACGCAACGTTTTGGTTAACAACATCCGACGAGCAGACGCTGTAGCAGACGGAATTAGAATGGTCACGTAAAGTTTGGTTTATTTTTTAGCACTTTTGTAATACAGCTCGGATTCTTCGAACGCCTGCTGCTATGCCTTTTTGTTTTATTATTTTGAATTTGCCTAATTCTTTGGTGTTGGATGCGTGGGGTCCGCCGCAGATTTCGGTGGAAAAGTCTCCTGCTGAGTAAACTGACACTGTGTTACCGTATTTGCCATCGAATACTGCTTGGGCGCCTTTTTGTTTTGCTTGTTCAACTGACATTTCCTGTCGAACAATGGGCAAACATTTCTGGATTTGCTCGTTAACTAAATCTTCAATTGCCTTAATTTCTTTAGGAGTTAATGGTCGACTAAAATTAAAGTCAAACCGTAACCGTTCTGGAGTAATGTTTGAGCCCCGTTGAACAATGTTTTTATCTTTTAAAACTACGCGCAAAGCCTCATTTAACAAGTGAGTTGCGGTGTGAAGTTTCTTGGTTTCTTCTGAGGCGTCACTTAAACCGCCTTTGAACAGCTTTTTTGCGCTTGCTGCAGAAACTTTTTGGTGTTTTTGGTACTCTTGTTTAAACTCATTTTCGTCAATTTCTATACCCTTTTCTATTGTTAACTCTTTGGTTAACTCGAAGGGAAAACCAAAACTTTGGAACAGCAAAAACGCATTTTTTCCATCAATCCTTGAACATTTCTGAGAAATCCGGTTAAACTTTTGTAACCCTTTGGCAAGAGTCCTCTTGAATTTTGCTTCTTCTTTATTTAGCTCTTCAAAAATGCTACTGCTCTTTTTTTCGAGTAAAGGATAATCCTCCTTGTTAATGTCAACAACAATTTCGGCAAGGTCCGTTAAGAAATCTTGCTCTATGCTAATCACTCGACCAAATCGTATGGCTCGACGAATCAAACGACGCAAAACATAGCCTCGATCAGTATTGGTCGGTTTTACCCCACGTTCATCACCTAAAAAGAAGGTAGATGCCCGAACATGATCAGTAATTATTCTAATGGCGTGTTCTTCTTCATCCGTAGGTGAACTAATGCCCGCAAGCTTCTCCACTTTTTGAGCAATCGGACGAACTACGCCAATTTGGAAAACGTTCTCTTTGTTTTCCAGCATCGCGGCGGTATGCTCAACCCCCATGCCGGTGTCGACGTTTTTTTGTTTCAAAAACTCGTAACAGCCCTCAAGGGTTCTGTTGTATTCCATGAAAACGTCGTTCCAAAGCTCAAAATACTTACCGCACGAACATCCTGGCCTACACGAAGGACCGCATGGCTCTTTTCCGGTGTCGTAAAACATTTCAGTGCACGGACCACAAGGACCAGTGTTTCCTACTGGGCCCCACCAGTTGTCTTCTTGGCCTAAAAAGTAAATGTGGTCATCAGGAACGCCTTGACTAATCCATGCTTCGTAGCTTTGTGTGTCTTTGGGAGCGTTTTTGTTGCCTTCAAAAACTGTAACAGATAACCGTTTTTTGTCAAGATTCAGCCATTTTTTTCCTGTTAAAAACTCGTAACTAAGACTAATTGCTTCTTTTTTGAAGTAATCACCTAATGACCAGTTGCCAAGCATTTCAAAAAAGGTCAGATGAGAACTGTCTCCAACGCATTCGATGTCTCCGGTTCGAAAACACCGCTGAACATTAGTTAATCTTGTTCCAAGAGGATGGGGTTGACCCAAAAAATGTGGAATAAGCGGATGCATGCCTGCCGGTGTGAATAGTACTGTTGGGTCGTATTCTGGAATAAGGGGAGAGTTAGGAATTAAACTGTGATTGTTTTGGGTGAAAAACTCTAAGTATAACTTTTTGAGTTTTTTTGAATCTATGACCATGATAGCTCTTTGGTAAAAACTGCTTAATATCCATACCGAAAATGTTGAGTCCAAAACTGCAACTCCTTAAAAACCAAAAACTATGTAAGCAACATTTTATTGTCGGAGATAAGTTTACATATTAGAACCTAAATTGAAAGGGGCGAGGAACATTGGGACTTAAATCATTCTTCGAATCAGCATCAAGATTGCTAAAACTAGCAACAAAACCCGGCCGAACCGAGCTATGGCTCTCAATTAAGATTTGCCTTTTAGGCATTGTCGTAATTGGCGGAATTGGCTATATCATACAACTAATAGGTGTAGTCTTGTAGAGTTGAAAAAACATGGCCGAAAAATCTAACGAAACAAAACCAAGAACTGCTGTATTTGCTGTACGAACTACTGCCGGTCAAGAAAAAAATGTGGCAAACCTTATCGAAGCAAAAGTGAAAATGAACGATCTACAAATCAAATCAGTTCTAGTCCCAGAACTGCTGAAAGGCTACATTTTCATCGAAGCTGACGGACCTCACTCAGTGGAGAAAGGGATTACCGGAGTTAGACATGTTAGGTCACGAGTTCCTGGTGTTGTTACTTTTCCTGAGGTAGAACGATACATCGTAATAAAACCAGTAATCGAAGAACTTGACGAACAAGACCTTGTAGAAGTAATTGGAGGTCCATTTAAAGGAATGCGGGCAAAAATCACAAGGGTTGACAAAGCCAAAGAAGATGTCACCCTTGAACTGTTAGAAGCCACATTCACCTTACCAATCACAGTTCACGCAGACTATGTGAAACTTGTTGAAAAATCAAAACAGGAAGTATAAACATGGGCGAAATAAAAGTTATAGAATCATTAGTAAGTGGCGGACAAGCTAACGCTGGGCCTCCCCTTGGACCAGCACTTGGGCCTTTAGGAGTTAACGTTCTGGCCATTGTAAACAAAATCAATGAAGTAACAAAAGATTTCTCTGGCATGAAAGTTCCAGTAAAAATTAGCGTAGACACAGAAACCAAAGAATTCGAAGTCAGCGTAGGCACTCCCCCAACTGCTGCATTACTCGTCAGCGAAATAGGAGTAAGTAAAGGATCAGGTGTTCCTAACACAGAAAAAATTGGAAACATAACCCTAGAACAAGCAGTAAAAATCGCCAAAATGAAAAAAGAAGACATACTAGGTGGCACCCTTAAAGCTGCCGTAAAAGAAGTCTTGGGCACTGGCGTAAGCATGGGTGTAACTGTGGAAGGCAAAGACCCCCGCGATGTTCAAAAAGAAATTGATGAAGGAAAGCACGACTCCCTGTTGGGGCAGTAGTTCTTCGAGTAATAAGATTTTTATAACCGGCTCTTGTTACGTCATTGGCGCGAGGCTCATAGAATGCCATTGAATCAGAAAAACCTCATCGAAGCGATAAAAGAGGTAAAAAGTAATAATAATCAACGTAAGTTTTCTCAATCTATAGACCTCGCCATAAACTTACAAAACATCGACATGAAGAAACCTGAAGGCAGAATTTCAGAAAGGGTGGAACTTCCTCATGCTGCTGGAAAGGATCTGAAGGTCTGTGTTATTGCGACAGGCGAGATGGCGTTTAACGCAAAAAAGGCTGGTGCAAGTTTTGTTCTCGAACGCGCTGATCTTGAAGGATTGGTGGGTGATAAGAAAAAGCAAAAAAACATCGCAAAAAAGTACGATCTGTTTATAGCTCAAGCACCCTTAATGGCCCTTGTAGGTAAAAGTCTTGGTGCCTCTCTTGGGCCAAGAGGAAAAATGCCTACTCCAGTTGCTCCAAACGCTGACATAAAAGAACAGATTGAGAAACACAAAAAAATCGTATCCATCCGGCTACGTAATCAACCCGTTATTCACTGCCGTGTAGGCAACGAAGAAATGTCTGATCAGGAAATAGCTGAAAACATTCAAAGTATCGTAAGAATCCTTGAAGCTAAACTCAAACGGGGAATCAACAACTTCAAAACAGTTTATTTGAAAACCTCTATGGGCTCTTCAGTAAAGGTGGCAATGTAGGGAAAAACCATGGCAATGCGAGCATCAACGGTAATAAAAGCAAAGAAAGTCAAAGAACTCAAAGGATACCTGTCACAATATAACACAGTTGCAATTGCAAGTCTGGAAAAAGTTCGAGCCGCCCAGTTGCAAAGATTGCGCAAAAAATTGCAAGAAAGCGCTAACATGATGGTTGTTAAAAACTCTATTATTTCTAGGGCAGTTTCTGAAACAACAGACAAAGAAGGCATCGAAAAACTTGTCGAGCATCTAACTGGTCCTAATTTGTATTTATTTACTGACTTGAATCCTTTCAAACTTGTTATGCTTTTAGAAAAGAGCCGTGTCAAAGCATCTGCTAGAGCTGGAGACTTGGCAGCTTTTGATGTTACTGTTCCTGCAGGAAACACTGGATTGCCTCCGGGTCCAATAATTAGTCAATTTACCGCAGTGGGTTTGCGAACGAGAATCGAAGCAGGAAGCGTTTTTGTTGCTAAAGACACTATGGTCGTTAAAGAAGGGGAAGAAATAAGCGCTCAACTAGCTACTTTGCTTGCAAAGCTTGGAATAAAACCAGTTGAAGTTGGCTTAACCTTAAAGTTAGTTTTTGACGATGGAGTTATCCTAACCGCGGATGAACTAACAATAGATATTGACGAGTTCCGCCAAAGCATCGAGCAAGCTCATCAGTTTGCCTTTAATTTGTCTTTGGAAGCAGCTTATCCAACTGCAGAAAACACTAGTTTACTTGTTAAGATGGCCCACCAAAAAGCCTTCAATTTGGCTATTAGCGCTGGTGTCGTTAACAAGGATACCGTCGAAGAACTGATTCGTAAGGCTAACATGCAAATGCAAAGCCTGAACGAAAAATTAGATGAAGCCGAAAATAAAGAGGAGTCATCGAGTTAAAATTCAGAAAACTTGAAAAGTAAGTATGATGGAAAAAATGGAGGAGAATGAATAATGGAATACGTATATGCTGCAATGCTCTTGCACAAAGCTGGAAAAGAAATCAACGAACAAAGCGTATCTGAAGTTCTCACAGCAGCCGGCGTCAGCGCCGATTCTGCTCGAGTTAAAGCTTTAGTGGCATCAGTTGCCGAAGTTGACATTGAAGAAGCAATCAAAGCAGCTCCCGCAATGATGGCAGCCGCACCAGCAGCCCCAACTGCAGCAGCACCCGCAGAAGAAAAGAAAGAAGAAGAACCCGAAGAAGACGAAGAAAAGAAAGAAGAAGCTGCAATGGAAGGCTTAGGTTCCCTGTTCGGATAAACGGTTCTTTACCGTTTTTTCAACAGAGGAAAACTTTCCTCTCTTGTGAATCTTTCTAGTTTTCTTTAGTTTCTTAGATTTTCCAATTTTATTATAATCATTTTTTCATAGTTTTTTGTTCACGAATCTTTTTAAGCCAACGCAGAGTTTTAATAACTCCACCCCATCCTAAACAAACAACCACCAAACAAAAAAAGGGGTCGTGGTCTAGCATGGATTCGCGATCCTCCAGTGACAATCCCCACAAATCCACTTTTTTTGAATTTCAGATTTGGTTAAACAATGATACTATAATGTGTCCTGATTGTCGAAGTCAACTTATTTGGAAAGATGGCTTGCAGTACACTGACAATGGAAAATGCAACGTTGTATTTGCAGGGATTGCGGTCGTTCGTTTTCGTGATCTTGCAACAATTTCATACTTTTCCTTTTTTTGTTTTTGGAGCGAAGAATTGATGTGTGAGCAGACTGTAACTTGTGAGGGTTCTGGGTCTAAATGGGTTTTTTATGGTATTGTCAGATCTGTTGTGTCTTTTGGTTACGTTAGAAATTTTGGTTGATTTTTTAGAGGTTTTTTGTTGGCTTGTAACACAGTAAAGGGGCAGGTTCAATGTGTTAAACGAGTTAAACATGGTTTTTTAACTCTTGCAGATGTGGTTCCCCTTAGTAAAAAAGGTCAGCAGATTTTGAAGTTGTTAGGATCTGGAAATCCGGCTAGCAAAGTGGCAGATATTGTTGGTTGCACTCGTTCTAATGTTTGTTATTGGAAAAACAAGTTCCTGAACATGGGGGCAATTAGGCTTCAGGTTCGGGATGTTGTTCACCTTTATCGGTTGACGCCTTTTGGTTCAAAGGTTCTCACTAGGAGTGAAGGCTATTTTCCTGAGGTTTGTTGTTTAGAAGATCAAGCAGTTAAGTTTCAGGTTTTAGAATGGGAAAAAGCTCCTTTGGATTGGAAGCGTTTAGGTCGTCCCAGGAACTGGGAAAAAATGGGGGTAAAAATTGGTAATGTTAGGGTAGTAAGAACTTCTAAGAGTATTATTGTTCATCCTGGAAAGGTTCAAGGTTTTGATGTGGACGAGTTGTTGATGCTTTCAGGGCGTATAGTTGAAAGGGTTCGTATGGTTTTAGAGAACCGTTTCGGTTTGCTTCTCAGTGAGGTTGGTGTTCCTTTGCATCAGCCTGTTACAAGATTTTACAGTGAAGAAGCCAGGGAACTTGTTAAACTTGGAACTACCATTGTGGAAGACGTTGGATCCATAGACAACAGTCCTCCGGAGCGTGTTCCCCACGAAGAATATATAGGGAAAGATCTAGCCAAAGCAAGACTGTTAATGCCCTTAAGGTTGTCTCGAATTGAGCAGCGAGTCGAAAACATAGAGAAAAAATTGTCTAAATTCGATAACCGCGTGAATGAGCTTATTTCAGTACTAAGACTTGCCTTAATCCAAGAGCGCTAAAATTTTTTCACAACTTATTGATGATAAAAATAATTGTGAAATTTTTTTCTATTTGGTTAGATTATTTTTGTTACAATTACAATTCCAATTGTGTTCAAAATGTTGGTTTGCTAAGGATACAATGCTACGGTTATTTGACCAAAGACAGGTTGATTCTTTTATTTGTGGACATAAATCAGTGAATATTGACACCATTTTTTTATCATAAATCATAAGGATCACTTCTGGTTTTGAGTTTAGTAACCGGATTTCACAGCAAGGTTCAGAATAGACTTTTTGGAATAACTCGATATGGTTTTCGTTTGGCTTTGAAACTAAAACTCGGCATTTAACATTTCGTGCCCAAGCTTCTTGTAAAAACTGTGAGAAATTATAGCAAGCTTGCGTTAATCTTGTAGAGGTGGTTAAAATATCGATTGTTTTCGTTGTTTCAAAATTTTTTCTAGATTCGTCTAATAAAGTGTTTATTACCACTTTTGGAGGCATTGCTTTGTAAGTATGCGGTTTAGTTAGTTTGCACTCAATTAAGCCTAGGTTACTAAGTTTTTTGACTGTTCGGTAAACGTCAGATCTGGATGTTTGAGAGTTTTTAGCTAAACTTTCTACTTTTGATGGTCCATTTTCAACTAATGCGCAATATACTCTTGATTCTTGAAGAGTGAGCCCCAAATCCATCAACGTTTCAATTTTTTGTTGTTGAATCGATAATGCCCCCGTGATGGACATTTCTGTATTCTTTGTATATAATTTTTAGGGTGGTAACTTCCCTCAGCATTTTCTTAAATACAAAATCTAAACAACATTGCATTCATGAAGGTGAAAAAATGATTATAAAAAACAGTAAATCAAAAATCACGCCGATTAGTTTAATCTTCGTATTAACTATCTCGGTACTAATTATTGCTGTACCAACTACTAGCGCACAAGAAACAGTTAAGACTTTTCCGTTCATTGGTGGAATTCCTAACCCTGTAGGTGTAAATCAAGAAGTACTTCTACACACTGGAATTGCCCAGCAGCTATCAGGTCCACAATATGGTTATGAAGGCTTATCAATAACCATCGAGAAACCTGATGGTCAAATCGATACAATAGATAACATCAGAACAGATGCAACTGGAGGAACAGGCCGAATCTACATACCTGACCAAATAGGCACATATTATATCCAGACCCACTTCCCTGAACAAGAGTTTCCATCAACCTTAGGTGCACTCGAAGCAGGTACAATAATGGAGGCCAGCAATAGCGAAGTATTAGAGCTGATTGTACAAGAAGA
This sequence comes from Candidatus Bathyarchaeota archaeon, assembly GCA_037386545.1. Lineage (GTDB taxonomy): Archaea > Thermoproteota > Bathyarchaeia > Bathyarchaeales > Bathyarchaeaceae > Bathyarchaeum. Next base: position 67,138 of record JARRLY010000002.1, read on the forward strand.
GCAATCTGCAGTTTATCAGGATAGCCCGATTCTACCAGAATATTGGAGTCGACCTATAGATGCCCAATTACGAAATTGGTACACCATATCTGGAAATTGGTTAGAGGCTTGGCCCTACGTTCCCTGGGACATGTCTGCACGGACTGCCCAATACAATGATGGTCCAATGACAGGGCATATAGTTTGGGCAAAAGACCTGTTAGCAATGGGTGGTTTAGTCGGAGGCGACCTTGGAGAACACGGCTTTGAGTCAGGGGATGCCTACGAAGGAAAATGGCTTCCGCCAATAATCATAGGTGGAGTCCTCTATTATAACCAATACCAAGCTGGCGGAGGAACCAATGTTGAACAAGTTGCAGTGGCAGTAGACCTGAGAACTGGAGAAGAATTATGGGCAAGACCTTTGATTGGTCCTGATGGTAATAATCGCAGGATAGAATTTGGACAAACTTTCATGTTTGACTCCTATAATTATCATGGTGTTTTCCCTTACCTATGGGCGACCGCTGGAAGTACTTGGCATGCGTTTGACCCCTCAACTGGACGCTGGGTGTATTCAATGGAAAACGTTCCATCTGGATTTAGAGTACGCGGTGATAATGGTGAAATCTACATATACACTGTCAACCAAGATGAAGGTTGGATGACTCTTTGGACTTCAGCCAAAATAGTTCCAGAGACAGGAAGTTGGATAAGGACTCGCGAAGGATCTGTCTTTGATGCTTCAAACGCATACGAATGGAATGTTTCAATACCAGAAGGTTTACCGAATGGCGGTGGTGGCGGAGTACGTGCAGTGTATTTCGAAGATAGAATACTCCTTTCAGATGATGAACGATGGTCTCAGTTAAAGACTGACTACTTACACTTAGCATGCATAAACGTAGCACCTGGCCATGTAGGTGAACTGTATTTCAATACAACTTGGAGTCCACCATCACCTCCACTGTCTGCGGTAGTTAAACTTGCAGATGTAGAGGATGGCGTCTTTATCTTGGGTATAAAAGAAACAAGACAAGTTGTAGGCATGGACTTTGACACGGGCGAACAAATATGGATAGGTGATCCGATGCAGTATTTGGAGATTTATAGTGCTACCAATGACAGACGAAGTGTAGCTCAGGTCTATGATGGAAAACTTTTGGTGGGTGGCATGTCAGGAATAATATACTGTCATGACGCCAAAACTGGGGCAGTATTATGGACCTATGAAGCAACTGACCCAAACAACGAAATCTTGTGGGGTAACAATTGGCCCGTATATGGATCCTTTGTCTCTGATGGAAAACTTTACGTGCACACTTGTGAGCACTCGCCCCTTGATCCTAAACCTCGTGGAAACCCCTTCATCTGTATAGACATAGAATCGGGAAATGAATTATGGTCAATAAATCTCCGAGGACATCACTGGGGAGGTTACCCGGTGATCGGAGACAGTACCATAGCGATGTATAACACCTACGACCAACGCATTTACGCGATGAATAAAGGTCCAAGCGAAACAACAGTTATCGTAAAAGACAGCGTCATAAACAAAGGAGATAGTGTGCTCATAGAAGGCACTGTAATGGATATTTCTCCAGGAACAGAAGATGTTGCTCTAACATTGCGATTCCCCAAAGGCATTCCAGCAGTTGCAGATGCAGACATGAGCGCATGGATGGAATATGTATACCTACAGCATGAGCGACCAGAAAATGTGAGAGGCGTAGAAGTAACATTGGATGCCGTTGATTCAGATGGTCATTATACCACCATTGGAACTGTCACAACAGATTCAAGTGGAATGTTCAAGAAAATGTGGAAACCTGAAACCGAAGATGCATACACCATAATAGCTACCTTCAGCGGTTCTAAAGCATACTATGCTTCATACGACCAAACAGCAATAGGCGTTGGCGCAGTATCTTCTGGAACACCTATTGAACACGAAACTTCACTTATCTCCACTGAAGTTGCAATCATCGCAGCCGTTGCAGTCGCAGCAGTAATTGGCGTAGCCTCATACTGGTTCCTAAAACGCAAATAAATTTCCAACATCTTTTCTCCCTCTTTTTTCTGGGAGAAACCCCTAAGAAATGGGGCTGAAAAGGCTCAAGCACTAAATGAAAAATCAAACAAAGTGATAGTAGCATGGTTTTTTCATTTTTTTATTCCTTCATAATAGTGTTAGAGCCTCAGCAAACCCATTTCTTTTTTTATGTTTAACACCTGTAATCAAACAAGTTGGTTTTTTTAGTGTTATGTTTATTTTCGAATGTTGCATAAAAGAAATTGAAAATGACCTTATTGCCTCTTATTATAATGAAACAAAAGAGCCACCAACTAATCAGTTTGGAATAAAATGAATTATGCAATAAAACGTGGAGTGGGATTGTTTGAGTGAGTATTATCTGTTAGATGCAAAAGTTTCCTCAGATAATCAGGGAATAAATCTGGTTTTTTACGATCCTGCTAAAAACATGTGGAAGGAAATCTTGGATACCGATTATCGGCCTTATTTTTTTGTTCCATATCCTTTGTCTAAAACTGATAAGCAAAGAGTTGACGATCTTGAATTAGCTGTAACAACGGTTCAGAAAATTGATCTTTTCAGTCGTAAACCTGTCAATTTAGCTAAACTGGAGTTGGATACTTTTTTTGATCCTTTGGTTGTTTCTAGACGTTTTCCTAAAAGGTGGGAAGATGATGTTTCTGTTGTTTCTAGTTACATGTTTGATAAGAATCTAGTTTTTGGAGCCAAATACAGAATTGAAGGAAAACAGTTTGTTCCTGTTGTTGGGGTTTCCGAAGAACTCTTGAAGGAGTTCAAAAAAGTTTTTGGTAAGATAAAAAAAGCTGATCCTGAGAAATACGAGCTTTCTAAAAGTTTGTTTGTTCTTTGTTCTCAACCTGTTCCTGATGTTTCTCTTAAACGATTTGATATTGAAAAAGTTGGTTCAAAGCAGCTTTATCAAATGTTTATGTTAGC
>JARRLY010000002.1:70123-70908 GCA_037386545.1 Candidatus Bathyarchaeota archaeon
ACTTATGGCGCTCGTCGGGTTACTGTTTGGATTAAGTCTCTTTTTCATAATTATCTTCGAAAGAACAATTTTTTGATTCCCACTGAAAAAGAGCTAAGACAAGGAGAAAAACGACATCGAGTTCAAGGCGCCCTTACTTTTTCTCCTGAAGCTGGTGTTTATTTTAACACTGTTGTCGTAGATTTTGGCAGCATGTATCCTAGTCTTATTGATTCTTACAATCTTTCTCATGAAACCATAGACTGCGAACATCCCGAATGTGAAACCAACAAGGTTCCCGAGCTGTCTCATTATGTTTGCACAAAAAACAGGGGTGCCTACTCTGTTTTGGTAGGTGCTTTGAAGAATCTTAGGATTCATTGGTTTAAGCCTCGATCTAAAGATAAAACGTTATCAGCAGACGAGAGGCATCTTGCTGAAACTGCAACAAAACTACTGAAGTTGATTTTAGTTTCAAGCTACGGTGTAGTTATAAAACAAAAAGGCATTTCCAGATCCTCATTAGGAGAATCAATCACCGCTTATGGTAGATACAGTTTAAGATCTGCTCGAAAAATTGCAGAAAAAAAGGGCCTGCACGTAATTTATGGAGACACTGATTCACTTTTCTTAGATAATCCAACAGAAGAAGAAATTGGTTGGTTGATAAAAACTGTAAAGAAACGATTGAAACTAGATCTTTCCGTAGAGGTTAGATACAGTCTTTGTGTTCTTCCTGATGCAGCTAAATCTTATTTTGGGGTTAAAAAAGATGGAAAAGTTGACTTCAAAGGTTTAACTGCTGT
>JARRLY010000003.1:0-2630 GCA_037386545.1 Candidatus Bathyarchaeota archaeon
GTTCAAACCCCGCCTCGTCCACCACTGTTAAATTTAGAAATCAATCAATTTTTTAGTGTTGTTTTGTACTTTCTGCAATGTGATTACTATGGATTCTGATGTTGTTGGTTTGCTCACGTCTAATATTGTTGCTGATTTGGATGATTTTTTAGTTAACTGTATGGGCGTTTCTGAACTGTTTTCTAATGTAGGAACTGTTGCTGTTAAGTTGCATATGGGGGAGTTTGGTAATTTGCATTATGTTAGGCCACCTTTGGTTGGGAGGTTGGTTGAGGTGTTGCAGGCGTTGGATAATGAGGTATTTTTGTTTGATACTCCAACCTTGTATAATGGAAGCAGGGCCACCGTGGAAGACTACGTTGATACTGCCCGACGAAACGGCTTCACAAAGGAAGTAATTGGATGCCCCATAGTAATATCCGACGAATCAGAACCAGTATCAACAGATGGAGTCCTAGAACATATTAACGTAGCAAAACCTCTCCTAGATGCTGACGCCATCGTAGTCCTAAGCCATGGTAAAGGTCATCCTGACCTCGCCTTTGGCGGAGCCGTCAAAAACCTTGCCATGGGAGCCACCAACAAACAAACCAAACGTTACCTTCACAAAAAACCCAAACCCACCCTAACTGGAGAATGCACGGGATGCGGAACCTGCAACGAGCTTTGCCCCTTGGGCGCAATTTCTATTGTTGACTCCTGTGTGCAGTTCAACTACGACAACTGCTTTGGATGCGGAGTCTGCGCAAGCCAATGCCCAACAAACGCCCTCACCCAAGAAATAAGCATAGAAGAACTCTTCGCAGAAACCTACACTGCAATAGCAAAACAGTTCAAAAACAAACCCACCTTTTACGTTACCGCCTTAATGGACATAACCCCCAGGTGCGACTGCTTACCTATAGGAGGAACAGATGAAGGCTTTCCTGTCTGCCAGGATGTTGGAATCCTAGCCGCCCATGGCGCCCTTCAAATTGACCACGCCGCAATACAACTGGTTCACCAAAACTGTGGAGAAAAACTCCATAACATGCACCATAAAGACCCCATGACCACCCTTGAACTGGTCAAACCCAAAATAAAACCTTACAAAATCTACGACTACAACGCAAAAAAGTTCCTTAGCTTAACCAAATAGAGCATACAAACAAAATCTAGCTTTTTTCAAAAATTCCAAGAGAACAAAAGAGAGGTTTCTTAATTGCACTTTTGCTTCTGTTCTTTTTGGTTTGTATTTTTTTGTTGCATTTGCTTTTTGTATTAGATTTTTGGACACTCAAAGCCCTTGACTTATCTAAAAGTTCATAAAGGTAATCTAAGATACATACGCCAACTAAAACACAAACTTTCCTGATGGTGTTTCATGTGAAAAAATCGTATGCCAACAAAAAAATTATGACCAAGACAGTAACTTTTTTCGTAATCGCTTTAACTTTATCCCTTTTCGTGGTACAACTATCCCCAGTTAGTGCCCAAGACGGAACCGGCGCCAGCCTAACCGGAACCATTTACGACGAGGGAGTAGACCTAGACGGCGACAACTACTTTGATGTCCTCCGAATAGGCGTAGAAGTAAACGTTACCACCGCAGGAACTTACACTGTGGATGCAGGAGGACTATACGATGAAGCATCCCTTCAATCCGGTAGTATAAGCACTGTCTCTGTTCAAGATGCGGTTACTCAGTACCTCGAAGAAGGACTTCAAGTAGTCTATGTTGACCTAGAAGGGCAAGCCATTTACGCAAAAGCTGTCAACCCAACTACAATTGCATCCATTTATTTACTTGATGACCAAGAAAACCGAATTGATGAAGCATACGACCTTACTTTGACTGAAACTTACACCTACGACCAGTTCCAACGACCAATCATCGTGAGCGTGTTTGAACAAGTCAACCGTGAAATAACCTTAGACCAATCAGGAAACCTTCTTGTAACTAACGATTACAAAGTATTCAACGATGAATACTGGACCGAAAACCTACTTATTGGCGTCCCTGAAGATGCTTACGATTTTGAAATCCGAGACGCAATGGGAACTTTAGAAAACACCGTAGAAGACAAAATGATGACCGTAACCCTTCGAAATGCCCTAGAAACTGACGAAACAGAAAGCTTGTTTCTTATTTATCATCTTCCATGGAGTGACTATGTCACCATGGAAAACGGGAATGATTACACATTGTCTTCAACTTTTTATGAAGAATTCAACTCAACCATAGGAACCTTAACCGTTTCAATAATATTGCCTGACGGAGCAATATATCAAACAGCAACACAAACCCCTGACTCTGTTGAAAAAAGCGGTCCTGAAACAATCACCTTTACTTTTTCAGACGTAGAACCCTCAGATGATCTAACCTTCCAAATCAACTACGAATACAGTGTTTTCTGGGCCTCATTTTACCCCACCATATGGGTAGCAATAATAGCTGTAATTGCAGCAGTTCTGTTCTTTGTTCGTGGAATGACAACAACAACCGTTTCCGCTCCTTCAACTGTTGTAACTCCAACAAAAGACCTCAAAACATTTGTTGAGACTTACGAAGAAAAACTAGCCCTCAAATCAGAACTTAGCGCCCTGGAAACAAGACTTCAAAAAGGCAGGATTCCCCGCCGAAAATACAA
>JARRLY010000003.1:2636-36427 GCA_037386545.1 Candidatus Bathyarchaeota archaeon
AAAAATGCTAGAAGGAAGACTAACCAAAGCAAACAGGAGCATTTCCAGTCTTTGTCCATCTATCCGTGATGCAGGTTCTAACTATGCAGATTTGCTCAATCAACTTGAAGTAGCTGAAACCCGTCTAGAGAACGTTGAAAAAGACATGGACCGCGTAAAAGCGAGATATAACCGCAAAGAAATCTCCAAAAGAGCATACAAAAAACTGGCCGACGAGTACCAGTCTCAAATTGAGGAAGCAGAATCCAAAATCGACGGAGTCCTTTTACGGCTCCGCGATTAGTTTCTTTTTTGGAAACGTTTTTATTTTATTTGTTGTTTTTGTTAAAAACTAAAAGTGGAGTTGAATGACTAATGGTTGAAATCAAAATCGATCTTGATAAATGCAGTGGATGCGAAACATGTGTTGACACCTGTCCAGTAGGCGTCTACGAAATGAAAGACGGAAAAGCCGCCGTAGTAGCCCTTGAGGACTGCTTAATCTGTCGCGCATGCGAAATGCAATGCCCAGAAGGCGCAATTCAAGTAATCGAGTAAACCAAAAACTCGAAAAAAACCCCGTTAGGGGAAACTAATGGTTTTCCCTCAACGGGCTTTTGTCACACCCGTTGTATACTGAACCGCTTTTTTTGGTTTATCAGACAATAACTTGGGAATTTCAAATCTATCATGGGCTACTTTTCTCAGAATGTGCTTGCGCAGTTTATCTTCAACTGATTTAATCTTGAAGCGCAACGGTAAACGCAAACCAAACTGAATAACATCCATGTTAATGAAAGGAAGCCTAAGCTCCACCCCATGATATGTGCAAACCTGATTGTCCCGCTGAAAGTTTGCACTATAAGCGTTTTTCACGTCATACAACAGTTTTTCATCTACTGCTTTTTCTCCTGAATTTTTGTATTCAGTAAGGTAGCGCTGGTATCCACCAAAAATTTCATCTGCTCCTTGTCCTGCCAACAGAACGGGCTGTTCAAGTTTAGCTGCAGTTTCAGCCAACCAATAAAAGGGAACCCCAATGCATGCGCTAACTGGGTTTACTTCTTCAGTTAACCACAAAACCTTGGGTAAAGTTTCTTCAAGTTCTTTAACACTGTAAGTTTGAAGGTGTAAAGGCAAACCAAGGGCTTCTGCTGCTTGTTTGGTAAACATCACTTCTGGCTGATTTTCTAACCCAACAGAAATCAACTGAACATCTAAACCGATATCCCTTGCTAACGCTGCGACAACACTGCTGTCTACCCCTCCAGAAAAAGCTACTGCAACAGATTCAAGGTCACAAAACTGTTTTCTGTTCGTTTCCATCAAAAGCAAATGCAAAGCACGAGATGCAGTTTCCATGTCAATATTTTCTTTCGGCGGAACATGCAACTCGCTTATTTTATGGAAATCAAATCCTTGTTTGTTGATAACTGCAAGTTTTCCAGGTGGAAATGACTGGGCATCTTTGATTCCAATTTTCCATAAAGCTTTGCGCTCAGATGCAACAGCACAAACTGTTTCATTTTCTCCAAAATACAAAGGAACCGTGCCAAAAACGTCTCTACCTGCAACAATTAGATTTTTTTCTGCAATGGCAAAAACGTATGATCCCCATTTTTCAAATATTTTTTCAGCATTTCTTAAAGGCTTAGATCCAAGTTTTTTAGCAATTTTTTCTGCTTCATGCTCTCCGGGAATTGTTGGTGCAGGAAACAATCGACCCTCAAAAACAATGGAAAAACCATCTCCCTGAATTGGTTGGGGTTTATCTCTAGGCATTATGCAAGAAAGGTTGTGTCCCAAAACAACTTCAGAGCTGCAGTTATTGTTTTTTATTTCTTCAAAGGTGACGGCTGTTTTTATTGAATTGTATGCTCCAATTCCATATCCTCCATTTCCACGATGGGTTAACTCATGCATCATTTCAACTACAGTGTTTGCGGCATTTTCTCCGTTTTTATTTACTACTCCAACAATTGCCCCCAATTTATTTCCCTTCTAACACATTCTTTTTAGGCGAAACTAGTAAAAGGTTAGTTCAATCATTAATGTTACGTTTACGGAGGAAATTAATTTGCCCATAATTCCCATAGACACCGGCCGTTATGGTTCTCCTGAAATGAGAAAAATCTTTGACGAAGAAAACCGGCTCCAAAAAATGCTACAAGTAGAAGGCGCCCTAGCATGGGCTCACAGCCAAGTAGGAAACATTCCCGAAAGAGATGCTAAAACAATTGTTGAAAAAGCCTCCACAAAATATGTCAAACTTGAACGCGTAAAAGCAATTGAAGCCGAAATCCGCCACGACGTAATGGCCCTAGTTCGAGCCCTATCTGAACAGTGCGGCTCAAGCGGACAATACGTTCACTTGGGAGCAACAAGCTCTGACATGCTTGACACAGCCACTGCTTTACAACTTAAAGAAGCAGTAAAAGTTATCGAAAACCGCCTAAACGCGCTAGAATTAGTGTTATTAGAACGGGCAGAAAAACACAAAAAAAGCATGATGATGGGCAGAAGCCATGGACAGCATGCTTTGCCTACTACTTTTGGTTTTAAGGCATGCGTTTGGACGAGAGAAATTGCCCGAGACATTGCACGTCTTCAAGATTGCAAAAAAAGGTTATTGGCAGGAAAAATCAGTGGCGCAGTAGGAACCCAAGCCGGATTAGGACCCAAAGCTCTACAGATTCAAGAACTAGTTATGAAACGGCTGGGAATTGAGGCTGCAGACATTTCCACCCAGATTGTTCAACGGGATCGCTATGCCGAACTAACTTGCACATTGGCTATTCTTGCCTGTAGTTTGGACAATATAGCAAACGAGATACGACAACTGCAAAGGCCAGAAATTGCAGAAGTTTTTGAAGCCTTTGAGCAAAAAAAGCAAGTAGGCAGCTCAACTATGCCCCACAAACGCAACCCTATGATTTCTGAGAGAATCTGTGGTTTGGCAAAAGTCCTAAGAAGCCTTGTTTCTCCTGCCTTAGAAAACGTTAGAACATGGCATGAACGGGACTTGACCCAGTCTTCTTGTGAACGGTTTGTTATTCCTGAAGAATGCATCTTAATCGATTACATGCTGATTTTGATGATACGCGTGCTGAAGGGGTTGCAAATTGATGAAAAACGAATGCGCCAAAACATGAACATAACCCAAGGTAGAATGATGTCCGAATCAGTAATGTTAACACTGGCAAAGAAAGGTCTAGGGCGCCAAAAAGCTCACGAACTCGTTCGACAACTTGCTGTAAAAAGCCACAACGAAAAGCGGGAATTCAAAGACGTTTTGTCAGAAAACAGTACAATCAAAGAGTTGTTAACCTCCGAAGAGCTAGAAAAAGTAATGGATCCACGGAACTACTTGGGAACAGTTCTACAACAAATTGAAAATGTTATCAAAAAAACAAAACATGAACGCAAAGCCCGAGGTTTACTTGACTAAAAGTCAGTTAATGACTGTTGTTTTTTTGCTTTTTTAGAATTTAGGTTCTGCATTTCGTGGATTTCCAAGGAGCTTCCTACTTGTTTTTTTAGTTTTTGGGCAACTTTTGCTCCAATTAAGGGCAAGCCAACCAGTTTTGATATTGGTGCTATTTTAACATCGTCGATTGTTTTGATTCCTGAATTAAATAATACTCGAGCGCGGGCTCGTCCAATGCCTTGCAGGGAAACTAAGGAAAGCAGTTCGGGTTTAACTCCTTTTTCAATTCTTACGGTCAATCTGGACAGTTTTTGTAGTAGGTCTTTGTGTTTGAACAAAGACGCTAACTCGTGAGATGCGTGAACTAGCCATTTAGCATTAGAAATGAGCCTGTAGAGATCTCCGGGTTGGACCCTGAATTGTTCTATCATTTGGTCTTCCGTGGTTTCATTCATCCACGAATTAAGAACCAGTGCCATCTTTGCCTCACCTAAAAACTCCTCAAATCCAATCCGGTCCATCCACGGGTCCGGCAAATCAAACATGAACTCGCTTTGGTGGTCTTCAATAAAGAACTGCAACTTATCCATCTCGTTGTTGTAGGGCCGCATTTTCGGGTACATGTCGGGAGTTCGGGAAACCATGTGCAAAAAACTAACATCAGTTACGGGGTCTGCACGGTTTGTTAAAGCATCCCTAATTGTAACACCAGTTAACGGGTCAATATAGAGCTCAGAGACTCTTCGTCCAAAGGGTGTAGCTAGAATGTTGTTTTTGTCTAGTTCAATCATTTTTTCTGTAAACAAAAACCCCAAACTTTTCTGAATAACCGCTTTAATTGCCCGTGCATCATACTGATGCGCGTAGAAAGTTTTGCCAAAAAACTCGTAGATTCCTTGTTCACTGTGAGCAAAATCAGAAGCAATCGTAGCCAAAACGTGAGACCGCAATATCTTTTCTACCGCTAGTTTGGACCAGATTTTTTCTGTTTCAGCTAGAATGTAATTTTCCATCAAGTAGTCTCGTTCGTCTTCAGTTTTTGCCACCAGTATGGAATCTCCAAACTTGTCGTATCGGGGTCGTCCAGCACGTCCTGCCATCTGCTTATACTCAAGAACTGGAATGGGATAATACCCATAGCCGGGCTCATAACGTCTGTATTCGTTGATTATAACTACCCGTGCTGGGAGGTTCATTCCAATGGCCAAAGTTGGAGTTGCTGTTAAAACTTTGATTTTTCCTTCCTTGAAGGATTTTTCAATTATTCTTCGATGCCCACCACTTAATCCCGCATGATGAAACGCTGGAATTTTTGGTGCAATTTTCTATTTTTTGTGCTCCACCGTCTTTGAAGTGAATCTCATCATTGATTATCACTCCTTCTCGCAGGGTCACGGGGCGCCACTCTGTGGTAACTGAAATAGCTTTGAGCCAGTCTGCTAGTTCTCCAACATTTTTTATTGTTGCACTCAAAACCAGCAACTGAACATCAGGATTTATTTGCATCAAACGCGCCAATACCACCTCAAGAGTTGGTCCACGGTGAGCGTCGTTAAGAAGATGCACCTCGTCTGCAACCACAAGGCTGATGTCATTTACCCATTTTGTTCGATGCCGAAGCAAGGAATCTGCCTTCTCGTTTGTAGTTATTATGACGTCATTTTTTCCCATCCATGGGTCACTGCCATCAAAGTCTCCTGTGCTGATTCCTATGCTTATTTTTCGTCCGTTTGTTTTTCGTATGCTCGTGTATTTTTGGAATTCTTCATATTTTTCACTAGCTAACGCCCGCAAAGGAGACAAATACAAAACTTTTCCATCGTTTTCCAAAATGTGTTTTAGGGCACATAATTCAGCAACTAAGGTTTTGCCTGAAGCAGTAGGGCTTGCTAACACTAGATTTTTTCCATTTAAGACACCTGCGTGGACTGCTTCTTCTTGGGGAGGATACAGCTCAGTAAGACCTAATTGGGTTAAAACCTGTTTAGCAGGATCATGAAGGGGCAGTTCTTCGATTTTCAACGTTGCTGACCTTAGTTTAAGTCTTCTTCAAGAAACCGTTCTTGGGCTCAAATAAAGTTCCTTCTTTTAGCATCTGTTTAATCATACGGTCGGCTTCTCCACCTAAGACATCATATTCTGTTTGCAAGCGCTCTAGAAGGCGTTCTTTGTCAACCATTCCGGTTTCCTTCTCCATTGTCGTGATCAAACCTAGAATTATTGATAGTTTGTCACGCAGGCTCTTGGGTTTTCCCGTCATTATTATGTCAATGTCAAACTTTTGTGAAGAAATGTCAATTCCAACCTGTTCAAGGGAAATCTTCATGATTTCAATTGCACGTTCCGCATCTTCTAATGTAACTGTGTCTCTAAGAGCTATTCGTGCTCTTGCTTCTGCAACACGAACCAATGATTCCAACTGCCTTGCAGTAATGGCTACTGGTGTTCCTTCTGTTTCGCTGGCGGAACGCATACGCAAATAGAAATCCTTCAAACAATCCAAAGCCTCCTGCGAGAGGATTGGATGAATATTTTTTGAGTAACTAACATACTTTCGGAACAAATCAGAATCAATGGGTGCTTCAGCGGGAATTGTTCCTCGTCTGTGCAAATCAAGTATGTGCTCTGTTGTAAGGGCGTCTTTTACTTCTTCTGGCACGTCTCGTAGAACAAAAATAAGGTCAAAACGTGAAAGGATAGTAACGGGCAAGGAAATGTTCTCACTTACTGTCCTGTAAGGGTCATATCGACCCAAGGTGGGATTTGCAGCTGCTAAAACTGAGGTTCGTGCGTTCAAAGTTGCAACAATACCCCCCTTCGCTACTGAAACTGTGTGCTGTTCCATGACTTCGTGGATGGCAACGCGGTCCTCTGTGCGCATTTTGTCCATCTCGTCGATAGCTGCCACACCTTTATCTGCCAAAACAAGGGCTCCGGCTTCTAGGGTCATTCCTCCTGTTTTATCTCGCAAAACTGCGGCTGTCAAACCTGCTGCAGTAGTTCCACGACCTGAAGTATACAAACCACGAGGGGCAATCTTTGATGTGTACTGCAAAAGCTGAGATTTGGCGGTACCCGGGTCACCTACGATTAGAACATTCATGTCCCCACGGATGGTGATGTCTGGGAAATGTTTGGCTGTTCCTCCAAAGAGCAGATACATGACTGCTTCTTTGAGGTGCTCGTTACCGTAAATTGAAGGGGCTAAAGAATGCAAAATTTTGTTATGGACTTCTGGGTCTTTGGATAGTTCTAGGATCTTTTCTTCTTCTTCTGGACTAATTAGAAGTTTTTCAGGTTCTTTACTTTCAACGTCTATGTGATTTGTGTCCAAATGCAAAGTGAATGACCTTAACTGCCCTACTTTTGGAAGCCTTGATGCATGAGCACGGGTAACCCCCACAACAGAAACGTGGTCTCCTGGACGGGCTGCGTCAACAAGGTCGCGTTCTAAAAGTTTAATGTCCAACCATCTTGGAAGCTGACCTGGAGGCAAATCCTCTGGGCGCTCTTGAATGCGAACGTCTTGAGAGTCAATAAATGTGGATTCTTCTTGAACAAACTCAAAGGAGCTTTTTCTTCTACATTCAGGTGCACTACACGCTGAAGGGGCAGTCAAAAAGGGTCCTGACTGGCTTATCACTGACATTGCTCCACACCATTTGCATCTGAAGGCTGCTTCCATTACAATGGGTCGGGCTGGGCTGGCACGGACAACGATGCCTTCTAGCATTACCAGTTTTCCGATGTGTTTGGAGCCTAGAACACGTAACGGTGTAGCTTCGGGAAGTCCGTGAAACCTTACCGTGAGTTTTTTTATTTCTTCGGCGTATTCGGGTTCTTCAATTTGCAACTGAGCTTTAGCTGCTCGATTGGCGTATTCGAAATAGTTGTCAGGTTTGTCCATCAATAGTTGGGCTAGTTTTGGTTCAGAAGCTAAGAGTTCGTCAAATTCTACTACAAATGATTTGTTTCCAGAAACTGCCATGCTGGAGATGCGTTCACGGTATTTGTCAATCTTAAAGAAATCCAAAAACAAAGCTTCTGGGTCTATTGTTATGGTTTCTTCAGTCATGTTTGTTGTTTCCTTGTGGTCTTAGGATTTCTTCTTTCCAGTCTTTTAGAACCTTGTGTAAACAGGTATACACAAACTTTTCTTCTTTTGTTAAATTCCGAAGTATAGGGCCTGTCTGGTCGATTCTTCCAGACGAGGCTAACGAAACAATTTTTTTGAGTCTCATTCTTGTTATGTCTTCAGCGAGGTTGTTTGCTTTTTCATATTCGTTTCTTTTTTCTAGTTTCTTGATTGCATGTTTACTTAAATCTTCAAGAAAACGTCGCAGTTTTGGATAAAAGTTTTCAGGCAATGACATAACTTTTTGGGACGTTTGCATCCTTTCTTTCCAGTGAATCTTGTTAAGAGCTTTTGAATCAATGGGTTCATCCATTCGGATTCGAGCAATTCCTGCTTTGTTTAGTTCTTCTGCTACCCAAAACTTGACTTCGTACTCTTTTCCTTCAGTAAAGGGACCAACAGTCATACCTGGAAGCTCAATTGCCTTGTTGTTCCTGTTTGCCACTATCTTAACGGGCGTGTTTTCAAACACGACTCTATTTTATGAAAATTAAAAAAAGTGCTTTTACTGCTTTGTTTCCATGTCCTGTGGTTCTTGTTACCTGTGTGGACTCCACTGGTGCACCTAACATTATCACAATAGCGTGGGCGGGAACCGTATGTTCTGAACCCCCAATGGTAGGAGTTAGCATCAGGCCAACCCGTTATTCTTACCAATTAATTAAAGACACCAAAGAGTTTGTTGTAAACATACCATCAACCAAATACATACAAGAAACAGACTGCTGTGGAGTAACCTCAGGAAAAGATGTAGACAAATTTTCTGAAACAAAATTTACCCAAGAAAAAGCTGACAAAGTAAATGTTCCAATGATTCAAGAATGTCCTGTTAATCTGGAATGTCTTCTAAAAGATACAATTCCGTTGGGTGCCCATGATCTGTTTCTTGGAGAAATTGTTCAAGTTCATGTTGACGAAAACGTTTTGGATGAAAAAGGAAAAATCGACTTCACAAAAGCTGATCCCTTCGTTTTTAATGTTGGTGACTATTGGAGCTTAAAGAAAAAAATAGGAACCTACGGGTTTTCAAAACGGTAATAGATGATTCAAACTAAAAAATTGAGCATGAGTTAGTTTATAACTTGCTTTTTCTATTATTCGTCACGGAGGATAAGCTTTGAGTTACGAGATGTGGGCTGAAAAGTACCGTCCAAAGTCCTTAAACAACATTATTAACCAAACAGAAATTGTGGACCGCCTGAAAAGCTTTGCAAAAGCCAAAAACGTTCCCCACTGCATTTTTGCCGGTCCCCCAGGAACTGGAAAAACAACGGCGGCGTTGTGTTTGGCTCGCGACCTGTATGGTGATAGTTACAGAGAGCACATGATGGAACTGAACGCCAGTGATGAGCGTGGAATCAAAATGGTTCGAGAAACGGTAAAAACTTTTGCCCGGACTCGCTCTATTGGTGAGATTCCTTTCAAGATACTGATTCTTGACGAAGCAGACAACATGACTTCAGATGCTCAACAAGCCTTGAGGCGAACCATGGAGCGCTTCACCGAAACTTGCCGTTTTATTATGATTGCCAACTACAGCGGCAAAATAATTGATCCTTTGCAATCGCGATGTGCTCCCTTTAGGTTTAGTTATTTGTCCCAGCAAGACCAAAATCGTTACTTGCAAAACATCATTGATAAGGAGGACATCAAAATCTTGGATGAAGGTTATGATGCAATCTTTGAAGTTAGCCAAGGCGACCTTCGTCGGGCAACTAATGCTATTCAGGCTGCGGCTTCTATGGGCAAGGTGATTGATGCCGAAACAGTTTATTCAGTTATTGGTCACGCAAACCCTGAAGACGTCAACGATATGCTAAAAACAGCAATGAAAGGCGACTTTTTAGCTGCAAGAAAACAGCTCCGGGAAATGATAATGAAATATGGTGTTGCTGGAAGTGACATTATAAAGCAGATTCATGGGGCAGTTTTTCGGTCTCAGCTTCCGGATTCTTGGAAAGTAACCCTTAGCGAAGCCATCGGTGAAGCAGACTTTCGTATGGTTCAAGGGGCAGATATTGAAGTTCAATTAAGTGCTTTGCTTGCTCGTATGACTGAAGCTGGCCAAGAACTCAAACGAGGCGCATAAACGTTTGTCCACTACTTGGACCCAAAAACACAAGCCTCAAACTCTTGACGAAATAGTGGGGAACAAGAAAGCAAAAAAGCAGTTTTATGATTGGTTGAAATCTTGGGATAACGGAATTCCCAAGAAACGAGCTGTGCTTTTGTATGGGTCTGCAGGAGTGGGTAAAACAGTAACTGTTGAAACCATGGCCAAAGAACTAAACATGGAGCTAGTTGAAAAAAACGCTAGCGACTACCGAAGTGCAGATGCAATAAAGCGGTTTGCGGGTTTGGCTTCTCAGTATCGCACTTTGTTTGGGGGAAAACGATTAATTTTGTTAGATGAAGTGGATGGAATAGCTGGTCAAGTGGACCGTGGTGGAGTTAGAGAACTCGCAAAAATATTGAAAGAAAGCCGAAGCCCGATTGTTTTAACGGCAAATGATGCTTACAAGAGTCGTTTTACTACTATTCGAAAGTACTCTGAAGTTATTGAGTTTAAGAACCCTACAATCCATGAAGGCGTTGCAAATCTGAAACGAATCTGCAAAAAAGAAGGAATAAACGTCGACGAAGAGACTTTGAAATTAATTGTTGAACGCGCTGGTCGGGACGTAAGGTCTGCAGTTAATGACCTTCAAGCCTTAGGCCAAGGAAAAACACGCCTAAAAAAAGAAGATGTAGCTTGGTTGTCTATTCGTGACCGAAAAGAAGTAATTTTCAAGGTCATGCAAACAATATTTTATTCTCGAGACGGGTGGGAAGCCAAAAAAGCAGCAGGAAACGCTGATGTGGACCCTGACATGCTGTTTCATTGGGTTTACGAAAACGCTCCGTATCACCTAAACGACCCCCACGACCTAGTTAAAGCCATGGACTCCATAGCCTTGGCAGATATTTACCGTCAACGAATCCGAGACACTCAAAACTGGAGTTTTCTAAAGTACGTTTTTGACTTCACAACCTCAGGCGTCGCTGCAGCTCGTCAAAACAGCAAATCTTCTGGATGGATTCCTTTCCGTTTTCCTAGTAAGATTCGAATGCTTTCAAGCACCAAGCGAGAACGTGCCCTAAAGTTCAATATCGGCATGAAGATACGCAAAAAATGTCATGTCGGAGCTATCCAAAGCCAAAAAGATGTTCTTCCTTACTTGAAAGTTATTTTCCAAAACAACTTTGAAATGGCTGCCGGATTAGCCAACTGGTTTGAATTTGACGAAGACATGATAGAGTATCTGGCAGGCGGGAAAAAACGAAAAACTAAAGCAATACTAGCCAAAATGGAATAAATTATAGCTGTTTCATGGTTGGGGTCTTTCCCCCAACTTCACAGTTATGTTGGTTTCTTGTCCGTCTCTGATTACACTTAAATCAATTGAATCGTCTGGACTGGTATTTCGCTCCATGTAAACTGCTAAGTCGTTCATTGTAATCACTGGAACATCATTAATTGCGGTTATCACGTCGCCTCCTATCTGAACTTCTTGTTCATCAACAAAAGCCGTTTCTGTTGAGCCTCTTATTCCTGCCAAGTCAGCTGGACCATCCGCTGTAACATCAATTACAAGAATTCCTTGAGGTTTATCCAACCCGATCACATCGGCTAATTCCAAGTTTACTCCTAATCCTGAAATTCCTAGCCATGGATGCTTGTAGTTACCGGTTTCTATTAAACTGTCAATTTCCCGTTTAACTGTGTCCGAGGGAATGGCAAATCCTATGCCTGTGAACGCACCTGTTTCTGATTGTATGGCGGTGTTAACTCCGACTACTTGGCCATGTAAATTAACTAAGGGTCCTCCAGAGTTACCTGGGTTAACTGCGGCGTCAATTTGAATGATGTCAATAATTAGGTAGTTTCCTGTGGCTTCTAAGCTTCTTTGTATGGACGAAACAATGCCTACTGTTAATGTGTCACTTAGTCCATATGGGTTGCCCATGGCTGCGACTGGTTCTCCAACCGTTAATTCTGAAGAGTCACCCAAAACTATCGGATTTAAAGTTGTAGTTTGTGTGTCCACTTTTATTATTGCCAAATCGCTGTAGATGTCCAGACCAATTATTTCGGCTGCAGTGATGTTTCCATCTAAGAAGGTCACTTCTATAGATTCTGCACCTTCAATTACATGATAATTAGTTACGATGTGACCTTTCTTGTCGTAAACAAATCCTGAACCCAAACCTAAGTCCGTTTCGATAAGAACAACAGAATTTTTTAGTTGACCATAAATCGTTGGCCAAGGCATCAAACCTGTTTCATCGATTACGTCAAAAATTTCAAGTTGGCTTTCCAAGTCCTGAATTTTGTTGTTTTGCTGTGCAATGGTGTTTTCCATTGTTTTTATTTGGTCTTGACTGCTCCAAAAACCTGCTATGAACACCCCAGTGTTTACGATAAGTATGATCAAAACTGCAGTAAATAGGTGATTCCACTTTGATTTGGTTTCTTCTTCATTCATCAACTTGTTTACCTGCTTAGTTATTCAAAATAGTGAAACACAATGTTCTAAGCTTTTCGGATTTTAAAACCACAGTTTCGATTTAAGTTTTCACGTTTGGACGCAACTTACATAAACTCTGTAACTGTTTAGCATAACTGGACGAGGTTGTTTACATGATTTCTTTTCAACTGGATTCAATACAATCAAAAGAACTATACAAAGACGT
Source organism: Candidatus Bathyarchaeota archaeon (assembly GCA_037386545.1). Taxonomy (GTDB): domain Archaea; phylum Thermoproteota; class Bathyarchaeia; order Bathyarchaeales; family Bathyarchaeaceae; genus Bathyarchaeum. The sequence goes on from JARRLY010000003.1 coordinate 14,912, forward strand.
TCTAGTCCGACTAATTCACGGAAATGATTTAACTCTGAACTATTTTGAACTCAAAAACCAAACAGTTGACCTTCCAGTTCATGAGCACCCTGTTGAGCATCTTGTTGTTGTTTTAGAAGGAACCATGGAGTTTATTTTTCAAGACAAAAAAGTTGTAATGAAACCAAAGGACACAATGTTTGTTCCAGCCAAAAAGCTACATACTGCACGAGTGATAGACGGTCCTTTGAAAGCCTTAGAAATATACAAAGTTACAGATGACCAATACTACAACAAATAAGGTATAACATCAATCTCTTCTGCTGGCACTTTTTTTATTTCTTCTAACCAAAAAGCGTTTTCATTTACTGGTCTTGTGAAGATTTTTCCAATTTTGTTTTTATTTTTAGCTTGATGATATTTGAAATAAATTTTGTTCTCAAAAATTCCTAATATCTCTATTTTTCCTAGCCTATGAGACATGATGAACCTGAATCTTTTGCTGTGACCGTTACATTGCTTTTTTGCATCTTCAACAATTTCTATGGCTTTACAAAGAGGAACTTGAAAATTTCGTTTCACCCTTTTGACTGGTCTGCATTGAAACAAATAATATGGTACAACACCTATGCGAACAAGTTCATTTAGTAAAGTCGCCAAAGTTGTTGGATTGTCGTTTACGCCCTTAAGTAACACAGTTTGATTGCTTACTATAACGCCTGCTTTCATCAAATTGTTTATTGCCCTGATGGATTGTTTGGTAATTTCTTTTGGATGGTTGAACTGGGTAACAACGTAAACTCTGCGATTTGGATGACAATACTTTGCTAAAATCTGTAAAAGTTTTTTGTCTTCAAACCTTGACGGATATGTTACAGGTGCTCTACTACCAAACCTGAAGAAGTTTATTTGTGGAAGTTCTGATAAGATTGAAAGAAATTGCTCAATAATTTCGTTTTTGAGAACAAGAGGATCTCCACCTGTGACTAAAACGTTGTTGATGTTTTCATGTTTTTTTATGTACGTTGCAGCGTCTTCAAAACGGTCAAGGATTTCTTTTGTTTGAAGTCCAACTAGCCTTTTTCTAAAACAGTGTCTACAATACATTGCACATTTGTTTGTCGCCAATATCAATGCAGTCTGTGAATATTTGTGTTGCAGCCCTGACATTTTTGTGTTTTCTGCTTCTCCACTTGTGTCGTAGGAGCCTTCTAGGTTCAACTCTTTAATTGATGGGATTGCCATCTTTCTTATTGGATCATTTGGATTGTCCCAATCAATTAAAGACAAGTAATATGGTGTAACACGCATTGGATGTTTTTGAACAATTTTTTCTAATTTTTTCTCTTCAGCGGCTGAAAAATCAGTAAATTGTTTCAATTGCTCAATTGAAAAGATGCTATTTTCCATTGGTTTAGTCCCTCTCTTTTGAGCTTGAAATTGGATTAATGGAAGATGTCCCATTTAATATTGGACCTAATGCTGCTACTACCAAAAGTGTGGCAACAATACATATGATGTCTTTGAATATTCTTTGTTTTGATTGCTCTTTTTTTATTCCTACACGTTTCAGCAGTAGTTTTGTGGCTTTGTCTGTAACTGTTAATGCGTCAAAAAGTGTTCGAACTAAAAATATTCCCGCTCCAAGAAGCAAACCAATCCTTAACAAAAATACAACATCTGCATTTATGCCCTTTAAGATCCAACCTGCTAGCTGGCTGCTGGCTGTGAAAATCGCAGCAATTACTATGTTGGCGATTAGTTTTGGAAATTTTTGTTTAAGTTCTCTACTTGCAGCGTTCAATCTTTTTTCTGTCCTATAACTGCCTAATTTTTGGCAGAATTTGATCGACGTTTTTGTATGCATTTGCGAAATAATGCAGATTTGTGCATACATTTCTGGTCGATGGATATGAAATCTTCCACGTTAGAATTTATTTTGGGCAGATATAAACGTGATGCGAAACCTGTTAGCCTTTGATTTTTGTAAAAATGGTTACTTTTACAGTTTATTGTTTTTTGTCTGTTTAGAAAACTGAGCCAAATATGTTAACTGGCCATTTTGTAAAGGGTGGGTTTATGTTGATTTGGATTTTCTCTATTCCGTTTATTGATCGTAGTTGTTTTTCAATTGTGAATAACTCTTTGAAGGAAGCTAAGGGTATAATCGCAAATATGTCCCAAATGCCCACGATTTTTGTTATGTTGACTATGTTTGGAATTTGTGAAATTTTACGGTAAATTTCAGAAATTTTTGAACCAACCTTTATTCGCATGTAAATCATTGCGTTTGCTTGGTATCCCAGTTTTTTTAAATCAATTGTGATTGATGATGATGTGAACAAGCCTTTCTCTTTTAGTTTAGCATATCTGTTAATTACAAACGCAGTAGACTTGCCAATTTTGGCCGCTATGTTGCTGAAAGGTTTACGCGCGTTGTTCGTTAACATCTTTGCGATTTCCCTGTCTGTTTTTTTCATTTTTGTTAATTGGGCTGGTCGAAAAAGATGTTTTTTGAAGGGTTCTTCGTCCTCTTTGTATTCTGGAGTTTCAAAACCTTCTGAAAAATTATGAGGGTTTTTGATTTGTTGGTTTACTTTTAGATTAATGTTTTCTGGATATTGGTTATGGGGCACTCCTACGTAAATTAGAGGTTGGATACTTTTCACATTAGGGTGACTTCGTAGTTCATCTGTTACTGCAGTGAAGTAATCCAAGTTAGGTGCAGCAAAAAAAGTTCCAATGTTGATTTCTTGGGTTTTATGCCATATTGACAAAATATATGGTTGTTTTGTTAGGTAGTTCCAAATTTCCCATTTGTTTTTTGGATGAACTTTCACTCCCAAAAATCCATAACAATTAAAGCCAATAAAGTGTGGATTGATGTACATATTTGAGCCATTGATGACACCGACTTTTTCTAGGTTGAGGAATCTATTGCGTATTGCTGCAACTGATGTGTTGTTTTCCTTTGCCATCTGAGTAAAACTCGTGCGTGCATCTTTCAGTAATGCCTTTAAAATATTATCATTAATATCATCAATTTGCCACGACTTCATCAATTAACACCTTTTGTTTAACATTTAGACAAATCTTTACTTCTAATTGAGACTTCTAAAATAAATCTTATACAGCTTATTACTTAAACTTTTAAAGTTTAAGAAGATTTCACATTTTTCAAAAAATTTTAAACACGACATTTTTTGCACGATTGTAAACCACCATCAAGAATAAAAACAAGCACGCTTCAAGGTTGTCAACCAAAATTGAATGCTTGATATTTTCAATGCCTATTGAGAACAGTTACTTTTTGGATATGCTGTTTAACATTACCCACAAATTCTTTTCGCTTCATTTTGCTGCAATCCGAACCTAATGTTTCATGTCGGATTAGATAAATGCGAAAAGGTTTTTAGTTCCGTCTTATTACAACAGAGACAAAACGTAGTTCATGTATGAGGTGAATGTTTTGTCTGTATTTGCCGCACCAGGTGCTTATGACCGCACTATTACAGTATTTTCTCCTGACGGTCGACTATTTCAGGTAGAATATGCCCTAGAAACAGTAAATCGAGGGGCAACCATTATCGGAATCGCATGTAAAGATGGAGTTGTTTTGGGAGCAGAAGAAAAAATTGAAACTCCCCTGCAAGATACAACTTTCACATGGAAACTTTATGCCATAGATGACCATCTTGGCGCCGCAGTTGTTGGATTGGGTTCTGATGCTCGTGTTTTAATTGACCAAGCTCGAGTTTATGCCCAAAGTAACCGCCTAACTTATGACGAACCAATAGATGTTGAAATCATGACCAAACGTGTTGGTGACGTAAAACAACTTTACACTCAACATGCTGGTGTTCGACCTTTTGGGGTTTCAATCATTTTTGGTGGAGTTGACAAAACCGGAAGTCGGGTCTTTTCAACTGACCCAAGCGGTTCCTACAGAGGATACAAAGCAGTAGCTGTAGGAATTGGTCGGGAAACAGTTGAAGCAATCCTTAAAGAAGAATACAAAGAAGACCTTACACTAGACGAAGCAAATAAACTTGCTGCCAAATGTTTAACTAAAGCCCTCAAAGACCGAGGGGAACCAACCCGAATTAAATTAACTGTCATTCCTGCAGAGACCCAAAAACTCAAAGTCTTAAGTGATGAAGAAATCGAAAACCTCCAAAGAGGGCTTGCAGGCAGTGAAACCAAATGAGCGATCGGTACACAATAGCCCGCATCACTCAAGACGGTGAGCACTTCGAGATTCTGACCAAACCGGATAAGGCTCTAGATTATAAGCTGGGCAAAACTAACAGTTCAATCTCTGAAGTTATCGCAACAGACATCATATTTACTGATGCTGGGAAAGGCACAAAAGCTTCAGAAGAAAAACTTAAAGAAGTTTTTGGCACGGTTGACTCTTTAAAAGTTGCTGAAATTATTCTGAAGAAAGGTGATTTGCAGTTAACTACAGACCAACGAAGACAGATGGTCGAAGAAAAACGCCGACAAATTATTGCATTTATATCCCGTGAATGTATTGATCCAAAAACTAATCTTCCTCATCCTCCAACAAGGATTGAGCAGGCTATGAGCCAGATTCATTATTCTATTGATTCTTCAAAAAGTGTGGAAGAGCAAGCAAAAGACATAATAAAACTATTGCGCCCTATTATTCCGCTCAAAATGGAGAAGCTATCAGTTGAGATACATGTTCCAGCAGAGCATGCAGCAAAAATTTACGGAACTGTTAAAGGCTACGGAACCTTAAAGCGGGACAAATGGTTGGCCGATGGGTCTTGGTCTGCGGTTGTGGAAATGTCTGCTGGTTCGTATGGTCCATTTTTGGACAAATTAGGAAAATTAACTAAAGGAAATATCGAAGCAAAAATTGCAAAATAAATGAGAATTTGAGGTATTTTGTTATGCCATATTCCAATGCCTGGAGATGTTGCTATAGGAACTGTAATTGAAACAACTCCTGGTGGTTGGATTATAGACATCAAAGCTCCCCATTTAGCTCGACTTCGAGCCTCTGATGTTGTTGAACGGGGTTTTAAACCTGAAAAAACAGATTTGCCTGCCATCTTTGATGTGGGTGATTTAATAATCACTAAGGTGGTCGATTATGACCGAACCCGTGACCCTCAGTTGACTGTTCGTGAACCAGGTTTAGGCAAAATTATGCGGGGACAACTAGTTGAAGTTACTCCCACAAAGATTCCAAGAGTTATAGGCAGACAAGGCTCGATGGTCGGAATGATCAAAAAAGAGACTGGTTGCCAGTTGACTATTGGTCAGAATGGTTTGATTCTTGTTAGCGGAAAAAACGTAGAAAATGAGCGGATTGCAATTCAGGCCATTCGCAAAATTGAACGAGAATCTCACACCAGTGGACTAACTGACAAAGTTACTGAGATGATTAAAAAGGAACGAGAAGCAATTGACAGCAAGTAAAAAGAAAACTAAAAAGGAGAAAAAGAAAGTGGCAGCTAAAAAATCTGAAAAATTAGTTGACAAAAAAGGCATCCGTTTAGATGGACGAACAGTGGATGAACTTCGTCCCGCAAAAATGGAAGTCGGTGTTCTTCCTAATGCAGATGGTTCAGCGTATCTGGAACAAGGACGAAACAAAATCCTCGTAGGCGTCTACGGGCCAAAAGAGGCACATCCGCGCCACATCGCAAAACAAGACCGCGCAGTTATTCAGTGCCGCTATCACATGGCGCCATTTTCTGTTGATGAACGCAAATCTCCTGCTCCTTCAAGAAGAGATGTTGAGCTTTCTAAAGTAATAAGACAATCCTTAGAACCAGCAATTTTTCTTGAGTATTACCCCCGAACTTCAATTCAGGTCTTCATAGAAATTTTGCAAGCTGATGGTGGAACAAGATGTGCAGGTATAACTGCTGCTGCTCTTGCATTGGCTGATGCTGGAATTCCAATGAAAGATCTAGTTGTAGCCTGTGCAGCAGGTAAAGCTGGAGGAAAAATCGCCCTTGATCTGATGGACACAGAAGACAAAATCGGTGAAGCCGATGTGCCTGTAGCTTACATGCCTAACTTGGATGCGATTACTTTGTTGCAAATGGATGGAAACATGTCCACTGATGAGTTTGAGAATGCAGTTAATATGGCCGTTGAAGGCTGTAAGAAACTGTATGAAATTCAAAAGGAAGCGTTAAAAGCAAAATATGTTGTTGAGGAGGAAAAAGAACAATGACCTCATCTGTAGTTGTAAATGTGAAAAAGAAACGAATAACTGAGCTTTTAAAAAATGGAGAACGAACTGACGGCCGAGGACTAAACGATTACCGTGACATCCAGATAGAATGTGGCGTAATTGAAAAAGCTGAAGGTTCTGCTCGTGTTCGTTTAGGACAAACTGACGTTATGGTTGGCGTAAAAGTTGGAACTGGAACTCCTTTCCCTGACACTCCAGAAAAAGGCGTTCTTACTTGTAACGCTGAGCTTGTTCCTCTTGCATCTCCAGAGTTTGAAACTGGTCCACCCGGTGAAGACGCCGTTGAGCTTGCGCGAGTAGTAGACCGTGGAATCCGTGAATCTGAAGCCATTGACGTAGAAAAGCTATGTGTGGAACCCGGTAAACTGGTGTTCGTAGTTTTTGTTGACATTTATGTTCTTAATCACGACGGAAATCTAATTGACGCTTCAGCTATTGCGGCGTTGGCAGCTTTGCTTAACACTAAAATGTTCAAATATACTGTAGAGGACGAGAAAATCGTAAAGCAACCTGGATACACTCCTTTGCCAGTGGTTGATCATCCTATTGCAGTTACTTTTGCTAAAATAGGCGATACGCTCATATTGGACACTGGACTTGATGAAGAACATGTCATGGATGCAAGACTAACAGTGACAATGAAAAAAGATGGAAACATATGTGCAATGCAGAAAGGTGGCGGCAGTGGCTTCTTTACCAAAGAAGAAATCTTTGAAGCAGTAAAAGTTGCATCTAAAAAATGCAAAGAAATAAGAAAAATAGTGGTTAAAAGCTAATGGGAAGAAAAACAAAGAAAGTTGCAATGACTCGTGGCCTTGGCACTCGTTATGGTGCAACTATCAGGAAACGTTACGTTAAAGTTCTCGCAGAACAACGCCAAACCCACAAATGCCCCCAATGTGGTGCTGAAGCGGTTAAACGCGATAGTGTTGGGGTTTGGACCTGTGGAAAATGTAATGTAACTTTTGCTGGTGGAGCTTATACTCCGGTTACCAAACTTGGAGTTGTTGCAAAGCGCCAAGTAAAAAGTGCCACTTCTACCGAATCTTAAATCTTCCAGAAGGCTTATGCCTTTCTACCACATTTTTTTGGTGAGGGGGACTAAACTTGATTTTGTTAACTACTTCTCGGAGACCAACCCAAAGGATCCGCACCTTTTGCCGAGATCTACTTTCGTCTTTTCCTAATGTCACTAGAATTAATCGGGGAAAAATGAGTCTAGATGCACTAGCAGAAAAAGCAATTGAGCTAAACTGTGACTACGTAGTAGTTATCGGACGCTGGCACGGAGCCCCCGGAAAAATTGTTTTGTACAAGATATCTTTGGGTTTGACCGCTGTTTCTCCGTTGTTAATTATTCAAAGCCTTCGTTTGCGCCGTGAACTCAATCAAAATAGCAGAATCAAATCTTCTGTAATTACTTTAGGGCATGAATCTTCATCTGAACAGCAACGTTTAGCCAAAAGTTTGTCCCAGTTTTTTGGTTTGCCTGTACAATCCTTGGGTGACGCATCTAGAAATCATCGGGTTTCTTTGCATTTGTCCTTTGATTCTAAACAGCGGATTAAAATGACTTTCATTTTGCTTGAACGAATGGTTGAAATAGGACCTCGGATCATTTTTTCGAGGTTAATTTGGAACGGTTGATTATGCCTGCTAAAGCTGTGGTGCGTCTGAATTTTTCCTCTGACAAACAACTCCATGTAGTTATGCAAGCTCTTAAACCTGAAATTGAATCTTCATCTACTAATCGCTCTAACGTTAGTATGTGTGCTGAAGGTCAAAGTCTAGTTTTGCATTTTAAAGCAACTGACACTTCTGCCTTGCGGGCTGCCATGAATTCCTATTTAAGGCTAGTTGGTGTGGCAATGAAGCTTCAAAAGTTCTCAGAATAGCTTCAATTACTGAAACGCTTAATATGTGCCAAGGTATTTAAGCTGGAAGAACTCAGAATCAAATGTTTGAGGCATAAAAAATGAGCGAAGAACTTTCTAAACTTCCCCCCCAAGTCCAACAACGGTTAATGAGGCTTCAACAGTTACAGCAGAGCCTTCAAAGTGTAATGGGTCAAAAACAACAGCTTGAAATGCAACTCCACGAAGTTGAACAAGCAAAAATTGAATTAGAAAAGTTAGATGAAACTGCTGTTGTTTACAAGTCTATTGGCGCCCTTCTTGTTAAATCAGAAAAAAACACAGTAGAAACAGAACTTTCTGACCGCAAAGAACTATTGAAAATGCGCGTTGACGTACTAACAAAACAAGACAAACGCATTAAAACTCAGGTCAAAGAACTTCAAGATCAACTACAGCAAGATTTACGGTCTACATCTGGTTCAGAATAGGGATGAGAGCCTATTGGCAGATATTGGTATCCCTGAACTGACCCTCCACCAAGTGAGGGAACTATGTGAAAAGGGAGAATTAGCTGCCCGAAAATATGTTTTGTCTGAGGTTTCCACAAGCAGGATAGTAAACCTTGACGTGTTTGTGGATGCCCAAGGAACAAAACCTGTTACAGTAAACGTGGACGTAAACGTTGTTTTATCTCCTATAATGAAGGACTTTGATGTTGAATCCCTTACAAAAGAAGCAACAAATCAAGCCTTCACTGCAATCGAAGAATACTTGAGGGCCCTCAAGTGCAAATCAGAAAAATAACTTCTTTGCTTGACAAGCTTGACGCTAAACTAGTTGTTCTTTTATGCCATCACAATGCCGACCCCGACGCTATTGGTGCTGCATTTGCTTTTGAAAACTTGTTAAAAGAGTTGCGACCAACCATAAAAACTGAAATTGCAGCAGCTGCTGGACCTAGCAAACTATCTAAAGTCGTGATTGAAGCCCTGGGCGTAAAACTTACTGATAATCCTCAGATCAAAAATGCAGATTTGGTTGTTTTGCTTGACACTAACACTATCCAACAACTAAATGAATGGGCTAAACGAATCAAACCCGCTCAACCATTGCTTTTGATTGACCATCATGCTTCTCATCCTGAAACTGAAGACATCTCAACCCTTTCAGTAACTGATGAATCTGCATCTTCTACCTGTGAAATTGTTTATCAATTGTTTAAACAAGCAAAAATAAAGCCATCATTGGAGTCAGCAAAGGGACTGTTTCTTGGTATTGCTTTTGACAGTCGCCACTTTATCTTAGCGAATTCTGAAACCTTGAAAGTTGTGGCAGAGCTTGCCCAAACAGTGAACCCTCAAGAGGCTCTTCCAATTCTTTGGTTGCCTATGGATTACTCTGAGCGGGTTGCTCGGCTAAAAACTGCAGGTAGAATGAAAATTGTAAAAGTGAACAAATGGTTAATCGTTCTTTCGTGTGTTAGTACTTTTCAGGCTTCTGCTGCTCGGGGACTTGTTGCCCTTGGTGCCCATGTTGCAGTTGTTGCTGGAGAAAAAGATGAGAACATTCAAGCAAGTTTTAGAGCCTCCAAAGAATTCTACGACAAAACTGGAATACATATGGGACGCGATTTAGCCACTCCTCTTGGCGAGTTTTTGAGGGGTATGGGTGGTGGCCATTCTATTTCTGCTGGGGCGAATGGTTCTGGCAACGTCAAGAATTGCTTAAATTTTTGTGAAAAACTCATAAAACAGAAATTAAGTTAACCTTTTTTGAGTAGCTACTCTTAAATGGATAAAAAAATTGCAATAACAAGCTGGCGGATAACAATGTCTGTGATTGAAACTAACAATTTGACTTACTCTTATCCCAACGCAAAAAATCCATCAATCAAAAATGTTTCAATCACCATAAACAAAGGTGACTTTGTAATCTTAACTGGACCCAGTGGATGCGGAAAAACAACTTTGTGTAGGTGCTTTAATGGTCTAGTTCCTCACTTTTACAATGGCACTTTAGAAGGAAAAATCACAGTTGCTGGACTTGATGTTTACAAAAATCAAATTCACGAACTTGCCCGGCACGTTGGGTTGGTGTTTCAAAACCCTGAAAATCAGTTGTTTGCTTTATCCGTAGAAAAAGATGTAGCCTTTGGGCTCGAAAACTTTGCTATGCCCCGAAAGGAAATGAGAAAACGTGTAGATTGGGCCCTAAAGAAGGCCGGAATATGTGAGTTAACTGAAAGACCCCCCCACGAACTTTCTGGAGGCCAACAGCAACGAGTTGCTATAGCTTCAGTATTGGCCATGCAGCCCGACATCATAATATTGGATGAGCCTACTTCGTTTCTTGACCCTTTGGGTGCGGAAAAAATTTTTGAAGTAATCAGTAACCTGAACAAAGAACTAGGAATCACCATTGTTTTAGTTGAACACCGTCTTGACCTTGCAGCAAAGTATGCTAACCATGTTGTTGTAATGAACAACGGCGAAGTTGCTTTATCTGGGGCCCCACGAGAAATTTTTACTTCAGAAAAAGCTCGACTGATTGGTATTGGGATTCCAAAGGCCACTAAATTGTATCAACATCTTAAGAATCGTGGAATCGACCTGAAAACAATTCCAGTTACTCCCCAAGAAGCTGCAAAACTGTTACGGGAGGCTTTGACCAATGCTTGAAGTCAAAGACCTTTACTACTCCTATTCTACTGGTTTTGAAGCCCTGAAGGGAATCAACCTCACAGTTAATGATGGCGAATTTTTGGCCATCATGGGCCAAAACGGAGCAGGAAAAACTACACTGGTCAAGCATTTTAATGGTCTTTTAAAACCCACTCAAGGACAAGTTTTAGTTGACGGAGTTAGCACTTGCGACATAAGCGTTGCCAAGCTGGCTCGAGATGTTGGGTTTGTTTTCCAAAATCCTGACCATCAGCTATTTAGTGAAACAGTAGAAGACGAAATCGCTTTTGGTCTAAAAAACTTTGGTTTTGAAGAATCAGTAATCCAAAAACAAGTTGAATGGGCACTGAATCTTTTGGATGTGGTTCAGTATCGTAAAACTTCCCCGTTTATGCTCAGTGGTGGAGAACGAAAACGAGTTGCTTTAGCTTCGATTCTTGCTTGGGATCCCAAGGTAGTTATTTTGGATGAACCGACCATTGGTCAAGACCATCGCCAAAAAGAAAAGTTGCAGCATTTTATTTTGCAGTTAAATGCCCAGAAAAAGACTGTAGTTGTAGTCACTCATGATGTTGAGTTTGTCGCAGAATGTAACCCTCGCGTTATTTTGATGCGGGAAGGTCAGATTTTGCTTGATGGTGTGGCTGAACAGATTTTAAATAATGCTGATTTGTTAGCTCAGGCTTCTATTGTTCCTCCTCAAATTACCAAGATCTTTTTGGAACTTGAGGATTTGGGGTTGCCTACTGACGTTATTGATGTTCATGAAGCCACCGAGATTTTAGTAAAAAGGTTGAGAAAGCAATCATGAGCGTTTTTGAAGGCTTTAAGTTCAGAAAAGTTTCTTCTTTGGTTCATGACCTAGACCCAAGGGTCAAGTTCTTTTTCGTTTTAGTTTTGTTTGTTATGGCTTTGCTGTTCACCAACATTTTTGCCTTAACAGTTTTGTTCTTGGTTCCTTTGCCTTTCGTTTTTGTTGCTAAAGTAAACCGTCAATGGCTGCGGTCTTTGCGGGGTGCTTTGTTGTTGGCGATATTCATTTTCGCTACTAACTTCATTTTTGGGTTTTTGTATCCGACTTCTTTTTCTCAAATAACTCCGCCCGTTGATACGGGCTATGAATATTTGGTGCTGTTGGAGCGGTCTATATCCATGACCTTAAGGTTTGTTGTTTTGATTGCTTCTTTTTCTGTGTTCTTTTTAACAACTTCTCCTGATCATCTAGGATTGGCGTTGCAGCAAAGTCGAGTTCCTTACGAATTTTGTTTTGCATTTACTACAGCAGTTCGTTTTGTGCCCGTTTTAGCTGATGAAGCCCAAACCATAATGGATGCTCAAAAAGCTCGAGGACTAGAATTAGAAAAGGGAAACTTGCTTAAACGGGTAAGAAACTACATCCCTATTCTTATTCCCTTAATAGTTAACGCCATCCGAAGAAGCCTTGAACTAGCCGAAGCCATGGAATCTCGTGCATGGGGAGCAAACAAAAACCGAACAAACTTATATGCTCTAAAGCTTAGGGGGTCAGATTATCTCCTTGTTGTGATTTCAGTTTTGATGCTTGTTGTTGCAGTTTACATCTGGCTTAATGTTTCAATTCCATCATTAAGCGCCATATTATATCCTGCAGGAGTTTAATCTCAAAAACTATTTTGGATAATTCAAAATTAAATTGTGCCTACAGATCAAGTAGGCAATTTTGTTTTCATGAAAAATTAGAAAACGGATGATATTGGTTTTACCTCTTCCGTCTCTTTTTTCTTTTCTTTTTTACTCGTTTTTGTTTCTTTTTGGCGGTCTTTTTTGTCATGCCATGATGTCGTGCCATATTGATCGCTTTCCTTTTCGGATACTGTTTCTTTTACTGTGATTCATAAAGGTTACGTGAGTTTTCGCTTCGGGGTCATCCGCTTTCTGCACGGGTTTGCAGTTTTGCGTCTACATTAGACTTTAACATCAACGGTTAAAGTCCATACAGCTGTTTCAGAGTCGCTCCATCTCATCATAACAAACGTTCAGAATGGTGTCCCTCATCACAACTACATCGTTAAGAATAGCAAGTTTAAAACTTTACCCTTTTTGATAAGAATTAGACAAAAGAAACTGAAACAAAAAGAGAAGTTAAAGCAACTATTTTTCGTCAAGCTTAAACTCTTTGTGAATTGCTTGAACTGTTGCTGGGCCGTCTTTTTCTTTAACCACAAAAGACACGTTAAGTTCAGAAGAGCCTTGTGCGATCATGTGGACGTTGATTTTTTGTTTTGCTACTGCTGAAAAAATTTTGGAGGCCACTCCTACCATGCCTTTCATGCCTGCTCCGAGGACTGCGACTACGCATACGTCGTCTTCGCTTGTAATTTCGTGGATGTATTCTCGTCCTAGCAGGGCGATTTCAAGGGTGTTAACAGCTCGTTCTAGTAGTTTTCGTTGGATTACCAATGAAATGTTTGCTTCAGAAACGCTTTGAGAAATCATCAATATGTTAATGTTTTCTTTTCCTAGTACTTCAAAGACTTTGGCTGCCGTTCCGGGAGCTCCGACCATGCCTGAGCCGCTCACAGTTATCAGGGCTACGTTTTTGACGATGGTTACTGCTTTGACTCCGTTTTTTGTTTGGAGTTTGCCATTTTCCATTATCATGGTTCCAGGGTTGTCGGGGTTGAATACGTTTCGGATTCTTACGGGGATTAACTCTTTTCGGGCGGGCTCTAAGGCTCGGGGGTGCATGGCTTTGGCGCCAAAAATTGTTAACTCTGTAGCTTCTTGAAAACTAATTTTGGGGATTATTTTTGCTTCCGAAACCATTTTCGGGTCAGAGGTCATAAGGCCGTCCACGTCGGTCCATATCCAGATTTCGTCAGCTTCCAAAGCTGCGCCTACTATTGTGGCTGTGTAGTCTGATCCTCCACGTCCCACGGTTGTGGTTTCACCATCTTGGGTTTGGGCGATAAAGCCTGTGATTACTGGAACAGTTCCCTTCTCCAACAGAGGATCGATGTTCTTTTGTATTTCAAATTTAGTAACTTTCGTCAGCAAAGCGGCTTCGCCAAAGTTTGAATCTGTTATTATGCCTGCTTCTCCACCAGTGAAATGCTCAGATATTATTCCTATGTCGTTTAGGGTTGCACTTACGATTGGGGCGGATAGTTTTTCCCCAAAAGAAATTACTAGGTCACGGGATTTTGGTGTTAGTTCTCCGACGTAGCCAATTCCTGTTAGAATCTGTTCCAGTTCCGTGATTCTGGATTCTACAACTTCCCATGTTTTGTCTTGAAGTTCTTTGTTTTTGATTGCGTTTTTGATTGTGGTTTGGTGGCGTTCAAGGATTTGTTGCTTGAATTTTTTGATAAATTTTGTGTTTCCTGTTTGGGCTTGTTGGGCGGCTTCGATGAGTTGGTTAGTTATGCCTTTTAGGGCTGAAACGACTACGACGATTTGGTTGTCGTTTTTGTTGTTTTTGATTATGTTGGCTACGTTTTGGATTTTTTTGCCGTTGGCGACTGAGCTTCCGCCGAATTTCATAACTATTTTTTTCAAGCTACTTTTCTCCTTTTTTTATTGCATCATTTTATGGGCAAGGTTTTGTTTAATGTCCAAAAGATCCCGCAGCACTGCACTTGCGGTTTCCACTCCTCCGGCTCCCAGACCAATTATTGTTTGTTCTCCCGCGGACTCGGAAACAAAGGTCACAGCGTTCAGTGCCCCGTTTACGGCCAAGGGATGATCTTTGTTTATTTGTTTGGGCTCAACTTTTAGTTTTTCTGAAATAGAGCCAACCAATTTAATGGTACAGCCCTCCTTGTTTGCTTTTTCAATATCTTTGGCTGTCACATCTCGGATTCCATTTATTTCTACGTCTTTGATGGTGACTTTTTTGTCCATAATCCAGTTCGCCATAATCACAAGTTTCGCCGCCGCATCATAACCATCAACGTCCATGGTGGGGTCTGCTTCGGCAAAGCCTAGCTGTTGGGCTTGTTTTAATGCTACGTCAAAGGTTATGCCTTTTTGGTCCATTTCTGTAAGAATATAGTTGGTTGTTCCGTTCAAAATCCCGCTTACGGAAACTATTTTGTCACCTTGTAGGCAGTATTTGGCAAATTCTAGTACCGGGCTTCCTGCTCCCACGGTTCCTCCGAAGCGTAGTTGAACGTTGTTGTATTCTGCTAATTCAGTTAACGCCGGTAATGCAAGGGCGAGAGGTCCTTTGTTTGTGGTGACTACATGTTTGCCTGTTTTGAAGGCACTTTTAATGTAACTTAATCCGGGTTCGGCGGTTTCGATGTTGGTGGGGCTTACTTCTATCATAGCTTCTGCTTCTACGGTTTCTATTACTTCTTGGGCATCCATGTTGGGTTTGCCGTATTCTTTGCTTGCAGAAACGGTTCCATACTGTTTTTTTAGCTTGAGCATCTCTTTAAGGTCTAAGCCCTTGGGGTTTATGGCTGCGCCTTTCTTGTCAATTACTGCAACAATTCGGGGACGAAAACCATATTTTTTTGCCAAATCCTTTTTTCGGTCCAAAAAGATCTGAGCCAAACTCTGACCAACAACGCCCCAGCCCACCAAAATAATCCTCATGACTACCGCTCAACCTGTACCATCATATGTTAACCAATAAATGCAATAACACCCCTAATTACAATTACGACTAATAAACAATCACCACAAACAACAAAACAAAGATACAAACGAGAAATAATACGAGTAAAAGGAAAATCATAAATCACATATCTCGATGCAAAAATTGGGAGATTAATAAAAAAATCTTAGATTTTTTTAATTTGGAATTGAAAATTTTTAAAAGATTATTTGGGTGGAGTTGTGATTGCTGTAACTTCCTTGAAAAATATGCCATCAGTACCAGGTCCCGAATATTTTGATGCTGATTGAATAAATGTTACAAATGCGTTGGAATAAATAGATTCTAATTCTAACGTGTACCCCGTTTGGGTGACTATTGTGTTTGAACCTTTTTTGCCCTGTTACCCCTGATAAACCCTTAACCTAAACCCAAATTAAACCCTATTTTGCAAACTACCCAAAAATCATTTTTCAAAATTTTTTTCTGCATCACACCTTGTTGTTTGGGTGTTTTTGAATGTATGAGCGAATCATTTATATGAAAGAAACTACATATGAAAAATTATTCATAAAATATTTGTACTGTTTGTGAGTTGAAAAAATGATTGCGCAGCATCCCCGTATAACGCGAGAAAAAAAGACCATAAACAAGATGGTTCACGTTTACTGCAAGTCTAAACACGGTTCTGAAAACAATGAGTTGTGTGAAGATTGCACCGAGTTTTTGGAGTATGCGCGTAAGCGGTTGGATAATTGTCCGTTTCAAGAGGAAAAGTCCACATGTGGGAAATGTTTGGTGCACTGTTATCAGCCTGTTATGAAAGAAAAAGCCAAAACCATTATGCGGTATTCAGGTCCGCGTTTGATTTACAAAAGCCCAATTTTGGCGTTGCATCATGTTTTTGATGGACGAAAAAAAGCTTTAACTTTAAAAGAATTTAAAAACAAACAAAGAAACAAAAAATGATTCTAGGTGAACAATAATGGAAATAACCAAACTAGAAGAAACAAAAAGCAAACCCAATCCCCACAACGTAGACGCCCG
Organism: Candidatus Bathyarchaeota archaeon; assembly: GCA_037386545.1. GTDB lineage: Archaea > Thermoproteota > Bathyarchaeia > Bathyarchaeales > Bathyarchaeaceae > Bathyarchaeum. The sequence continues at coordinate 31,295 of JARRLY010000003.1, forward strand.
ACCAATTTATGCTCACGAAACTGCTCAAGTTGTGATACTCACTATGCAGGCAGGAGAATCCTTGCGACGTCACATTACTCCAGTTGACGTATTTTTTTATGTTCTAGAAGGAAAAGGAACTGTAGAAATCGGCGAAGAAAAACAAAAAGCAGAAAAAGACAGCATCATCCACAGCCCAGCAAAAATCGTCCATTGCTGGTACAATACAAGTGACAAACCCTTGCGAATTTTGGTTGCTAAGACTCCTAAACCAAAGGAATCAACAATATTGCTGTAATTTTTCAGCAAATAATCCATTTTTATTGCTTCACCCAAACGTTATTAGGGCATCAACAATGAAGTATTTTGTATGTCTGACAAGATTTTCAAAGTAATTGCAGTAGTGGCGGTAATTGCTGTAGTTGTTTCTGTTTTCAATTCCTATTTGATTCTTAGTAGCACAAACGATTTGCAAGAAAAACTGGTTGCACAAAACGGGGAACTAGAAAACCTCAATGAACAACAAAATGACCAAATTAAGGAGTTGCAACAAAGTTTAGATGAAAGTCAAGCTGCTCTGCAGGATTTAGAAAACAAGTTAGAAACCACGCGAACTGATTCTAAAAATCAGCAAGAACAACTTGAACAATTGCAAACTGAGCTTATTCAAACCCAATTTGAACTAGAACAACAAGTTGACCAGGCCCTTAACCAAACTCCCGCCCAAGTTTATGCTCAGGCTCACAAGTCCGTGGTTTTGATTACTACTCGTACTGGTCAGGGTTCAGGGTTTTTGTTTGGAGACTCTAACACCATTGTTACTAACTATCATGTGGTGTTAGACGAAACAGAAATAGAAATTCAATATTTTGATGGCAGCCGAACAAACGCCACTATCATCGGCTCTGACCCATATTCTGACCTAGCTATACTTGAAGTGACAACTACCCCTGAAGAAGTTAAACCCTTAGAATTTAGCAACCTCACAATTGGCGTGGGACAACAAGCCGTAGCCATTGGTAATCCCCTTGGATCTACGGATAGCCTTTCTGTGGGTTACATATCCCAAATAAACAAACTAATCGACATAGAACCAATAATCATCCCCGTATACCAACTGGACTTAACAATAACTTTTGGTAGCTCTGGAGGACCCTTATTGGATCTGTCCGGAAACCTTATTGGAGTAACCAACGCCGGTACATTTTATGGCCTAAACTACGCTATCCCCTTAACGATTCTGCAACGAGTGCTCCCCGAACTACTCTCAAACAGAGAATATGAACACCCCTTTGTAGGCATATCCATAATTGCATTAACGCCCCAACTGATTTCTGGTCTGAATATATCCAATGTTGACCCTTACCAGAGCGGACTTTTAATCACAGGCATTTTTGAAGACTACCCCGCCGAGCAAGCCGGACTAACCCCAACCATCTACGATGACCAAGAAATAATCGCCATGGATATCATCCTCGCCATTGACGGATACCAAGTTTTAACCATAGAAGACTGGAGTGAATACACAGAAACCCAAATCAGCCCCGGAGACACCATAACTTTAACCTTGTGGAGGTCTGGCGAAACAGTCTTTGTTGACGTAATAACCACCGAACGACCCCCATACAACTAAAAAAATCAAACATTAACTAGTTTAGCCCTGCCAAAACTTCGTACTAATGAGTATTTGGAGTTCATAACCTATTTTTAGTTACCCACCAACGCTTTAGATACTGATAAAGATGCTAGACCTGTCCACAGATGCAGATGGAATTGCTGACTTTTTGACTTGTTTGTCTGGTCTGGAACAAAAAAACGCCCAATTGTTTCAAATATTATCAGAGAAAACAACCGTGTCCTATACAAAACCGTTATTTTTAGAAATCGCCCAAGACAACCAAAAACACGCCAAACACCTAAAAGAAATAAGTCAAAAAATAGGAAATCCCACTGTTCAAACCAAAAAATGCAAACAAAGACTAAGTGTAGTATGTGAAAACACTGAAACAATTTTGCGAATGGTGAAACAACGAAAACAAGTTACAGTAAATGAACTATCAGACTTTTTGCAGATTCTAGAAAGCTCTGGTGGAGCTGCACAGTATCTACTGGTTCAAGCTGAAACCTTTTTGTTCATGTCCCAAGAAATAACCAAATTTTATGGAATGGATGCCAAAGAATTTAACCAAATGTTGCAAGAAATTGTGCAAGACATAGAAAAACACATCCACCTTCTTGAAGAAATAAAAACCAAAATCGAAGAGCAACAAAACAAAAACAAGAAAAAACATCCCACTTTTAAATACCAATCCCCCGACTCCTGGATATCTCCAAGCCATAGCCAAAAAACAAAACACGTAATCTAGTTCATAATAATTTTAACATGACAACCAAACCGCCGTTTTTCTTTCAGACGAACACGAAAATTTTCTGCCTTTGATTCCATTTTTGTTCCTTTAAAACTCATAGTCTAAACCAGTCTATCCTAATTTTGTAAACTATGCCCAAAAACATTTTTTCTACATTTCACGTTTCAGGCTTTAACTGGTTTATCTAAAAATAATCTCATAAAATCTTCTCCTTGTATTGAACCACATCTGCCTTTTTTTGCGCTTTTTTCGTCGAATTGTTTAACACTGTCTCCATTTTTTGCTGGAGAATAAATAGAAAATGGTACTGGATCTCGCGTATGAGTGCCAATCTTTAATGGCGTAGGGTGGTCAGGCAAAACAGCAATGGTAACATTATCACCAACTTTATCCATTATCCGCCCAATCAACCGCTTATCCAAATCCTCAATCGTTTTTATCTTTAACTCGCAATCTTTTGCATGTCCGGCTTCGTCAGGAGCTTCCAGATGAACAAAAACCATATCAAAATCCTCTAGTGCCTTCATGGCATAGTCAGCTTTTCCTTCATAGTTGGTGTCATACATTCCCGTAACGTGAGGGACCTCTATGACTTTCATACCTGCGTAAACTCCGATACCTTTTACCAAATCCACCGCAGAAATAACCGCTGAACTAACCCCAAATCTTTCCATAAAAGTAGGCATAGTCGGAACCCGACCTCCACCCCATGGCCAAATCATGTTGGCAACATTTTTACCGGCATCTTTTCGGGCAACATTAATTGGATGGTTCTCTAAAACAGCCTTAGAATCTAAAATCATATTTTGCATGTCTTTTTGTAGGACTCTAGCGTCCTCAGACTCGGCCCTAGGCATAATGTCAGAAATTTTTTCGCCAATAGCATTATGAGGCAACGTGCAATACAGAATCTCTTTGGGCAAATAATCTCGCACAACCAAAAAATGACGATAATCTAACCCAACAAAAAAATCCACATTATCAGGCTTGGGTAGCTCTTGTTTTATTGAGTCTATCAACTGGGAAGCTTCCATGCTTGAAATATGACCCGCAGAATAATCTGCCAAGCGGCCATCTTTTTCTGTAATTAAATTACAGCGAAACGCCACATCTTGTTTGTTCAAATTAATGTTTCTGCCTGCTGCTTCGAAAGGCCCTCGGCCAGAATAACAAACTTTTGGGTCGTAACCTAAAACAGATAAAATTGCAGTACCTGAACCTGGAGTCATATCTTCTGGAACTGTTTTCAATAATCCACTTTGACCTTTGGCTGCAATCAAATCAATGTTAGGCTTAACTGCTACTTCAAGAGGGGTTTTACCATCTAGTTGTGCCACTGGATAATCTGCCATTCCATCGCCAAGAACAAGCAAGTACTTCATTTGTTTTTCACTGCCTTTTAGTAATTTTAGTTACTATTTGTGATCTTTTACTGTATCGCTTTTTCAAGCTAAATTTACCCAGAATTCATAAACAGTATATTAAACAAACAACAAAAAACCTGACACTATGGATCCCATTGAGTTCTACTTCTTAATTCTACCTCTGGCCCTTTTGATAGGTCTTCTTGTAATTGTAATTGTTCATTTTGCACGAAAAGACAAAACAATCAACTCCAGCGAGCTCGAAACCATAAACCAATTGATGCAAACTGGAACCTTAACCAAAGAAAATTTTGCTGAAATGTTACAAGTTTTAGTACAACAAGGAATAATAAAAGAAAGCTCCTACGAAACCATCGGAAAAATTTTAGATGAATCTTTGAACGATACTGAACAAGCAATGGTTTCAACGGACTAAAAATACGCCTTTTTTAAGAACTGTAACCCTTTTTCCATCATTTTTGGTAACTATCACTGTAGGCTCAGAAACCATTAAATCCATATGATTCTTTGACAGATTTTTACCTCCCGGCATATCCGTGTTAGCACCAAAAGCAACATGAACTGTTCCAAACATTTTTTCTGCTTCCAAAAATTCATCTACAAACCTTGCCTTAGGATTAATCCCCAAAGCAAATTCTCCAACAACATCAGCCCACTCGTCTGTTGAAAATGTCTGCTTGATTCTGGCCAAATGCTGTTTATCTTCACAAAACACGGATTCAACTTTTCCGTTTTTCACAACAACTTTCACGGGTTGCCTAACCTTACCAATTCCTCCAACAGCCAAATCACAAAGCAATTTTCCATTTGTAAGGTTCTCCACGGGGGCAACAATAACCTCGCCAGTAGGCAAATTCATCCACTTCATCTGGTCCCAATCCAGCTTTGTATCGGTAAAAAAGCTACGGCCCTCAACACCTATGGTCAAATCTGTACCTGACTTGTTACAAACCTGAACACTTACCGTATCCTCTAAGGCATTCATGAGTTTATATGCATGACCTTGAAGCATTTTATGGTCTTGCGTAGAAAGAGCTAACGCTCCGTCTGTAAGCATATCTAAGGTCACACCTGGACAATGACCTAAACGGGATTTGCGGTCAGAAGTTTCTGTTTTTATTATTTTAATTCTAAATGGCGTTTCTTCACGGTTTCCCTTTAATATGTTAACAAAAATTTCGGCTTTTTGAGCCAAAGCTAACTGCAATTGTTTTGGGATGCTGGTTCTAACATTTTTTTGTTTTTTTAGAACTACGAACCTTGTCCACAACCCAAGAGACAAGGCACCTTTAGTAAAAGCTTGTCCAATATCTTGTTTTTCTTCATCGCAGATTACTAGAATTCTTTCTCCTTCACTGGCTTCAAGAACATTCTCTAACGCATTTCTTGCTGCAACCCAC
>JARRLY010000003.1:36499-77915 GCA_037386545.1 Candidatus Bathyarchaeota archaeon
CTGATAAATCAGTAATGTGCAAATAAAAAATGCACCACTGAAACCAACAAAAAGCACACCCGTCAGATACACCATGAAATATTGATTTGACACCAAAAAATAGTCATTGTACCCAAAATAGGTTGTAGGAATCTCCAGATTGTTACCCCACAAAAACATAACGATCCCGGCAACAAACATAACAATAGAACCACTCAGCGTGACTTGCCACTCTTTCATTTAGCTCACAGTTGTTCTTGTTATTGCTTAGAGTTCATTTATCTTTTTCACTAAAAGCCAAAATCATAAATCATTTCAAGTCCCAAAAACGCGATTGAATGGTCTTAATTTGGTTTAACATAAACTTGGCTTTCTTTTGAACTATGGGCTCCGAACAATACGGTTTGTCGTTAACAACATAGGGAATACCTGCCATCTTTGCAGTTACTCTACAAGCAAGTTTCCCTAAATACGGCAAACTATAACCGCCCTCCAGAACTGAGACTATTTTTTCTTGGCAAAAGTTTGAGGCTGCTTGCAAAATAAAATCAAAAATTTTTATGAAACTGCGAGATGATACATACAGGTTTCCTATTGGGTCTGCGTAGTGGCTGTCAAATCCAGCAGAAACTAAAATGAACTGTGGCTTGTATTGGTTGATTATTGGAGCCACAACCTCGTTAAATGCTTTTAAATAAATTTTATCGCCTGAGCCGTAAGGCAGGGGAACGTTAACAGAGTAACCTTGTCCTTTGCTTTCACCAACTTCATCTGCAAAACCCGTTAATGGGAACTCAATAGGGTCTTCATGCATGCTTATGTAAAGCACTTTCTTGTTGTTGTAAAAAATTTCTTGAATCCCGTTTCCATGATGAACATCAATATCCAAAATCAAAACACGCTTAAGACCATAATTCTTTAACAGATGAGCAGCCGCTACTGCAACATTGTTGAAAACACAAAAACCCATGGGGTAATTTGAACCAGCATGATGACCTGGGGGCCTAACAAAAGCAAAACCGTTACGGCAGTTTTTGTTCATCACAAAATCAACTGCTTTCAAAGCTCCACCTGCAGCCAAACGAGCCACTTCATAGGACTCGGAAGAAACCACAGTGTCTTCTTTGTCTAACATTCCACCCCCATAACTGCAAACCTGCTTAATCGTCTGAATGTAACCAACGTCATGGACCAATTTCAAATCGTCAATGCTTGCTGGTTTTGGTTCAACCAAAATACAGTTCTCGTTTTCTAAAATCCCGCTTTTTTTAAGTTCCCTTTTTATCACTCGAAGCCGAGATGGAACTTCAGGATGATTAGGTCCAGTTTTGTGCCACAAATATTTGGGGGAATACACCAGAACTGTTTTTGTCGTTTGTTTCACTTCTCCTTAACCAACCTGCTTTTCGTTTTTCTGATTAAAATAATTTGAACTGTTTACCTATTAACAATTGTTCATCAACAATCTGTTTGTTTTCATATGCATACTAACAGAACTGCATACATTTCTTCAGGAATTGTTGAAAACGTGGCTAACGCCGCCCATGTTTGAGGCTTTTTGACTAGATTTTTTAATCTTAACAATAATCCCAAAAAACGAACTAAGACAGAATAATTGCTACAATTTATACTTACTTGATCACTATAACCGACAAAACACCTTGTATTGTCTGCAGATGTTGCGCGAATTTCTGAATCAATTTTTCTGGCTTCACCCTTTCTGGAAAATATATCAAATGACTTCCACACTTGTTTTTACAATCAGAAGCTCCAAATCCCCTAACCAATATTGTTGCACCATAAGTGTCTTTCAAGCAATTGTTAACTTTACACTCAATTTTTTCTTTGCTTTCTGTCACGATGATTGCCTTTATGGACACATTTTTGTTTTTAAGCAGATAATCAATGTGCCAAAACATCCGTTTTTCCTTTTTTAAATGCCTAGAAATCCGACTTTTCAGGGGTGCTCCTTTGCCTAATGCAGATCCAGTGTACGTGTAATGTCCCATTGGAAATTGTTGTTGACCAAGTTTTCCTATAGTTATGTTTATTTTTTGTGGAACAAACAATAACATGGTGTAAACTCCGCTTATTTGAAGCTCTGAAACTAACTTGGAATCGATACTCACGATGACACAACTGCCCCTTTCTCTACAATTTTTACTTTATTTGTTGATTCCAGAAAACAACTTCTTAATACTGCCATTGAAGATCGTCATTATATTCTGTGTCACTAAAAACAATGTCTAAAATAAAACCATATTTTTCCACTAGCATTTTAACGCCGTTCCAAATTTTTTCTGTTCGTTCACTGCGTGTCCAACAAATTTTTCAAAGTACCCTATTATGACACTGATGATGGTAGCAATGATTGCAGGTAGAGCACCAATGATGTCTGGCACCATATCCATAACCGTTTCTCTAATGTTTGACAATTTTCCCCGTGACCTAGTGATTTTTTTGTAATATTTCATATGTCTAGATAATCCAATTTTCGGCTTTGTGGGACGTCAACAACCTTTTAAAGATACAAGAACCATTATTCCCTTTATACTCAAAAAAAGGGCTAAGATATGTCTCGGTACTCCAGTGTTTTCAAAGATGAGATTAAACTTGACATAAATTATGTCCCTATTCAGTTACTTCACAGAAAACTGCAACTGAAGTTATTGAACCAATTTTTCCGTTTTACTATAGAAAATCCCGGGAAAATGACTCAACGTGCTTTGATAATGGGAAACATCGGAACTGGTAAAACCGTTCTTTCTCAGCATTTTGGTTTAAGTATATTGAAAGAAGCAAAACAGCGTAAAATCAATCTTAATTATATTCACATCAATTGCCGTGAATGCAAAGGCAGTCTGTTTATGATTCTTCAACGTACAATATCAAGGTTTTATCCTAATTTTCCTAGGCGCGGTTACTCTGCAGAAGAACTTCTTCAAGCCTTAATGCAAATTCTTGATGATAAAGACGCCTACTTGATCTTGACTTTGGACGAACTAGAATCTCTTATCCAAAACGAAGGATCCGATCCATTGTATAACCTATCACGAATCCAAGAAGACCGAATTAATTCCCCTAAACGTTTATCACTTATTTGCATACTCCGCCAAGATGAACCGCTTGAATCTTTAGACCCAAGTACCCGAAGTACCCTTCAACGTAACATAATTCGGTTGCCTGATTATTCAGAATCTCAACTTGAAGACATTCTTGCAGAACGAGTAAATCTCGCATTCATGGATGGTACTGTGCCTCCCCAAACTTTAAGTCTAATCGCTGAATTAGGCTATTCTGAACAAGGAAACGCCCGATATTCTATAGAACTTTTGTGGCGTGCAGGAAAATACGCAGACGCTTCACAGTTTCGTGAAGTAACACCTGAATGTGTTAGAAATGCAGTTGCTAGTGTTTATCCTGTTATTCGTAGAGACCTACTAGTTGAACTTAGTTTGCATGAAAAATTGTTTCTTTTAGGTGTTGCACGTTACTTCAACCAAACAGACTCTGCTTACGTTTCTATGGGTGACGCTGAAGAATCATATGCCCTTGCATGTGAAGAGTATGACCAAAAACCTCGTGGGCATACTCAACTTTGGAAGTACGTTAAGTCACTTTCTACTACTGGAATAATCGAAACCATGGTTTCCGGAGTGGGACAACGAGGAAAAACAACAATGATTAGCCTACCGCGAGTTCCAGCATCTGACCTAGAACAAGAAATCAGCAAAATCATGTCACAAAAAGGACGGTACAAATAAAATGGCAATTGAAGATGTTTTTTCTTCTAAAGGCCGAGTAAAAATTCTTAGAATTTTATCTGAAATTGGAGAATTAAACATTTCCGAAATTGCAAGACGCGCAGGATTAAACTATACCACTACTAATCAACATTTGAATCTTTTAGAAAACAACAAGCTTGTTCGCCACAAGACCTTTGGTAGAATACGCATTTTTCGATATAATGACGAAAACCGTAGAGCATTAATGATTAGAGACCTAATGGAAAATTGGGAAAAGAAAAAATAAACCTAAAAATTCATTTAACCGTTTATCAAAAGTTGATTAAAACTCGCGAATTAGCTGGAGTTTACAATTGGTTAAAAAAACAAATCGGAAGGAGATTAAACTCTCCAAAAAAGTCAATTTTGCTGTAATTATTTGTAACTCTATCTTTTATGAAAAGTCTAGAAAAAACCCACAATTAAGGGATGATTCAAGTGACTTAATTGTTGACCTTGTAACTTCTGCTGGACATAATGTAAATTTAACCCTTTTTTTGCCTGAAGACCGCGTAATGCTAACAAAACAAGTCGGTAATGCTATTAGCTCCAAAACTGTAGATGCAATAATTGTTTGTGGAGGAACAGGACTACGAATTTCAGAAATAACCTTGGAGTGTTTACGACCATTAATGGTTAAAACAATGCCAGGGTTTGCTGAATTGTCTAGAAAACTTAGTTATGACAAATTGGGCTCAAAAGCCATGATCTTGCGTGCATTAGCTGGAATCACAGACCAACAAAAGGCGCTTTTTTGCATTCCCAAGTCTTTGAATTCAATTGAACTGATAATCAAGAAACTAATATTACCTGAAATTGAACACATCTTAGAAAAAACCCGAGAATATTGACATCGAATGAAAACCTGCAAATACGTTAATATTTAATGATGACTAATTCTTTAGCCTTGCAAAGGAAGAGACATATAATGGAATTTTGTTCTTCATGTGGAAAACGGATGGTTATGAAACGAACCAAAGACGGTGCAATCTTTATTTGTCCAGTTTGTAAATGCGAAAAAACCAAAAATTCTGAAGTTAAAACTATTAGTCCAAAAAAGCCACGTGAAACAATTGTTGTCATAGGAAAAGAAGACCAAGGATTAAAAACTAATCCTACTGCGGAAATTAAATGTCCTAAATGCGATAACAACTTAGCTTACACGTGGCAAGTACAAACTCGTTCGGGAGATGAAGGAGCAACCCAATTCTTCAGATGCACAAAATGTAACCACACTTTTAGGCTATACACCTAAATTTCTTCTTTTTTAAGTGCCATTATTTATCTTCAATTTTAAACTCTAAACCTTTTTACAACATTTTATTGATTAGTAATCCGTAATTCATGTTCATAAATAATAATAAATATGCTAAATTATGAAATAATGGCGTTTCTAATGACGAACTTTTCCCCCATTCCCACAAAAATTGTTGAACGCAATATTATAGTTTACAAATCACGTATTGATCAAAAATCAATAAGACACACTGCAGAAAAAATGAAAACAGGAGTATTTCGTACCCTTTACTTCATAAAACCTAAACCTGAAGAAGTCCAAATCCTTTCTATCGAAAAATATTTTGAACCTTATGTAATGGGAGAAGGAAGCTACCATATAGAATATTCAAAAAACTGGGTTCACAACATTCAAGTAGACGAAACAATGTTAAACCTCAAACTATTTGGTGGAACAGTGAAACCAGTTTCTTTAAAAGACCACCTACAAACTGCTTCAAAAATTGTAAAATTAACTGGCGTAGGTCGTTACAAATTTGAGAACAAAAGACGTCTAGTTTTTGATAGCCAATGGCGAGAAGTAAGTCTTGAAAAGTTACCTTTTGTTCCTTTCGAAGAACAACCTGGAAAAGTCTTAGACGCTGTAAACAAAAAATACGAAATTACCCTACTAACAAAAGAAAAAGAAATCGAACTTCTTAAATCCACACTTGTTAAAAGGCCTAAAGACATTACGTGTATCCACGATGAACTATTCAATGTTTCTGAACGCGCCATAATCTACAAACCTATGTATAGTGTCACTGTCAAAAACCTAAAGAAAAACAAAAAAGCTACTTTAACAATCGACGGAATCACCGGAAAAACAGAATCCTATGTCCATAAGTCATCAGTTCCAAATAAAAACCAAGAATCTGTTAAACAAAAACCATCAACTTCTTCAGAACCTAAAAAGAAAATTCGTTTACATCTAAAATAAAGATGCATGGGCCATTACATTTCCGCCTGCTGGTTTGTTTGGGTCCCCAAAGAATGCAGTTGGGTTAGCTTGAACTTGGTTTGTAATTACAACCGAAATATTATACGCTTCTGTCAATCGTATTAATTTGTGCAGTTGACTGTTCAGTTTTTGTTGCCTTTCTGATAGGTTTTCTCTACCCACATATTCTCCTCTGAAGTGTCCAATCATCGAGTCTACAACAACTAGTTTTACATTGTTCTCTGGACAGAATTTGAACAAGTGCTCTGTTAACACTTCTTGATGGCTACTGTTGTATGCACGTGCAAGAAATATGTTATTCAATGTTTCATGAGGATCTAGCCCCAATGATTCAGCAATTTGAAAAATTCTTTCTGGTATGAATGTTCCTTCTGTGTCGATGTACACTACTTTTCCGTTTAATCCGTTTTCTTCCTCTGGAAGCTGAACCCTGACACAAAGGGATAAGCAAATTTGTGTTTTTCCTACTCCATATTCGCCTATTAGTTCGGTCATTGCTTGTGTTTCTATTCCTCCGCCCATTAGTTTGTTTAAGTTTTCTGAACCTGTTGTGCACCTTTTCATGTCTTGTCTTTTTTTCCACAAGTCTTCTGCTGTAATGAAATCTATTCCTCGTAGTTCTCTAGCTGATTTAACGATCTTTAAAATTGTGTTGAACCCTATTCCAGTTTTTTCAGCGATTTCTCTGGGTGGTGTTACTGAAAGTGCGTCACATGTCGTTAGTCCTGCATTTAATAATTTTGATGCTGTAGCTGGTCCAACACCTGGGAGATCTTTTAATTCGTTTTTCTCTGACAATACATTCACCAATAATTGTGTTACTTGTTGCTAGAGCGGTTATCTTTAGATGGCTTTAAAGCACGCGTAGTAACATACATTGGCAAAGATGGGAGAGGTCGGTGAAAGTATTCATCTTGATTAGAGTAAAACATATTTACTCTTTTCAGCTTACCACTTTTTCATATCTGATATGTATTAGGGAAGAACGTACAAGGTGTCGTAGTGTGGTTATGGAGGTCAACTATAAGCTCAGGCAGTTTACGCCTTCAGATTTAGATAGTGTTGTTAGAATAAATCGCAAATGCCTTCCTGAAAACTACTCGAATTTGTTTTTCATTAATTTGCATAAACGTTTCCCTGCAACTTTTCTTGTTGCTGAGGTCAACGATTCTATTGTCGGTTACATAATGTGTCGAGTTGAAACAGGAATTCCAAGTTTCAAGGTTCTTGGAATTGCACGAAAAGGACATGTAATCTCGATTGCTGTTTTACCTGAACATCACCGAAAAGGAATTGGTTATGGCCTTATTCGTCAAGCAACAGAAGCAATGAACTTCTATAAAGCAAAAGAATGTTACCTAGAAGTTAGAGAAAGCAACATCGGCGCGATTTCACTTTACAGAAAACTTGGATTTAAAATTGCCCGAACAAATAGAAACTATTACGCTGACGGGGAAGATGCCTTTGTCATGGCAAAGGTTTTTTCTTAACAATTTGAATATCTGGGTATAAGAATACCTTTTGCTCAATCTAAGTGTAGTTTTTCATTTTCAGTTTTAAAAAGCTACATTATATTTTGAAAACAAAAAACAAGTAACTCGCTTAATCTTCTAGCCGCCATGTACCATCGGGATTAGTGTAAGCTCTTCTGATTGATTAATTTTTGTTTCAAGTCCCTGTAACACGCTAATCTCTTTTCCGTTAACAAGAATTAGTGCTTTTGGCCTTGTCTCCTCATTTTGAGTGTCAATTAAAACTTGTTCAAAATCTTCAGATACCTTTTCTGCAAGTTTAACTAATACACTTTTAATTGTTGAATGTTTTTTTAACTTTAGATGAACCTGTTTTTTACCTGCAATTCTTTGATAAACGCCAAATAAATTTACTTGCACATTAATGCTCACTTGAATCCCTTCTAGTTATGAAGTATTTGCACCAAAAAGTTCCACAATTTCTGAAGTGAATTGAATAATGTCTTTAGCTTGTTCCATAATTTTTTCATTATCACTTGTTGGGTTTTGTGCAAGTTGTTGGATTGTCATTTCAATTTCAACAAGAAAGTTCAAGATTGGATCATTGACTTCCTTTCTTTTAATAATTGTTTCATGGATTATTGGAACAATAAAAGTAGGGTCTCCTAAGCTGTAATAAATTGATGCTTGCGCTTTAGACAAAGCTTCTATTATAAAACCTGCAGCCATGTATGGAGTTTTTTTAGCTGCAATTAACTCTGCTTTTGCCTCTCTTAAGTAACGAGTTGCCCAACCTTTTCGGTATCCATCCATTGTTGACAACTATTATGACTCCATTTCAGATATTTTCTATTTTAAATAAAACAATAATTAGCATGTAATAAAATTAACCAAACACAAACAAGAACTAGAAAAAAACACCAATATTTCAAGATTTTACTCTTGATTGGTGTCGTCTTCTTCTAAGTCGTCATAACCATAAATTGTGCTTGCTAGTCTTGCTGTATAACCTGCAACTTTGTTTCTGACTTTTGTTGAAGAAATATTTGTGTACTCATTAACAAGCAGTTTGTTTTTTTCAAAATCTGCTGAAAACTTGTTTGGATATTTATCTAATAACTCTCGTGCTATTCTTTTAATTTGCTCAGTTCGAACTGTTCCCATGTTTTCACCACGCTAGATTATTTATTTCCATTACTTTCTTCAGTGTTATAAATTGTCCCTGCATCATGCCTTTTATCCCTTACGCCTTTAACGCCAAAAAACGTCACAAAATTTTCATAGATTTGATTGGCAACTTCAGTTTGGTTCAATTCTTTGAGTTTGGCAATCCCTTCAACTATTGTGGGTATGCATGAAGGAGTAGTTAATTTACCGTTAAACGGCTTTGCCCTGAAACGAACTGGACCATCAGTTTCTGTAATAAGGTTTGTTAATGCAATTTCTTGAATTACCTTTTTGATTGCCCCTGAAAACAGTGCCGCTGGCCCTTCAGTAATGTAGTAACCGCGATCCATAATTGTAGAAATTAAACTGTGGGGCTGACTAAACCAATGAAGAATAACCTTATCGACTTTGTAAGATGGAAGCATGTTTACTATTTGGCTAGTAGTTCCCCTAGAATGGATTATCACTGGTAATGAAGTCTTTTCAGCAACAGAAAGCATTTCCTGGAAAACTTGCATCTGAATTTCTGTGGGTTCTCCTGTTCCAGAATATGTGGCATCTAATCCGATTTCACCTACTGCAAGAAGTTTTTGTTTATTTTCAACAATTAAGTTAACAGTTTGTTTAACTTCGTTTGGTTTCAACTGTTTAGTGTTCCATGGCTGAATTCCCGCGGTAGCGTAAACATGGTCAGGATATTCTACTGCTAATTTGATGCTCCGTTTACTTGTTTCCAAATCTGTAGAATTAGCAACCAAAGCAACAACGCCCAAAGCTTTTGCTTCATAAACGATTTCTTTAACATTTTCGAAGTATGCTTTGTCTGCGAGGTGAATGTGAGCATCAACAAATTTCATTATAAACCCTGCTCTTTTACTCCTTTGACAGGATTTGATGGAGCTAAAAATCTTTCTATATTGTGTTTTAGTAGAAATCGATACAATATAAAAAATAATAAAATAGAGAAAAAGGGATTTGTTCCCTTTTTGAGGTTTTTATTCTACGTGGACTCTAAAGAGGTCTATATCGTGGGTCATTTCTGTGGTGCTCTTCAGGAATTCTCGTGTTGCTCTTTCTACGTCTTTGGATTGGGTGATGTATCGTCCAACGATGATTATGTCTGCACCGTTTGCTAATGCTTCTGGGGCTGTTTGTGGAGTTATTCCGCCTGCTACAGCTACTAAGAACTTTTTGTCTTTGAATGTTTCACGCATTTCTTTGATAATGTCCCAACGTGTTTTTCCAGTTGCTTCTGCATCTATTGCGCGGTGAAGAATTGCAACATCTGGTAGTCGTTTAAGAGTTTTGAGTTTGGTAATTGGGTCGGTTACGTTCATCAAGTCCATTATTGCGTAGATGCCTAACCGTTTTGCTTCTTCGATGAACTTGTCAATAGTTTCGGTTGTAGCTAAGCCTGCAACTACAACTGCATCTGCAGTTTCTTCAAAAGACATGTCAACTTCAACTTGTCCAACATCCAGTGTCTTCAAGTCTGCTACTATGAACATGTCTTTGGCTACTTCACGTAATTTACGAACAACTCCAATTCCCTCTTTCTTAAGCAGGGGTGTTCCAACTTCTAAGATTAGCCTGTCACTTTCAGGCAATTCATTGATTATCTGTTTTGCTCTTTCCACACTAGCAACGTCAAGGGCTATTTGTAGGTAAGGAGGTCTCCATAGTCTTGGCACATTGAATCCCATTATTGCATGTTTAGCTCTATCTTTGTCATACATAACTTTCTCCAATGACGGATAGTTGTTCATTGCTCTTTGTATGGCCAGTTTAGTGGAACTATAATTATAATGATAGATGGTACGGTAATCTTTAGCTTGTGGATGAATAAACACACTACAAACTATCACCCAATCGTCCACTTTATCTTCAGGAATCACGCCTTCTTCAACAGAATCAGCAACAGCCTTTGCAACGGCTGCTTGTGCGGGACCAAAAATTTTCCCTGCATCCGTCATGTTTTTGACAGTAACTTTTGGCACAAGAAGAGTATGAGGTTTTGGTGGAAGATTGGGACGAATAACAGCTAAAAGAGGAGTGTGTCCAGCTGACAAATTCGACAAACCGTTAGCAAATGCTGCTCCAACTGGTCCTGTTTTATCTCCAATCATTAAATCCACGTGAGCAACTTCTGTTCCTTCACCCATTAATGCTTCACCAATCAGGTATATGGGTTCATTTTTCTTTGTGGAGTATTCGGAAAGGATTTCTCTTTCGTCTACTTCTGAAAAATCAACATCAAAATCTCGCATCCATTGATACAGCGTATCACGGTGAATTCCCAAAATTTCTGCTGTACCTTTTATTGTCGGTTTTGTAGATCTACTTCCGCGTTTTTTTCTATTTTTTCTTTCTTGGTTTTTTACTTCTGCAAGTAATTTAATAAATTCTTCTTGTGTTTCTGGTTTTTTACCGTCATAACCCGACACAATACCACTCTCAGAAAGATGATTTCCCTATTCAACTATAAAAATATGTCGGACATACCTCAAAATTCTTTGATTAATCCGACACTTTTTTAGAGGTTCTTTTTTTCAGAAAGCATTTTTTAATTAAATTTATGTTGTTTTTCCATCTAATTATCTGTTTTTTAGTTGTAGTTGATGATCGCTTTCAGACTCTTTTTAAACGAATTGTAAAAACTAGTAAGTTTTTTATTAACTAACTAAAAATGGACACTACTGTTAGGTTTTAATCTTATTTTCTGTTGCCTATTCTTTGTTCACGTTTTCTTTTTTCGTCTACTGCTTCCCGTATCCATTCTGATGGTTTACCTACAGTTTTCAAGTAACGTAGTTGGTCGGTAGTTAGGCGTACTCCATAGTGAAGTTTGCGTTTGCTCATCAGTTGCACCATGTTAATCGGTATTGAAAATAAAGAAAAGTTTTATGAAACCAAAATATTTAGTTAAAATATCTTCATTTCTTGGGAGCATCAAAGCTATTTTTCTTCGTGTTGTTATGATTATTTTTTGAAGAAATCTAAATAAGTAAGGTAATGCTCAGAAAGCAACAAAATGCTCTGAGATGTTGTTTGGGAGGAAAGCGGGAGATGGAAGACGAATTCTTGAAGTTAGCTCTTGGGTTGGTTGAATCTAATGAAGACCATGAGCGTTATCGTGGAGAAGAATGTATTAACATGATTGCAAGTGAAGGAATAAAATCTCCTGCAGTTAACGAAATGTTGCATCTGTCGAAAGACCTTGACTCACGATATGCCGAAGGAGAAAACGACATTAAAGGTCATGTTAAGGCCCGGCACTATCAGGGCCAAAAATTCATGACTAAAATTGAAGATTATACAACTGATTTGATGAAAAGTCTGTTTGAATGTAACTGGGCAGATGTACGACTTGTTTCTGGTACCCACGCAAATCTTGCAACTTTCAAAGGCCTTTCTATGGCAACAAAAAATGACCGTATGGTTGTTTTGCCACTTAGTGCTGGGGCACATATTACCCATGATTATTCTGGTCTAGCAGGAAGTGTTTTAGGTCTAGAAACAATTAATCACGCATATAATGTAGACGAACTAAATATTGACGTCGAAAAATCTGCAACAATAATTGATGCCGCCCGACCTGGAATCGTAACCTTTGGTGGTAGCGTTTTTCCTTTTCCTCATCCGGTAAAAGAATTAGCTAAAGTAGCTAAAGACAATGGAGCTTACATTGCATACGATGCAGCCCATGTTTTAGGATTAATTGCAGGCGGAGAATTCCAAAACCCATTCAAAGAAGGTGTGGATTTCATAACTGCGTCCACTCACAAAACTTTTCCTGGACCCCAAGGAGGAGTAATTCTTGCTAATTGTGAAGATGACCGCATGAAAAAAGCTATCAAAAAAGTCCAGTATGCTGTTTTTCCGTTAAGTGCTTCTAGTACTCATCTTGGGCGATTACCTGCTTTAGGTTTAGCTGCCTTGGAAATGAAACTATATGGCAATGAATTAGCGAAACAAACCATCAAGAACGCTCAAACTGCGGGCAAGTGTTTGTTTGAAAATGGCATTAAAGTCTTGGGTAAAACGGGGCAATCCTTCTGGTCTACGAATTGGTTTCCAAGACATTACTCGTAGAGGCTTCAAACCTGAGGACATAGAACAACTCTGTTCATTAATACTAGATGTTGTGAAAGGTAAACGAACTCCTGAGGAAGTACGAAAAGACGTTATCAAGTTACGACAAAACTTTAAAGAAATCAAATATTGTTTCCAAAGTGTCGCCGAAGCAAAAGAATACTTAAAAAAACACGTTTAAGCATTCTAACAACTAGTATGGACATGTGAAAAGCCGTCTTTTTGATCTATTTTTTGTATACGATATTTTTTTATATTAGAAGGGAGTTTTTTTGTTTCATTCAAGGAAACTGGGTCTATGAACAGCCAATCGATGACTACAATAACATATTCTTCGATGTTCTATAGCTTTAGCTATTATTTTTATAACTAGGCCCGGGTAACTGAAATTTAATTTCTTTAGTTTTCTGGGCTTTTTGGAGTGTTTAATTATTATGAACAAGAATAATGAAAAAAATCAAAAAAGAATTGTGGTAAAATTCGGAGGCTCTAGTCTAGCCGACCACGAAAAAATATTACGAGCCGTTACGGCAGTTGCTAACGAAGCGAAAAAAGGAACCCAAATCACAGTTATCGTTTCAGCGATGGGAAAAACCACTGATGTCTTGTTTAATGCTGCTAAAGGTAGCTCAAATGGCAATTTACACAAGAGAGATTTGGACGAAATTCTTGCAATGGGTGAACGGACCAGCATCAGAATCATGGCTGTAGCCTTAAAAGCCCAAGGAGTAAAGGCTCGATATGTTGATCCCCATGACGACGAGTGGCCAATTGTAACTGATGAATCATTCCAAGACGCAAATCCACTGGTAGATCTATGTTACAAACGTGTAAAGGAGCATTTGTTACCTTTCGTTGAGTCAGGTGTTATTCCAGTTGTTGCGGGTTTCGTTGGCAGAACTGAAAATGGCCGAGTAACCACGTTGGGTCGCGGTGGAAGTGATACAACAGCTTTCATCTTAGCGAAGGCTTTAGAAGCAGATGAGCTAATCCTAGTAACAGACGCTGAAGGAATAATGACCGCCGACCCAAAGGTGATAAGTAATTCTGAGCGGATTCCAGAAATTGACGTTAAAACCTTGGTTGGTCTAGCAGATTCAGGAACAAAATTCATTCACAGAAAAGCATTACGATACAAGGAGGCATCAGTAAGAGTGAAAGTAATCAGAAACATACACGGAGACCTAAACGTTGAAGGCACAGTAATCACAGGTGCCCTTTCGGGTGATTTAGGAGCGGAGCTTGCAAGCCCTTCTCCTGCCTTATCTATTACTGTTGTAGGAAACAATGTCTCACAGAACCCACAAGTAATCAAAGAATTAGCCCAAACTGCAGAAGAGCACGCGGAATTGTTAGGGTTGTCTCTGAACAAGGATTCTTTGATATTGTATGTTACAGAAAATGAAAATTCCAAGGTGCTACTAGAGAAAATGCATGAAGCAATACTAAAACACAAAGAAACCCTAGCTATGTCTGTGCGCAAACAGTTGGCATTTTTGACTATCAAGGGGGTTGGCTTAGAAAAAACTCCGGGTCTCACTGGACGAATCTCTGAGGCTTTGCGAGTAAACTGCATAAATATTTTTGGACTTATGACAATCACTTCTAGCATTCTTCTTTTTATCGATTGGAACGAAAAAGAAAAAGCTCTGGAATTGGTAACAAACGCATTACGGGATGATAAATCATGCTAAAAGCTGCTGTATTAGGTGCAACAGGTAATGTTGGGCAAATATTTGTTCAACTACTAGAAAATCATCCATGGTTTGAAGTAACAACTGTTGCCGCCTCAGAAAGAAGCGCCGGACGAACATACGCAGAAGCTTCCCGATGGCGACAATCAACTCCAATTCCTGAAACTGTTGCACCAATGGAAGTAGTAGACATTATGCCCAAAGAAGTAAAAGACGTTGACATTGTATTCTCAGCCTTGCCTTCTAACGTAGCAGGAAAAGTTGAAGCAGACTTCGCAGCTGCCGGACATGTGGTAGTTAGCAACGCATCTGCCCATCGAATGGACCCCGACGTTCCTATGCTTAACCCTGAAATTAACGCTGACCACGTTAGCCTAATTGAAGAACAACAAAGAAAACGAAAATGGGACGGAATCCTTGTAACTAACCCAAACTGTAGCACAACCGTTCTTACATTACCTCTGAAACCAATCTTTGACGTGTTTGGCATCAAAAGCCTTATCGTATCAACAATGCAAGCACTCTCTGGTGCTGGATACCCAGGAGTTGCCTCGTTGGACATCGTAGATAACGTCATCCCTTACATTGGTGGCGAAGAACCAAAAATGGAATCCGAAACCCAAAAAATTCTGGGCACTGCTACAAAACCTGCTGACTTCAAAGTTTCATCTAGCTGTCACAGAGTTGCAGCAATAGACGGTCACATGGAAGCCGTATTCGTGGCAACCAAAAAGAAAGCAGACCCCAAAGCCGTAGCTGAGGCCATGGAAAACTTCATCGGGGAACCACAAACCCTAAAACTGCCTTCTGCCCCAGAAAAACCAGTTGTTGTGACTTGGGAACCTAACCGTCCACAAACTCGATTAGACCGAATGGAAGGCAATGGAATGAGCACCGTAGTTGGGCGCCTCAGAAAAGACCCTGTGATGGATGGGGTGAAGTTTATTGCTTTGGGTCACAATACGATACGAGGAGCTGCTGGATGCGGCGTCCTTAATGCCGAATACTTGAAGGCAAAGAAGTTCATCTAAAGGAGGTAAGAACCTTTGGAAGCAGGTAAAAAAAGACGATTAAAACGAATCTTCAGAAGCGACAATAAAACCGTGATTGTCCCAATGGACCATGGAGTTACTGTTGGTCCAATCAGAGGACTTACTAACATGCAAGACATCATCAACAAATTGTTGCTTGGAGATGCTGACGCTATTCTCATAAACCGTGGAATGGCAAAAAAAGTAGACACAGGAAACGCCGGATTAATCATTCATTTGTCTGGAATTTCCGCCCTTTGTCCTGAACCAAACAACAAAATGCAAATTGGAACCGTAGACGATGCAGTCCGTTTAGGTGCAGACGCAGTTTCAGTTCACATAAATGTGGGTTCAAAACACGAAGACAGTATGCTTGCAACCTTAGGTAAAGTCGCCTGTGAATGTGACGATTTTGGCATGCCCTTATTGGCTATGATGTACCCCCGAGGACCAAATATCAAGAATGCACATTCTGCAGATGTTGTGGCTCATGCAGCCCGTTTAGGCGCAGAAATTGGAGCAGACATTATAAAAACAAACTACACTGGAGATGTTGAATCCTTCAAACTAGTTACAGATTCCTGTCCAGTTCCAGTTATCATTGCTGGCGGACCAAAAGCTGAAACCACCAAAGACGTCTTACAACTGGTAAAAGGCTCAATAACTGGTGGAGGCGCAGGATTGTCCATAGGCAGAAACGTGTTCCAACACGAAAACCCTACAAACATAGTGAAGGCGCTTTCAGCAATTGTTCATGATAACGCCTCAGTAGCTGAGGCAATGAAAATTCTAGGTGAATAAAATGAAGTACCTTTGGGTCGAAATCGATGTGGCTCTTCCTGAAACCCAAAAAACTAAGCTGTTAAAATATGCCGCTCAGTTTTGTGACGTTGCACTAGTTGACCCCCAAGATATTGAATCTGTAAATAAAGCTGGGTTATCTGCAGCTTCCATTTCTGCAGACTCAGAAATTTTTGTTGTGCCTTCTTCTGAACTTGGTTCCGTAAAAAAACTGAAGGCAGATGGAAAATGTGTTGCAGTTAAAATGATCATCAACAGCAAAAAGGACGAAGAAACCGCCATAGCTGCTGCTGAACTTTTATCAGATTATGTTATTGTTGGCACTCCAGACTGGAAGATTATTCCTTTGGAGAACCTTATCGCAAAGACCCGCGGAAAAACCAAACTTTTAGCAGAAGTTTCCAACACAAAAGAGGCAAAAGTAGCCTTAGAAACTTTGGAACTTGGTTCTGATGGTGTGGTTCTGAAAACTGATAGTATTGATGAACTCAAGAAAACTGCAGATTTTGCCAAGAAAGAATCTGTTGGGGTACGCTTGGTTCCTGTTGAAGTTGTTGAAGTAAAAGAGATAGGAACTGGGGCTCGTTCTTGTATTGATACCTGTGAATTAATGAAACCCGGAGAAGGTATGCTTTTGGGTTGTCAGTCTTCTGGCTTGTTTTTGGTTCAAGCCGAAGTTCACGAAAGTCCATACGTAGAAACTCGTCCTTTCCGGGTTAATGCTGGTCCTTTGTCTTTGTATGCTCTTACTTCTCCTAACCGGACCAGGTACTTGTCTGAACTAAAGTCTGGGGAAGAAGTCCTTATTGTAGACCGTCAAGGAAACGTCAGGGTAACCAATGTTGCACGCTCAAAGATTGAGTGGCGACCATTGCTTCTAATTGAAGCAGAATATGAGGGGAAAAGTTTGAAACTTATTGCCCAAAACGCCGAAACCATACGGGTAGTTACTCCCGAAGGCTCCAAAGCCGTGACTGATTTAACACAAGGCGACAAAATCCTCGCCCAAGTGGAAGAAGGCGGGAGGCACTTTGGAACATTGGTGAAAGAAGAAGCAGTGATCGAGCGTTGACAATTAGAGTCTGCGTTGCAATTCCCCCAAAAACAGTAGATGAAGCTATTGAGCTACTGCAAACTGCAGATGCCTTACAACCCGACCTTATCGAAATCCGACTTGACAGCCTCAAAAATCATGATTGCCTAAAGGAAATTGTATCATGCACTAAAATTCCGTTGATTGCCACAAACAAATCAACAAAGCAACATGGAGGTTTCTTGGGAACTGAAACCCAACGCCAAAAAATATTGCATGAAGCCATAAAAAACGGGTTTGAATACGTGGACGTGGATTTAGGTACACCCAACCAAGTTAAGTTAATCAAGAGTTTTCATGAAGCTGGAGCAAAAGTTATTGTTTCTTTCCATGATTTTGAAAAATCCCTTTCATTATCTGAACTAGAAAAAGTTCAAGATGAGTTGACTGCTTTAGATGCTGATGTTTGCAAGATTATAACTACCGCCAAATCTGTGGAAGACAACTTAGTAGTGTTAGATTTTGTTTCTAAATCATCTAAACATGCTAAACTGGTTTGTTTTGCAATGGGTGAATACGGAAAGACTTCTCGATTGTTATCTCCCGTTTTTGGGGCATTTTTCACGTTTGCTTGTCTTGACGAAAAAACAAAAACTGCAAAAGGACAATTAACCCTACAGGAAATGAAACAAGTTTACCGGACTTTGGGGCTAAAATAGATGAGTGTCTCTGGAAAAACTAGAGTTTGCGCTATTATAGGTGACCCTGTAGCTCACTCCCTTAGTCCAGTGATGCATAACGCAGCGTTCAAAGAATTTGGACTAAATCTTGTTTATGTTGCCTTTAATGTGCCCGCTAAAGACTTGAAACACGCCGTTTTAGGTGTAAAAAGTTTGGGCCTAAAAGGATTAAACATAACTATGCCTCACAAAAACGAGGTCATGAAATACCTTGATGAGCTTGACGTTTCCGCAAAATCTGTTGGTGCGGTAAATACGATTCTTAATAATCAGGGAAAACTGGTTGGATACAACACCGACGGTCAAGGAGCTATGGTTGCTTTGCAAGAAAACGGGGTTTGCCCCGAAAAAAAGAAACTTGTGATTCTTGGCGCTGGAGGAGCTGCCCAAGCAATAGCTTACCAAGCCACCCAAGACGTTAACGAACTAGTTATTTTGAACAGAACTCCCAACAAAGCCAAAAAACTAGTCAAATCATTACCCCAAAATCTTCATACAAAAGTACACAGTGGAGCCCTTTCATTTGATGTCCTCAAACAAGAACTTGAAACTGCAGATATTTTGATTAACGCAACCAGCGTAGGCATGCATCCTGACACTGAAAGTAGCCCTGTTATTTCTGATTTGTTGCGTTCTGACCTTAGTGTGATGGACCTTGTTTACAATCCCTTGGAAACTAAACTTTTGAAAGACGCAAAAAATGTTGGTGCTAAGGTTATTTCCGGTCTAGAAATGCTAATTTACCAAGGAGCTGTGTCCTTTCACATTTGGACTAATTGCCCTGCTCCAATTGATGTTATGCGCAAAGCTGCATTGACTGCCTTAAACAAAGGAGGTGCCCAATAATGAGCGGAAGAGCTGAAGCAATATCACATGGAGCAGCGACAATAATTAATGCAATTGCAACTGGAAAAGGCGCTGCAGTGGGTGTCGACCTTTGGACAAAAGCAACTGTAAACCTCAATGATGAATCGGGACACGTTGATGTTTCTATTCGCTCTGATTCTTCTGAAAATCCTGTTTTGGCACAAAAAACTGTTCAGCGTGTCTTGAACCATTTTGGTTTAGAAAAAGACTTTGGTGCGAAAGTTGAAACCAACTCTAATATTCCAGTAGCTCGAGGTATGAAAAGTAGTAGTGCGGCAGCTAATGCCATTGCGTTAGCAACAGTTGAGGCATTAAAACAAAGTTTAGATGATGTTGCCTTAGTGCGGTTGGGGGTTGAAGCTGCTTTGGATGCGAAGGTTACCATAACTGGTGCTTTTGATGATGCTTGTGCCTCATTTTTTGGGGGCGTTGTTGTAACTGATAATTTGGAACGTGAAATCGTTAAGCGCTTTGACTTACCCGAGGCTCCTGCTGTTTTGTTTTATGTTCCATACCAAAAAACCTATACTGTAAGTTCCAACGTGAAGCGAATGAAAGCCTTGTCTGCTACTATAAAAATAGCATACAACGAAGCTTTGAACGGAAACTTCTGGTCAGCATTAACCCTGAACGGGTTAATTTATTCTTCTGCCCTTGGGTATGATTCATCTCCTGCTGTTGATGCCCTTACAGAAGGAGCTTTGGCTGCTGGCTTATCTGGAACTGGACCTGCAGTTACAGCAATAGTGTCTAAAGAAAACCTAGACTCTGTTAAAGAAGCATGGCAAGATTATGAAGGAGATATTTTACAAGCTGAAATAAATCTGGAAAAAGCAAAGGTGGTAAATTAAAAATTGGATTTGACGGTTGAAAACACTGCTGCTCTGAAAGGTGTGGTTTGTGCTCCTCCATCCAAAGCTTACACCCATCGAATGGTTATTGCAGCTTCACTTTCTGAAGGTACTTCAAAAATATTTAATCCCCTTATTTCTGACGATACCCATGCAACTTTGGAGGCAGTTAAAGCTCTAGGAGCAGAAACTGAAGTAGAAGAGAATTGCTGGACAGTTCATGGCCACAAAACAGTCAAAACTCCTAAAAATCCTATAGATTGTAGAGAATCGGGGTCAACTCTTCGTTTTATGATTCCTGTTGCTGCCCTTGCTTCGGGCGCTTCTAAGTTTCTTTTTGGAGCATCATTTGCTCGAAGACCTGTGGCACCTCTTCTTGATAGCCTAAAAGAATTAGGTGTAGATTCTAGTGTTCAAGGCGATTCATCTGTTATTGTCTGTGGTGGGGGAATCAAGGGCGGAAAAACTTCAATACGGGGCGATGTTAGTTCCCAGTTCATTTCTGGATTATTGTTTGCATGCCCCAAAGCATTTCAAGACACTGAAATTATAGTTTCAACTCCATTAGAGTCTAAAGGTTATGTTGAAATGACCCTTGAAGTCCTTGCTAAATATGGCTTTCAAGGAGCAGTAAACCCTGACCTTTCTGGTCTTCGAATTCCTGCAAATCAACATTTTATACCTTGCAACAATGTTGTTCCCGGAGACTTTTCCTCAGCGGCTTTTCTTCTTTCTGCAGCTGTAGTTACTGAATCACGAATAACAGTTAACCGAATTATGCATCAGACCGCTCAAGGAGACCGCGCAATACTTCAAATATTGAAAGATATGGGTTCAGATGTTAAAGTAAACGATGATTCAGTAGAAATTCAGGGCAAACCCCTTACTGGATTGGACATTGATGGTAAGGATATTCCCGATTTGGTTCCCGTTTGTACTGTTTTGGCCTGTTATGCTAAGGGGCAATCTACGATATTTAATGCGAAACGCCTTAAGTACAAAGAATCTGATCGCTTAAATTCGATAAGCACTGAACTCAAAAAAATGGGTGCAGACATAACAGTTAATGAAGATGGTTTAACAATTAATGGAGGGCGCCAATTGGTTGGTGCTACAATTAATCCTCATAATGACCATCGAATCGCAATGTCTTGTGCTGTTGCAGCTTTAGGTGCTACGGGAAAAACAAAGATTGAAAACGTTGAATGTATAAATAAGTCGTATCCGCAGTTCTTTAATGACTTGCGTGCGATAGGAGGGAATGTTGTTGGGCTCTAATTCAATCGGAAAAGATTTTGTTGTAACCTGTTTTGGAGAAAGCCACGGGCGATGCGTCGGAACCGTAATAGATGGATGTCCTGCTGGCCTTCCTTTGTCAGTTGAAGACATTCAAAAGGAACTGGACAAACGGTTACCTAAAAAAGCAGAAATTGTTTCAGCCAGAAGAGAAGAAGACAAAGTTGAACTCTTGTCGGGAACCTATGAAGGATTTACCACTGGTGCACCCATTTGTGTCCTAGTTTGGAACAAAGAAGTAAATTCTGAATCATACGAAGCAATCCGACACACCCCGCGTCCTGGACATTCAGATTACCCTGCAAGAATCAAATACCTCGGGTTTAATGACAACCAAGGAGGAGGAAGATTCTCAGGTCGCCTTACTGTTGCATACATTATGGCAGGAGCCATTGCCAAAAAACTGCTTCAGCTTGCAAGTATTGAAGTTTTAGCTTACACGTCTGAAATCGGTAGTGTTAAACTAAAAACGAAAACTTTCGAAAGCTCAGTTCGATGTCCTGATTCAACCGTTTCTAAGAAGATGGAAAACACGATTTTGAAAGCAAAAAGCGAAGGTGACAGTGTCGGCGGAATTGTGCAATGTTGTGCACTTAATGTGTTGCCGGGTGTTGGTGAGCCCTTGTATGATTCTTTAGATGCTGATTTAGCAAAGATGCTTTTTGGAATTCCTGCAGTTAAAGGTGTGGAATTTGGTGTTGGATTTGAAGCTGCCCGACTGAAGGGTTCTGAAAATAATGATCCTTACACGATGGTTGATGGTGAAGTTAAAACAATCACAAACAATTCAGGCGGAATTCTGGGAGGGATGTCTTCTGGGATGCCCCTTGTTTTGAGAGTAGCAATAAAACCTACACCCTCTATTGACAAAAAGCAAAGAACAGTGGATTTGCTGGAAATGAAAGATACTACAATACAAGTTAAAGGCAGACACGATGCATGCATAGTGCCGAAGGCTGTTACTGTTGTTGAGTCTGCGGTTGCCTTGGTTTTGATTGATCAAATGCTTAGAGCTGGTTTGATACCTAAAGTTTTGGGAGTTGAAGCTGTTGGAGAATATAGTGACACTACGGAAGAAAATTGACCTAGTTGACGAAAACTTAATCCTTCTTTTGAAAGAAAGAATGGACTTATGTAAAAACATCGGAATAATAAAAGCACAAAATGGTATAGCTGTGAAGGACCACCGCCGAGAAGACGAAGTATACTTGCATGTTATGGCTAAGGCGTTGGAGGCTGGTCTTAATCCGCAAAAAGTTGAGGCAATCTTCAAAGATATTGTTGCCTTATCTGTTTTTGTTCAGGGCGCAGAATAAGAAGATTTAAAGCAGTATTTCCTACTTGTTGATGATAAAAACAGTCAATTCTATGTCAGTTGGAGTTAACTAAAATGCTTTATGAAATAAGCGAAAAAGCAATACAACTAGAAAACCAAGGAAAAGAAATTATCAAATTCAACCTCGGAGACCCTGACCTGCCCACACCTCCGGAAATCATCGAGGCAGCTTACGAAGCCATGAAGCAAGGAAAAACAAAATATTCCTCTGCGGCAGGAGAAAAAGTTCTACGTGAAGAGCTGGCTAAAATACATGATGTTTCTGTTGACAATGTAGTAGTTACAACTGGTTCAAAATGGGGTATCTTCTCATTGTTGTTTTTGACATTGAAACCAGGAGACAACATTGTTGTTCCTTCTCCTCATTGGACTAGCTACGCTTTAGGTGCTAAAAAAGTTGGGGCAGAAATACGTTTGTTGAAGCGTGACCTTGAATCTGACTGGAAAGTAGATCCCCAAAAACTAGAAGAATTAATTGATGACAAAACAAAGATGATATTCCTAAATAGCCCAAATAACCCGACAAGCAAAGTTATTGACGACAAAACCTTCAGCGAAATTGTTGAAATTGCAAAAAGCAAAGGAGTAAAGGTGATGTCTGATGAGGTTTATTCTGACATTAGTTTTGTTAAGGCAAAATCTATCCTTGATTTTGGAGATGACAACATTCTGGTAAGTAGTTTTTCAAAAACTTTTTTGATGACGGGATGGAGAATTGGCTACGTTGTTGCTGAGAAAGAGCTAGTTAAACAAATTATTAAACTAAACCAGATAACTACAACTTGTGTTCCGGCGTTTATTCAGTATGGTGCACTTAAAGGATTAGAGTCACGACAAAAAATTGCTAACGACATACGTAACGAATTCAAGTTGAGGGCAGAAGCAGCGTATTCTGTTCTTTCTAACTCTCCAATGAAGTTTTCTAAGCCTGATGCACCGTTTTATTTGTTCCCTAAGGTTGATGGTTTGGACTCTGAACGATTTGCTTTGGATCTTTTGGATCATGGAGTTGCAGTGGCTCCTGGAACCGCCTTTGGGGACTACCGAGAATTCTTCAGGATAGCTTTAACTGCAGGCGAAAATAAAATAAAAGAAGGTTTGGAGAAAATCTGTGAGGCTCTGCCGTGAAGGTTGCAGTAATTGGCGCCGGAAAGATGGGTCGATGGTTCGTAAATTTATTCAAAAATGAAGGCTTTTCTGTAGTTGTCGCCAGTAGAACTCAAAGCAAAGCAGATGCTCTGAAAAACGAATTTGGTGTTGACGTAGTAAATAGTAACGCTGAAGCTGT
The DNA here is from genome assembly GCA_037386545.1 of Candidatus Bathyarchaeota archaeon. Taxonomy (GTDB): domain Archaea; phylum Thermoproteota; class Bathyarchaeia; order Bathyarchaeales; family Bathyarchaeaceae; genus Bathyarchaeum. The sequence goes on from JARRLY010000003.1 coordinate 60,168, forward strand.
TGTTGGGGCTGATTGGGTTGTTCTTTGTGTTTCCCTGACCAGTTTAGATGCAGTTCTACAAGAGGTTGGTCCTTACATAGAAGATGGTCAAGTTGTAATGGACATTAGTTCCATCAAAGAAATTCCTGTGAATCTGCTACAAGAATACGTAAAACACGGTGTTACCCTAGGCACCCATCCGGTTTTTGGTCCAGGAGCGAAAAGTCTTCATGGCCAAAATTTTGTTTTAACTCCAGTAACTGAAAGTGAAAAACAATTTTCAGAGGAGTTCAAGGAATGGCTCCAGAAACGTGGTGCAAAAGTTTCTGTATTAACCCCAAGAACCCACGACGAATTGATGTCCTTAGTTTTAGGTTTCCCCCATTTTGTGGGCTTAGTAGCCGGTGATACGCTGGTGGAGAACCCAAATTTTGTTGGCGCAAACAAAATTGGCGGAGCAACCTATAAGCTGTTGTTAACTCTGGCTGAGTCTGTTTCTTCTGAGGAGCCTCATTTCTATTCAAATCTTCACATGAGTTTGCCTGAAATGGAGCAGCTTGAAACTTTGTTCTTGAATAAAGTGGAAGAGTGGCTTAAACTGGTTAAGAACAAAAATTGTGCTGGTTTTAGTAACAAAATGAAACAAGTAAAAAAGCGATTAGAAGAATTAGACCCTAATTATCAAAATGCTTATCGAGCTATGTATCGAATTTTGGACGATTCCTAGAGTTTATTGTTGCTTTTTTTGGCTGTCTTGTATGAGCCAAGGATTTTTACAAAAACTGTTTTGTCTTTAATGCTTTCTAGGGCCTGTTGACATTTTGTTTCTGTTCGGTGGCCTTCAAAATCCAGATAAAAATGGTATTCCCATGGGGTATGTTTGGTTGGTCGAGACTCAATTTTTGTCAGGTTTATATCTCGGTCCGCAAATTCTTTCAAAACTTTATGCAGTGCACCTGGAATCGATTTGGCGGCAAAAATAATTGAGGTTTTATCTTTTCCCGTGTATGGGGCGTCTTGTTTGTCTAACACAAAGAATCTAGTTGAATTATTTTTCACATCTTCTATTTCTCTTGCAAGTATGGACATGTCGTAAATTTGGGCTGCCCGTTCACTGGCAATTGCTGCCGAATCTTTCATGTTTTCTTCTTTAATCATCTTTACGCTGCCGGCCGTGTCAAAATTGGAGATTGCTTTTAGACTATTTTGTTCTAAGAATTTTCTGCACTGGGCTAAGGCTTGGGGGTGACTGTATACTGCTTTGATTTGGTCGATGTTGGTTCCTTTGTTTGCAATAAGGCAATGGCTGATTCGGATTATGATTTCTCCTTGTACTTTGAGGTCATACTCCAAAAACAGGTCATATGTTCGGTTGACACTTCCTTCAATGGAGTTTTCAATTGGGACAACTCCGTAGTCTACTTTTCCTGTTTTAACCTTCTCAAAAACTTCGTCAAAACTTTTGCAGGGTTTTACTTCTACCTCTGGGCCAAAATAGCTGTAAACTGCCATTTCGCTGTAAGCGCCAAGTTCTCCCTGGAAAGCAATCTTCATTGCTGTTTGCCTCTTAACTAAATATTTGACTAGGTTGCCACAATAAAATGCTTTACCTTGTTTCGGTTTTTTGAGCGGTAATAATAAATTGTTTTTTGCTATTATTTTTGGAAGTGATATCGTTGGCGTTCAAATTAGATGATAAAGACAAAAGAATCTTGAATTTACTTCAAGAAAATTCACGGCTTTCTTACACAGAGATAGCCAACGAGTTAGACACTAGTGAAGCCACCGTTAGATATCGAGTTAAAAAACTAGTTGATGCAGGTGTCATTAGCAAGTTCACTGTTTTACTTGACCCCAGAAAAATTGGGTATCCTACAACAGGGATTTTGATGGTTAAAATTTCTCCTGAACAGTTTGAGGAAGCTGCAAAAAAATTCAGCAATTTGTTCGAAACTCGTCATGTGTTACAAAGCACTGGTGACTACGATGTTGTAGCTGTTGTTAAGGCACGTAATTTAGAGCATCTGAATGAGGTTCGACAAAAAATTGAGTTGATACCTGGAGTAAAGGAGCTATCCCTTTCTGCTTCTATGCGTTTGATAAAAATTGACCCCGCATTTTATCTATAAATTGTTTTTGCGAAATTCGCAACTTTCTTTGTATTTTTTCTTGTATCTAGTAAACTTTTAATACTTAATTGTTATACTTTTCCATCTATGAACCAAACGCTTGATACCCCACAGGAAGTAAGCAAAAACAAACTTGTTCGTTCTTTGTTCTTCATTGCTGGCACAATCACCCTTGCATTAGGGGCCGTTGGAGTGGTTCTCCCTGTTTTACCTACTACGCCTTTTTTGTTGATTTCTTTGGCTTGCTATGTTAGAAGTTCTGAGCGCATGAGCCATTGGTTGTTGAATAACAAGTATTTTGGAAGCTATCTAAGAAACTATAAAGAAGGAAAAGGCGTTCCGATGAAAACAAAACTATTTGCAATAACTGTTTTGTGGATAACTATTGCATTTTCTGCTTTTGTTTTGGTTCCAATATTTGCAGTTCAAATAATCTTGCTTGTAGTTGCAACAGCAGTGACTGTGCATCTAGTAAGACTTCCTACCTATCGATACTAGTTTACAGTTTTATTTGGATATTATGCTTTGTTTTTTATTGCTTTACGTTTCCTTTCCAGCTCGGGCAATTTTGCTAAGGTTTTTTTGAGTACTTCAATGCTGTCAAGGTATTCTTGGATGTTTATGTGCTCGTTGGGTGTATGGTCAAGTCTCGAGTCTCCAGGTCCGTATGTTACTACTGGGATTTTGAGTTCGTTACCTAGAACGTTCATGTCGCCTGTTCCTGTTTTTCGGGAAAAAGATGCATAATTGAGGGTGGTTTTTCGTATTCCCCATGCCAAAGCTCTAACGATTATTGATCTTCGGTCTGCTTCAAAGGCTCTTGCTACATCAACTGGTTCTACAGTGACTGTAACTTTTGGGTTAGTTGCTTTGTATCGGTCAATTTTTCGTTTGACTTCCTCAAACACTTGGTCTGGAGTAAGCTGAGGAGGAATGCGCATTTGAATTAGAATTTCACACTCTGATGGAATAAACGAGCCAGAAAGGTTTCCGCCTTTGATTCCCGTTAAACATGAGGTGATTGAGTAAAATCTGCTCTTCAGTTTCTCTTCACGCAAATGAAGCCTGTTAATTTGTTTCCAAAAGTCCATTGCTTTTTCAATAGCGTTATCGAACAGCCAAGGAGCAGCAGAGTGACCTGAGGGTGTTTTTACTGTAACTTTTACTGTTAAGATTCCTTTGTAACCAAAAACGACTTTTTGTAAGCCGCTTGGTTCCCCAAAAATTGCGTAGTCTGGTTGGATTCCTTCTTTTACGAAGTGTTGGATGCCTGTTCCGCCTTTTTCTTCGTCTACTACGCCGACAACCAATATCTTTCCGTCAAAACCACCCTTAACAAAGTTAGAAGCAGCAACAATCATCGCTGCTAAAGGTCCTTTAGCATCAACTGAGCCCCTGCCGTAAAGATTTCCATCTTCTATGCGAACTGGAATTTCTCCTTCAACGGTGTCCATGTGGCCGCACAATAAAACAACTGGGGAGCCTTCACCGATTTGTCCGATTACGTTGCCGATTTTGTCTCTGTGAACTTTAAAACCTATGTTTTTAAGTTCTTCAGCTAAAAACAATGAAATTTGTTCTTCGTGCTCTGAAGGGCTGTAAATTTTTATCATTCGAGTTAGAAGGTCAATCGCATAGTCGTTACTCATTTGTTTAACTTCCCAATTGCACAATCCAGTGTGCTAACTACTTTGTCGATTTGTTGTTTTTCAATGACTAGTGGTGGCAAGAACCTTACAACGTTTCTTCCAGCGTCCAAAACCAGAACTCCATTGTTCATGCAGTCCATGATTATGTTGTAAACGTCAAAACGCATTTCCACTCCAATCATCAATCCCAGTCCGCGAACTTCCCTGATAATCTTGTGTTTTTCTGCTAATTCTTCTAGTTTGCCTTTGAAGTAATTTCCAAGTGTTGCTGCCCGCTCTGCAAGTTTTTCTTCTTTGAGTACATCTATTGCTGCAGATGCGGCTGCACAAACTAAAGGGTTGCCACTGAATGTGCTAGAATGTTCCCCTTTCTTGAAAGCTGCCATTACTTCTTCTTTTGCAAAAGTTGCTGCCATGGGCAAACCACCTGCAACAGATTTGGCTAGGCACATGATGTCTGGGACTACATTATAATGTTCACAAGCGAAAGTTTTTCCAGTGCGACCAAAGCCTGTTTGAACCTCATCAAAGATTAACAAAACATTTTTGTCGTCACAAATTTCTCGTAATCCTGGCAGAAAATTGTCAGAGTTCATCAAAATTCCCCCTTCACCCCTTATAGGTTCTACTATAATTGCGGCTGTTTTGTCTGTGATTGCCTCTTTTACTTTTTCTAGGTTATTGGCTGGCACATGTTTGAATCCCGGAACAAGGGGCATAAATGGTCCACGGTATTTCTTTTTCCATGTTGCAGAAAGAGCACCCATGGTTTTACCATGGAAGGCGCCCATCATTGAGATTATTTCTGTTTTACCTGACTTTTTTCGGGCAAGTTTGAGGGCACATTCAACTGATTCTGCACCACTGCTTGAAAGAAAAACTCTGTCTAAGCCTTTTGGTGCGATGCTGATGAGTTTTTGTAAAAGTTCAGACCTTGTATCGTTGTAAAATGAAGCGTGGCACGCAATCAGCGTCTCTACTTGTTTTTGCACTGCCGCAACTACTTTGGGGTGGCAGTGACCAACAATTGCGACTCCGTAGCTTCCCGTGCAGTCGATGTATTGGTTGCCGTTTATGTCCCAAACTAGGGCGCCTTTGCCCTTTGTAATTGTGAGGTCTCGTTTGGCAAACGTTTGTGCCATGACCTTTGTTTCAATATCCATTATTTCTTTTTCATTCATTAATTATCACCGTGCCGCCTTCATGCTTTAATGCCGAAGAAATTGGAGAATTTCTAACCCCTGAGCAGATAACTACTTCTTTAACTCCATTTTTGAGAGCCTCTTGAGCTGCAAAAACCTTGGTTATCATACCGCCGCCAATTTGTTTTAGTTTACTTTGAACCTCATCAGCATGTAGTTTTGAAACCAGTTTATCGTCTAACATCAAACCTTCAACATCAGTCAACAGAACTAGTTTGTCTGCTTTTATTGCTCCTGCAATGTTGGCTGCGGTTCTATCGGCGTCTACGTTCAGGGGTTCAAATTCTTCGCTTACTGCGACTGGTGAAACTAATGGAACATACCCGTTATCCAATAGCAACTTCAATAATGAACTGTTAACTTGGTTAACTTTTCCAGTATATCCACCATCAATAGCTTGTTTTCTTCCTTTTTCGTTAAGTATGACTAAGCGTTTTTTGCGGTCTGCGCGCAACAGAAATCCATCAAGTCCTGAAAGACCTACAACAGGTATCTCTTGTTTTTGTAGGGCAGAAACTAGTTTTTTGTTCAGTTTGCCTGCCATGACCATGGTGAAAATTTCCATGGTTTCTTTGTCCGTGTATCTGCTGCGAAAACCTTTAGGAGAATACACGAATTTTTGCTCTTTACCTAATTTTGAAGCAATTTCAGTAACGCCTTTTCCTCCACCATGAACTAAGACTAGTTGGTGTTCAGAAAGAACGTTTTTGATGTCTGAAACAATTTCTGGAGGCACCTTTTGTAGGATGCTCCCGCCAACTTTTATTACAACCAGCATTTTTCTCACATCGGATGATAACCTTGACATTCCAGACTAGTTGTTTCTTCACAGCCGATCATGATGTTCATGCACTGAACTCCTTGACCAGATGCGCCCCTCATGATGTTATCTATTGCGGAGAAAACAATCATCCTTCTTGTTCGGGGGTCTACTTCAAAGCCAATGTCAACGTAGTTTGATCCCATAGTGATTTTAGGGTTAGGAAGCTGATAAGGTCCTTTTTTGAATTTGACAAAACGAATAAAATGTTCGTCTTTATACATGCCGCGGAAAAGTTTCCATGTGTCTTTTGTTGTGACAGGTTTTTTGAGAAATGCGTGAATTGTTGAAAGTATGCCTCGAATCATGTTTACAGCGTGAGGAGTGAAGCAAACTGTTACTTTTTCGTCAGTTAACAGATTTAGTTCTTGTTCGACCTCTGCTACGTGCCTGTGGTCTGCTACTTTGTATGGCCTAACTCCACCTGCTCGTTCAGGGTGATGAGAAGCAACAGTAGGTTTTTGTCCCGCACCAGAAGAGCCAATTTTAACATCAGCAACTATTCTATTTTTTTCTAGAACACCTGCTTTTACTAAAGGAGCTAATCCAAGAATTGTTGCTGTGGACATACATCCAGGGCAACCAATTAGTTTGGCATTTTTGATTTCTTCGCGGTGAAGCTCAGGGATTCCATATACTGCTTCTTCAAGAAGTTCTGGGTGAGTGTGTTTCCATTTATACCACTTATCATAGTCTGCTGGATTCTTAAGACGGTAATCTGCACTCATGTCGATTACTTTTACTCCTGTTTCCAGCAGTTGTGGAACCAGTTCCAAAGATTTGCCGTGGGGCATTGCAGCGAAAACTAGGTCACAGTTGTCTGCGATTTGTGACATGTTCGGAGGAGTGAACTTTAGTTGTGTGGCTGCTCTTAGGTTTGGGTGAACCGTAAAAACAAATTCACCGGCGTTTGCACGGCTCGTTACTGTAGTTAATTCTACTTCGGGGTGGGGAAGCAACAATCGTATGAGTTCTCCACCTACGTATCCTGACCCACCAATTACTCCTACTTTCATTTTGTATTTCTCCTTACTCGGAATCGACTATACTAAGGGCACCTTTTAACAGTGCTTCTGCTAAGTTAATGCCTCCAACCAGTCGGGTTTGTTCCCAGAACTCTGGACATGCATTAGTTTCATGGAACATTATTTTTTCTTTGTTCTTTTCCATGCTTTCTTCAATAACTTTTTTGATGTTGCTGTAAGCTTCTTGATTTTTGAAGTTTTCAAAAGCGCTTTCCAGTTTCTTGTTCCATTCTAGAAAGTCTGTACGTTTTTTGCTATCTAATTTTACTTTTTTGATATCATTAAATGGAGTTTCAAGTTTTTCAAACTCCGCTTTCAAGTAATTATCGTCAACGTTTTTGTTATCGCCGACTTCAACCATGGCATCAACTGCTAACAAGTATGATTTGCTATCACCGCCCATGGCAGTGCCACATTTGGCGGATTCTTCTTGAATGTGTTTTGGTAAATTCACACCAATAACTGTGTTACCCAAAAAAGTGTTTGTTCTGAAATCTTTGAATCCTGCCCTTGCCAATGCAGTTGGGTAACAGTAGGGTTCTTTTCCCGCTTCTTTGGTTACTATTATCCTCAGGTCGTAGAACCATTTTTCAATAAGATTCTGAGCCAAAACCCCCAGGGGATTAATGATTGAAGGCTCAACTCCTCTGATAATATTTTCCAGTTGTCCACGCTCTTTAGCAAGTTCTACACCTTTTCCATGGGTTCCAGCATCTGGTTTCACTACTATGTCTGTTTGCAGTTCTTGCTGGAGCAAATCTGCAATATCTCGTTCATTATGGACTAGACGTCCATCTGACGTTTTTTCTGTGGAATCAACTGGGACATAAACTGTGTCTGGAATTGGGATTCCTGATTTCCAGAAATGAAGCAAGGTTCTTACTTTACTAAAACAAGCGTATTCCACACATTGGGGATTAATCACATGCTTGTCAAAGGCTTCTAGAACGCTGGATGCAAAGAGTCTTCGGTTTTTGCTTTGGGCACGATTAAGAACTACTTTAACGTCTTTGAGTGTGTTAGTGAAATCTTTTCCTCGGGTTCTTAGTTTGTAACCGTTTCCATCAAAACGAACCGCAACTTTGCGGAAGGGAATATATGTTAGGTCGATTCCCATTTCTTCTGCAGTTAATTGAATGCCTTTTTCGTCAGTTTCAGAACTCTCAAACAAAATACCAATACTCATTTCTGTTAGTCATCTCGCTTCAAATTTTTTTACAATTTTATTGATTTTTCTTGGGGGTACTTGATTGTTTCGTATAAAATATAAAGAAAATGATGAGGGGAGGTTACTCGCCCCAATCTTCCCCTTCAATTCCAAGTTCTGTTAGTTCGACACAGTCGCCTTCGATTTTAGTCACTTCCAATTCAAGACCGCAGCTTGGGCAGCTTAGGATCTCTCCTTTCATGACGTCATCTTGGATTTCGATTTCTGCGTCGCAATCGGGACAGTTGGCTTTCTTCACAACTTACACCTCTCTTTATTAAAGTGAGCAATTATAGAAAATGTTGCTATTTATAAGAATTTCGGATTTATAGTTGGTGGTTTTGCAGTTTTCCCAACTTATATTACGAAATCCGTAGGAACATTGGGTTTGGTGTAGAGAAACTAGGTGTTTTTGTGCGAAGTTTTGATGGTGAAAAAACGGTACCTGTGATGCGAAAAACGTTATATTGGTGTTGTTAAACAATTAGAAATCGTTAAATTTTTCCGTAACTGTATTGTATCTGTGGAGAAAAAAAGAATGGATGTTATGGACAAGCAGATAATCGAAATTCTCAAGCATGATGGCCGAGCCACTTACAGCAACATTGGAAAAAAAGTTGGGTTATCTGAGGGTGCAGTTCGTAAAAGGATTAAATCTTTAGTTGATTCTGGAACAATTCGAAGGTTTACAATTAAAGTTGGGCTTACAGAAGGTGCAGAGGCGATTGCTCTTCTTGCGGTTGATCCGTCTTTGCCCACATCGGATGTTTCGCAAGACCTCAAACAGTTTTCTAATGTTGAAACTGTGTACGAAATTACTGGGGAATACGACATTGCCGTTACTATAACTGGTTTGAACATAACTGAAGTAAACGAGTGTCTAGAAAAAATTCGCCGATTGGATGGGGTTGCAAATACCAATACCATGATTGTTCTTCGTACCTGGTAGTACATTTTTAGCTTCATTGTTACGGATTCAATAATAGTGGTAAACTTTTCGTATTCTATGCCCGATATTTTTACATAAAGTATATATATTTGTCCGATTTGTATTCTTCCGAAACTCTATTTAGTTACACAGTGTGAAAGAGGAAGGTTTAGACATTGGAAAATGATTATGTCAATGAGCAAGGTCAAAGACTTCTAAGAAGACTCAAAAAAGAAGGAATACTGCCTAGCCCATACAATTTCACCAACTTTAAAGTGCCAAAATTAGATGAGTACATTGTTCACGACAGCACTTTACGGGAAGGTGAGCAAACTCCAGGAGTAGTATTTAGTATCAACGAAAAACTGGAGATCGCAAAAAAACTGGATGAGGTTGGCATACCACAAATAGAAGCTGGATTCCCAGCCGCCTCAGAAAAGCAACGAAAATGTGTTGAAGCCCTTGTTGACCTTAATTTGGACGCTCAGCTTTCATCTTTTGCTCGCGCCAAAAAAGAAGACATAGACGTAGTAGCCGACGTAGGAGCTGATGGTATTGTGGTTTCTCTTTCTATATCTCCTTATCATCGTAAGTACAAGTTCAAGGGCATGACCAAAGAAGTTTATTTAGAAAAACTTGAAGAAATGATCAGTTACGCTGAAAGTTATGGACTTTATGTAATCTACAGCGCGGAAGACACAACCCGGGAGAACGACCTGGAATTCTTAAAGAAAGCCTACAAAACAGCAGAAGATGCTGGTGCAGACCGGGCAAGAGTGGTAGATACTTTGGGATGTGCTGGACCAAATGGTATGTCTTTTATGGTTAAAGAAATCGGAAGTGTAGTAGACATTCCAATTGAAGTTCACTGCCACAACGACCTAGGTTTAGCTTTGGCTAATTCGTTAGCCTCCATTGAAGCTGGGGCCTCGACAGTATCAACTTCAGTAAATGGCATCGGTGAACGAGCTGGAATAACAAAAACTGAAGAAATCATTCCTGTACTTCACATGTTGTATGGAACAAAACAATTTGAAATGAGACAATTAACCTCTCTTTCTGAGCTTGTGCAAAGGATTTCGGGAATACAAATGCCTCCTCATAAGCCCTTGACTGGAAACAATGTTACTGCTCATAGTTCGGGCATTCATCAGCATGGGGTTTTGGTTAATCCTCAGACTTACGAGTTTTATCCTCCTCGTATGATGGGACAGACGCGAAAAATTTACATTGACGAACTGGGTGGCAGGCACGGAATCATCTATGTAGCGAAAGAACTTGGTATTGAAATCTCTGACGAGACTGCACGAAAAGTTCTTGACAAAATAAAAACAGCCTTCTCTCGTGAAGGAAGACGAAGTTCATATACCCCTGAAGAAATCAAAGAAATGATTGATCAAATTCAAAAGTGAAAAAACTATGCCTTCAACAATTACTGAAAAAATCTTAGCCAACGCTTCTCACCATAAAGAGGTAACTCCCGGAGATTTTGTGGTAGCAGACGTAAGTTATTCAATGTCTCACGATTCAACTACGCCCTTGGCGATTGAAGCTTTTAGCAAAATAACAGACCAAGTCTTCGACAAAGACCGTGTAATAATTGTGTTTGACCACTTTTTTCCAGCACCAACAGTAGCTGCAGCTGGTTTGCACAAAAAATCTCGAGATTTTGTAATGGAACAAAATATTTCTGGGTTTCACACTAACGGTGTTTGTCACCAGCTTTTGGTAGAAAAATATGTTTCACCTGGAGATGTAGTAGTTGGTGCAGATTCTCACACCTGTACTGAAGGTGCTTTGGGTGCTTTCACTACTGGTTTAGGTTCAACAGATATTGGTGGTGTTATGGCTACTGGAAAATGCTGGTTCAAAGTTCCCGAAAGCCTAAAATTCAATTTAACAGGCTCCACTCAGAAAGGAGTCTACGCAAAAGACGTAATCCTAAGCATTGTGGGTGATGTTGGTGCATCTGGTGCCCTCTACAAAGCTTGCGAGTTTACAGGTGATTATGTTAAAGACGTCTCTGTTGCTTCGCGTTTAACCTTATGTAACATGGCTATCGAGATGGGTGGTAAAAGCGGAATAATCGAAGCAGACCAAAAAACACTAGATTTTCTTGGTGGAAGAACCGGAAAAATCTTCAAGAGTGACAAAGACGCCGCCTATGATGACGAATTTGAAATCGAAGTTGAAGACATCGAGCCTCAAGTTGCTTTGCCTCCTGTAGTTGATAACGTTGCACCCGTTTCTGAGGTTGAAGGAAAATCAATCGACCAAGTTTTTTTGGGAACCTGCACTAACGGACGCTTAGAAGACATAGAAATAGCAACCAAAATCTTGAAGGGAAAAAAAGTTGCCCGAAACGTGCGGTTGTTAGTTACTCCTGCTTCCCAAGATATCTATTTTGCAGCCCTTGAAAGAGGTTACTTGCAAGCTCTAGTTGATGCCGGTGCCGCTGTTTGTAATCCTACGTGTGGTCCTTGTGTTGGACGACATGGAGGAGTGTTGGGCGAAGGTGAGGTGTGTTTGTCAACTCAGAACCGTAACTTTACTGGACGTATGGGTTCTCCTAAAGCTGACATTATTTTGGCTTCTCCTGCTACTGCAGCCGCTTCAGCTCTTGCAGGAAAAATTGTTGACCCGAGGGATTACATATGAGAGCATGGAAATTTGGAGACGACATAAACACTGACGTAATAACGCCAGGAAGATACACCGTAACAACAGACAAAAAACAATTAGGAAAAATCGCTTTCATAGAATACCGACCTGAATTTGGTAAAACAGTAGCTGAAGGTGACATAATCGTTGCTGGAAACAATTTTGGTTGTGGTTCTTCTCGTGAGCATTCTCCTGTAGCAATCAAAGCAGCTGGAATAAGTGCAGTTATTGCGAAATCTTTTGCCCGAATCTTTTTCCGTAACTCCATAAACATTGGATTGCCTTTGTATGTATCTGAAGACATCGACCAAATCGAAGACGGTGACGAAGTAGAAATTAACGTCCGAACAGGGGAAATTTTAAACAAAACAAAAAACATCACTATTACAGTAAAGCCCTTGCCTGAGTTCATGCAAAAAATTGTTGCAAAAGGTGGACTTGTGGAATTTCTCCGAAGCGACGGCTATGACAACCTATAACCTAGCAGTAATTCCCGGTTCTGGGATTGGACATGAAGTGGTCCCTGAAGCAATTCGGTTACTGGAAAGCACAAGCCTAAATTTTGATTGTCAAACCTTTGAAATTGGGTACGAAGTATTCAAAAAAACAGGTAGCTCAGTTCCAGACAAAGTAATCAAAAAAATGCGTAACAGTACTCAAGCTTGCTTGTTTGGAGCAACTACAACTCCTCTAGGTATTCAGGGATACAAAAGCGCCATACTCACCTTACGTAAAGCCTTAGACCTATATGCAAACATCCGACCTGCGAAGAGTCTGCCTCTTAAAAACAGTTTTGAAGGCGTAGATTTAGTTATAGTTCGAGAAAATACCGAAGGCTTGTACAGCGGTATGGAGTTTGAGTTGCCAGATACTGCATGTTCAGTACGGGTAATCACTCGAAAAGCAACTGAGAGAATTGTAAAGTATGCTTTTGAGTTAGCAATGAAACGTAGTAAAATGTTGACTGTTGTTACTAAAGCCAATATTATGCGCAAGTCTGATGGTTTGTTTCTTGAAGTTGCTCGCAACCTTGCGAAAGATTATCCTGAAGTGGAAATGAAGGAACTGTTGGTTGATGTTGCAGCAATGAATCTTGTTATGCACCCGCAAGCTTATGATGTACTCGTTACATCGAACCTTTTTGGGGACATTCTTTCTGATGAGGCAGCAGGATTAGTTGGCGGATTAGGTTTGGCACCTAGTGCAAACATTGGATCCAATTATGCTTTGTTTGAACCTGTTCACGGTTCTGCTCCAGACATTGCCGGAAAATGTATTGCTAATCCGATGGCAGCAATCATGGCGGCAAAAATGATGTTGGATTATTTTGGTGAGACCAATTGGGCTAACCGCATAGAAAATGCAGTTTTGTCTGTTCTAGAAAAAGCAAAAGTGTTGACGCCTGACCTTGGAGGCTCTTCGTTAACAACACAAGTTACAGATGCAATAATTGATGCTCTGTAACCAATTATAATAGACTAGTGTCGTCTTCCGTGTCTTTGGTTTCGTTGGCTTCGGTTTTGTTTTTGTCGCCAGTCTCGTTTTCTTTGTGTATCGATTTTTTGTCGTGAGAACTCATAATGTTTAGAGCCCTGTCTTCGGAACTCGTCTAGCATTTTGTAAAATTTTCCATACTCTAGTTTGTCTTTGGATAAATCTACTAAAATGGCGTTTATTTCTTCTTTTGTGTTTGATGATTTAACTTTGTCCCATGTTTTTGAATAAGCAAGATAAGCTGCGTGGAATTTAAAATCAGACGGTTTGTCTATAGACAGTTTATCTACTTGTTCAGTTTGGGGTTCATTGGGTTGTTGGTTTTCTTCGTTTTGAGTTTTCGGTTCGTTGGTCATAACTTTCTAATACCCTGAAACTGATGTGGGTACTACTCACGACAATGCTATAAATGTTTATGGTTACTTTTTCTAAAAGATTAGTTAGCAATATTATCAATTGCTTTTCCGCCATTGAAACGAATAACATAATCAACGGCTGTATTGGATGCTTTTTGGAGAGTTTTCTTGGATATTTTTGGGACTCCACAGGACACTATGGTGACATTTTCCGTTTTTTCTGTTACTTTGGTGTTGTCAGAATCTCTGTACGGGTAAACTGCAACGAGCTTTTTTTCGTCACTAACAACTATTTCTCCCCCTTGTAATTCCATGGATTTTTTCATGCCAATTCCCAAAATTTTTTCTCCATTTTTGGCAAACCGCATATAAAGTTCACCTTCTAGTTTGTCAGAGTCAAATGTTGCTAATGGAATTTGACTTGTGATGGAAGCTAAATTATAAGCGTCAACTAACGTGTTTATGCAAGGAAGAGGTTTTCCTGCTAGAACTCTTCGAGTTAATGCTTCTGAAGCTGGGCGAGTTTTTGTGGGGTCAATTTTTATAGTCCAGAAAAAGTCACGGTATGCTCTGAATGTTGGATGGTCTTTTATTGTTTCTAAGTTAAATTCTTGCCTTGTTTGTTTGATTATTTCTAGTTTAAAGTTTTCAAGTTCTGTGCTTTGTTTTTTGATTTTAACCCCATCAATATGAACTAATATTGCTGCAAGGTCCGGAAAGCGTGTTTGGAGTTTTGGATCAATTTTAAGTATCATTTTATTTTTTGTCCAACTGTTTAGCTTTCATGTGTTTTTGTTTTGTTACATGAGTTTTTCAGAAATCTTCTGGATAATCTCCAAAATCTACTTCTTCAAAGGTTTCATAGTCTTTGGGCATTGTTGCTGATCTTTTTCCTCTCATAGCTATTATGAGAACAACTAGGCCAAAAATTAGTCCTCCTCCCAGAATCAAGAAAACTGGTGGTATTACTACTAAACTAAAGGATGTGCTGTCGGCGCCGCTGTAGTTTTCGTCTCCGGACCAATTTGCTTTAAGGGAGTATATTCCGCCTTCAGGAGATTCCCATGAATAAAAGTAATTTCCATTGGTGTCTGTTATTACTGTGGCAAGTCTAGATAAAGCTGAACCTAATGAACTAATGTATAACGTGACGTTTTCGCCAGCTATTGCAGGAGAAAGTGAACCTGATATTTCTACCCTGTTTTGAGAAACAGCCAAACTGGTAGAAAGGTCCATGAAAATTGATGAAGAATCTGGAACTGTATAACTTGAAGAAACTTGAGCTGGAGCTGAAACTTCATAATTGATCAAGGGAATTACTTTGGCTGATGCCCTTTCCAGAATTTCTGGGCATTCCCCTACTCGCCATCCTGTTTCCCATTTGCCTCCTGTAGTTTCTGCTACATAGTATTTTTTTCCTTCATTTCTATAAAAATAAACTTGAGTTCGGGCATCTCTTGGGCTTTCATCCAGATTTACTCCTACCCACATATGGTCGTGTTGTTCAAGCAAAAGTAAAACCACGTCAAGTCCCCCCGCCTTCATTATTGAAGCTGCAACGATAGAGAACAAGTCACAGTCTCCTTCGTTTTCTGCCAAAACTTCTACTGCATATTTTTGTGGGTCACTTTCACGGTAAGGAATCTGATGCACCAGCATAAGCACGCCATTAGCAAAATCTTCTTTAGTGTCATAAATTGTCCACAGGTCATCTGCTATAGGTTTTAACGCATCAGGAGTAACAAACAAGGAAAAATCGAAATTTGGCATTAAATGACTCTGGCTGACGTAGTAGTCATACAAGGATTCTGTTATTGAAACTGTTAACCGGTAACTATTCGAGCTATCTGGGCTGTCCAATAGCTGGTAACTTTGTTCATAAGGGTCAGCAAAACACGGGACGGGCAAAAGCAACAGTAACAAAACGCAGAAAAAAGCTACAAACAGTTTCTGGCAATTGTTTCGTGGCAGCATACAATTAATCCTTCTTGTTCGCAATATTTATTGTTACTGAGTATATTATATATTACGTTAAGAGACAATCATCTTTGATGTTAATTACTTTCTATTTGAAAGATTATTAATGCTCTACTATTCTAATAACGATGCAATATTGAAAACCAACTATCTTGAAACTCTATTCTATAACGATTTGTTTTGTTGCCTGAAGATTACTGTTTGTTTCTTTTGCTTGTTACTATTCCTTGGCTGTCTTGGTATGAACCGTTGTACCCTTTTTTTGCGGTGTTACTTAGGTGGTGGAAGACTATTTGCACGATTCTTTCTCCCTTTTTGAATTTGATTTCTTTATCACCCATGTTACTTAGATGCAATGTTAATTGTCCGCGAAATCCGGGGTCGATAACTGCAAAACTTCCGACTATTCCTTCTCGAGCCAAAGAAGAGCGTATGTGCATAAATGCCACAAGATTGAGTCCCAATTCTACCTTTTCTAGTGTTGCCAAAAGCAGGTAATCTTTAGGTTTTAAAACAACTTCTTCGGAGCATCGAAGGTCGTATCCTGCAGGATTTAAACAAGCAGAAAGATCTGAAGGCTCAAGTTTGAGTTCTCCTGTTTTTAGGGCTTGTAAGATTTCTACGTCAGAAAGCACGGTCAATAGTGTTCACAGCCTTTCATGATATTTTTTAACTAAAAAGAATCTTTCTATCTGTTCTAAAGTACTTTAATCTCTTGTAGCATTTCGCATGCTCTGCAAATGTCTCCAACTGTTGGTTCGCCACATATTTTGCACTCTGTAAGTTTTGTTTCTTTGACGTAATTTTCCAAGGCTGGTTGAATTTTTTCCATGGAATTAAACACGGTAAACAATGTTCCAGAGTGTTTATGTTCCATTCTGCTGAGCATGTCCCGAATGTCGTTTCTAAGGGCGTCTTGAGCGTACGGGCAGTCAATGCATTGAAACTCGATTCCTTTCTGGTAGGCATAGAGGACTACTTCTTTTTCAGGAACCATACACAGGGGTTTTACTCTTTGGACAAGTTTTGGATGAATTATGTTCAAAACAGGTTTAGCTCGAGCAATGCGTAACGGGTCTCCATGTAAAACGTTAAGAAGCATTGTTTGAGTTTCATCGTCAAGATTATGTGCAGTGACGAGTTTGTTAACTCCTGCGTTCCGAGCCATAATGTTAAGGGCCTTTCGTCGCAGAACTCCACAATAACTGCAAGGGGTTAACCCTTTCTTGTGTTTCTTTTTAGTTAATTTTACGATTTTATCCAGTTCGTAACCAAACAAGTCTTTGAAAGAAACAATAGCATGTTCAACGCCCAACTTTTTGCAGTTCTCTTGGGCGATTTTGAGGGCTTCATCACGGTAATCACGAATTCCCTCGTCAACCGTGCCGGCACAAAACTTTACTTTTGGAAACCCTTTTTCAAGTTTTGCTAGAATGTGCAACAAAACTATGCTGTCTTTGCCTCCGGATACGCCTATCATAAAATTATCTGTGGGTTGCAGCATGTCGTATTTTGCGATGGTTTTTCGTACCCTTTCTTCTGTGGTGAAGCAAAAACATTTTTTGCAAAGTTTTTCTCCTGAATAACTGCGGGCAAAAACTGCATCGTTTCTTTTACAGCGGGTACAAATAGTCAAATTATGTTTCATCTCAATTTTCCAAAGCTAGATTTTGTTTATCTATTTTTAGCTTGCTTTGTTTTTGTTAGTAACTTAAAGACTAAGACCTTCTTTTAAGGGCTTGTAAAATTTTATCTATAAACCGTACAATTTGAAAGCCTTCGAAGGTTTTAGAGCACTTCATACATATTTCATATGAAAGAGTGCGAGGTGAAGCAATGATTGGTGCAGTAGTTTTTGTCATCGGCTTTGTTTTGTTTCTTTTGATTTCTTTTGTTACTCCGTTGCCACCGGGTTCCACAGTAGTTGAGCAATTCATTCCTGATGCTATGGGAACCACATACGAGGGATTGGTTACTGGAATCATCAATGGCCTAATTTATGGAATATTATTTGGCTTGTATTCACCATAGCGAAGATGGTCTACGATAAAATGCAAGGTCCCAAAGAAGTAACTGTAAAAGTGGAAACAAACAAAAACAAATAAGGACAGCATATTAACCTCAAAGATCAATATTGATTGTTGCCTTTGCATATTATGTTAATATATTCCTGAACCCGAATGCTTCCATTGGAACCGCGATCGAAGTCGACCCGGAACGCGGCCTGGACGAATCACGCTGCCTCGCCATCGCGGCGGCGCTCGAATCCAGTTCGGCACACCCGATCGCGCATGCCTTCCACGCGCGTGTTCCGGCTCCGC
>JARRLY010000004.1:0-49021 GCA_037386545.1 Candidatus Bathyarchaeota archaeon
ATTTAGTTTAGGGTTTCTCTTTTTGAGAGAAGGTAAACTGATACAACTAATAGCAGAAGCATGTAAGCTATCAAAGCGACATGCAACAGCATAGCGCCTCCAAAGCCGTTTAACGAAAGGGAGCTAGACAGAGTTGTTGCTCCAAATGTTAATCCAACAGCTAACAGCCCAGCAACAAGGGGTACAACCCATTTTTTCATCCTGAAAACCAAGTAGCCAGTAATCAAGCTAATGACACCAAGAAGTGGAAGATGTAAAGGTGCACCAGAACCCTCGATTGCAAAGGAGACTAATTGGGCAATTCCGGTTACAATGTAAAAGAGTGAGAGCATCAAAGTTGTTCGGTTTTTTGTTGCCATACTTGTTTGAGAAGCCATTTTGTATTCCCTTCTACCGCTATAATACGATTGGTAATAAAATAGTTTCTCAAGTTCGGTGGGGGATACAATGCTTTTTGGTAAAAACATTCCAAGTTCCACAAAAAATGATGCCTAATTATTCTGAATGTGGAAGATAGATTTGGTGTAATAATTTTGTTTTCATAAGGGTTATCCTTAACTAATCCAATCTGTGTGCGGTTAAAATGAACACTAAAAAATTGCTTTCAAAAGATATATCCACAAGGGTAAGAGGGCAAATCAGTGAGCAAACTGTTTCTGAGAAAGTTGATCAATTCTTCAAGCACGGTAACACATTTCTTCTGTTGGAGTTAATGAGCCTCAGACTCGAGGTTAAAAATCTACGAGAAGAGCTTCAATGTTACCGAGATAAGAAGCAAAAAACTCTTAGTGCTTTGATCGTTCCATAAACACTGGGCATTTTAGGCTCAATAAGTGAAAGAATTGCGTAAACAAAAACAGTTTTGTTATTTTCGGCTGTTGTCGTAATCTTTAAATGCGAACTGAATAATGGCTTATTCAGTTGAGGAATTGAAAAATGGTCGAATTTCCTGAAGAAGTTGTAAAAAAAGCGTTTATGAGATCAAACATGCGATGCCAATGTGAACGAGACAATCACGATCATGGAACTTTTACGTGTTTCAAACAAATTATTTGGGAACACCGGGCAAACCCAAATGAACGAAGCGGATGGGAAGCTGTATTTTTTGTCAGTCCAGAAAAAGGCGGAAAACCCACAGTAGAAAATTGTGAAATTCTTTGCTGGGACTGCTACAGCAAAGTGAAGAAGCAATAATCCTAAATTCTTCTTTTTTCTTTAGTTTACAATTAATGTATATACCACGCCATTTTTTTGGGAGAGTGACCGAGTTTGACTTATCGTGAGCTCTTTGTTTCGCCTTCTCCAGTTTTTACGGGAAGCCAAGAAATCTATGAAGCTTCAAAATATGCCATTTTGGGTGTTCCCTTTGATGGTACTAGCACTTACCGTTCGGGTGCAAAATTTGCGCCTTTAGCCATAAGAGATGTTTCCCAAAACATTGAGTGTTACAGTTTTCGAACCGGAATCGACATTGAAGACCTTAAAACCCACGACCTTGGGGACCTTCATGTGGCGGCAGATGTCGAGTTAACTTTGGGGCGTTTAGCCTTAGTTGCCCAAGACCTATTTGATGAAGAAAAAATTCCAGTTTTCATCGGTGGAGAACATACCATAACTTTGGGTGTTGCTCGCTGTTTTGACAAAGATGTAACGATTGTTAGTTTTGATGCTCATTTGGATTTGCGGGATAATTATCTTGGACTTAATGTTTCTCACACAACATTTATGCGCAGAATAAACGAGGCGGTTAAACCTGCCAAAATTATAGAGATTGGCACCCGTGCAGTGTGCACAGAAGAGCTCGACTACGCCAAAGAGGCAGGAATAGATTATTTGTCTGCTCTTCAGATACGAAAAGATGGAGTCAAAAAAACAGTTGAAGAGATAAAAAAGGCACTGAAAGGCAGTAAAGAGGTCTACATTACAGTGGATATGGACGTTTTGGACCCGTCCTTTGTGCCTGCTGTTCCCAATCCTGAACCAGAGGGTCTGAATACTTCGACTTTGATGGATCTTCTAGAAGCAGTGTGTGAATACAACGTAATCGGATTTGATGTGGTTGAAGTGGCGCCAAATTACGACCAAGGCATAACCGCGACCCATGCGGCAAAGGTAATCTTTGAAGTTTTAGGTTTTTTGGAGCGGAAACAAAAATGCTAGTTTGTCTTGTTTAGTTTAGGTCTTTTTGGAGTTTGGCTACAAAAAAGCCGTTGCAATCATGAATGTGCGGATACAGCCTTTGGCATTTGGTTAATCCTCTAAGACCGGACAAACCGATTCGGGGTTTTGGGTTTACTAGTTTGAATTCGCTGTGGTTTTTAAGAAAGTTTTCGATTACAAATTCGTTTTCTTCAACTGTTATGCTACAGGTGGAATATGTCAAAAATCCGCCACTTTTTACGTAATCGGCACATTGCTCTATCATTCCAGTTTGGATCCTTGACATTCCATGTATGGAGCGTTTACTAAGACGCCATTTTGCAGCAGGGGTTTTGCCAAAGGTTCCAGTGCTTGTGCAGGGGGGATCTAAAATCACCACATCTGCGGAAAGGCTCAAGGGCAAATTTTTGCGGGCATCTGCGACTATTGGATTTACGATGTTTGTGCCCACTCGGTTTGTTTCATTTTTCCAGACATTTATTCTTCGCTTAGAGTAGTCAACAGACACAATTGTTCCCTTGTTTTGCATCAATTGGGCTAAATAGGTTGTTTTTGACCCTGGAGCAGCACACAAATCAAGTACTGTGTTGCCTTGTTTTGGGTTTGCTATTTCGGCTGCGAGGCAACTGGCTTTGTCTTGAATGTAAAATAGTCCTTGTTGGAAGCTTTGGACTCGTGTGAGGGGCTTTTTTGTTTGAATAAGCTGGTAACAGTGGGTAAGCTTTGGAACTTTTTCCAGAACAATCGATTCCTTGTCCAACGTTTTTAGTATTGTTGTTTTTGGGGCTTTTAACGTGTTGATTCTAACATAAACTGGGGGGATTTGTTTGGAGTTTTCTAAAAAGTTTAGGGCTTTTTGACGTCCTAAAAGTTTGTAGCAGTAATTCACAAACCAAGGAGGGTGACATGTTTGCAGTCCAACTCTTTTTGTTTCTTCAAGATCCTTCAAAGAGTTTTCTGGGTCTAGGCTTAAGATTTTTCCCAGAACTTCTTCTACTTCGTTTAGTCGTGACCAGCCCAGAATTCGGCGCCCCATTCGAGCGATTTTTGCGGCATCATCAAGGGTTGCGTTTGAAAATTTGGTTTCATGAACATATATTTGAAGAAATGCTCGAACGTTCACTTTGATTTCGTTAAGTGATTGTGGAACTAAAGCCAAATTAAGCAGATGGTCGATAAAGTTTCATATTGTGTCGTTGCTGGACACATATTAAAGGCTCGATGGTGCTAAATTATTGTTAGTTAAAAAGTTGCGTGTGCTTGAACAGATGAAGTTACAAAAAGTTTCTCAAGGCGTTATAGTTGACGTGTTTGTTAAGCCCAACAGCAAAAGGTTTCAACTAAAAAGGGAAGAAAACGAGTTGGTAGCCTTCTGTTCTGAAGCGCCCATAAAAGGCAAAGTTAACAAAGAACTGCTTAAGCAACTGTCTCGTTTTTTTGGGCATAAAGTTGAATTGGTTTCAGGGTTCACTTCTCGCCAGAAACGGTTTTTGGTCAGCGGAATTGAAGCAAAACAAGTCGAACAAATGTTACAGTCTATTTGAGGGAAAACCATGGTTGCGCTTTCAGAAGAAGAACTGGGGTATTATTCTCGGCAGATTATGATGAAGGAAATTGGTACCAAAGGGCAGGTGAAACTGAAAAACTCCAAGGTTTGCGTGGTTGGTTTGGGTGGTTTGGGCTCTGTTGTTTCGATGCAGTTGACGGGTATGGGTGTGGGTTTTTTGCGTGTTGTTGATGGGGATGTGATTGATGTGACGAATTTGCATCGGCAATATCTGTATGGCACAAACAACGAAGGCAAAATTAAAGTTGAGGTTGCTGCGGAGCGATTACGAAGTTTGAATCCTTACATTGTTGTTGAACCGGTGAAGTGTTTAGTAAATGAAGGCAACGCAGAGGAAATAGTTCAGGGCATGGATTTGGTGGTTGATGGATTAGATAATATGGCAGCCCGTTATGCAGTTAACCGAGCTTGTGTTAAACTTGGTGTTCCGTACGTTTTTGGGGCGGTTGCAAACACAGGGGGAAATTTGTCCACTATAGTTCCGGGAAAAACTGTTTGTTTGGAATGTTTTTACCGAAAAAAATCAGGCAAATCAGAAGGTATTGGGGTTCATCCTTCAGCGGTGAGCATTATCGCAAGCATACAAGTCAGCGAAGTCATAAAGTTGATAACAGGGCAAGAGCCCAATTTAGTTAACAAGCTTTTGAATTTTGATTTAAACACTCTAGAAATGAATTTGGTGGCACTTTCAAAGGTTGAGTTGTGTCCTATTTGTGGCCGAGTGTAGATTTTCTTAAAAAGCTTGTTCTCAACAACATCCAATTACGATTTGGATTTTGAGTTCATAAACTCTAAAATGGAAATCCAATAATCTGAAAACGAAGCAATGTCAAGCAACAGAAATAAAGACTGTCTGCAATATTTTCCCAGAGGAAAAAAGTCAACCATTCAGTAATTTCTCAGGGGCAATAAATGCTTCAACAAAATGCATTCGTTTTCAAACAATTATTCTTCGGCGGCAAAAAATAACCGGATAACTATCAGAATATGAAAAAGGTCAATCAAACCAAAAACAATAAACAATTTGATGGGTACTTAGAAACTGAAGAAAATGAAAGATTCAAATAGAAATGCGTCCGCTTTGTTTGTATTCGGTTTATTCATGATTTCCATTTCACCAATTTTTACAAACCTATTAAACTACGAAACATTGTTTTCCATTATGCCCTATTTTTCAGAGTTCTTTACTGCCGAAAAACTTAGATGGGGAACAATCAGCATAGGATTTGTCGCCCTAACATTAGGGACTTGGACTTTTCTATACAACTGGAAAAGAAAATAAGAAAAATGGCTGATTTCAATTCTAATGTGTAGAAGCTACATTTTAGTCCCTAAAAATATTAGTGCTGCTAAAAGCTTGTTTGATAAATTATTGTAATTAAGCTTAGGAGTAAAATGCTGAAAATTATTATAAAATAAGTTGAGTGTTTTTTTGCTTCAGCTTTTTCATAAAATCTTCTGGGGTGCACACCTTTTACTCTAAACATTATTGTGCAACCCAGTTCTAATCCGATTAGGTACACTACAATTAAGGTTAATCCACCAAAAAATAGGGGATAATTCATCAGGGCTAAACCTACACCTGTTACTGCTGCAGGGGGAAGTAAGGCGCTTGCTACACCAACTCCAACTAATATTTCTGGCAGATGTGCTACTAAGGCTAAACCGCCTGCAAGTCCCAGAATTAGTCCTATTGCCACATCAAGTAGTGTTGTTTGGCTTCGAAGTAATATCTGTGAGGTGATAGGCAACTCCACAAAATGTGATGCAACAAACGTAGTTACCGAGGAGAGCAATATTACTGACGCTAAAATTGTTATTATTGAAATCTCTGTTGAAACTAATTTTTTGATTTTTCCAATACAAGCATTTAACGCAAAAGCGTTAATTGGACCCAACAAGGGGGAGATTAGCATTGCTCCAATCACTACTACTGTGTTATCCAAAAAAAGTCCTGCAAGAACAATTATTGTAGCAAATAATGCCATTATTAGAATGTCTTTGTTGATTTTAGTAAACTTTGCTGTGGTCTCTGTTAACCGTTCAAACGGATTAGGTGATGGAGCGTTTTTTGCTATTTTTTCTCTGATTCGATCAGCTTGCGTTGAAATGTGAGCTTCAATATTTTGTATGTTTATGGTGTTTTCTTTTAATCGCATATCCATTACTGTTGAAATTTCTTCAATTGCTTTATCAACCAAGTTGTCAGGAATTAGGCTAGAAAACATTAGAGACCTTTGGTTATTAATAGTTACAGGTGAGATGCTGTAAGATAACTCAAGATCTGTGAAGACTTTTTGAACATTGTTTTTTTGATTTTGATTTAGGGTTACTTCAAGCTTTTTCAAAATAACATCACAAAACAAAGCATACATTAACGTAATAAGCCGAAAAAGCTTAAATTATTTGGGTTCAACGTAAATTTAAACTCAAATCCAATTAAAAATTTTAACAGATATTTCCCTAAAAGGTAAATAATCACCATGCATATTTAATAATTATATTTTTTAGGGGATTATATTGATGAAAAAAGAAGAACCCAAATCTACAACAACAGATGCGGGGATTCCAGTATCTAGTCAAGAGTTTTCTCTTACTGTGGGGCCAGATGGCCCAATTCTGTTGCATGATCATTATCTTATGGAACAGATGGCTAATTTTAACAGAGAAATGATTCCAGACCGTCAGCCCCATGCAAAAGGTTCTGGGGCATTTGGATACTTTGAGGTGACTAAGGACGTTAGCGCTTATACAAAGGCGGCAGTTTTCCAACCAGGTACAAAGACCGAGGTGTTAGCTCGTTTTTCAACAGTGGCCGGAGAAAGCGGAAGTCCAGACACGTGGCGAGATGTACGTGGTTTTGCCCTGAAGATTTACACCACAGAGGGAAATTATGACTTAGTAGGGAACAACACTCCTGTTTTTTTCAGCCCATCAGGTTACTATCTTGATGAGTGATCGTGGGGTCCCAAAGAGTTATCGGAATATGAACGGCTATTCGAGCCACACATATATGTGGATCAATGCCAAAGGTGAACGTTACTGGGTGAAGTATCACTTCAAGACCAATCAGGGAATCGAGAACCTAACCCAAGAAGAGGCAGACCGGATTGCTGGCGTTGATGCCGACTATCACCGTCGAGATCTATTTGAGGCGATTAAACGGGAGGATTACCCCAGTTGGACCCTAAAAGTCCAAATTATGCCCTTTGGAGAAGCTAAGAATTATCGATTTAACCCCTTTGACCTGACTAAGGTGTGGCCTCATGGAGATTACCCAGTGGAAGAAGTGGGCAAACTTACCCTGAACCGAAATCCTAAAGATTTTCACTCTGAAATTGAACAGGCTGCTTTTGAGCCTAACAACCTAGTTCCTGGAATTGGTCCAAGCCCTGATAAGATGCTTTTAGCTCGTCTAGTTTCCTACGGTGATGCACATCGAGCTCGTTTAGGGGTTAATTATAAGCAAATTCCAGTAAACCGACCCAAAGTACCCGTGCACAGTTACAGCAAAGGCGGGACTATGCGTATTGACAAGGTATCCGATCCTGTCTATGCTCCTAACTCGAAGGGTGGTCCTGAAGCCGATTCTGATAATTATCCAGAAGAAGCCATCTGGAACGCCAGTGGTGAGTTTATTCGTGCAGCTTACACCAAGCGTAAGGACGATAATGATTTCATCCAACCAGGCACCCTGGTACGCAAAGTTATGGACGATGAAAAACGCGACTTATTGGTGTCTAATGTAGTTGGGCATTTGAAAAATGGGGTGTCAGAATCCGTGTTGCAGCAAGCGTTTGCATACTGGCGCAACATCGATAAGGAAATTGGAGATCGCATCGTCAAAGGCGTAAAAGGCAATACTTAGGTATTTATACATTCTTGAGGGTTGGGTTAGGCCCTACATGTTGAGGTTAACCACATAAAATAAAATGAAAACCCTTGCCAGCTAATTCTGTGGTTACTATTGACCTTGTTGTTGAGCAACGATTCAAATAAAGCTAAAAGATATTACAAACTTCAACAGTTTCCGGTTTTTGTGATACAAACTTAATTTGGACACAAGCAACATCCAAGATAGTTTACAAGAAAGCTTCGTAACTAAAGTTTTGGAACATAAAGACCCGACAATGTTTAGTTAAATAACTGAACTGTTGATTAATTGCTCAAAAGTAAACAAAAAACCTCAAGCTAATTTCTGGGTGAAATTCAAAACTTTCCTCAGAGGATACGCCTCCAAAAAACACTTTCACTCGATGAGCAATATCTCCCATGGCACAATTTTTTGGCAAAGCTCCAGACAAACTCATTAAAGCAGCTAAATTACTTATGTGAAAAAAACTTAAAATACGGACAAGCCTCCACAGAAATTTGTGCCCTGCCAGAAATACAAATAAACTATGTTCTCTGGACAGATGACTACGTACAAATCACAGAAAAGTTAAAAGTAGTCCAGAACAGAGCTTCACAGAGATTAACAGGCTCAAGAGGATTAATGGAGCCTTGAAGGTCTTACCGTAGAGGAAAAAACATGAAAAAACAGGAATTGTCAAAAAAAGACGTGGAACACGTAGCTTGGCTTGCCCGAATACAACTTTCTGAAGAAGAAAAAGAGCTGTTTACTGAACAATTCAACGACATTCTTGATTACTTCAAAAAAATTGACGAGATAAACACCGAAAGCGTAGAACCTACTTACCACGTGTTAGATCTCCAAAACGTTACAAGAAAAGACGAAGTAGTTCCTTCCTTGTCCACAGAAGAAGCATTAAAGATGGCTCCAAAAAAACAGAAAAAATTCTTCAAAGCACCCAGAATAGTGTAGGAAACAAAAAACATGACACAATTACACAAATTAACTGCTCAACAAACAATAACAAAAATAAAAAGCAATGAAGTTTGTGCCCTAGAGTGTGTTGAAGCAGTTTTTGAGCAAATCCATAAAGTTGAAGACAAAATCAACGCGTATGTTACCCTAGTTGAAGAGCAAGCCCTCAGTAAAGCTAAAGAAATCGACAAAAAAATTTCTGAAGGAAAAACCATTGGAAAACTAGCAGGCGTATCAATCGCTATTAAAGATGCAATATGCACCAAAGGGATTACAACCACTTGTTCTTCTCGGATGCTTGAAAATTTTATCCCTCCATACAACGCTGAAGTCATAGACAGAATCAAACAAGCAGATGGCATAATAATAGGAAAAACAAACATGGACGAATTTGCTATGGGCTCGTCCACAGAAACCAGCTATTATGGTCCAACCCGTAATCCATGGGACAATTTACGGGTTCCGGGTGGTTCATCCGGAGGCAGCGCCGCATGCATTGCTACTAACGAGGCAGTTTTGTCTCTAGGAACAGACACCGGAGGTTCTATTCGTTGTCCGGCAAGTTATTGTTCTGTTGTTGGATTAAAACCCACATACGGGTTGGTTAGTCGGTACGGATTAATTGCTTATGCCAACAGTCTAGAACAAATTGGCCCCATGGCAAAAGACGTTTACGACTGTGCATTGTTTTTGAGTGTGATTGCAGGTCATGATAAAAAAGATGGGACGTCCGTTAACGAAGTAAAAAAAGATTACACCCAGTATCTGAATAATGACGTTAAAGGACTCAAAATCGGTGTACCCAAAGAATTCTTTGGAGAAGGCACAAACGCTGACGTAAAAAAACAAGTTTGGAAAGCGATTCATAAATTCGAAGAACTAGGTGCAGTTTACGAGGAAACTTCTTTGCCTAGCCTTGAGCAGGCCCTTGCCACGTATTATATTGTTGCCATGTCTGAAGCTAGTTCTAACTTGGCGAGGTTTGATGGTTTGCGGTATGGTTATCGCGTGGAAAAAGATGAAGCAGACTGGGCCACTGTTTATTCTCAGAACAGAAAAATCGGATTTGGTGCAGAAGTTAGACGTCGTATAATCTTGGGAACTTATGCGCTGTCTGCGGGTTACTATAGCAAATATTATTTGAAGGCTCTTAAGGTTCGAACACTGATACGTAAAAACTTTGAAGAAGCTTACAAAAAATTTGACGTAATAGTGGGTCCAACTATGCCGTTTCCACCTTTCAAAATTGGAGAAAAAATTGAAGATCCCCTGCAGCTCTATATGAGCGATGTGGACACCGTGCCAGCGAATTTGGCTGGGTTGCCTGCGATTTCTATTCCATGCGGATTTACAAAAGGGCTCCCGGTGGGACTGCAGATTATGGCACCTCATCTGCGAGAAGATATTACATTGCAGGTTGCATACACCTTTGAGCAAAATACGGATTTTAACAAGGTTAAACCTGAACTTTGAAAGGTTACGAAAGAACTATAGTCTGCTTGTCTCATTAACTGGTAAGTGACCCCAATGGACAAACCACGTTTCGTTCAAATCTTTGAACCTCAACTTGAAAACCCAATTTTGGTAGAGGGACTTGCAGGTTTAGGAAACATTGGAATGATTGCCGCAAGACACCTAATAGAATGTACAGATGCCAAACCGTTTGCAGAGGTTTATGCGCCGTATTTTCCTGATTACGTGACCGTAAATAAAGATGGAACTTGCCGTCCTCCCCGTTACATCTTTTATGTTGCAAAAACAGAAAAAAACCACTACATAATCCTAACTGGAGATGCTCAACCCGCCATGGAAGATGGATTAGCTCATTACGACATCTGTGACGAACTGTTAAATTTTGTTGCAAAATATGGTACCACCCGAATAATCACATTGGGGGGAGTTGTATCTTCAAATGCAACAAACGAGGTGTATATCGCAGCCACATCTGAAGCATTAGCAAAAAAGCACCTTAACAAAGGAACCACAATCTACCGTGACGGAAAAATCCTTGGACCAACAGGACTGTTAATTGGACTGGCAAAAAAACGTGGATGGAAAGGAATCTGCCTACTAGGCGCAACTTCAGGTTTTGGAACTGAACGAGCAGCCGCTTTGTCAATCTACAAAGTACTAAAAAACATGCTTGAACCAGACTCAAAAATTCTGCAAGCAAAAGCAAAACAAAAACCAAAATCCTAACCCCCTTTTGTGGGTTTATTCAGTTTTCAGGATTGCCAATTTTTCTTTAATCAATTGGTTAGCCAACTTTGGGTCAGCTTTGCCTTTGGTTGCCCGCATCAGTTGTCCAACAAGAAAATTAACTGCAGTTTGGTCTACAAGTGCGTCTTGCACACACTTTGGGTGCTCAGAAAAGACCTTTTCCACTATTTCTTGAAGAACATCGGTTGATGAAATTTTCACAAGCCCCTTTGCTTTGATAATTTCAGATGGCAGTTTACCAGTTGTAACTATTTCAGGCATAATGCGTTTACAGATTTTCCCGCTTACCACGCCGTCATCGATGAGATTAATCATTTCAACTAGATGTTTGGGAGTAATCTTGGAATCGATAATCTCAAGGTTGTTCTCATTGAGGTTACGTAAAAGGTCGCCCATCATCCAATTACTGATGTCTTTGGGTTTATCACAAAATTTCACGGTTTCTTCAAAAAAGTCCGCCAATGCTTTGTCACTAACCAAAACTTCTGCATCATACAAAGGCAAACCGTAATCGTCAACAAAGCGTTTGATTCTCGCTTCGGGAAGTTCGGGCATTTTTTGTTTGACTTCTTCAACAAAATCTTTAGAGATAACTATTGGAACAAGGTCAGGTTCGGGAAAATATCTGTAATCATGTTCTTTTTCCTTCATACGTAATGAAATGGTTACTCGACGTGCTTCGTCCCAGTGCCGTGTTTCATGTTGAACAGACTGGCCACGCTTAACCAAGTTTTTCTGTCGCATAATCTCGAATCGCAAGGCTCGTTCTACTTCTTTGAAAGAAGAAATATTCTTTACTTCCACTCGGGTTCCGCCTACCAAAGAAATGTTGGCGTCACATCGCAAAGAGCCTTCTAGTTTACCTGAAAAGACATCTAAATGCTCAAGAATTGACCGAAGTTTTTGCAAAAACAGTCGCGCTTCTTTAGGAGAAGCAAGGTCAGGTTCGGTAACAATTTCTAGAAGGGCAATTCCTGCACGGTTATAATCAACCAAAGTGTATGGGGAGGTGTCGATTGCTCCTTGGTGAACTAATCTTCCTGGGTCTTCTTCTAAATGAACCCTGCCAATACGAACTTTTTTGCGTTTTTTGTTAACATCTACTTCAAGATGTCCATCCACCGCGAGGGGAACTCCACCTGCTTGGTCGTACTGGGAAATTTGGAAGTTTTTGGGCATGTCGGGGTAGTAGTAATTTTTTCGGAAAAAGAACATTCGCTCTGAGATTTTGCAGTTAATGGCTAAGGCTGCCATTACTGCATATTTTACTGCGTTTTCGTTAAGAACCGGAAGTGAACCTGGTGTTCCTAGGCAAACTGGGCAGACTAGGGAGTTTGGGTCTTTGCCTTTGTAGTCAGAGGCGCATCCGCAGAAAAGTTTAGTTTTAAGGCTAGTTAACTGCACATGAACTTCCAGACCAATGCGTACTTCGGGTTGGTTTTTGATGGACATCTCTGTTACGTTAATTTTGTCTGTGTAATTTAGATGTTTTGCATTGATTGTCGCACATGCAAGTGCGAAATAGTTAAATCTGCAGGCATCCACGGTGCAACTATGCCTAGGGTTTGCCTCGTCACGCACTTTTTTCCTCCACACATGGGAGGCGTCGAAAAGGTATCCTTTGAACAGAGCAAACGGTTAACCAATGCAGGTTACGAATTTGATGTTTTAACAAGCAAAACAAAAGGGCAAACAAGGCATCCGCTTAAAGGAATCAACGTTTATGCATATCCCAGCCTGAAGTTTGCAGACAGGTTTGGGGTACCGTATCCAATTCTTACGGTGAACGCTTACAAGTTGTTTGTAAAAACAATAAGAAACTGCGATTTAGTTCACGCTCACGGACACGTTTACATGTCTTCTTGTCTTGCGGGTATGATGGCAAAAAAATACAACAAACCCTTCATTGTCACTCAGCACAATACTTACATTGATTACAAGTCGTGGCTTAATACGCTAGAAAATCTCAATGACATAATAATCGGCAAATCTGTTTTGAAACGGGCAGATAAAATCCTTACTGTAAGCAAACAAACAATGAAGTACGTTCTTAGCCTTGGCGCTGACAAAACAAAAACCTCAGTAATGTACAACGGCGTAGACACAGACTGTTTCCAATCAGCCAACAAAAAACAAAGCCGAGACAAACTAGGTCTTCCTCAGAACCGAAAAATTGTCTTCAGTGCCCGAAGATTAGTCTACAAAAACGGATTGGACACCTTGATAGAATCCGCGCATGTGCTGGCAAAAAGTCATCCTGAAGTTTTGTTTGTTGTTGCCGGAAAAGGACCCAGCAGAAGCCTAATCGAAGAAAGAATCAAAGAGGGGGGAATAGAAAAAAACATCAAACTAGCCGGGTTTGTCCCCGACGAGCTTTTGCCTGTTTATTATGGGGCGGCTGATGTGTTTTTGCTGCCTTCAGCTTCGGGTGAAGGATTGCCATTAGTTCTGTTTGAAGCCATGTCCTGTGGATTAGCTGTAGTTGCAACAACAGTAGGTGGAACCCCAGAAATAGTTGAGCACATGAAAAATGGAGTTCTTGTGCCACCTCAAGACCCCCAAGAAATGGCGGATGCAATAGCTAAGCTGTTAGCAGATAATGAAACGACGATTGAAATGGGTAAACAAGCCAAAGAATACATTTTGAGCAAACTTGGTTGGAAAGAAAATGCTCGTCAACTGCTGGAAGTTTATCAAGAATTTTTGTCATAAAAAACTTAGTTTATCCGAAACTTTTGGGTTGCCAGAATTCTTTTATTGGGACAAGGCTAAATGTAACTTTAATCCTAAACAAATAACACTGTGAGATGATAAAAAGGGTGATTTCGGATTTTTCAGGAGATGACAACTAGTTGACGAAGAAGAACAGCGACGACTTTATGGAGAAAAAAATCAAAAAGACAGCTAAAAACACAAAATCATCCAGCTACAGTAATGAAGAAAAAACCGTAATCGCCACAATTGTTATTGCCTTGGTGATTATGAGCGCCCTTGTGGTACAATTAGTTTTAACTCCCATAGACCCTGAATACTGTTCAGCGATTTATTATCTTGATTCTAATAAACAAACAGAAAATCTCCCCAAAACAGTAATTCTAGATCAAAACAGCACCTTTTCGATGTGGGTTGGAGTAGAAAACCAAAATGGAACAACCCTTGATTACCAAGTGAAAATCAAAATAGATGACGGAACAGGACCATTAAACCAAAGTTCTGCTGAAGCCGAGCAAACATTTACCCAAATTGTAGACAATAAAGACGTTTGGGAATTCCAAGTAGATATAGAAATAAAGCAGCTGGGAACCAATCGAATAATCTTTGAATTATTCACATGGAATGCAACAACTGAAGATTATGATAATTACACGGGAAATTGGGTTCATTTGTCAGTGGAAGCAATTGAAGCCTCGTAATAGTTTGAACTTTTGTTCAGTTTGTAATTTAAACTTAAGATTTATTTGGGGTGCTGTTTCTTTGGAAAAGGTTAACTAATGAGTCGTCATTAGTTTTCAGTCATAATTACGGGGTATAACATTGAAAGAATTCAATGGACGAGAAGTAGTAGTTACTGGCGGAGCTGGTTTTATAGGTTCTAACTTATGCAAAAAGTTAGTAGAATTAGGCGCCAAAGTAACCGTAATCGATAACCTTTACGCAGGAAGCAAAGACAGAATCCAAGACTTAATAGGCAAAGGTCTAAAATTTGTAGAAAAAGATATCCGCGACAAAGAGGCAATAGAACAAGCAACAAAAAACTGCGAAACAATTTTTCATCTCGCCGCACAAACAAGCGTTCCCTTTTCTATGGAAAACCCACAAGAAGACAGCGAAATCAACGTCATTGGAACCTTAAGCGTTCTAGAAGCAGCCAAAAAAGCAGGCGCCCGAGTGGTTTTTGCCTCATCTTCTGCAGTTTATGGTAACCCCAAACAAAAACCAACCAACGAAACAGTAGAACCAAACCCCATCGCATTCTATGGGTTAACAAAACTACTGGGAGAAGACTACTGCCGGTTCTATCACAAAACTTACGGAGTGGAAATTGTTATGTTCCGCATCTTCAACGTTTACGGTCCTTACTGCCATGGTGCCATCTATGATTTTCTTAACAAACTAAAAAAAGACCCAACTCAACTGGAAGTTTTAGGAACTGGAAGACAAGCTCGAGACTTTATTTACGTTGATGATATGGTCAATGCTCTGTTAAGAGCCGCAATTACTCCAGAAGCGTCTGGACACGCATTTAATGTTGGAACCGGAGCCACAACTTCTGTAGCCGATTTAGCCAGAAAAATTGTAAAAATTCTGGAATTAAAAGACGTGAACATTTACTTTACAGGTGGCATGGCATGGGAAGGAGACATGGAAGTGACTTTGGCTGATTATTCTAAGGCACAAAAAATCTTGAAATGGACTCCTCAAGTGAGCATTGAAGAGGGACTGAAAAAAATAATAAGCTCAAGCAGTTATTAGGCTCGATTCAAATGGCTTCGTTGAAAAACCGGCTTAAAGCCGTTATTATGCTTCTACGCCCCCCGTATTGGTTGATGACGGGTGGTTTGTCAGTTTTAACAATCTTCACTTTGCAACGAGGCACATTACCAGAAAATGAGCTATTAATACCCCTTGTTGTCTTATCAGCAATCTGTATCAGTTCAGGCGGATTTGCGTTCAATGACTATGTCGACCAAGAATCAGACGCCATAGTAAAACAGAACAGGCCAATCCCCTCCAAAAACATCAAACCATGGGAAGCACTCGCAACAGCAATCATCTTGTTTGTTATTGGAATAGCGGCATCAGCATCAATCAACTGGTTGTGTGTTGTAATTGCATTAAGTGACTCAGTTCTTTTGGTGGCGTATTCCAAATACATTAAAAAACACATTGGATTCTTAGGAAGTTTTCTGATGGGCTTTCTTATCGGAACATCCTTTGTTTACGGCGAAGCCGCATTATACGGCACTTTCACCATAATATCCTTCTCGCTGTCCTTTATGAGCATGGGCAGCATAGGCGGAAACGTTCTACGAGACGTACTCAGCCTAGAAGGGGACAATAAAGCAGGATACGCAACCTTAGCAGCCAAACGAGGTCCTAGTTTTGCCGCCAAAGTGGGCGCAGTTTTCTTTTTGCTTAACGTAGCTGGCTCACCAATTCCATATTTTGTTGGAGCTGTGGGTTATGCATACTTGATTCCAATCCTTATTTGGGACACAATTCTTGTTGTTTCAGGAGTTTCTTTACTCAAAAACCAAGAATTAAATAATGTAAAGAAACATGAAAAATTTGTAACAAGAACAATGATACTCATACCCATAGCATTAGTTTTAGGGGCTTTAACGTGACCGAACAAAAAATACTTAGAGAAACTTTCAGCGTTTGTCCAGTTTGTTATAAAAAAATAAAAGCCCAAGTAATAGAAATAGATGGAAAAATTTTAATTCAAAAAACCTGCAAAGAACACGGCAAATTCAGCGACACCTACTGGACCCGAGCAGACATCTACCACAAAGCCGAAGCATACAAAAGACCGTCAACAACTCCCTTTAAGGACAACTGCCCCGAAGGCTGTTCGGTAAACAAGTGTCCAAATCACATTTCTGCAACGGTTATGGCCGTAATCGACGTAACAAACGAGTGCGACCTACGATGCCCCATATGTTTTGCAAACGCATCTAAGCCTCCAGACCTATACAGACCGAGCAAAGAAACCGTTCATAATATGCTTAAATCTTTGAAAAAACGCGACCCCTCTCCACTGGCAGTAATGTTTGCAGGAGGAGAACCCACAGTTCGCGAGGACATCGTGGAACTTGTGCAAATGGCGCATGACCTGAAATACATGATTCTATTGGCTACAAATGGTGTGAGAATGTCTAACGACCCCGAATTTGTTAGAAAACTCAAGAACGCTGGCCTAAACATCGTTTATTTGCAGTTTGATGGGCTTACAGATGCCCCATACGAAAAACTTCGAAACGTCAAATTGTTACCTAACAAGTTACGTCTAGTTGAACTATGTAGAGAACACGACATCGAAATCATTTTGGTTCCCACTGTCCAAGGCGGAATAAACGACGACCAAGTCGGGGATATAGTAAAATTTGCAGCCAAAAACGTAGACATCGTAAGGGGGATTGTTTTTCAGCCAATGTCATTTACGGGAAGAACCCCCGAATTTGTTTCCAGACAACAACGAATCGACAACTCGCTCCTTGCCCAAAAAATCGCTGAACAAACAAACAACATGATTCGAGAAGACGACATGTTCCCTGTTTCAGTTATGGACCCGCCTCTAAAAATCATGAACAGTTTTCTTTCAAAAGTGTGGCCACCCTTTACGCCTACGCCTTACTGTGGTCTTTGGAACTGGATTTTAGTTTCTAAAAGAGGAAAACACATTTTCACTCCAATTAATCAGTTCTTGAATTTTGAACAGTTCATGACTGACTTGAAAGCTCTGAATCAATTGATTAAAAAACAAAAAATAAGCAAACTAGGAATTTATTTGCGACTGTTTCTTGCTTCCTTCAAGTCGCTAGATTGGGGAAAAGTACAACGAGAAGCAGGCTTGTTGAATGCAATAAAAACTTTGGTTCAAATACACACTGATCCCTCTTATGATTCTCTTGGCCCTATCCGAAGAAGAATGCTTCTAATCGGAAGCATGGCCTTCATGGACCCTTACACTTTTGACGTAGAACGAGCTCACCACTGCGTTATTCACTACGCGACTCCAGATAATAGAATTATCCCATTCTGTGTTTACAACATGTTCTACCGTAAACATGTCGAAAAACAGTTCAGTATTCCACGGATTCTGGTTAAACAAAAATAATTTTGTTCTTACCTTTTTCAGCTATTTTGTAAGTAGTGTTCAAGCAAATGATGATAATGCTCAGGAGGCATAAGGGAGCGAAAAGCTCGTTCAACCACTTCGCTTAGGGCGGGATGTATGTGCATGCTTTCAAGTAAGGGCGTTGCAGTTTGGTTTTTGGTGTACATCAAGGGAATAATTTCATGGATTAACACCGATGCTTGAGATCCTACAATGTGGGCACCAAGAATTTTTTTGGTTTTTTGTTCTAGGATGACTTTAACGAAGCTGTCTTTTTCGTTCATTGCTTCTCCTTTGGCGGTGTCTTCGTATCTGTAAAAACCGATCAAGACTTTATCCATTCCGTATTGCTCTATTGCGGCTTTTTCTCCTAAACCAACTGAAGCAATTTCTGGATAACTAAAAACCGCATGAGGCACCGCATGATAATCTACTTTAATTTTCTTTTCCAGTACCGCATTATAGAACACAACTGCGGCTTCTTGGTTTGCAACATGTTTGAAAGGATACTGCCCATTAGCATCTCCAAGAGCCCAAACATTAGGTTGAGAAGTTTCGAGATACTCGTTAACGGCAATCCAGCCCCTAGAATCAGTTTTTATACCACCTTTTTCAGGATGAAGCAAATCAGATAACGATTTTCGTCCAGTAGCTACAAAAATTTCGTCAGCGGTTACTTCCAACTTCTTTTTAGTTTCCAGATTAACCGCAACAACATGTTTTTTGCCATCTGAATTCAATTTTGTTTCTTGCACTCGATGATTAGTATAGATCGTCACATGTTCTGCGAGCTTTTTTTGGGCAACTGCAGAAACTTCTGGTTCTTCAGATGGAATAAACTGGGGCATGTCTCCGATTATTGTGACTTTTGCGCCCATGGCAGAAAGGAAATGTCCATATTCTGCGGCTATGTATCCTGCGCCGACTATTACGATACTTTTAGGGAGCATATTTATGTTAAGAATCGAGTCACTGGTAAGATAACCCGTTTTTTCAAGTCCCTTAATGGGAGGAATAAAGGGTTTTGAACCCACACCTAAGATTATCATTTTTGCTTTGATGGTTTCTTTGCCAATTTTGAGGGTGTAAGGAGCGGTAAACTCTGCAGGTTCAGGATAAAAGTCCACATGTTTAGACTGAGTGAGGCCTTCACGAATGTTGGTTATGTCTGTTTGGATGATGTTTCGCATTCGCTCCATTACGGCTTTAAAGTCAATGTTTTTTATTTCAGAGTCAATTCCAAAGTTTTTGGCTTTTTCTATGGTTCGAACAATTTCTGCAGGATACAACAAAAGCTTAGATGGAATACAGCCCCTTGTTAAACAAATACCTCCGGGGGTGTCTTTCTCGATGACTGCAATTTTGGCTTTTGGATTTTCTTGAATAAAGGCTTCAACTATGGCCATGGCTGAGCCTGAGCCTACAGAAATTAAATCATAATTTTTCATTACAAACCCCTAGAATATACTAAGTTAACAAAGGGCGAGTTAAAAAATGTTCTAACTGAAAAAAAGCAGTTAGTGGG
Organism: Candidatus Bathyarchaeota archaeon; assembly: GCA_037386545.1. GTDB lineage: Archaea > Thermoproteota > Bathyarchaeia > Bathyarchaeales > Bathyarchaeaceae > Bathyarchaeum. The sequence goes on from JARRLY010000004.1 coordinate 19,142, forward strand.
AGTGTCCGTGGCCTTCGTTTTCTTCTTGTATGTGATGAGCCACATGGAGACCTAATACGGTTGCAGAACCAGCAGCGAGACCAAGAATTAATTGGGTTAGTATGGCATTTTGGTAAAATAGGGCAAACACTGCAAGGGCATCAAAAACTAATGCTATTACGAGGTATTGGTAGCACCAGCCTTTCATGCTTGTTCCGCCCATGGGGTCGTTTATTCCAACACCAAAATACATCAAAACAAAAATTACTGCAAAACCAGCCGCAAAGTAAATCAAGTTCTCTATCAAGTTGTTTTCACCAAACGTGGATTGATAACGAAACGGGTTTGCCGTGAACCTAATATAAAGCTTCTGTAAACATTTGCAACTCGATAGTTCTAGAAAAAAGGAACGCATTTTGGCCTAAAAACAGGAAGTAGAAGATTTTAAAAGTTCTAAAATGCTAAACAGGAAAACACTTCGTGCAACCACAGAAAGGATGGAAGGTAAAGGGTGAAAATACTAACAGTTTTCAGAGGATTACTAGCATTTCTCACCGCCATCCCCGTGAAAATGGATGAAAGTTTTTTGGACATTTCTGCCCGTTACATGTTCTTGTTTCCAGTCATCGGAGCGGTTATCGGAGTTCTCGTTGGCGCATACGGGTATCTAGCAAACAAATTGATGTTTTTTGTTTTTGAAAACTTAAACAATCTGATTTTTTCTGGTGCCCATGAAGTATTTTTTGATTTTGCCGCAAAAGGACTCGCAGGCATAGTAACCATGGCTTTTCTTCTGCTTATTATCGGGCTGCAGCACACAGACGGACTAGTTGACGTTGGAAACGCCCTTGGAATACGCAAAGCCAGCCTCAAAGAAAAAATGGATATCGCCCACGTGTGGACAGTAACCCCCACAGGAGCCTTTTTTGCATTGGCAGTTTTCTTTTTAACTTTTTTACTTATCTTCCTCACAAACAACGACACAATTATTCCCGCGTTAATCGTAGCTGAAGTATGTGCCAAACTTGCAATGGTTACAACCGCATGGCAAGGAACCTCGCCCCCAGAAAAACTTGAAGACAAACGAGGCAAAGGCAGAAGTTTCATTGATTTTATTCGAAAAAACAACAAACTATACGCAATTTCGTTAGCAATCTCTCTTGCCTTTAGCGTTCCCCTGTTTGGTTTAACTGGCGTGTTTGCCGTAGTCGCAGGAATACTAGTCGGCGCTTTCATGATAGTTTTAGCCAACCGTGTTTTTGGAGGCGTAAACGGCGACATTTTTGGAGCAACAAACGAACTCGCCCGAATGTTTGCCTTGTTTGTGGTGGTGTTTCTGTAACAATGCAGATTCCTGTAATGATTATGGCAGGGGGAAAAGGAACCCGTTTTAGCAGTGAACTGGAAAAGCCAATGGCTTTGTTTATGGGTAAACCTTTGATACGAAGAGTGATTGACGATGGAAACGGATATCACGAAGACGTACAACAAGCAGTTCAAAAACTAAATTTAGTTTCTCCAGTTTTGATTGTTTCTTCTGACCTTCCCTTGATTAGTGGAGAATTTTTGGATGAAATAATCTCAAAGTATGAACAAACAAGAAGGCCTGCCCTGACAGTTATGATTCCCGAAGAGGCTTTTCGGAAGTTTGGTTTGGAAGCGGTTTCCCTTTATGAGCATGAAGGCAAACTGTATGCGGTTTCTGGGATTAATATAATCGATGGTAAACGAATTTTGGAAGAGCAAGACCAAGAGGTAATTCCCAGCAGCAGACCTGAAGCTGTTTTCACCGTTAATTCATTAAATGATTTAGAAACCGTGAAACAGTATGTGGTAAAAACTAAAGGAAACTAAACCGTTAGTTTGTGTTTCCCAAGGATTTTATCTGGTCTATTAGTTTCTTGTTTTCTTTGGGTTTTCTTACAGCAACTCTGAAGAATTTGTCATCTAAGCCGTCAAAGTCTTTGCAGTCCCTGATTAGTAGCCCTTGTTTTGCCAGTTCTTCTTTTATTTTTGTGGAAGTTAAATTTGGGCGGATAATTTCTATCAACAAAAAGTTTGTTTCCGAAGGATAAACCTTCAACCAAGGAATGGAACTAAACAATTCTATCAGTTCATTTCTGCTTTGGGAGATTAGATTCCTAGATTCGTTGATGTATTGTGTGTCTTTGATTGCTGCTTGGGTAGCAAACATGGCTAGGCTGTTTACACTCCATGCCATTTTTGTGTTTTTCAAAACATTAATCAAATCAGGGGAAGCAATCCCAAAACCAATTCTGATTCCTGCTAGACCAAAAAATTTTGTTAACGACCGCAAAACAAACAAGTTATTGTATTCATTAACGTACTCTGCCATTGTGTACTGTTTTTCGTTTTCAACAAAGTCGATGTAGTCTTCGTCAACAAAAACAAGAACATCACGTTCTGCTGCGAACTTTACGATTTTTAGGAGGTCTTCTTTTTTGTAAAGAACTCCCGTGGGGCTGTTTGGGTTACACAGAAAAATTATTCTGGTCTTTTTGGTGATTAACTTTTCAAGTTCTTGAAGGTCTGGATGAAAACCTTGTTCAGGAGTGCATTGCAAAAACATCATTTTTGAATTGTAACGTTTTATGGCTGCTTTGTACTCGCTAAAAAAGGGAACTGGAATAATTGCTTCAGTTTGGTTGTCAAGAAGAATTTCACAAAAAAGGTAAATTAGTTCCGTTGAGCCATTTCCAATAACAATATTTTCTGCAGATAACCCAAGGGATTTAGCTATGTCTTCAAGAAGCCACTCAGGATTTGGGTCAGGATAATGTTCCACGCAATCAAGGTTTTTTTCCATTATTTCCAGTGCAGTTTTTGGGGCACCGAGGGGGTTTGTTGAAACGCTAAAGTCGATAATTTGGTCCAGGGATATGTTGTATTTTTCTGAGAGTTCCCAAACGTTTCCGCCATGAAAACAGGGAGCAATATCTTTGAAAGGTTTCTTTACGAGTTTGGAAACATCTACCATGCTGTGGCTTCCTTTGGGTTGTTAGACCTTCGTATTAGTCAGACAAATATAAAAATTAACAGTCAAAACACGAACAATTAAGTGGCTTTCTTGTCAAACTCTTTCAGGAACCGCAACAGTTCATCTTCGATTATCCACTGCATCTTGAAGTGATTGTTATAGTCATTAAATAAACAATACAACCAGTAAGCTCCAGCCAAACCACACGAAATAACACTCAAAAAAATATACTTACTAGGCGGAAAGCATGGAGTGGTTACAAAACTTTGAACATTAAGAGGAACATCACAATCTTTTGCTATTTTATTTACTTCGGACAAGAAAACATGCTCGTGCATTTCATGTTCTTGCAAGTCTTTTTTCAAAGAATAAAATAAGTAAAAAGCTGGAACAAAAAACACGGTTGCAGCAGCCCATAATGCAGCATTTTTTGGTTTTGAAACCTCAGTTGTTAATTCTTCTGATATAATCTCAAGTTTATTCATGACCAGCTGTTCGAGTTTTTCTTGCCGAATGAAATGGTCATTTCTTCGTTTTATACTGTAAAAAATCATTGGAAACCATGCTACTCCAAAACTTGCCACTGCAAGAACCGCCCACATAGAAAACCATCTAATGCGATCTGTTTCTTTTCTCGATTTGAGGTTCCGTTCAATGTCTTGCAGGATTGAGGTCACTTCTTGTTTGGTCTCCAAAGTTATGTAATGACGTGGCAATGTAGAATTACATCATTCACATTTAATATAATAGTTTTTTAGAATAGAGTTTGTTACAGGTTGTTGCTTACTTTACAACTGTAAGAAAGTAGAACACGTGAAGAAAGATTTCACCTAGATTTATTAATAAATGAAAACCATAGAATTCACTGGGAATTATGCTTGACAAAAAAAGTTATAGAAATGACACTTGCCGAATTTTTAAAAAAAGCAGAAAAAAATGACTCTGAACATATTCTGCAAGATCAAAACTTTGGTGTACTGCAAGTTTTGAATCAAGAAGGAATTCCAAAAGAGCAAGCATTACAGATGAAAATGAAAACAGCATGGAATTATTATATTAACCATTTAATTAACAACCCAACTAAAACTCTTCATCAGTTCTTTTTTGCTCCGGAAGTGGGAGCTGAAAACACTCCAGTAGTTCGGTCACAGCTGAAAAAAATAACAGATATCTACAAAGAAATTGAGAAGGACACTGAAGAAAAAGGTTCTTCCAAAGACATAATTAAGGGTTAAATGCTCAGAGAACCTATTTGTATGCTAGGGGAATCCAGTTAGATGAGCGTTTATTCAAACAAAAATTTGGAATGCACTGAATCTTATGTTAAAAATTTGTGTAATTTAATCATACAGAAAAATCCCAGATGTTGTGTATGTAAAAGTAACCAAGTCAGCACATGGATTGTTGATGAAAGTCTTCTATTCAGAGGTATTGTGGTCTATATTAGATTGTTTTGTAGTGAGCACGAAAAACGCTGGAAAGATGCCGAATCTTTAGAGTATAAACACTTGAATGGGGTTATGCTTGTAAGGTTACCATATCAAATTCCTGTTGGATTATGGACTAACGTTTCGTGGAACGATTTTTCAGCTTTGCTAACTAACTACGTTGGGGATAAGAAATCTGTTGAAAAGAAGCTTATCCCAGAAATTATGACTCCATGCGAAGAGTTCCTAAAAAAGAACCCAAAATTTGTTCTAAAAGGCACTATAGATGATTATCTGAAAATCTAAAAACTATTGCTTTGAGTTTGCTGGCTGTTCGACAAACTATTTAATCGATGAAGTTAACAAGTCTCAAACATAATGGCACAATCTAGGGCAGATAAGAAACAAGACAAAGTTTTCGTTTCTGTTATTATTCCGGTGTTCAATGAAGAAGTAACGGTAGGGGACGTAGTTAACCGAACAAACAAAACACTTGAACAAATGGGAAAACCTTACGAAGTATTAGTTGTTGATGATGGCTCAGATGATAAATCAGCAGACATCGCAAAACAACAAAACGCTATCGTGATAAAAGGATGTCATACCGGGAAAGGATTTGCCTTAAGGTGTGGCTTTTTGCGGGCTAAAGGAGATTACATAGTTACTTTGGATGCGGATGGTTCCCATAAGCCTGAAGAGATTCCGCTGATTTTGCGGTACTTAATAGAAGATGAAGCTGATTTTGTTGTTGGTTCAAGGTTTGCCAATTCTGAGCATAACAAAACAAAGATTCCTAAGATTAACAGGGCAGGAAACAAATTGTTCAATAACTTGACAGAGTACCTTACGGGGGTTCACATAACAGATTCTCAGTCGGGTTTTAGAGCGATTCGGGCTTCGTTGATAAAAACTATGAAGTTAACGTCATATGGTTACGAGGTGGAATCGGAAATGCTTGTTAAAGCATTACGAAAACGGACGCGAGTGATAGAAACGCCCATAACTTTTGTTCAGCGAACAGTAGGTCGCTCAAAGCTTGACCCGTTAAAAGATGGGGCAAGAATTCTTTATGCCATAGTTGCATCTTATTTATCATAACAGTTACGTTAATACAATAACCCACCAACACCACAGGAAAAAGGGACGAGCAATTGAAAAACCAAGCAACAACCAAAGATTTGCAGCTAGGCGTCAGCATAATCGTGACCACTTTTAACAGTGCCCAAACCCTTGATGAGTGTCTGCTGTCAATTTTGGATTTAGATTACCCTGAAGAGTTGTTTGAGATAATTGTTGTCGATGGAGGTTCCACAGATGAAACAACCGCGATTGCAAAAAAACACTCTGTTAAACTGGTTTGTAGTGACCTGAATCCTGCAGCGGCGTATAACCTTGTTTTGGATGACACGAAGTATGAAGTAATTGGGTTGATTGATTCTGACGCTAAAGTGGAAAAACAGTGGTTGCAAAAACTTGTTAACCGTTTAGACGATCCCAAAATTGCTGGAGCAAGTGGAACTGTAGAAACATGGAATAAGAACAAATTGGTCCCAAGGGTTATTGGTTATGAACTAAATTATCGATATCGAAGGCTTCCAAAATCTGTTGAACGGGTGGCAACCATGAACCTGCTGCTGAAAAGAGATATAGTCAAAAAAATTGGGGGATTCGATGAAGACCTCCCCACCCAGTATGACACAGATATCGGTGCACGACTAGCCAAAGAGGGATACATAATAGCCTTTGACTCAGAAGCAATCTGTTATCATTTTCATAGACCAACCGTGACGGCTTTTTTCAAACAACAATACAAGTATGGTCAAAACACTTGGAAACTTTACTTCAAGCACCCTAAACTTGCAAAAGGCGACAAAATAACTGACGGCTGGATGAACGCCCAACCTCTACTTTATGGAATTGCAGGAATTTTGCTCATAATTAGTTTAGTTTCAGGTTTTCATTGGATTCCATATTTTGCGTTATTGGGAATAGTAGCTGTAACCTTGCTGCAGTATGTTTTTTCTGCGGCAAAAATTTCTTTGATTTATCATGACTGGTCAGCCATGTATTTGGTTGTTATCTATTTTGTTCGTGCATTGGGCTGGACCTTGGGAGCGATAACATCATTAATTCAAACTGCAGTAACAGGGGCAGAGGATAAACCTTGAATGTGTGTTTTGTAACTCCCGAATATTTCCCAATTTCTGGCGGAACTGGAGCCTACGTTTTTTATCTTTCCCATTTTTTGCAACAGATGGGGCATAATGTTCATGTGGTAGCCCGGGATAAACAGGACTCAGAAGGGATCGTTAACGGAATTAAGGTTCATTACATAAGGGGGGTGGGAAACGCTCTGACCCGTTATTGGAAGTTTGCTCGTTCTGCGTCCAAGAAAATCAAGGAACTTAACGAGGAAATTGGGTTTGACATAATACACGCCAACCTGCCGTTGGTGCCCAGTTTTGCTATACCTAAGGATTCTGCTAAGGCTGTTGTTTGTGCAGTTCATTCTACATGGAAAGGAGAAGCAATAGTAACCAAAAATGATAACCCAAAAGAGTTAAACCCCAATGAGAAGGCAATGCTTCGGTTTAATTCTATCCTAAGGTCCTACGAAAAAAAGTTGATGAATCGTTCCGATGCCCTAATAGCGGTGAGCAAATACACGGTTAATGAGTTAACTGACCTATACGGAATCAGCACAGACAAAATTCACGTAATCTACAATGGGGTAGACATCCAAAAATTCAAGCCACGACAAAATAAAACAGAGCTAAGAGAGCAATTTGGCTTAGAGCCCAACAAAAAAATCGTTTTGTTTGTGGGGCGGTTGTATCATCGCAAAGGCTTAGAACTCCTGTTGCGTTCGATTCCTCCAGTTCTTGAACAATTCAGTAATGTAACCTTTGTCATATCTGGAACAGGTTTTAAAGAAAAAGAAGAAAGCCTAAAAAACATAGCAAAGGAACTAAACATCGAAAATGACGTAAAGTTTTTGGGTTACGTTGCGGACGAAAAGCTGCCTGAACTTTATTCTACCGCAGACATTTTTGTGTTGCCTGCAATTTATGAAAACTTTCCCTTTGCTATTCTGGAGGCTCAATCTACGGCTTTGCCTGTTATTTCCACCAATGTTGGGGGGATTCCAGAGTTCTTGGAAAATGAAAAGAATGGGTTTTTGATTGAGCCCGGAGATGAACCTATGTTGACTCAAAAGCTGTTGGCGTTGTTGCAAAATCCTGACCTTGTAAAAAAGATGGGTGACCTTGGGCGAAAAATGATTGAAGAGCAGCTTTCATGGGATATCATTACAAATCAGGTTATTGATTTGTATCACAAGCTTTTAGGCACATCATAAAAAACCAGAAAAGGTTAGTCGCCTTCTGTAACCTGTTTTATACACCCAGGGTCGGACATCAAGTGATCGTCGTGATAGGCGTAGGCTCGTGCTCTGCATCCTCCGCAGACGTACTTGTATTCACATTTGCTGCATCGGCCTTTCAGGTTTTCGCGGTTGCGTAGGTCTTTGAGTACTTGTGAGTTCAACCATATATCTTGCATTTTTTGGCTTTTCAAATCGCCCACAACAAGGGGCATGAAAACACAGGGCTGCACCTCTCCTTCTGGAGAAATTGCACAATAGAATCTTCCGGCTCCGCATCCGCCTATGAAGTCTGCGAGAGCTTTGGCTCGTTTGCTTATTTTTGTGGCTTCCATGTGAGCCAAGGGCATGATTAGGTCGCCTTCAGTTGGAGACTGACACTGCAGCGCCACCCGGGCAAGCTGAGGCGTGGTACTCAGTATTGCCATTCTGAGACCTTCAGACAATTTTTGGTTGAAAATTCTAAGAAGTTGTTCTCGTTCTTGGGGGGAGGGGTCTGCTGCTACTATTTCTTTGCCTCTGCCTACGGGTATGAAATTAAACAGTGTGAACCGGTCGATTCCCATGTTTTCTGCCATGTCGATTACTGCGGGGATTTCTGTTAGATTGTTTTTTGTTCCGGTTATTGCTATGCACGTGCAGATATTTTTGTTCATGCAGTTTTTTAAGCCCTGCATTGTTTGTTCAAAGGCGCCTGTTTTTCCTCTGAAGTGGTCGTGGGTTTTGGCTTTTGCTCCATCAACACTTACTTCCACGTAGTGCAACCCGATTTCTTTGAGTTTTTTGACGTTTTCTTCTGTAAGTAAGGTTCCGTTTGTAGCTAATGAAACATACAAGCCCGAATCAATCGCGTGTTTGGCAACTTCAAAAAAGTCTTTGCGCATTAAGGGTTCCCCACCAGAAAACGCCAAAGAGGTTACTCCAAAGTCTGCGAGTTGGTCTACGACTTTGAGGGCTTCTTGGGTTGAAAGCTCATGTTTTGCACTGGCTCCCGAGTTCGAGTAGCAGTGTTTGCAGTTAAGGTTGCATTTGTAGGTAAAGTTCCAGACAACAAGCAAGGGGGCGTGAATCTGTATTGGGCGGCAAAAGCCGAATTCAGAAAATCCTGCCACAATGCTAATGATTGCTCGTCTGACGTAGGAGTCTGAAAATAGTTTGGAAAGGCGGCTTTTTTCTACACCTAAGGCTTTTTGTATAAATCTAATCCAGAACTGGATAACTTGAACATAAACTCTGCACGAGGAGCAATTTGGGGTTGGTATCCCAGCGCTGTTGTCTAGAGCTGTTTCAAGGGGGCTTTTGTTGCATTTGTGGCATTTGGTTAAGGTTTGGTCCAAATGTGGATTAGTTAGTAGTTAGGATAAGCAGTAGAAATAAACTTACCTAGAAAAACAAGACTTTGTCCCTCAAGCAGCCAAGATGATTGTTTGTGTGAATATTAGAAGAAATGGTAGTGTGGTGCTAAATTTTTTCAGAAAAAATGTTGTTTTTAACACAGCACTGTTAGTAGTATAGTAATATGCTTCACAGAAGTGTGACTAATCTTTTGTCTGTTCGCAGAAAAATTGTGTGTTTCTGGTATGCCGTCTGTTTTGGTCACTGACTGATTTGTATTATGAAAACTGTGTCCCCAGTTTGGCACATATACTCAACGAAGTTAGTATTTTATATCTGAAACTTTTTTGGGAGGAACTTCACTTACCAAAAAGGTAAGTAAAGTTGTTCCCAAGGGGAGAAAAAAGTAGAAAATAACTACAAGACTAACCATCAGCGTCAGCAATGAAATTGCGGTGATAGTAGATAGTTTTTGATTTTTTCCCCTGAAAAATCATTTTTCCATTCCTTTAGGTTATGTTTAACCTGTTTTGTTTAAAAATTTTGCTACATACTCAGCAATGCACAAGGTTTCTTGTAAACTTGGGAAAAAATTTTAAAAATGATGCTATTTTTTTGCTAGCCACAAGCTTGTTTCGGGTCTGCAAAAATAAACGTAGAAACGAAAAAGGAGGTTCAGAAATAGTCCTCGTCTGAGGTGGTAATCTTGCCGGTTGTATTGTTGGTAGCCTTGTTGTTGGAACAGGTTTTTTAGTTTTTTATGGTTTAGGGGGTGTTTTTTTGCGTACCAATAATCAGACAAGTTGTAGTCAAGGGGAGGGAGCTTCAGACCCTTTAACCTGAAATATAAACTGTTAAAGGTTGGGCTTAGATGCAAGTAAACAAACTTGAACAAATTGGCTACTGTTTTTGGTTCACGTTCCCAATAAAATGGCGAAATTTCATGGTCAATGTACATTACTCCTCCTTTCTTTAAAAAAACAGAAAGACCGCGAACAGCCTTCACATAATCAGGTAAATGATGCAATACTGAATAGCAAGTTATCAAATCAAATGTGTTTTCACTAAAAACCAAGTCTTCTACAGCACAGTTTTTTACAATCAATTTTTTGTATGTTGCACATTTCCAATGAAAGGTCAACCGCAGTTACGTTGTAGCCCATCCTCAACAGTTTGCCAGTAATATTTCCAGTGCCTGCCCCAAAATCAAGAGCCATCCTCAAGTTGTCAGGACTGCTGGAAATTAGGACATTTGCTTTTTTCAACTCAGAAATCAACCGTTTTTGTTCAGGTTCATTATAAATTTCTGGATGTATTAGCTCGTAATAGTTTGCCTCATATTTGTGGAGGGAAATGTTTGCTTTTCGTATGTTTTCTTTAAGATTTTCATCTACAGACAAACTTTTGTGAACCTCCAAAATAGGTGAAGAACATTGACATGAATTAACATCAGTAGATGCTAATTAATTTTCAAACAAAAAGTAGAATTGATAAAAAAGAAAGTGAATCATAATCAGCGAAATTTGGCTTTGATTGCTCTTATTAGATGTGCAAGGGCTGTTTTTGTTGCTGAATACCCGTAGGTTCCGCCTTTGGAAAACATTCGAAGAATATACGTTGGTCGAATGTAAAACTTGTGAAAAGCTTTTTCGCGAATTTCTCGAACCTCTTCCATCGTCAAATCAGGCAACTCAAAAATTGGCGTGGCAGTATCGTACTTGTTAAAGTCAGTTACTCGTAGCCAACCATTCTTTTTCACCTGTTCAGCCATAGGAGTTCCCGGATAAGGCGTAGCAATATAAAAGCCAACATCATCGGGGTTTAGTCCTTGAATAAATTTGATGGTTTCCATAGCAGTTTCTTTGGTTTCACCTGGAAAACCAAAAACCACGCTGGCAATAGTTAACAACCCAACATCTTGAGCCATCTTAAACGCTTTTTTTGTAAGTTGGGCAGTGAAGCCTTTACCCATCTTATCCAAAACAAGCTGAGAGCCTGCTTCCACACCAAACCAAACAGCAATACATCCGGCGTCTTTCATTTTTTGAAGGAGCTCTTTGTTAACCATATCAACACGAGTTCCACAATCCCAAGTCAACTTCAAGTTACGGTCATGAAGCTCTTTGCAGATTTCCTCAACCCGGGCTTGGTCAACAGTAAAAGCATCATCATAAAATGTGAAAGTGCTTGAACCAAAAGTTTTATGAAGATACTCCATCTCGTCAACAACATTTTTGGCGCTTCTCATGCGGTATCTTCGACCAAACATTCTAACAGCCGAACAAAACTCACACCAATAAACACAACCACGACTGGTCATCAAAGGAAACATTACATCGCCATATTTTTTCAGGCGATCCAAAGGCCACAAATGATGGGCAGGAAAGGGCAAACTGTCAAGGTCCTCAATGTAAGGCCGATCAGGGTTACGAATAAAGCCGTCACCATCACGACAAGTTATTCCTATAAGGTCAGTAAATGACTTGTTAGCTTCTAGGCGCTGTACAAGCTCCAAGAATGTGATTTCACCCTCTTTTCGAACAACAAGATCTAACGACGGACACTCTTTCAGAGCGTTTTCATCCCAAAAGGTAACGTGAACTCCTCCAAGAACAGTCAAGCAGTTCGGATGAACCTGTTTAGTTATTTTCGCAATTTTCAAAGCAGACTTGTAAGTAAGGGTGGTAGAAGTCATCCCTACGACATCGGGTTTCCTTTTCCCAAGTTCGGTTTTAAACTCGGCATAAGAGATACCAAGAGCTTGACAGTCAATAACGTCAACTTCAAAATTGTTTTTTTCTAAAACCGCAGCCAAGTAGCCAAGACCCAACGGGGTAAATGGGGGATGTTGATGTGCATTACTGGGGTAAGGGGGATTGACAAGAGTCACGTGTGGTTTCATAGCGGTTCCCTTAGGAAAGTATACGTCCACAACTACACTAAGATGCTTAAATGTTTTGCAAAAATCGGAAAATCAAAAAGTTAAGATAAATAATCAAAAATAAAAAAGAAAGGGGAAGATATACAGTGTTTTCACACTGTATTACATCATTTGCTTGGGGCTAATACCAAACCATCCGAAGACAGTAGCGAATATTGGCATTATAACTGCATAGATCAACTTAGGTAAGAGGATCAGGAATCCAGAGTATATGGGATCCGTAACCATATTAGTAATAGATAAGGATGCAGTCCAAAATTGGAAGAATCCAGCGATAGTTGCTGCAATGAGTGAGGCGACAAGCATTCGTTTGAAACTATAAGAACCTCCGTTTAATGACCCAGCCATATATCCTACTAGCATCGCAGACACAACATATCCGAGATTAGCAATGTCTCCAATAGCCATTCCACTGGGAGTGTAAATACCAATTGATACCCCCCAGACAATTGAGTCATTTGCATAAAGTGCATAGATGCTGCCCAACAGAAATCCTGCTGCTCCACCAGCAAATTTGTTCCAAATTAATCCTGCAAATAACGGAATAGCAATAGTTAGAATTGCTTCTCCAAGGCCATCTACAATGATAGCATTCAATGTATAACTTGGATCAACTTCAAGAAGTATTGGCGCTAGTTCTAGAGGGAAGATTATAATCAAGAACGCGGCAATTAAAGGTAATATTATACCCCATAAGATATCATTTAGTTTCCAATCAGTCCAACTTGACATTTTCTTTGACTCCTTTTATTGTTGCATTTCTTTGTTATCATTATACATTTATATTTTGCGTATGAATTTTCATGCAAAAACTAAGAAAATAAAACAGAAGCATAAGTTGTCGTCGAAATCTAAAGATAGAGATGATAAAAAGGAATACTAGTCAGAAAAAATAAAAAAGGAGATGTGCACAAAAAATGTGCACATTAATATCAATATATACCGGATTTTGCCAAGTTTTGAATTGAACGATCGGTCTTTCGAACACATAGTGCTTTAATTTTGTCTAGATCTACTTCACCTTTTTCCAAGTCAACTTTGGATATTAGTTCTTTGCCAACATTGGATCGTACGATGACCGTTGAATATTCATCCGCACTTCCTACAGAACCTACTGAAACGTCAGCATATTTTGCAGGAAAATCAGGACAGTTTAAGCAGCGTTTTTCAATAGCGCTGTTGAGTTCTTTGATTTTCGTTGTGTAATCTTTTCCGTTAATTGTAACAATATATTTTCCTTTAGTTATCTGCGTTTTCTCTGCGTCATCCAAATTAACTCCCAGTAGTCGCATTGTTTCTTCCTTAAGCATCTTGTAGTCAAGTATCTCATAACAGAACAAACCAATTAGGGTCAATTTCATGTCAGGATGTTTACGAAGGAGAATTTGTTGTAGTCTTCTAGCAGCTCTGATTTGACAGGGGGTACCAACGAGAGCAATTTTTCGTTTACCTTTTTTGAGTAAATCTTGCAACTTTGACATCATACTAACTCTAACATATTTTGTTCCCTTTGCTTTCAGTAAATCATCGACGTTTTCTGCCACGACAGCATCTGCCATATAACCATTCATCCGCTGAACTACAATGGCTGCATCGAAAGAATTCTTCTCCATACCAGACACCAGTAATGCAGTGGCAACTCCACCATCTTGGCCAGCTATTGAGCTTTTTGCTGAAAAGATGTCATTGTAGACACCAATATCTTTGTCTGCTTTTCCATTCAAGAATTGTTCTTCAATTTCATTAGCTTCTTCTTTTGACAAATTGTAGCCTAAGGTCTCGCCTTCAAGATATATTCCTGCAGGACAAACTACGTTACAATTTTTACAACCAGCACAATACTCTGCCTCAAGTTTCATTAGTTTATTTGCATCCTTCTTTGCACGTGCCTGTTTAATCAATATTGGACTTAAACCATTGACACACACGTTCATACATGCACCGCATCGCATACAGTCAGTGACTTTTGTTGATACAACATATTCATCGGAAATAACTTTTTGATCTTCTCTTTTTCCTGGGCGCAATTTTCCTACATTGTCTAGAATTGGAGATGTTATATTCATAATAATTAGTGCAAGAATTGATCCGCCTATGAATCCCATGTACACTTGAATAAGCATTGTCAACACTGCTAAACCAACACCAAATATTGTTTGACCTAAATGTGTTAGTGGGGTAGTTGCAGGGTCAGTCGCCATGAAGAACGCCATGAATATTGAACTTCCCATAAACAGATGGAACATTATTCTTAGAATCATATCTTCCATAATTAGAGCAGCACCATTAAACATCAAACTCATAACTATAGCAACAACTACAGTAGCTATCATGTAAGATAGAGTGATTCTCCATTTGATGTAGCGACGAGCAGCAACGAATAAACCTAGTCCAACACCGATTACAAGCAGACTTGAAAACCCACCAGCCCAAGTGTGATATTTGGCCACAAGCATGGTCCAAATAGTGTCTTGCAGTTCCCAAGGATAGCTATTCATAACAGTATCTTGGTCCCCATAACATGTTTGGAGGGTTGATCCAAAAATCGTTTGGTCTAATGGAGCTTGCAGATTCAATGATATTTCATGTTCCTCGGGAAATAAAATATTCGTATTTGCAAATACTGTTAAAATAAGTACACCTAGCACGACAAGTTTAGCAGCTGCAGCAGGATTAACATATTTTCTTCCAGTTAATCCCTGTAATTTTTTGAAAACAATTAGGCCAATAGCAGAAATCAAAGCAGGAAGAATGACTATTTCTAGTCCTTCAGATAATCCAGGATACTGAATGCCCATCGTCATGAGTGTTGGTTCACCAACTGTAAAGGACAAACCAACAATTAAGCCAAAAACAAGCGCAGACATCATATCTGAAGACCCTTTTGAACCCATGAGCATACCCATCAATATGTCACAGAGAACTGCAACACCAACAGCGACTCCGCATACAATAAGTGAATCAAGTCCTAAAACGAAGTAGGACATAAATGTGATAACAAAGAGCGCAACTAATGTATACTGCATTAGTGAATCTTTTGTCATTGGAGCTTTTACCATTTTTTCATAACCTCATGTTTATTTGGGCTAGCTTTCTAAAAAAATTCATATTTAAGCTTTTGGACAGATACCTTGTTTTAGAAGACGTAATTATTTTTATGTAAAATTAAGAATAAAAAATAAATTTTAATACTTAAAAATAAATAAAAAACATCACTAACCCAATTATAGAGCTTTGTTTAACAGTACAAAACACAAAAACTACAAACTACGAAGTTTAGATTTGATTGCGCTAACAAGATATCTAAACGCATATCGTGTTGTGGAAAGCCCGTAGGTCCAACCTTTACGCCACATACGAAGAATATACAGGGGACGTAAATAAAATCTCTGAAAAGCTTTTTCGTATAGCTCAGCTAACTCTTCCATGTTCATTGTTGGAGTTTCAAACACAGGGGTCATACAATCATACACATTAAAGTCAGTTATTCTAAGCCACTCGTTGTCCTTTATCTTGTCATACAAAGGCGTCCCAGGAAGAGGAGTTGTTACGTTAAAATATGCCATATTGTTTGGGCACAGTTCTTGAACAAATTTGATTGTTTTCCAAGCAGTTTCTTTTGTTTCACCAGGGAACCCAAGAAGAACATTTGGCACAGGCTGCAAACCAAGCTCTTGCACCCAACCCACTGCCCTAAGAGTTTGAGAGGTGGAGATATCTTTGTGCATGTTATCAAGGACCTCTTGGGAGCCGGATTCGACTCCAAACCACACTGAAACACAACCTGCTTCTTTCATTTTGATGAGCAACTCTTTTGTTACTTTGTCAACCCGGGTTCCACAGTTCCAGATAATTTTCAGGTTACGGTCCATGATTTCTTTACATAATTCTTCAATGCGTGGGGGGTCAATTGTGAAAGCATCATCACAGAAAGTGAACTGGGTTGCATTGTATTTTTTGTTTAGGTATTCCAGTTCATCCACTATGCCTTTGGGGCTACGCATTCTGTATCTTCTGCCAAACATTCTAACTGCTTGACAAAAATCACACCACGAAGTGCAACCTCGGCTTGTTGTCAGATAGAAAACGTCTTCTACTTTTCGAAGTTTTGAAACAGGCCAAAGATGACGGGCAGGATAAGGAAGGCTATCAAGGTCTTCGATGTATGGTCTATCTGGATTAACAACTATTTCATCACCTTTTCTGTAGGTGATTCCTTGAACACCATCAAAATTTTTTCCAGCTTCAAGACGTTGAACAAGCTCAAGCAGGGTGTACTCACCTTCTTTGCGGACAACCACATCAAGGTCAGGGCATTCTTGGAGGGCTTCTTCATCCCAGAAGGTTGCATGGGGTCCACCCAGAACAGTTACACATTTGGGGTGGATTTCTTTGGTTAATTTGACCAAATGCAACGCAGATTTGTAGGTTAAAGTAATTGAAGTAAATCCAACAAGATCAGGTTTGCGTTTGCTGATTTCTTTTTTGTATTCATCATAATGGATAAACAGAGCCTGACAATCAATTACATCAACTTCATAGCCGTTTTTTTCCAGAACGGCGGCGAGGTAACCTAAACCCAACTGTGGAAAAGGCATATGCTTGTGTGGACTAAGAGGGTAAGGGGGGTTAACAAGGGTTACACGAGGTCGCATAATTGTCGCCTGAAGTTTTGGGGTTACAGACATACAAGCGCCAACCGTGCTTAATAGCCTTTACACATGTTCCTTAATCAAAATAATCAACATGTATAACTTGTAAATTAACTGTAGAAAGATTTGGAAAAGCCCAATCCTAAAAAATAGCACAAAAATGTTTAGGTTCAGATATTGCGTTTTAAGACGCTTAGGAAGCCATCGCGGCGGATTGTTTTTAGTATCCGGTGGGGTGAACGGTTGAAGTTTTTGTGGAATTCTCGTTGCAGGTTTTTTACTAGCTCAAAATCGAATTGATCGGTTTTGACGTAGGTTACAAAATCTTCCACACGTTCGTACCATCCGTTTGCCATTATTTCATCGTACATGCTGCTTCCGGGGTATCCGATAAAGATGTGAAAGCGTGCATAATCGGGGTCTAGCTTTCGAGCAAACTTGTAGGTGGTATGCATATCAGCAACTGTTTCTCCGGGTAGGCCAATCATAAAGGAACTGGCGGTTCGAATTCCTACCTGATCACAAAGTTTGAAAGCGTCAACAGCTTGCTCCCGAGTAATTTGTTTGTTGATTCGTTTAAGAATATGAGGCGCTCCGGATTCTACGCCAAACCAGATTGTTTTACACCCTGCAGATTTCATTTCTTGGAGCATTTCTCGGGAAACCAAATCAACACGGGTATCACAGACCCATTGCAGATCCAGTTTTTCTTTTTTGATTTCTTTGCACAGTTCTATGGTTCGTTTTTTGTTGATAGTGAAATTGTCTCCAACAAAATAGATGCCTTTGGTGCCGTATTTTTCTATCATATGATTCAGTTCAGCTACAACTCTTGGAGGGCTGAAGGCTCGGCATTTGCTGGTCCAGATTTTTTTGGTTTCACAAAAGGCGCAGTTATATGGGCAACCACGAATTACGTTCATGTTGTCCACGGGTTCAACGGCTAGATACTCCATTTTTCGCATGTAAAGGTCCATAGGCAACAGATGTCGTGCAGGAAACGGAACTGCGTCCAAATCTTGGATGAAAGTTTGAAGGTTTTTTACAATTTGGTTGCCTTTTCTGTATGCAATCCCAGAAATTTGGGAAACTTCAGTTTTTTCTTTTCCAGAAACAATTGCGTTTGTCAGTTCTACGATTGCTTGTTCGCCTTCCCCGATGACTACGTAGTCGATTTCCCGGTGTTTGAGCATACTTTCGGGTAAATATGATGGATGCCATCCGCCTACTACTACTCTGCAGTTTTGGAGGACTTGTTTTACTGCTTTTGCGGTTTCGATGCATTTTCGGTAGGTTACTGAACCACAGGTGATTCCAATGATTTCGGGGTTTAGTCTTTCGACTTCTTGTTTAATTTCGTTGATTGGTTTTTTCAAAAGGTAGTTATCGATTATTTGAACTACGTATCCTGCGTGTTCAAGAGAACCAGCAACATAAGCTAAACCCAGCGGAGGGTAACGTCTACCAAGGCCCCATGGGGAGTCTTCAGGCGGAGCAGTTGTCATTAACAAAATCATGCAATAACGGTCTCCGATGGTTTAGTATAGCACTCATGAAATTTGCCAAATAATAAGTTTTGTATACGAAATCAGATTTTTGGAACAGTTACAACAAGAAAACATGCCAACTATAGAAAACAGTAGCGCTTTCTGGTAAAATGGAATTGTTTTTAAATTGTAACTATACTATCAAAGTTATCAATTTGGTTGGATTTGGTTCAAAATGGCATGTCCTGGTCCCCCGAAAAAACTTCAGGGCCCTCTGATGATTACTTCTTGGAGAGCCACTGGCGCTTGTAACTACAACTGTGTTTATTGTAACGTAGACGCAAACTGTGAAGCTTCCCCTGACGAACTAGACACAGAATGGGGACTAAAACTGGTCGACCAAGTTGCAGAATTTGGTTCCCAATGGTTTGGAATCAAAGGTGGAGAACCCCTAATACGAAAAGACATTTTCACCATTATTGCCCACGCAAAAGAGTTAGGTCTAGAAGTTAATTTGCTGACCAACGGATATTTTGTGGACGGAGAAATCTTAGAAAACCTATCCAAATACAACGTTTACACTTCTGTGAGCATTGATGGAGCAGAAGAAGCAAACGATTCCTTGCGAGGAAAAGGTTCATACAAGGCTGCAGTTGCGGCTATTCAAAGGTTGTCGGAAAAAGGAATTTTGAACGGTTTGTCCATGGCGATTACAAACCGTAACCTCAACGAGGCTGACCATATAGTTAAGTTGGCAGAAAAGTATCATGCTCAGTTTGTTTGGTTTAATCATTTAGTTCCAACTGGAAGGGCAAAAAATCAAATAAATTTGGAGCCCACACCAGAAGAGTATGACGTGTTTTTGAATCATTTGTATGATTTAACAAAAAAAGAATACAAGGTCAAATTTGATTTTAACATCCACTGTCCACATTACATCCGTGTAGTTCGGGACAGAGACCCCGAAGGATTCTGCGAATGGGTAAGCCAAGAAACCCACACCGCAAAATGCATTTACTTCTTGTTTGGCGGATATCTCAGTGTACTAGAAAACGGAGACGTCATACCGTGTTTTTACGATGAAGACCTAAAAATAGGAAACATCAAAGAAAACACCCTAACAGAGCTTTGGGACAAGATGCAAAATGAGGAATTTTACCAAAGACTTCAAAACCCTGACAATCTGGAAGGTAAATGTGGAATCTGCGAGTTACGAAACGTATGTGGTGGATGCAGAACCCGAGCTCACTCATTAACTGGCTCTTACTTTGGGTCTGACCCTGCGTGCCTTTACCAACCCAAAGGTGACGCCTCAAAGAAAATAAAGTAAAAACCCAGAACAGTTTGCGTTTCTGCAATTATGCTTCAAAGTTAACGGTGACTATAATGTCAGCAGACTTGGCACTAATAAACGGAAACATAATCACCATGGATTCTGCGCGACCAAAAGCCCAAGCAGTTGCCATACAAAAAAACCGCATTGTGAAAGTTGGCACAACAGAAGAAATCAAAAGGTTAGTTATCAGAGAAACAAAAGTAGTTGATTTACAAGGACAAACTGTTGTTCCGGGGTTTATTGATTCTCATATTCATGTTGCAGATTTTGGAAAGTTCTTGAATTGGGTCAACTTAAGCGATGTAACCTCGATTGAAGAACTGCAAACCCGACTCAAAGAAAGGGTACAAAAAATCCCGAAAGACCGGTGGATTGTGGGTAATGGATGGAACGAACTCCATTTTGCAGAAAATCGTTACCTGACTCGTTATGATTTGGACGCTGTTTCTCCAGATAATCCGGTGGTTTTGTATCATGAGTGTGGACGGGTTTGTGTTGTCAACAGTAAGGCGTTAGAGTTTGCAAAAGTAACAAAAGAAACCCCAGCTCCAGCGGACGGAACAATCGCAAAACATCCAGAAACATGTGAGCTTACGGGAATTTTGCGGGAAACAGCAACTGATTTGGTTTGGAAAATAATTCCCGAGGCAACAGAAGAAGAAATTATGGAATCAACCAGTTTAGCTTTTCAAAAAATTGCAGAAGCTGGGGTAACCAGTGTTCATTGGATTGTTGCTTCCTTGGAAGAAGCGTTGATTGTTCAAAAGCTTGAGGCAAAAAACATGTTGCCTGTTAGGGTTCACGTTATTGTTCCCGCTAGCGTTTTAGACAAAATTGATGAGCTTAATTTTGATTCAAACAAAATCGACAAACAGTTAGGAGTCAAAATTTTTGTTGATGGCTCCTTAGCTGCTCAAACCGCTGCCCTTTGTGAGCCTTACAAGGATGATAACACCACAACAGGTGAATTGTTATATTCACAAAATGAACTGGATAAAGTGGTCACAAAAGCACATAATGCAAAGCTTCAGTTGGTTATGCATGCCATGGGAGACAAGGCAATCGAAATGGCGCTAACTGCAGTTGAAAAAGTGTTAACAAAAAATCCAAGAGAAGACCATTGTTATCGCATTGAGCATGCGTCGGTTTTGAATCCGGATTTGATTGAGCGAATAAAAGAACTGGGCATGACTGTTTCCGTACAGCCCAAGTGTGTAATTTCGGAGTTTACTTATTGGTCAGCAATTGAACGTCTGGGAAACAAAAGGGCAAGATGGCTGTACCCACTCAGAACATTGATAAAAAGTGGAATAAGGGTCATTGGTGGTTCAGACTGCCCCATGGAGCCCCTTAGTCCGTTGGTAGCTATTCAGGCTGCGGTAGAGCGTCAATATTTCCCTGAAGAACAAATCACTCCGAAAGAAGCGTTGCAGATGTACACAATTGATGCAGCTGTCGCCTCTTGTGAACAAGAAAACAAAGGCTCAATCAAAAAGGGAAAACTCGCTGATGTTACTGTTCTTTCTGGTGACCCTCTCGCAACATCAACTAGTGAAATAGGAAAAATTGAAGTAAAAATGACCCTTGTGGATGGAGAAACCGTTTTCCAGAAATCTGGTTAGTTTTTTATGAATTTGATGGCAATCATTTTAAGCAACTTTCGTGGAGTAACGGTAATTAGCTGGTTAACACGTGCTTGCCAATGATAACAATAACAAACTTGTTGGTGGCAATAGGAGTTCTCATCGTAGCGCTGGTGATCGACCTAATTTTTGGCGACCCCTCCCCAATCTACCCCGAAAAAATCCAATACAAACTTCACCCCACGGTTTTGATGGGAAAGTTCACCCAAAAAATCAAGCCCTTCTTCAAAAACCCCAACCCTAAAATCGAAAAATTCAACGGGGTTCTCCTTGGGCTGACAGTAATTTTGGTTTTTACTATTCCAACCTATTTTGGGGTACAGCTAATCTACCGGTATCTTGGAGTTATTGTTTTTTTCATTGTTTCAGCAGTGATTTTGAAACTAACCATTTGCATGAAACTTGAAACCGACTGGGGCTATGCCGCAGCAAAAGCCATAGAGGAAGGTGATCTAATGGAAGCAAGAAAATATGCCCACTTCTCAAGAAGAGACAACAAAGATTTGACCGGTGCGCAGATTGTTTCTTCTGTCATTGAGTCCTTGGCTGAAAATTTGACAGATTTTCGATTGTCCCCAATTTTTTATTATGGACTTTTTGGGGTTCCAGGAGCAGTTGCGTTTCGTGCAGTTAACACCCTTGATGGCATGGTTGGGTTCAAAGATGAAGAAAACACAAACATTGGATGGTTTTCTGCCATTACAGACACCTTAGTAAATTACATTCCAGCACGGCTTACTACCCTTTTGTTGATTGCTGGAGCCGCAATAGTAGGAGAAGACTACAAAAACGCCTGGAAAATTGCCCAGCGAGACCAAACCAAAATTCCCAGCACAAACCATGGATGGCAAATGGCGGCAATTGCAGGTGCCCTTCGAGTGGAACTTGAAAAGCCCGGACAGTACGCAGTAGGCGACCCCAAAGAAGAATTAGACGCCAACAAAATAATTAAGTCCCTAAAAATCCGAAACGTGGCGATAATCCTAAGCATAATCATAACCATACCGGCAATTTTGTTGAATCTTTACTTGTTTTAAACAAAAGAAAAAGATCAACGCCTATGTGTGAACTTTTGAATCTAGATGTGCGCTATGCAGAAAAATTTTGCTGAAAAAAATTATTTTCAACATTGTACTTCTATTAGTATACTTATATGTGGAATTACTTGTGCCAAGTTGGTGTTTTCACTAGACAAAATACCCTTTTTGTTTGGGCGAGGTAATATTTTTTTATTTTTGACCGAAACAAATAAAGAAGAACTGGTTCCTATTTGGTCAGAGTACATAAAGAATGTGATTACATGGGCAAAATCAGGGTTGGCGTAATTGGAGTAGGAAACTGTTTTGCAGGTTTAGCTCAAGGAATCGAAATCTACAAACGAAACAAAATTGAAAAACTCGGTTTAATGCACGAAAAAATCGGAGGCTACGGACTAGAAGACCTAGAATTCGTCTGTGCCTTCGATGTGGGACAAAACAAAGTCGACAGACCTCTAGACGAAGCCATATTTTCTGACCCAAACTACGTAGACTGGGTTGATAGTGTTTCTAACTGCACTTCAAGAAAGGTCAAAGAAAGCCCAATTCTTGACGGAGTAGGCATCTACGTAGCCGCCATGATTAAACCAATCAACCAAACTAAAAGCATTGAAGAACTCGAAAAAGAAGTAGTCGACGAAATCGAACTAACCAAACCCCAAATCTTAATCAACTACTTACCTGTAGGCAGTCAAAAAGCAGTAGAGTTCTGGGCAAAAATTGCTCTCAAAACCAAATGTGCCTTCATTAACTGCATGCCCGTTTTCATTGCGTCAAACAAACAATGGCTCAAAAAGTTTGAAGAAGCAAAACTCCCCATCGTCGGAGACGACGTTAAAGGTGTAATTGGTGCAACCATCACTCACCGAACCTTAGCCAAACTTTGTGTCGACCGAGGGGCAACCATCGATCGAACCTACCAAATCAACGTAGGTGGAAACACGGACTTTGCTAACATGCTTGAACGAGAAAGGCTGGAAAGCAAAAAAATAAGCAAAACAGAGTCAGTGCAAAGCCAAATCCCAGAAAAACAACGCCTTAATGCTAAAGACATTTACATTGGACCTAGCGACTTTATTCCCTTCTTAGGAAACACCAAACTTGCTTTCATCCGAATTGAAGGACGCATGTTTGCTAACATTCCCTACAATATGGAAATCCGCCTAGATGTTGACGACAAGGCCAACTCTGGCGGAGTAGCAATTGACGCCATTCGATGCGCACAACTGGCTCTGGATAAGGGCGTTAGCGGCAACCTCAAGTTCGTTTCAGCTTATTTGATGAAACATCCAATGGAACAAATGGGCGACGAAGATGCGCGAGAACAACTGGACACGTGGATTGAAGAGCTAGAAAACCAGTAGCGGGAAAAATGACCCCCCACACCCGTCCCCTTCTTCTTTCCTGTGGAATTTTACGGGCAGAAATCGAAAAACTCGTCAAAGAGAAACAGCTTGATGTTGATGTTGTTTTTTTGGATGCGGGTTTACACGCCGTTTATTCTGAACTAGAAAAAGCAGTAATCACTGCCATTGAAAAGCACTCAAAAGATGCAAAAAGGGGCATAGTTGTCGTTTATGGAGACATGTGCCATCCTAGGCTCAAGAAAATTGTCAAAAACTGTGATAACGCAGTTAAAGTTGATGCCATTAACTGTATTGACTGCTTGTTTGGGGGGCACCAAAAAATTCTCAAAGCTGACCCAAAATACAGTCACTTTTATTTGTCTCCGGGCTGGATGCCTTCTAATTTGAAGAAAACCAAGAACTTTAAAGAAATTTTTGATTGGAGCATAGAAGACATAAAAGAGCAGTTTACTGAACTTGATGGCTTGATTATTGTGGATTCTTTAGGCAACTTGGATGAACTAAAAAGTGACATCGCTGAGTTCAGTTCAAACAGTGGTCTTGAAGTTAAAGAACAAAAATCAGTTGGACTTGATGGACTAAAAGCTGTAGTCGAAGAAGCCATCAAAAAACTCCAAAACAAAAAATCCTAATATTAGATTGTTAAAGCATGCCTGCGGTACTTGAACAAGCCCGGAAAAATGTAATAGGTAGAACCCTTGATTGCGTAGCCCAAAGATTTTGCGATGTCAAAGCCTTCGCTTACTCTGCTGTGGGTTCGGGTGAAAACTCCGGCGCATTTTTCGTAGGAGATTCTTCCAAATTTTGTCATTAGGCGGGAGATTTTTTGGTCTTCGGATATTCCTAGTTCGGGGTCGTAGGGTCCGGATTTGCCGTTGGACATTTTTTCTGCAACGTCACGGCGAACAGTCATACTGGGTCCAGGAACAGTAGGCCCCATGACCGGGATTCCAAAAATCTTTATTGTTGGTAACAAAAGGGAAAATTGTGTTACAAAGTTTGCGCCCATGATTCCAAATCTTCGT
This sequence comes from Candidatus Bathyarchaeota archaeon, assembly GCA_037386545.1. GTDB lineage: Archaea > Thermoproteota > Bathyarchaeia > Bathyarchaeales > Bathyarchaeaceae > Bathyarchaeum. The sequence goes on from JARRLY010000004.1 coordinate 43,751, forward strand.
CCAAGTTTTCGGCTGTCCCGAGGACGCAGAGATGGAGCAGAGGCGATAATGTCTTTACGCTTGAAGGCCTGATACATTACTTCAAAGTAGTTTTCGTATTTGTCTAAATCAGAAAAAACGTATTCATCATCTATTTCTGTGCCCGTTGAAACAAGGGAATCAATGTCATTAAAAACAAGCATCTGACCCCTGGAGTGCTTAAAGCCTAAATTTCGTCCAATTGCGGGTGTATCCCAGTTTGGGTACTTGATTATTCCTTCTTTCCAAAGGCTTACTCTGTAATGATCATATTCTGCTGGAGAAATCACCCGCAAATCCTTAATCTTGGGAAATTCTGCGTTTTCTCCGGCGTCTGCGACTAAAAATTCTACTGCGTGGCTTTTTCCGGTTTTTTCTTCAAAAACCTTTTTTGCAATCTCCCAGTTGTTGAAGGTTTCTTGGAGGGCTTTTGTATCTGTTTCTCCCCTCGCAGTGGCAATTACTGAGAAGATTGGCTTTGACATAACTTCCTCTAAAAACGGCAGGGCTTTTATCTTTTACCCGAGTGGCCGATTATATAAAATGTAATCAGACATAAATACCATGACAAATTATTGGTAAAACACAGATGCGTAATATACATTTGCGCTCCATAATACTTTAAAAACAAATAAGCATATTTTTGATGTCTAGATGTGATTAGACTCTTCGTGGGTTCTTGCAGAAAAGGAGACAATAAATGTCAAAAAATTTGAAAAACGAAGACGGTAGTTTAGCCAAAAACCCAAAAGTTCAGCGTCTTATTAGCAAGTTTGTTAGCGGAGAGATTGAAACCCTCAAACCCACTTTTGATGAAAAACACCGTTTCACGTATCCAGTAGTGAATAAAATTGTTGGAGAAGCCAACACAGAACTATTCTTGGAAGAATTAACCAAAGCAAGCATTCTCAAACAAATACTTCATGATAAAATCATTGTATGCCCATCTTGCCATTCTTCCAAAGTTGCAACCCATTACACTTGTCCGTATTGTAAATCAATTGACATCAAAAAAAGCGCTTTAATTGAGCACATAAAATGTGGCTACATCGATATTGAGGACAAGTTTCAATCCAATAATAAGTTAGTTTGTCCCAAATGTAAAACAGAACTAGTTCGTCCAGATTTTGATTACAACAAAGCAGGAGTCTGGTGTAACTGCAAAAACTGTAACAAGAGCTTTGACATTCCAGTCCCATATCACTTCTGCCGGGAGTGTGAAACTAACTTCAGCTTTGACGATTCAATAATCAAAGACGTTTACGCTTATGCGTTGAGTCCACAAGCTGCAATGGATGCAAATGTGGAATCGATTTTAACCAGTCCAATTACTAAACTTTTAGAAGATTTTGGCTATAAAGTAAAAACTCCAGGTTATCTGACAGGTAAGTCGGGAACTAAACACAAGTTTGATTTGACTGCTATGGATGAAAAAAGCAGGTCTATTATTGCAATGGATCTTGCAATTGCAGATGATGTGGTGTCCGAGCAATCTGTCATTTCTATGTTCGCCAAAATTTTTGACACCGCACCAGCTAATGCTTGTCTTGTTGCTATTCCAGAAATGAGTGAAAATGGTAAAAACTTGGCAAAACTTTACAAGATAGACCTAGTCGAAGCAAAAGACCAAACCCAAGCCATCGAGTCTTTGAGGCGCTTGTGTTTAATTAAATAAATACCGTTTTCTGAAAAACCAGTTTTTGGCAAGTTTACAAAATTAGGCAGTAATTGGGATTAGGCTATGGGATTATTTGGGCAGAAAAGGGTTCAAATTGGTGTAAAAGGGCTGTTTTGGGTAAACAAGTTAGTTGCCTGAAAAAACTGCTGTGTTTCCCCGTTTAGTTACTGCTTTGACAATATAGTTTCCTGTGGGCAACTCAATGTCCGCACTAACGTAATTCTTGGTTGCACCAGAATTTAGGAAAACATCAATGTCATAATGTTGATGGTAAGTCGAGTTTGTTACCCACAAGGAAACCAAGCACACTGTAAGGGAGCCATCATTTTCAAAGGTAAACTGTGTTGCATCGGTTTTCACGTTTATTCCCAGAAAGTCGATGTTAATTGTTGTTTGGTCATCATCACCTCCTTCATCTACTAGCCTAACAGTAACTGTTCCATCCCCGTCAATGTAATCTTGCCAAGCATCCCCAAAATTAACTGTGTAATAGTCCCATCCAGTTGTTGGAGTTTGACCAGAAGTAACATTAAAACCGTTTTCACTGTATGCAGAATTCCTCCAGTTATAAGCCTGAAGGTACCAGTTTTCTGCAGAATCACTGGCACGGAACATCAACTGCAATTCAAGAGTCTGAATTTGGTCTACTTGATACCCAGACAAGTCCACAGAAAAGCTTCCAGTAAAATTAAACAAATTTGTGGCGTTAGATGACGTCATTTTTATTGTAACTTCGTCCACACATGCGGTTTCACCACTCCACATGTTTTTTGCCCACCATCTAACCTGAAAGTCTGAAATAAAATATTGGCTATCTGTAACTGCCTCTGTGTAGTGATGCCAACCGTTTCCAGATTCTAATAGGTTAAGGTCTTGAATTGTGTTCCACACTGAGCCGTCATAATATTCCAGAATAAAATCGTCATTGTCTAGGGAGCGGTCTTGCCACCAAAACTCAACATAAATTGCTTGAGCATCTGAACAATCCATAACAGGCGAGTGCAAGTATCCTGACCCTCCTCCGTCAGTGCCATCAAAGTCTGCAGAGTAAACCCCATCATGGGCATAATTATTTTCTTTGTCCCATGCTTCTGTTTCACTCCAACCAGCGGGCAACCAGTCACCTTCAAAAGATTCCCCATTAACCAAGGTCAAATTGCCTAAACCTGCTGATTCTATAAAGCTTTCATAACTGCCGTCAATGGCGATTGTGTCGGAATAGCTTCCACTGGTTTTGGTTCCCGTGTTCACTATGTAATCAGTTTGTGTGGTAATCCAAGACGGAGTCGCACCAGACCTTGCGTTTGTAATGGTTATGTCTTCTTTCATTTTTTCCCAGTCGGTTTGGGTCATTTCGTAGTTCCACAAGATAATGTCAGAAACTATGGCTAACATAATCACTAGGCTAAGAGCAACAACTATGATGTTGCTGACTCCGCGGCGGTCTTTTCTAAGGCGGCGAAATATAGTAATCCGCAACTATTGTTCCCCTCCCTGTTACAATTTTTATGTGATATTCAGTTTCTGGGCTCCAAGTGTAAGTAGAATTTAACCAGCCATGCTGGCCTTCTTCCAGTTCCAAAGACGAAAATCCTTGATTGATCTCGTTAATGTAAATTGCGTCAATGTCGATTTTAATTCTGCCAATATTTCGAACATAAACTGAAATTTTGTCCTGATTAAACCAAACATCTTCAACTATGAGTCGTTCGCTCATATTGTCGTGCAGGCCATTAGTGATAACATATGTTGCGCTAACGGCGATGGACATACCCGCCACTGCAATAACAGTCAACAACAGACTGCTCAGCACGGGGCTTACGCCTCTTTTGTTTCGCAACAGTTTTCTCACGTTTGTTTTCTCCTACACGATGAATTTGAAAGCAAAATAGCCAATTACCAGTAAAATGACGCTGTGTTTTAAGCCTCCACCAACGGTTCCTTCGCCCATTTTTCCAGCAACCAATCCTCCAAAGAAGGCTTGAATTGAACTCATGTGGAAGAAAAGGCGTTTTGCCTGATCGGCGGGCATCATTTCGAATTGGCTAAGCTGAAAATCGGTAATGTCAACAAAGAACGACTTCAGCAGTATGATGATGGTGAACAAGAACACAAAAAACGCCACATAAATGATCGCAAGATAAGGGCGAGTTTGGGTTTTTCGTTCTTCGTCGAAGGTTAAAATTGTTTGCACAAAAGTTTCTAAGGGCTCAAAAACTTTCTCGACTTGACCGCCTGAATGCTGGGCTTCAATAATCAAAGGAACAGTTTGCCGCATCAAAGCAGTGTCAACCCGTTTACCTAAAGACTTTAGGGCGTCTTCAAAGGAAACTCCCCAGCTCATTTGAGTGCCCATTTTTTCCAGTTCTTTGCTCATGGATCCATAGTTTCGTTTTGAGGCTTCTTCTACTGCTTGGGGCAGGGTCATGCCAGATTTTTGGGCTTGAACTATGCTACGAAACAGGTCGGGAAGGTGTTTGTCGATGTTTCGTTTCCAGCGGTAATCCATGTAATCAAGAACCGAAGCCGGAAAAACAGTAAGAACAACCGCCAAAAGCAAATACTCATCAAAAAGCGGACTACCCCAAAGCAAAAGCACCGCTACGGCACACACAATCACTCCCACAGTGCCGGAGACGATCCATGCGATTTTCTTTTCGTATGTTTCAATTTTTGGCATGTTTATCGCTTCGGTGAAATCATGTCTATTATTACCAGAAATATCACAGAACCAATGGGTAACCCAATGTATGTGAGCAGTTGCAGGACCAACCGAGAATCCAAGGAACCTAAAGTGCCTCCACCTAGCATTGCCATAACAGACAGCATAACAACAAAGATGAGGGAGCCTGCAACCATCAAGGTTACATAAAATTCTGCTAGAACTGCAAGGTTATCCGAGAAACGTTTCAAGGCAATTTGTTTGAATTTCATGTACTGTTCAGAGCGGCTTCTGAGATATTTTACTAAACTACCCCCAGAGTGAACAACAGAAATGAAACCTTCAACTAGTTCTTTGAATTTTTCTGAAGGAGTTCGTTTTGAAGTTTTTTCCAATGATGAAATGATGTCAAAGCCTAGGAGTTCCACATCCCGAACTACATCTTTTGCAGTGTTTGAAACAGACAAAGAATTGTCAATCTGCGCCAAAGAGTGCCATATAGAATCCGCAGTCACGCCTGCTCCTGCTAGGATTGACATGTATCCTGCGGTGAATGCAAGGTCGTCTTCTAGGTCTCGTTTTAGAGTGTCAGTGCGATAGCTGGGGTATGAATAAAAAACTACTACAGTTAATGCAGCTCCAAGCAGACTTAAACCCACTCCAAACAGAAGGGACAAGAACAACGATAGGTCAACAAAAAAGAACAAAACGGTAGGGACAACCAGAATTATTGAAGCAAACATTAACAAACTTGCTAAAATTGCTGTGCTGACATAGGCTTTAAAGTTAGTTCGCATTCCAGACTTTTTTAAACTAGAGTCAAGGTCAACAAACAAGGGCATAGCTTTTTGGATTCGATTTCCAATCAGATGATACGCAAAAATCTGGGGTTTAGATTTGCCCAGTTTAACAC
>JARRLY010000004.1:49047-53103 GCA_037386545.1 Candidatus Bathyarchaeota archaeon
CATAAGTAAACTCTTTTGAGCCCCTTTCGTAAGTTTGTAGCATTCATGATTGTCCCAACCTGGCTCTGCGGAAAACACGATTGGGGTCAGAATAATATTCCCGAATAACTGAAACAACATCAGTGTATTTGCGGATGCCTTGTTTTACCATCCAAGCTAGAACGGTTGCTCTTCGGTGTAGTTCGTCTTGGAGTTCTTTTTCGTTGAGCCCTTTTTGTTTCATTTTTTCTTCCAAAAGATAACTATGCCCAGAATACACAAACCGATCAAATCTGGCATCCCATTTGTAAACTTCGTGGGTTAGAAGTTCCTTAGTTTTGGGGTCTAAACCAATGATTTCTGTTACTGAACGAGTTCTGCGGACAGGTTTTCCTTTAACTTCTGTTCGCAGCTGAACAGGTATAGCATTAATCATAGTCAAAAGGGGGCGGGGAATGTTCATGGGCTCAGATTCAAGACGATGAACAACTGAACTTGCAGACTCACCATGAATGGTTCCCATACCCAAGTGCCCAGTTGCCATGGCTTGGAAAAGGGTGTATGCTTCTTGTCCTCGTACTTCCCCAACAATCAAGTAATCTGGACGCTGCCTAACTGCAGCTTTTAGCAAATCAAACAGTGTGACGTCTCCTGCGCCCTCGTTTATGTGACCAAAACCGGTTCGGGCAACTGAAGGAATCCAGTTTTCGTGGGGCAAATTCAGTTCTGCAGTATCTTCTACGCTGACTAGCTTTAGTCCGGGCTTGATAAACATTGAAAAACAGTTAAGAATCGTAGTTTTTCCAGAAGCAACACCCCCAGCTACTAGAAAAGATGCCCTGTTTTCGATGGCAAACCAAAAATACGCAGCCATTTCTGCAGAAATTGTGCCATAAGAAATCAAATCAGAAATTGTAAGAGGGTCTACCCGGAAGCGGCGAATCGTGAATGTTGAACCGCGGCGGGTGATTTCGTTTCCGTAGGTCATTTGAATACGGCTGCCATCAGGCAACGAAGCATCAAGAATAGGCGTTGCAAGGGAAATGTTCTTTTTTGCCATGTAGGCAAGGCGAATAATGTAGGAATTTAGTTCTAAACTGTCCTTGAAACTGATGTTTGTGGGTAATGACTCGTAATCACGGTGCCAAACATAAAGAGGAATTCCTACACCGTCGGCTGAGATGTCTTCGATGAGGGGGTCTTTCATGAGGGCGTCTATTTTTCCGTAACCCAAAAAGTCCCGCACAATGTAGTATGTGAGTTTGTCGATGGATTCTTCAACAATTTTGATTCGGTAATCTTTGATTATTTCACGAATCTTTGATTTGAGGTAATCTTCGGCTTTTTTCCGGGTTTCTATTTCTTTGAGGTTAATGTCAATTTCTTCAATTAATGTGGTTTTGATTTCTTTTAATAATCCTGCATCTTCTTCAAGCAAGGTGGGCTCAATCAACTCATACTGTAACCTTTGAGTACTTGACTCAGCAATAATCGCCGCATATACGTAGGGCTCATAAATCGGGTACACCTCACGGAAAACTGAGGCTTTATGCTTAGGAGTGAACTTTGAATCGGTTTTCATCCGCTCTCACATTTATTCATTCTTCTTAGCCGTAGCTAATCGAGGGGTTTTTTGTTCAATGATTACCTAGAAAAATAGGGCTTCGTAAGACTTAATAAAATATGTGTATTTAAAATCACTTTAAAAAATTGCTAAAACAATCTTAAACCGCCCAAAAAGGCGAATCACGACGCCTAAGTTCAATATATTCTGTCAAGGCTTCAAGCTCATCAGAAGATAAACGGTCTTCAAACTTAGTTCGCAAAATTTTTGCATGCTTTTCAGGCAAACGCACAAAGAAAACCTCACCCTCATGAATATGACGACCCACAATCGCCTTACTCAACGAAACCGCCACCTGAGCTCCAACCTTAGCTTCAGAAGCAGGCTTACCTTTATCTTGAATTTGAGAAATATCTCCAATGTTTTTTCCGTCTTCTTTAACCAGAATCTGTTTGGGTCTTACCGTTCCTGCCAAAACTTCAACACCAACAACTGCGGGTTTTGCTTTACGAAAAACATAACCCGGCAAAAACTTGAGCTTAACCGGCTTAACTAAACGGTTAAATTCGCCTTCAAGGCGGGCTTCGTCTTCTTGTTTAAGCCAATCGGTGTACTCGTCAATTAAGCTATAAATGGTTTTTTCGTTAAAGATGGGTATGTCACGGTTTCGGGCTTCTTCTTCTGCGTCGGGCAAAATTTTAACATTAAACGCCAAAATCGCACCATATAAGGGCTCGCGCTCTTTAACTACTGCAGCTTTGGTGACATCACGCTTAGAAACGTCCCCAACGTCAGCTACCTTGATGGGAACCCCATTGCTTTTCAGGCTCTCTGCAATTGCTTCAAGGGAACCCAAGGCATCAGTTTTCAAAATGATTCCATCTAAATCTGTATCAATTTTGATTTGCTGAACCTCGTCAACAACCATCTGAACAAACTCGTCCAAACGGTCCTCAGAGGGAACCGCATAAACCGGCGCACCAGCAAGGGTGTTTTCTAGGTCAGGTGCGGCAATTTTTACTCCAGCAGCCGCAGAAACACAATCAACAGAAGTAAACTTGTCCCGAGGGTCCCGAATCTCATCCAAAGGTTTAGGCAAAAACACAGCCCGAATGTTGGTTACTATGGGTTTTTCTTTGGCCCCCACAACTATAAGGTCGCCTTTTTGCAGAATTCCATCATAGATAATCACGTTTGCTGTTATACCAAGTCCGGGTTCTTCTTTTACTTCCAGAACCGTTCCTTTTGCGGGACCTTCAGTAATTTGGAGCCTGTTTTGCAAGTAGTGCTGCGTTAAACCAATAAGAACAGCCAACAGTTCCGGAATTCCCTCCCCAGTTGTTGCGCTTGTGGGAACAATGGCGATGGTTTTGGCAAAATCTTTCACATTACTGAATTTGTCGGTTCTAAACCCAAGCCTCGAAAAAGTCCCCATCAACCGATACAAATTCTCGTCCAAAGCCTGCTGAACGTACTGTCCTTGCTTTTTATAGGATGCAGTGAAAGTTGAGCCATCGTGGGGTTTCCATCCCGGCACCCGGTCGATTTTGTTTGCGGCAACAAGAAAGGGAGTTTTTTTCTCTTTTAGAATCTCGATGCACTCGTAAGTTTGGGCTTCAAAACCCTTCAACACATCAACCACAAGAATTGCAATATCAGCAACTGCGCCCCCTCGTTTTCGCAGGTTAACAAAAGCTTCGTGACCGGGGGTGTCGACAACCAATAACCCGGGAAGTTGAACGTCCTTTTTCATGCCTGTAAACAAGGGTCCACAAATTTGGGCTAAAGTTTCTACAGGAAAATAGCTGGCTCCAATGTGCTGGGTAATTCCGCCGACTTCGCGGTCTTGGACACTGCTTTGTCTGATTTTGTCTAACAGTTTGGTTTTTCCAGCGTCAATATGACCTAACACCGAAACAATGGGTTGACGTATTGGCAACAGCTTTCCCTCACGCTATTTTCAATAAAAAGGGGCTATTTTAGCTTATACTCTAAAAAATATTGAAAAACAAAAAATGGAACTAGGTTTGAACCTAGTTTAGTTTGTCAATGGCTGCGTAACATTGAGAAAGTATCTTTTCGACTTCGTCAATGTTGTAGTTAGCGTTGATGTCTGCAACCAAACCTTTTTTCTGCAAATAATCAGTTACTGGCTTAGTTTTTTCATAATAAACCTCTAAACGGTTTTTGATAACATCAGGCTTTTCGTCGGCACGTTGAATAAGATCACCAGAGCAGCCATCACAAACACCTTCAACTTTAGGTTTGATGTTTTTAACGTGATAGGTTGCTCCACACTTATTGCAGGTTCGTCGTCCGCTGATTCGTTCCATGATAACGTCGTTAGGGGCAACAAAATTCAAAGCCAAATCAAGGTTCTTAAAGCTAGGCATGGCTTCGGCTTGAGGAACGGTTCTGGGATATCCATCAAGAATAAATCCGTTTTTACAGTCATCTTCGTCGAGTCGGTTTTTTACTAGGTCATTGACTAGTTCGTCAGGGACTAGCTCACC
>JARRLY010000004.1:53114-55767 GCA_037386545.1 Candidatus Bathyarchaeota archaeon
CCTAAGGGGGTTTGGTTTTTTATGGCGTTACGGAAAAGGTCGCCAACAGAAATTGTGGGGATGTTGTATTTTTTTGCGAGATATTTTGCGTACGTTCCTTTGCCTACTCCAGGTGGGCCAAGGACAACTAGGTTCATGGTCAATCATTTAACCTCCTAAATGTGATAAAAAAAGTTGAGAGATTATGCTCTTCCTTTCTCTTCTTTTCCGTAGTATTTGGTCCACTTGACTTTGCGTGAGTCACGTTTCAGGTCAATGGAGCTTTTTCGGCACTTGTTGGAACAGAATTGAAGTGTTGTTCCATCGTTTCGAATGTACATCATGCCGGTGCCTGGCGGAAATTCGTGTCCGCAAAATGAACATGTTTGGTTCTTTGGCATGTTTTTTCACCTTTATCTTCTGAGCCGTTTTGCTTCCCGTTCAGTGTCTCGCAGAACAAGGATGTCGTTTGCACGAACTGGACCTTTCACGTTTCTTGTGATGATTCGTCCTTTGTCTTGTCCTTCAAGAACACGAACTCGAACCTGAGTGATTTCGCCAGTGGTCCCTGTTCTTCCAACTACTTGGATGACTTCTGCGGGAACTAGCTCATCAGATTCTTCTCGTTTGCTCATTCAGCGCCCTTCTGTTTAAGTTCCTCTAGTCTGGTTGAAATTTCCTTAACCAAACCGACGGCCTCACCAACATTAGCGATTGCAGCTGCTGCAGAGGAGACTTCGATTCCAGAAGAAACTCCAAGTTTTTCTCTGCTGGGGACGAAAACGTAAGGGATTTTACGTTCTTCACATAGAAGCGGAAGATGTGCAACTACTTCTGGTGGGTCTACATCGTTTGCAATAACTACGAGTTTTGCTTGACTTCTTTCTACGGATTTTGTTGTTTCGTTTGTTCCTATTCTAACTGACCCGGTTCGGCTGGCTATTTGCAGGGCTTCATAGGCCGCATCTGCCACCTCGTCGGGAACTTCAAATTTTGCGTAAAATGGTTTTGACATTATGCCTCACCCTAATTTTTCAAGTGCAGTGTTTAATCCACACAGGGTTTATCAATGTTTCGACTTGGTTGTAGTTTTGGTTTTTTTCGTTTGGTTAAGTTAACTTTAATTCACGAATTCTCATAAAGATCGGAAGTTGGATCCTATTATTCACGTAGACGCATATGCTATAGTGAACAGGCTACAGATGAATGCTTTCTTCAACTGCTGCTGTTTTTGCCTTTGGGCCATATGTAAAAAGAAAATGGAACAGTTTCTAAATGCGCTAGAGGTTGACTTGATTTGTAATTATACCACCAAAGAATTAGAAAAAATATCTTACCACAGATGAGGCAAACTGTTTAGAAAAGTTAGGGGTTATTGTTGTCTTATATTAGCAGCAGCCAAAAATTAGGCTGATTGCGCCCTCATCGGGCTTGTACCACGCCACCCGGATAATTCAAATTTTGGTTATCTCACGTTGAGATGATGCATGAATGGGATTTACGCATGCAACCAAGCTTTCGCGATGAGAGCAAAAACGGGTACACCTATTTCCAGTAATAAGTGTTATGAATCCACAGAAACTATTGAATTCTGTAAAAAGAACGTCACTTTACATCATGGGAAACTATTCAATATCACAATTGTTTCGGGATGTTTGAGGACTTTAAGTCCTTAATTTTCATTAATTTTTATTATTTTTCACACAATAATTTCAACTAGCATACAAGATTATTAGGAAATTCCGTTTTATCTCTAAAATATAGAAAAATAGAAGAATTTTCTATATAACCAGACGAGTTATACACAGGAATTAACGGAAATGTCCTAAAATTCCGTAGTCTCCAGTACCTGAATCTTGAAATAATGAAATGTGAGGAGGATAAAAGGTAAAAACAATAAACAAGACTGCAAAAACTGCTAAGACAATTAATGAAAGTAGCTCCACTGTTTTGGATTGTTCTTTGAATATTAAAAGGGTGTAGCTTAGAAACTGTCCAAATACTACAGCACCAATGAAACTCCCTATGTCTATTGCGAGGAGGGCTTCACAGGTTATGCTGGTGTAACTGTAAAAGATAACTGGAATGATCAGAATTATTGTGCATGCAGCAACAGCTTTTGCTAAAAAGAAATTGTTTGTTTTGTTTTTTATTTTCCAATATTCAAGGACGGCATATATTATCAAGGGCCAAAATCCGAGTTTTAAGTGTTCCCAGACACTTTCGTTTACTGCAGAAAAGGCTCCTACTACTGGATTAAAACTAGACAATTCAAAAGTGAAATGAAACAAGCTTCCCAATATAATAATGAAAACAATTCCAATGGATTCGTAAATTAAAATGGTCCTTTTTTGAAGGTTATCCATTAAAATCCCGTACATTATTATGAGTCAAGATCAGATTTAAGATTTAATGTAAATTTTTTGAAAACGTAAATAGGTAAGTGTGTACAAGTAGATGTGAACTGCCAAAATGTGTTGATTGCGATGGTTTGGTTGCTTAGAAAATGTGTGAAATGCGAAAAATATACTCTAAATCAGGATGCTTGTCCAGTTTGTGGGGGGAAGGTGCGCATTCCACATCCAGCTAAATTTTCGCCCGAAGATCGTTACGCAAAATATCGACTAGCAATGAGAGAGCAGAAGCAAAAATGAAAAAAACAATCATAGAAGAA
>JARRLY010000005.1:0-19475 GCA_037386545.1 Candidatus Bathyarchaeota archaeon
ATGCTCTAGTATTTCTTTCATTGAAGGATTGCTTTTCTTGTGGTGATGAATGTGGCGTCGCAGGTAGTCTATTATCAGTCGTTCTACTTTTCCACATTTCCATGTGGTGTTCCTAAGCAACACGACTCCTGTTTCAAATATGTTTTGAGTTCCTATTCCGGATGTTTGAATCAATTTTTTCACCAAAATATTGCCTGTGCAATTGATTCCCCATCCAAAATAGTATAAAAGAATTTTTCAAAATTCAACCAAAATCTATCATTCAAAATTATGGCTTCTATGTGTTTTTCACGGCTACAAACTTAAAAATTTTTAACTCTTATACCTGATTTTTTGTAACAGAACAACCCGTTATTGCATTTGTTAACTCTCTACACATTGCAAATTTTCCATTAGCAGATTGTGGTCGAATTGTATCTGGAAATAAACCGCGAATATGTATTGGTAACACGTCGTCAAATTTTACTTCTAAAATTATTCCCATTCCTGATCACGTCTGGGGTGTCTTGGGCTTTCATTCTTACTTCAACCATAAGTTCTATTCCTGAGGTGGTTACTGTGCGTGAGCGGATTTTGTGTTCGGGAAGGGCTTTTTGGACTTGTTTTTCGGCTTCACTGATGTAGTGGGTTACTACCAGGTATGGGTCGTTGGTTCGAAAGTTTGCTTTGTTTAGAATGAACATGAATAATCCTTTATGGGTGAGACGATTATTGCTATCATATATAGTCCTGCTCCGTTGATTATTCCTACTGAGATTGCCCAGAACGTGAAAATTATATCTGCGGGGTCTTTGATTGCGGTGCGAAATCGGACCATGCTCGGGGCACTGACCATTCCTAATGAGAGTGCGATATTAGAGCTGATTGGTAGGGTGACTAGTGTTACTACTAGTCCTGTTAGTACCAATCCAATGTTGAAGTTACGGGTGTAGATTACTCCTTTGAAGGTTTTTCTGTAAACATAAAAGATGAACAATGTGATTGTAAATGTGAGAATTAGGCTTAAACAGACTAGTTCAATACTTAAGGACAGATACACATTGGGGGGATTCAAAAAGTCGCTGATTAATTCTTCAACAGTCATGTTTCTTCATTTTCGTCAATCCTATATAGAATATGTTAAAGCCTTTTCCAGAATTTATCCCCAATTAGTTGAAACTGAAACTATATTTTTTAGTTTTTTAACCTAAGAGAACTGAATCGTCTTTGATTTTTCTTTAATTCTGAAATAAGCTTAAATATCAACTTTAGAAAATTTCTAACAACTCACGAAATCTTAACCCGAAAGTGGTCGTGTAATTGTTGATTTGTCCAAATTGTGGTAAGGAAGTTGATGACGAAAATACCGTTTGTCCCGAATGCGGTAAACCTGTTGTAACGGTAATAGATGATAATTGTTTAAACTCTGCTCAAACACAACAAAAACAACCCGATTTAGTTTTTGCAGCCGCAATTTTAACTTTGATTTCTGCATCTTTTATTGCAAGTGTTGGCTATATCGGTTTGTATCAGTACACTTCTTTGGTTGACTATTTTGGGTCAACACCTATGCCTTCAGATTTTCAAGGGTTTTTGATCTTTGGAGTAGTTAACATTGTTAGCTCTGTATGTGCCTTGGCTGGAGGAATGTTTATGCTAAAACGAAACAACTTCAAGCTTTCAATGCTTGGAATCGTTTTCCTCATAATTTCAGTCTTTGTGACGTACGCGTTTACTCCGGCATTTTCGTATTCTTTTGATGTCCGAGCAGTACTGATGTTTACCGAAGTAACCGTTTTTATGTGCGCAATAATTAGCGGACTTTTTGTCTCCAACTCTAACAGCGAATTTAGCTAGATTGGAATTTTTTACGTCTTGATATGTGGTGCGATAAACTGATTTCTTTGGGATCTAAAAACTGTAATAATTTTAGTTTATTTTCCAAGGTTACAAAAAATAACGAAAAAAGTTTTCATTTTTCGTGTCTTCAATCTATTTCAGTTAAACTCTTTATTTTTTTGGAGCTGTGCTGATGTCTGCTCGTGTTCGTCCATTGAAATATTTACTTGGTTGGCTTATTGCTGGAAGCAGAGGTGGATTAACCCGTGCAAAAATTCTTGAAATTCTGCATGAACAGCCTCAAAACGCCAATCAGTTGGCGACCGCTGTTGAAATGGATTACCGCACAATTAGGCATCACCTAAAGGTTTTAGAAAAAAACCGTTTAATCACTTCCACTGGAGACGGATATGGTAACACGTATTTTTTGTCCGTTGATTTGGAAGAAAATTACGTTCTTTTTGAAGAGATTGTGAACAAATTATGGAAAAAACAAAAAAAGGAGAAAAAGAAGTGAAGCTACAAATGAACAAATACGTGAAAATCTGGTTAATCTTCGCACTAATTCTAGTCGTGGCAGTTCTTGTTGACTATCTTGTGTCGTTTAGGTTTGGAAGCAGTCCAATTGCTCTGTTTGAAACTCGGCATGTTCCTTTTGACCGCATAGTCATTGGTACCGGCTACTCTTACTTTGGCGACATTGAACTATACTATAAGATACAAACTGTTCTTTCCTCAGTTAATGCTGTGTTGTTAATTTTCTTGCTGGCAGAATACCTTGACATGTACCTGAAACTAAAATCAGAATTTACCCTTGGGTTGATGGTTTTTTCGTTGACTTTGCTGTTGTATGCCCTTACGTCTAATCCGTTACTGCAGTGGGTCTTTGGTTACCAAGCCTTCGGGTTAGGGCCGTTTGCGATGATTCCAGAACTGTTTACCACGTTGTCCTTAGGCGTTCTGTTGTATTTGACGCTAAAATAACCAAAAGAACCTGCACTGCCATTCTTTGCCCTGCAGTTATGTGAATGATATTGCGGTTCTTTGCAGGTTTACACGTTGAATGCTGACGGACAAAGCTGGTTCAAAATGCATATATTGCATTTTGCTTTTCTTGCAGTGCAGACTTTTCTTCCATGAAAAATTATCAAGTTTGTTATGCGCTTCCAGTACTCTTTGGGAACAATTTGCATAAGGTCTCGCTCGATTTTGTCTGGGTTTTTGTTTTGGGTTAACCCAAGCCGTTTTGAGATTCTGCCAACGTGGGTGTCTACTGCGATGCCTACATTTTTTCCGTAAGCGTTTGACAAAACTATGTTTGCTGTTTTTCGGGCAACACCTGGAAGTTTGATTAACTCTTCCATGGTGTTGGGAACCTTTCCGTCATATTTTTCCACAATCATCCAACCAGACTTTTTTATGTTCTTAGCTTTGTTTCGGTAAAATCCTGTTGAGCGGATGTCTTGTTCTAGCTCTGTTATCTCTGCATTGGCGTAGTCTTGGGCTGTTTGATACTTTTTGAAAAGGGACTTTGTAACAATGTTAACTCGTTTGTCCGTGCACTGAGCAGAAAGAATTGTAGCAACTAAAATCTCAAGTGCATTGTGATAATGAAGGGAAGTTTTTGCTTCGGGATATTCTTTTTCCAGTATTTGGATGATTTGTTTGATTCTTTCTTTTTTGTCCTGTTCTGTTTCAGTCTGATCTTGTTGTCCCATTACAGTTACGCCCTAATCTTTTCTGCAACTTCATTAGATTTTGTAGTTGAAGTACATTTTCCTTCCGAACAGACATACGCCATTGGTTCTTTTGGAGCTGGATAACCCAGTGCTTTCAATCTTTGTTCATCTAAAACTGGGTCGATTATTTCAACCGTCTTCAATGGATTGTAGGTTTTCAGGCTTTGGGATTTAAGGTCTAATGTTGCAGAATCTTTGCTGTTGCCTATTATGTGAACCTGAACCGGTCGAAGGTAAAACTCCGCAGCCATTCCGTAACTTGATCCCATTATTCCATACCTTTTTGCACCTGAAACAAAATACTCCAACGTCTTTTTTGCTTTTTCCAAATAGGTGCAGCTTCCAGTTAAGTGATAAAGCCTCAAAAAAGCCTGAACCGTTATGCTATTCTCTTCTAGGGGTTTATCTGACTTTTTCAAGTCGCCAAAAGCGTTTGTGTCTTCGGGTTTGTCGAAAAATCCTCCCGTTGAATCCCAAAGTTTGTTAATCATGAATTGGGCAAGTTTTTGGGCGCAATCCAAATACTTTTTTTCTGCTGTAACTTGGTAGCAGTCTATCAGACACTGTAGCATGTATGCATTATCTGTCAAAAACCCAATGTTACTGCTTTTTTCATCAATAATATAATGACTCATTCCATTTTCTGAACTGAATGTTGTGTCTAGTAACAGATTAACTGTTTTTAACGCAAACTTTCTGAGCGATTGGTCATCAAAAACCACCGCCCCCAGCAAATATGAGGAAACCATCATGGCATTCCAGTTTACAAACAAGGTTTTGTCGATTGTTGGAGGGGTTTGGGTTTGGCGCTCTGCGAATTTTAGTTTGTAATATATTTCATCTGCGTCTTGGCTGCCGTAAAATCCGCCGTTTTGTTGGTCACTTAATTTGTTATTTGCATAGGCTATGATTCCTTGGGCGGTTTCTTTGAATTTTTGGTCTCCTGTGACTTGGTATGCTTCAAGGTAGTTGACCAAAAGCTTGGCGTTGTCTTCGCACATTTTTTCGTAATGGGGTATACTCCAATCTCGAGTCGTAGAGTATCTGAAGAAACCATCCTCTTCTTTATCATAGATGCCCCCCTCTGCCATGGCTGTCAAAGTTTTTTTCACAATAGTAAGCAACGCTCCTTGGCCGCCAATAGCATGTTCCATCAAAGCCAGTCGTAGGGCTTCGGTGTGAGGAAACTTGGGGGCTTGTCCAAAACCTCCATGAGCAGAATCAAACATTGTGGCAATTTCTAAAATCAGATTATCTATAATGGACTGAAGCTCTTGGTTGCCAATTTCTAACGTTGGGGTGTGCTGTTTTGTTTGTTCCTTTTTTAGGTCGTCTATTTTCTTTTGTAGAGTGTCTTTGTTGTTTTTGTATAAATCACTAACATAATCCAGCATCGCTGCCATCTGCATGGTGGGAATATAAGTGCCCCCCGTCAAGATTTCGCCCTTTGGGGTCAAAAAAACGGTGCTGGGCCAGCCGCCCATGTTGTATCGTTTGTCGATGTCAGGGCGTTGGTCACGGTCCACTCGGATGGGAACAAACTTTTCGTTGATTTGTCTGGCAACAATGGTGTCAGAATATGTTCTTTCATCCATAACATGGCACCAATGGCACCACACTGCACTGATGTCCAGCAGAATGGGTTTGTCTTCTTGTTCTGCCTTTTTTAATGACTTATTATTCCATGGTAGCCACAAAACTTGGGTTTTTATCAACAATAAAACCTAGCCTAGAAAATTCATGTAATGTTATGGTTGTCGGGGTGCTAAATATTTTTCAGAATTTTTGTCTTTTTGTGTGGTGAATAAAAAGAAAAAAAGGAATTTTTTTGCTCTAGATCACCATTGAGATGTTTGCGTCTGCTGCTATGTCCAGGAAGGCAGTTGCTCCAGCGATTTTGTCGACTTCGGGGATGAGGTTTTCTTTGGTTACTCCGAACATTTTCATAGTTGGGCTACAAGCGTAGATTTTCACATTTCCGGTTTGTTTCATGCGTTTGAGCATCTCGTAGGGTGTAGGGTAGTTCATTTCTTTGAGTTGTTTTTGCATCATGGGCTCAAATTCTTTGTAAGTTGCAGGAAGCCCAGCCTTGTCCATGGCTCCTTTTTTAAGCATAGTTAATCCCCAAAATGTAAAGTAAAGATGAACTTCCATGTCCATGACTGCGGCTGTGGAAGCTAAGGTGAATGCACACAAAAGCTTGTCTGAGGTGCCGCTATGTATGACTAGTGCCATTTTCTTTTTTTCTGTCATAAAATATCCAACCTTTGCGGTAAACTAATATGTCTATAACGCCGTTATATATTTTATGTAAAAGTTATTTGGTTGGCAAAACCCTTATAATTAACATATGAATAAACATTCATATGAAGTTTATTTCAGGTAATGTGTTGAATGGAGAAAAAACAATATGGTACTAAGAAACATCGTCAAAATCGATCAAGAAAAATGCAACGGCTGCGGACAATGCATACCCGCCTGCGCTGAAGGAGCCATCCAAATCATCGACGGAAAGGCGCAACTAGTAAAAGACGTATACTGCGACGGATTAGGAGCCTGTCTGGGAAAATGCCCCCAAGACGCCATAACCATAGAACAACGAGAAGCTGAAGAATTCAACGAACAAGCAGCCAATGAACACGTTCAATCAACAAAAAAAGCTTCAGTTGCATCCTTGAGTTGTCCTTCCACCCGACCCATGCAGTTTGGAACAAAACAATCATCAGAAATTATTGCACCAAAACAAAAATCACTGCTAACTACATGGCCTGTGGAACTCAAACTGTTGCCACCGTATGCGCCATTCCTTAAAGAAGCAGATTTGCTAATTGCTGCGGACTGTGTGCCTTTTGCGTACGCAAACTTTCATCAAGACTTTCTAAAAAACAAAATACTAGCCGTTGGTTGCCCAAAACTTGATGATGTTAGTCTTTACCGAAACAAGTTAGCAGAAATCTTTCGCACCCAAAACATCAAAAGCGTAACCGTAGTGAACATGGAAGTTCCTTGCTGTTTTGGATTAAAACGCATCATTGAAGAAGCCATGGAACTTTCCGGAAAACACATTCCATTGCATCAAACAACAATCAGCATTAAAGGAGAAATAATTCCAAACAAAAATTGATAGGAGATAAAAAAATGGTTGATCCAAAAAATGTGGAAGCTTGTCCTGGAATCAAAAATTTTCTTCGCCCTAAACCTGAATTCATCCAGTGCCCCAACTGTGCTGGAAGCGTAGAAATCTGGACTGATGAAGAAACAGCAGAATGTGACATCTGCGGACAAACAGTAAGTCGACCCGAAAAAATGCAATCCTGCCTCGACTGGTGTCCATATGCCGACAAGTGCCGCGCCATAATAGAAGCAAAAAAACACTAAACTCAGATTTCGTCTTTTTGGCGAAACCTGATTTATATTCATTTTGTCCTAACTTGCTTTTTCTTCGATTTCAGGTGTTGGTTCTTTAGTTTGTGATTTCTGGTTTGTAATTTCCCTTACAGATATTAGCATAAAATCTGCCCAAGCCGCAAAAAAGCCCCGATCAAAATCTTTGTGAACCTTGTTTTTGTATTCTTTCAAGAATTCTTTGCGATTTTTTCTTAGGGTTTTCGCGTCGTCAAGGTCAACGTTCGCCAAAAAAGAATAAGAATCGTTTGATTTTTGGGAAACTAGTGCTCCTTCTAGAGCGTGGATGTAACCGCTGTTCCATTCTGTTGAGTTGGTGTTATCTTTTATTCGCTCTAACACACGCTCGGCTTCTGCGAAGCGTCGTGCTTTCAGCAACTGAATGAACCTTACTACGAAAACTTTTGAAATCGGCATTTTACTTAATTCTCTCCATCATTTGTATTAACGTCCTCTATTCCTCTTTCGGTGATTTTGAAAACTCCCTCGCCTTCTGCTAAGTGTGGACTGGAAACTATTCTGGCAATTCTTACTGGACCGCGAGCAGACTTTCTAAGAAAAATCCGGGTGTGGCTGGTATGGGCAACTATGTGTCCGCCTACGGGATGCACGGCGTCGCCAAAGAACACGTCAGGTTTAGACATAACCTGATTTGTAACTACTGCCACTGCATTAAATGCTCTGGAGAGGCGAATCAGCATATGCATGTGCTTGTTGAGTTTTTGTTGCCGCTCTTGGAGCATTTCCCTGCCTAGATACTCACTTCTAAAATGGGCAGTTAACGAATCCACAACAATCAATTTAATGTTGTTTTCTTTGATTATCTTATCCGCGTTTTCTAACAAAAACATCTGATGATCCGACGTAAAAGCTTCAGCATAGATTATGTTTTTGATGGTTTCTTCTGGGTCTAGACCTACGTTTTTTGACATCTCAAAAATTCTTTCGGTTCGAAAAGTGTTTTCAGTATCAATATATAATGCTGCACCGTTTAAGCCTCCTTTTTCTGGAGGCAACTGTACATTTACGCACAACTGGTGACACATCTGGCTTTTTCCACTCCCGTATTCCCCATAAAACTCTGTGATGGCCTGAGACTCTATGCCTCCTTTCAGCAGGTTGTCTACCATTTTACTTCCTGTAGTTAATTTCAAAATCATCTGACGCATCTTTACTAACTCGTCGCCTCGGATGAACTGAAACGGCATCTTCAACCGAGCTTTATTAATCAGCGCTTTGGCGGTTTTTTTGTTGATTCCGACTTGCTCGACTTCTTTGATTGTTGCCATTCCAAGAGACTCGATTGTGTTTAGTCCCACTTCTCGAAGTTTCTTTATCGTGTTGGAGCCTATGTCAAGGTCTTCTAAAGTTTCAACTTTTTTGTCTTCTTCGGACTTTTCTTTACTCATTGGATCTTGGCTCCAGATTTACATGCATTAGTCTAGTATATATTTAAGTTTAGACCGTATCTCAAATAAAATGTTTGATTAACCACTTCTTTTGTAGCAAAAAGTATAAGGAGTATCTTCCATTTTTTGTTAAAATGGAGCGAACAGTTTTGGTGAACCAACAAGTTGTAGAAAACGTTGCAGTTAAACTTCTGCAACTGGCAGTCACCAAACTTCCCTCAGACACAAAAAAATTGCTCCAAAAAGCATATGAAAACGAAACATCTGTGGGAAAATCTCAGCTTAAAGCCATACTAGACAACATCGAATTAGCAGAAAAAACAGCAGCCCCAATGTGCCAAGATACCGGAATAATAATTTTTTACATCAAAGCCGGAAGCGAACTATCTGGTTTAGACAAAATCGAATCCGCACTGCGTAAAGCAACAATACGAGCAACTAAAGAAATTCCCTTACGACCCAATGCTGTTGACCCTTTTACTCACGAAAATATGGGAAACAATACTGGACGGTTTGTTCCTTTCATAAACTGGGAAATTGTTCCTGGAAACGAGCTGGAAATCACAGTTTTACCCAAAGGAGGCGGATCAGAAAACGTTTCGGCCTTGGGAATGCTCACCCCCAGTGATGGCGTTGTTGGCCTCAAAAAATTTGTCGTAGACACAGTAATCAAAGCAGGTGCAAAACCTTGTCCCCCCACCATTTTAGGAGTAGCTGTAGGCGGTGGAGCTGACATAGCAATAAAACTCGCCAAAAAAGCATTGCTAAGACCAATTAATGAGCCAAACTCTGACCCTAAATTGGCAAAAATAGAGCAAGAACTCTTGCAAGCCGTAAACTCCACAGGAATTGGACCCATGGGCTTGGGAGGAAAAACAACCGTTTTAGGCGTTAAACTCGATTATGCTCATCGTCATCCCGCTTCATATCCTGTGGCAGTTGTTGTTCAATGCTGGGCAGCAAGAAAAGCCACCGCCAAAATATATCCCAACGGAAAAGTTGAGTATCTAACCCATGAGGTGACCTAACTTTGGCAGTTTACCACCTAAAAACGCCAATTTCTGAAGAACAAGTCAGAAAACTCAAAGTAAACGACACCCTCTACGTCACTGGAACCATGGTCACCGCAAGGGATGAAGCCCACAAACGAGCATTAGACCTTCACAATAACAACAAACAGTTGCCCATAAACTTGGAAGGCTTGGCACTTTTTCATTGTGGACCCATAGTAAAAAAAGTCAACAACAAATGGACTGTTGTAGCTGCGGGTCCAACGACAAGCTTCAGAATGGAGCCCCTTCAGGCGGATTTTCTTAAAAACTTCAAAGTTCGTTTGGTAATAGGCAAAGGTGGAATGGGACAAAAGACTGTAGATGCTATGCAAAAATGTGGTGCAGTTTATGGGGCTTTCACGGGAGGTGCTGCGATTCTTGCTGCCAAAGCCATAAAACAAGTCAAAAACGTGGAATGGTTGGACCTTGGAATGCCTGAAGCCCTCTGGATACTGCAAATTGAAGATTTTGGACCCTTAACAGTTGCAATCGACACCTACGGAAACAACCTTTTCGAGGATGTCCAAAACAAAGCAGAAATAAAAAGGCGAACAATTTATAAAAAACTTAGCACAACCTAGTTGGGGTTTTTTGGTTTAGTAAACTTTAGAAAAAAGAGTTTGTTTTTGCATTTTCGTTAATTCTTATGTTTTTTAAACAGAAAAAAGGTTTTTGTCAAGAAAACTTGACTTAATATACATAAAACAGGTCAAGAAACTTTGATTAAACCATTTTAGTTGCCTTTTGGTGGTGCTGCTTTAGTAACGATTTGTTTTACTGTTTCTGCTGAGGCATCTGTTTTAAAGCCTCGACTGTTAAAATGAGTTAAAACTGCTTGAAATCCGTCTTCTCTTAGTTTGTCAAGCACTTTCTTTTGGGGTGGAACTGGTAAATTCAGTTTATCGCAGATTTGGTCTACCCTGTAATATGTAATTGGGGCGTTTGCTTCATTTTTGATTAAAGTTGCAGTTTTTAATATCCGTTTTTGTTGCCTGAAGTTACGTTTGTTGATTTCTTCCAACATTAATGAACAAAAGTTCTTGTCAGCCATTTTTCCCAACCACAACGGACCCGAAACCTTTACTTTTTTTCCACAAATAGGGCAAACCTGTTTGGTGGGGGAGGTTATTCCCTTAACCGTTTCTCGATGTAAACACGAAAAGCAATGCAAAATATATCCCATTTGTTTTATGCTGTTGTCTGCTTTTTTGGCGCCGTGTTTAATGGTGGCGTAGACTCTGACATAATGGTCGTTGCTGTGGCTGAATAATATTTTGATTCCGGTTTCGTGTTTTCCTGCCATCATGGTCAAACATCCACAAACTAGCCGCACTGCAAGCTCATGACAATAATCCGTTCGCAAGGGAACTCCGCCATATTTTCTTAGGCACGCCCGGGGATGAACTCCACATAACGGTGCCATGTCGGTGGCAGTTACAGCCAGCAACCCTCCATTACGTAAAGCCCGTAACGCAGAATCCATAAACGGCACCGGTGGACCAAAAGGGTCAACATCTACGTAGTCAAAGCGTGTTTTTGGTGCAGCATGCTGGGTTAAAAATAGGTTAGCGTCTTCTGTTTTTGCTTCAAAAAGTTCTGAAACATGATTGATTTCTGCATTTTGTTTGGCAAGTTTTATGCCTTGAGGATTAAGGTCGTTCACCACAACTTTTTTGATGCCTTCGACTTCAACTGCAAGTCTTACTCCCCGCAGTCCACATCCCGTCATGGGTTCCGAAACGTAAAGTTCCCTTTCTACAAGTCTTTGAAAAGCTTGCAGGGCAACAACTGCAAAATCTCGGTTTAGTTCCATTATTGGATTGTAAAAAACTGGAGCCTTAGACGGAGCATAATCTGACTCTTTTTGTTTGTACTCACTGAGTTTGGGCACCAGTATTGTTGTTTTGCCTTCTTGTATTTTTTCTGTGGGAAAATTAAATTCCATGTTTTTTTGCTCCGTTTTGGTGCTAAATTTTTTATTGCAACAACCCGATATTAGGGTTAGGTCTAATTATTTGCTGGGTTATGCAACTTTGAAGAAGGTTGTACTGTTAAATGGGGTTCTGGGACTAGGAAAAACCAACGTTTTTTGGAAAACCGTAAAAAGTTGTATCTTGAGGTTGTCAAAAGAATAAGCAACTCTTTGGTTATGGTGTAACTTGTCAATTAAAGAAACAGTTGATTTGCATGTTACATTCAAAATTCAAATGTGTAGTATACTGGAATAGCTCCCAAATCCGTGATTTTTTTGAATATTTTGCATTTGTGAAGCTTTTTTGGCTTAAAAATCGCCAAAGGCTTCATAAATGTGCCCTAATATTATATTGTATTGATTTATGATGCCAATCCTAGGTAACCTGTATTTATGGGGCAACAAAGCAAAAGGTGTTCCAAAAGAGACTGGTGTCTACGCTTTTTATGACGAAAACCGAAACCTGATCTATCTTGGTGGTAGTTCAGATCTTCGCGAAACTTTCACTCGGTATCTTGAAAACAACTTTTCAGAAGACCCCCGCAAACGTGAAACAACATACTACCGCAGAATGAACGCCAAAAACTGGGAAGAAACAGTTAAGTGCCTTCTTGCAGAATATAAAAAGGACTGTGGAGACCTACCAAAATTGAACATTCCAGTTGAACAAGATGAAAAGGTCACTTCAGAGTGGGGATTTTATTTCTACGAAACCTTCGACAAGCCCTTATTTGAAGCAGCTTTTAACATTGATGAACTAAAAAAGAAAGTCACAAAAGTTCCAACAGACTCTTTGGAATTCCACCAAAACAGAGGAGACTTTGCCCGCTGGATTCGAGATGTATTCAAGGAAACACAACTAGCAGAACGAATAGCATCTATTCAAAGCACAGGGGAAACCCTTAGAGGGCAACTCCTTAACGCTTTAGGGAACCCTGACATGGCCGAATGTCCTGAATGTCAGTCGTTGACAACCCTGACTAAAAGCTGGCAAATGACCGGACGGCCAAGTAAATCTGGTAAACGACTTAAACTTACAATCGGCTTATACAAATGTGGCAGTTGTGGCAAAACCTTCAGAAAAGCCCTCAAGAAAGAAAAAGTTAAAGCTTAATCTTTCTTTAATCGTTCAGTATCCCCTAATGTTTGTGATTGAATAGGGGATTTTCTCAATTATTTGAAACTGGTTTTTTGTTTTAAATCTAAAAAAAGGATAGTTAACAACAATTCAGACTTTTTTATATGACTTGAAATCTGGTTCTGTTGTTTTTATGTGGACAAAGAAGCTAATGTAGTTGGGTAGGTAGTGTACATATTGGAAAAGCTGATGTTGTTTAATTGATGCTGCAGTTATGGCTTTGCTTGTTTTTGTAGGTGTTTAACTAATTTTAGTAAACTTTTCTTTGGGCACACCACAAATTGGACATTTATCGGGGGCTGAGCCTTTAACTGTATTGCCGCACACTTCGCACACGTAATAATCTGTGTCTTTTAATTCGGTTTTGTTTTCCAGTGCCTCAACTGCTTCAGTAAACAGTTTAGCATGAATTTGTTCAACCTTGTTTGCAACATCAAAGCTCCAAAGGGCTTTTTTGTTGTCCTCTTGTTTGGCAATTTCAATGTAGCTTGGGTACATTTCGTCAAACTCAAAAGTTTCTCCAGAAACTGCAGTTTTCAAGTTCTCAAGAGTGGATTTAGTTTTGCCAATAATTTCCAAATGGTTCAAAGCATGAACAGTTTCTGCTTTTGCTGCGGCTCGAAACAGTTTAGCGATTTGTTGCTGGCCTTCCTTTTCTGCTTTTTTGGAAAAGGCCAAATATGTTCTATTGGCTTGTGATTCTCCTGCAAATGCCTTTTTTAGGTTTTCAGAAGTTTTACTCATTTCAAAATTACACCTTGGAAAACTAAATTTCATAGGTATTTATTAAATGTTTTAGAATTTTTGTTGGATGTTGTGTGCAACAAACTTTTTAAATTATTTTCATCCAGTT
Source organism: Candidatus Bathyarchaeota archaeon (assembly GCA_037386545.1). Taxonomy (GTDB): domain Archaea; phylum Thermoproteota; class Bathyarchaeia; order Bathyarchaeales; family Bathyarchaeaceae; genus Bathyarchaeum. Next base: position 13,387 of record JARRLY010000005.1, read on the forward strand.
TTAGTTGCTAGTGTTGTTTTTGAAACTTGCTATATTTCCAAAAAAACATATACATTTGTTTGCTAATCGTGATAGATTTGGAATAATTGCTAACATGTTAATTGAGGCCAAAAGCGGTTTGAATAAAACTCAGTTAATTCATTGTTGCAATTTGAATTGGAGACAATTGCTTCTTTATCTTGATTTTTTGTTAATAAACAACTTGATTTCAAAGGAAGTTGATTTTGATGGGTCTGAAAAGTTTGTGACCACTCAGAAAGGAAATTTTTTTGTTAAAGAATTTATTTGCCTTCAAGCTCTGATGGAATAATCTTGTTTTTGAATCTTAAACAATTGCTACCAATTAGTATGTCAGATAACCGCTTACCATTAAGTTTGTTGTGTGAACAAGGGCAACTATTACAAAGTCTTTAGCGAATCCTTTACCAGCTGCCAATAGTGTTTCGTGTTCTGGTTTTCCGGTTATGATGTGGCGGTTTTGAATCAGTCGGATTGAAATGTATGTGATTAAAGCACTTAAAATTACGAAATATACCGTATTAAGTTGAAACAGCACTCCTACTACGATCATCAGAGGAATTAGACTATATCCCAAGATTATGGTCAGGTAAAGTCCTTTTTTGAATCCAAGAACAACAAGGGTTGTTTTTGCTTTGGCGCTAAAGTCTGATTTGTAGTCTGCTAAATCTTCCCATAGGCTGTTCACTGCAGTTGATATTCCCATGAGTAGAATTAAGGCCAGTATTTGAACAGAAAAAACGTCATAAAACGCTGCTACAATCAAAACCGGAACCGCTCCCACGGACAGATTAACCACGGGCTTGTAGATTGTTTGTCTTAGCCTCAAAGGTGGAACTGAGTATGCTACACCTGCGAGGATGCCTAAGAAAATAAATGCAACCACTAAGAGCATTCCTGTAACTGCTCCTAAACCCAACGAAACAGCAAAAAGCCCTAAAGATATTGCTAATCCTAGGTTTCCAAGGTTTTTTGTGTATTTAGCTCGGTCAGGGTCAGATTTTTCGTCTAGTTCGGCGTCGTAAACGTTGTTTATGGCGTCTACGCCGCTCCACAAGAAAAATGCGATAATTCCTAGATAAACTGCATTTGGTAGTGTTGAGCTTTTTGCGATAAGAAAGGTTGCTCCCATGTTTATCATGAAAAGCATTATTCCCCTTTCAACAGAAATAAAAGACAGAAACCCAGTTATCTTATTTTGCATAGCGTGTAAACAGTTGTATCGCATAAAAAGTTATTGAACATTTTTGAATCTTTTTAGAACTTTTGATTTAACAAAAAACATTGCTATTTTTTGATTTTATTGAACAGACCGGTGCTGGTTTTTATTAGTGGTGGTAATCCTATTAGGTCTGTAGTTATTGCCAAGACTCTGATTAAAAGGGCAAACGGTAAGGCAATTTCTATTGGGGCTCCGATGTTTGTTAGTAAAAACACGTAGGCTGCTTCTTGTAGTCCTAGGCCTGCAAAGGTTACTGGGACATACATGAAGACTGCTGTTAATGGCCCCATTAATAGCAAGTCTGGAAAGGTAGGTTGGGTTAGTCCCATTGATTGGGCTAGTATGAATAAAGAAATTCCGCTGAAAGCTACTGAGCCAATGACTGATAAGATGATGATTTTGGCCGATTTTCTTATTCCCGCTTTGTCTTTTGCAAACATTGTGCGTATTTCGCATAGTTTTTTGATGATTTTTCCCATAAGAGGGATTTTGGCCAACTTTAACAATAGATTACTGAAACAGTTGGTCCATACAAGAATTGTTAACCCTATTCCACCCACCAGTAGTATGGTTATTCCGATTAACATGGCGTTTGTCATTGTGGTGTCGATTTGGATTCGGTTAATGAAATAAACTAGTGCAGTGGTGGAAAAGGCCGCTTTTATGAAAAAGTTGATTGCTCCTACGGACATGACACTCATTAGTCCTTTTTCGTAAGGAACAGAGTCTAATTGGTTAAGCAGTACTGGAGTTGCAAAGTATCCTGATTTTGCTGGCGTAATATCACTAAGAAGTTGTCCTCCAAAGTTTGCAAGTTGGGTAGTTTTCATAGATGGCGCAGCGTTGGCGGCTTTAAGGGCTCCGTGTAGTCCAAATCCAATGGCAAAAGAAGATAAAAGGAAAAAAATTGTGGACAACAATAAGATTGGGACGTTTACTTGAGATAGTATTTGGTAGGTTTCTGTTAGGTTCACGTTTCGGAATAATAGATACAAAATAAAAATGCTTACTGCAGCTTGAATTGGAAACATAAGTCTGCGTAAATTATCGGTAGAAAAAATTTTCATTTTATCCATCAAATGTCCTGTAAGCAAGTCAACCTTGAGGTACAATCGGATTTATTTTTTGTGAACTTGGATTAATCTGTGATTTTTGAAAACCGATTTTAAATGGTTATTTTTTTGGATCTTTTCTTTCGGGTTGCAGAAGTCCGAATTGGTTGCCTTCAGGGTCTGCTATTCGGGCGATTTGTCCGACGTTTGGAACTGTTTGCACTGGCATTAAGATTTTTCCGCCTAGTTCTGTTGCTTTTATTAGGTATTTATCGATGTTTTCAACTGTGACGTAGTTAACTGGGTTTACGTTTTTTTCTTCAGGGTCCTTAGAAAACATACCACCGTTAACTCCAGGTCTTTTTAACATGCCTTCTTTGTCAGTTGGCACGGTTTGGATCACCCAGTAGTCCATTCCCTCAGTTGGCATTTGAATAAATTTCCATTTAAAGAGTTTTGAGTAAAATTTTTTGAGTTCTTGTAAGTCGCTTGCTGGTATCTCAAAATGAATAACTGTGTGATCCATGATCTTTGTCTCCATTTTCTTTGTGTATTATATGCTGGTTTTTCTAAATTTATGTTTCTGTAAGAACTTGGTTTTGATAAGTTTGAAAGGGAAGTTTGGTAAGGGAAAATGTCACCCTTCGTGCAGTCACCTTAACACGACAACTTCCCATTAATATTTTTTTATAACACTGTTATAGTTAAACTTACCTAAAACTGTTAAATATACTTGGAAACTATTATTGAAAACAAAAATGGAAAACAATCCCATTATTACATGAAACTAATTTTCTTGTTCCTTTCTCAAAGTTAATTGTGTATGGGTTGTGTACTTCTGATTAAAAACTGGCTACTCCTTTCTTTTTTGAATAATCGTACCATTTCCATATTTCTTCGATGGTTTTTTCTGAATATTCCTTATTGTTTATCATTTTCTTAAAGAAATCAGGAACATCCATTGGAAATCAATAGTTTGTATATAAACTGGGTTAAAAAAGAATTGTTAATTTAAAATCGTGATTTGTATTCCTGTTCGACTCAAATACAGTTAAAATAAATTCTAATTCAAATAAATCATTACCTTCAATCTTTGAGATATGAGCTTCCAGAGTTTCCAATAAAGTATCGTAAAAGATTGGGGAAAAAAGAAAAGGGGGAGTTTTTGATTTGTTCTTGTTTTTTAGGTTTCTTTTGTCATTTTTTTGGCAAGATTGTAGATTACTGGCACTAGCATTATTCCCATGGCTATTGCAAATGCCCATGATATGTTTGCGATTACTGTTGTTACTCCTGGAAAGGTTGCAAATATTGCGCCTGCTCCAATGATTAAGAAGATGCTGTATAGGACAAATTTTGCGTATCCTGCTACAGGTGCAAATTCTTTGTGGTCGTCAGTTATTGATTTGATTAATCCATCTGTTAAGGCGATTCCTGCTCCAATGATTACAAATCCAAGGATTAGGGGGTATACCAGATCTCCTGAAAGTAGCATAAGGTCTAGGGCAATTAGTAATATTACTGAGATTAATCCGATTTGTAGCAGATTTTTTAGCATGTCAGCGATTTCTGATTTTGCTTGTGGAAAGACTGGTTTTAGAGTATTGCCAACTAATGAGGCCAAAAAGCCCACCAAAACAGTGCCTAATACTATTATTACCACTCCACCAAGCAGTCGGGGTAGGTATGAGGCTATTTGTACTAGAAAGCTTCCTATTGATCCGCCGATGTTTAGAATTTGGATTGCCATTACTATTGCTAAGACAAAGATGAACGCTGTTGTTATTCCGCCAATGAATGAGGAAAGATCCATTCCAGATTTTTTAAAGGCTTTTCCTGTGTCGGTTTCTTCAAAAGTTTTTTCTAAACCGAGTTTTTCTACAAATTTGTTTATTGCATTTCCTACGAATTTACCGATGAAATATCCAACTATCAGGACAATTATTGCTGCAATTAATGCGGGTATTCCAGAGATCACATCGGAAAGTAATTCATTTAATGTTGTTCCAAGATCCATAAAATTCACCAAATAATATTTGTTAATTTTTGCTTAAGAGATTTGGGGCTATTATTTACGTAGTTAAGATTTTATTGGCTTTTTGATTTTTTGAAAAGTCAATTATGATAAAGTTAACTGTTTAGGATTTCTACCCAAAGTTGACTGCATGTTTTAATGCATTCTCACCTGTGTGGTGATATTCTTTTGTACGTCCCCTTTTTTTGCAAAATTTGTTAAGTTATTCTGTGACTGATTATTTTTTGTCGTGAAAGGATGTATGTCTGCAGGATACTTCGATATGTAATATCGGAACCTTTCCGCTCCACAAATGGTTTTTATGCCTAGAATGTAATAATTAGTGTAGGTGTTTTTATGGTTGAAGATTTTTTACAAGACGATTGGGACATTACTGACTTAAATTCTAGAAAAGTTCTTGCAGCTTTATCTGAATTTGAGAAAGGTGTAGCAGTGAATGTGGATATGTTACATAAAAAGACGGGTTTGATGCCTAGAGGTCTAAACGATGCAGTTAGACATTTATCTACAGCCAAGCTTATTGAGAACCTTCATCCGTCCAAAAAATCTGGGCCTTATGATTTTTACGCTGTTGAAATAACCGACTTTGGAAGGCAAGTGCTCAAGAAATTCGGGTGAAACTACACCTCAGCTTTCAAGAATCTATTATTTTCGATTCGCTACCTGGTCTTGGATTAGTATCTAAAATTTGGTGTTTTTCTATGGGCTCTCATCATGATGGTGATGTTTGTTTACATATCCATTTTTCTTAATTTTAGATTCATAAAAGATAAGTTTCATTTGTATTGTAAACAAATTAAAGCTTTGTAGCTATTCAGTTAACAAATTGGGAGTAAAAGAAGTGTCATTGTCAGTTGCTGGAGAAATTATTTTAATTTTTTCAGTGATGTTTACTATAATTTCGATTGGGGCATTTTTGTTTGCTTATAAAAGTTCTAAACAAAAACACAAAAAAGAATTACAAGAAAAAAGAATGGATATTATAGATAAGCACTTTAATTCTATGGTTAGAATAGAGTGTCCCTATTGTAAAACAATTTACACAGCCAATGTTAATGAGTGCCCAAATTGCAGGGCAAATACCAAGAAAATTTTGTTTCCAGAAATACCTGTGGATTAAGGCTAATTCTAAAATTGGGTCTTCACAGAAAAATTCCTATATATCCACTTTTTTTGCTAAAAAATTAGCTAGATAGGTAATTGTAAATGTTTATTTATTTAACACAGAATTGGATTTTGGAGCTTTAATAATGAAGTGTTTAAAATGTGGTCATACTTGGCAGAGAAGCAAATTATCAGAGTATGTTACATTTCTTGCAAAATGCCCAAAATGCGATTCAAGATTGTTATTTAGATACTAAATGATGATGTCTGAAATCTAAAGATTTTATTTGTCAAAGTTACTTGACTAGTTAATAGTTGATTTTGGTTTTAATAATAGCTGGATTATTTTTTATTGATTTGTTTTTGGTTTTTGGGTGTTCAATTAGTTGAACAGGGTGTTCAAAAACATTTTCTTATATCTTAAGATGTGTTTAGTTTTGGCTGTGATTTAAAATGGCATTTGGAAAGAGAAAATTAGGGCTGCCAATAGCTGCAGGTTTGTTGGCTGCCATTACAATTATTGTTTTTGTGTTTGCTTCTGGGGTTCCCTTACCCTCAATGGAGAACAACACAAGTCTGGGTGATAATCAAGGAAGCTTAACCGTTCTTTTGATGGATGCCCCTGTTGAAGTTGATGAACTTTGGATTAATGTCACTG
>JARRLY010000006.1:0-89397 GCA_037386545.1 Candidatus Bathyarchaeota archaeon
CTCCTAGAAAGTGTGCAACTAAGAATTTTAGCTTTGACTATAAAGCAACAACTCAAGGACTATGTTGCGATATGTACAAATGAAGGCCCCGTTACTTAACGCGCAACACATGCAAGCTAGTTTGCTGCACATTGCAGACATCATTAACATATTTATCTGAAAGTCTAGGCACACTATCTAGATGAAATCGGATGAACACCAGAGCATACCGCGAAATTATTCGAAAGTTAATGGAAAACCCAAATCCAACAAAGAAAGACCTTACCCAACTTAAAATGAAGGCTGCAAAAAAACATCACTTAAACAAGGTTCCTGCTAACTCCGAGATAATTCAACACCTCAAACCTGAAGAAAGCATTAAACTATTACCGATTCTTCGAAGAAAAGTTGTTCGCACAATTTCCGGCGTAACAGTAGTTGCAGTGATGACTAAACCGTTACCTTGCCCCCAAGAAATGCCCTGCGCCTACTGCCCCGGAGGACCTACGTCTGGTTCGCCACAAAGCTATACTGGACATGAACCCGCCGCCTTAAGGGGCGCACAAAACAATTATAATCCTTACAATCAAGTCCGCACACGTATTGAACAGCTAAAATCAATAGGTCATAAAGTTGACAAAGTGGAGCTTATCGTCATGGGGGGGACGTTTCCAAGCACTCCCCTAGAATACCAGGAAGAATTTGTTAAACAATGTTTAGATGCGATTACTCAAACCAAATCCTGTTCGTTAGAAGAAGCAAAACTGTTTGCAGAAACGAGCAAAATTCGTAATGTTGGAATTACTGTTGAAACCCGACCTGACTGGGCAAAACAAAAACAAGTTGACACAATGCTTTCTATGGGCGTAACTCGTGTGGAGATGGGTGTTCAAAATATCTATGACAAACTTTACCAGACAGTCAACAGGGGCCATAGTGTTCATGATGTAGTTGAAGCAACCCAGATAATGAAAGATGCAGGATTAAAGCTAGTTTATCATCTTATGCCGGGTCTGCCTGGCTCGAGTTTTGAGCGTGATCTTGAAGGTTTCAGGGAAGTTTTTGTTAACCCAAATTTTAAGCCAGACATGATTAAGTTGTATCCTTGTTTGGTTGTTAAAGGAACCAAAGTTTACGATTGGTGGAAAAATGGAGATTACAAACCATACAGTAATGATGAAGCAGCTCAGTTGATTGCTGAAGTGAAAAAGTTTGTTCCTCCTTGGGTTCGAATAATGCGGGTTCAACGAGACATTCCTGCGCGATTGATTGAAGCTGGTGTGAAACTAAGTAATCTTCGGCAGATAGCTATCGAGAAACTTGAAGAACAAGGCGGTACATGCCGCTGCATCCGTTGCAGAGAAGTCGGACACCGCTGGTTAAAAGATAAAGTGAAACCTGACCCCGAAAACATTGAAATTCAGACAATAAAAGAGGCCGCTTCAGGAGGAACTGAATTGTTTATTTCTGCTGAAGACCCTGTTAACGATGTTTTGTTAGGTTATGTGCGATTGAGGATTCCTTCTGAAAAGGCTGTTAGACCAGAAATTGCGGGTCAGAATGCGGGGTTGGTGCGTGAGCTTAGGGTCTACGGTCCGTTGGTTCCGGTTGGGAAACATTTTGTGGGAGCGTGGCAACACAAAGGATATGGCAGTATATTACTTTCTGAGGCAGAAAAACAAGCAGTTGAAGACTTTGACCGAAAAAAGGTTGTTGTGATTAGTGCTCTTGGGACCAAACCGTATTACAAGCAGTTGGGCTATAGTTATGATGGTCCATATGTTTCGAAACGGGTTAACTGAATGTTTTAATAAACGGGTTTGTAATTGAAAGATGTTTTCAGCACGTTCAGCTGAGAACATAAGAAACTGGAGAAAACTGGTTTGACTGAAGAGTTTACGGGTTACAGGGGACAGACTTTAAAACTTTTAAGAAAAATAAACGCCCAAATCGGGGATGTTATCCGCGTAACCAAAGGCAACAACAGCTGGGAAGGAATTTTGATTCCCCGCTCCGAAATTGGTGACGAACATCACGTAGTAATTAAAATGAAAAGCGGCTACAATGTTGGAGTCCACATTGACCCTTCAGCAAAATTAGAAAAAATAGGAGAAGGCTCCAAACCCAAATTTACGCCGCCACCTCTTCCAAAACAAAACAACAAACTCCCCCGAGTTGCAATAGTTAGCACCGGAGGCACCATTGCCAGTCGCGTAGACTACAGAACCGGAGGAGTCCGCGCTGCAATGTCAGCCAGTGAACTTTACAGTGTGGTTCCTGAACTTTCTGAACTTGCAGTTATAGAAACAGAAATTTTGTATAGCATTTTTAGTGAAAACATAACGTCTAAACATTGGATTGGAACCGCAAAAGCAGTAGCCAAACACATTGAAAACGGCGTGGATGGAGTTGTTGTTGCTCATGGAACAGATACACTAGGTTACAGTGCAGCAGCACTAAGTTTTGCATTACAAGATTTGCCAGTTCCAGTGGTTATGGTTGCTTCTCAAAGGTCGGCTGACCGCCCCAGCTCTGATGCGGCAACTAACTTGATTGGGGCAGTTAAAGCTGCAGTTTCTGCACCCTTTGCGGAAGTTGTTATCGCTATGCATGAAACCGTTTCAGACACTTTAATCGTTTATCATCGGGGAACAAAAGCAAGAAAATGCCATACAAGCCGAAGAGACACTTTCAAGTCAGTAAATGCTCTGCCTGTTGCACGGTTGAGTGACTGCAAATTGGATATGTTAACAAAGAGTTACAGGAAACGGGATGTTTCTCAGAAAGTGAAATTGAACACTAATTTTGAGGATAAGGTTGCTTTGGTTAAGGCGTATCCAGATGTGAATCCGGAAATTATTGACTGGTATGTTAGTAAGGGTTATCGTGGAATCGTTTTTGAAGGAACTGGATTAGGTCATGTTGGAGATTACCTATTTTCTGCCATTAAAAATGCGGTAAAAAAGGATGTAACGGTTTGTATGACGTCCCAGTGTTTGTGGGGTAGATTGAACATGAATGTTTACGACCAAGGACGAGATCTTCTTGCTTTGGGAGTGGTTTCTTTGGATGATATGCTTCCTGAAACAGCTTATGTTAAGCTTCGGTGGGTTTTAGGTCAAACAAAGGATTCTGAAGAAGCAAAGAGACTTCTCAAAACAAATCTGGCGTATGAGTATTCAGCTAGAACACTTTACGACGAGGCAGAAATCTAAAGGAGAAACAAATCATGAGCGATAAATATTCTAAAATCGGGTTTAAATCAGGGCTTGAAATTCATCAGCAATTGAACTCTAAAGAGAAGCTTTTCTGTTCGTGTGCACCTGAACTGTTCAAAGAAGACCCTCAATACACGTTTCTCCGAAAGTTGCGTCCAGCCCAGAGCGAGTTGGGCAAAGTTGATGACGCTGCATTGTTTGAGTTTCAAAAAGAAAAAAAGATTCTGTATGAAGCAAACAACGACACGGCTTGTCTTGTAGAAATGGATGAAGAGCCACCCCACGACCTGAACAGTGAAGCTGTTGAAATTACGTTGTTAACTTCCCTTATGATGAACATGAAACCTGTGGATGAGGTTCATGTTATGCGCAAAATGGTTATCGATGGATCGAACACCACGGGTTTTCAACGAACCTGCGTTGTTGCCTTGAATGGTGCAATTGATGTTAAAGGAAAAAGTGTTAAAATTTCTCAGGTGAGTCTTGAAGAAGATGCTGCCCGAAAGATGGGAACGCAAGGTCAACTGATTCATTACCGTATTGACCGTCTTGGAATTCCCTTGATTGAAATTACAACTGCACCTGTGTTGTATACGCCGCAAGAAGCTCAAGATGCTGCAGCAGCTATTGGAAGAATACTGCGAGCAACACGCAGAGTAAGGCGAGGATTAGGAACAATTCGTCAAGACGTGAACGTTTCCATCCGTGATGGTGCTTTGATTGAGATTAAAGGTGTTCAGGAGCTTGATTTGGTTTCGCAGATAATCGAAAACGAGGTTCAGCGCCAATTAAGTTTGTTAGATTTAAAAGATAGGCTAAATAAAAGGGGCGTAACAGAATCAGACCTTACAGAAAATTTTGTTGAAGTTACTAACGTGTTCAAGAACACAAGATCCAAGGTTTTAGCTAAAGCAATTAAAAAGAAAAATCCTGTTTTAGCAGTTAAGTTGCCTTGTTTTGAGGGATTACTCAAAAAAGAGCTAGCTCCTGGAATGCGATTGGGTTCTGAATTTGCAGGCATGGCGAGATTTTGGGGGAAAGTAGGGGGCATTTTTCACACAGATGAAATGCCTGCCTATGGGGTTACACAAGAAGAAATGGATGATCTAGCAAAGGTTCTAAAAAAACAGCCTCAAGATGCCTTAGTGTTTGTTGCGGATACAAAGAAAAATGCAACTGATGCCTTGAAAGCTGTTGTTAAACGGGCTAAAGTAGCCTTAAAATGCGTTCCTGAAGAAACCCGTGCTGCAAATCCTGATGGTACAACAAAGTATATGCGTCCACGACCTGGGGCAGCCCGTATGTATCCGGAAACTGATGTTCCACCGATTCAGTTGACAACAGATTATCTTGACGATTTAAATTCTCGCCTTCCAGAGTTGCCGGGACAGCTTATGAAGCGGTTAATGAAACAGTACGGCCTTAATCAGAAACTTGTTAAACAGTTGCTTGATTCTGATTATCTGGAACTGTTTGAGTGCTTGGCAACTGAAACAAACGTTTCTGCCACCGTAATTGCGGTTTCCTTGACCGAGACCATGAAGGCACTTAAACGGGATGGATTAGCAGTTGATTCTGTTACGGATGATCAGTTTAAGCAGTTGTGCAATTTAATTGACAGAGGTAAAACCGCAAAAGAAAGCATTCCTGAAGTTTTGACATGGTTGGCAAAAAATGAAAATTCTACGGTACAGGAGGCTTTGAATAGTTTGGGGCTCTCGATGATGAGTAATGATGAATTGGTTTTGTTGGTTGATGAGGTTTTGAAACAAAATTCAGATTTTATCAAGCAGCGAGGAAAAGGTGCTTTTGGTGCAGTGATGGGCATTGTTATGAAAAAAGCGCGAGGTCGTGTTAAACCCAAAGATGTTAGTGAAATGTTAAAAAACAAACTTGCTAACTAATTTTATTTTGGCGGTCTGCAAACCTTATCTGTTTATTGGTTTAAACTTAACCTGAGGAAAGGGTATGGCTGATGCGCTGATTGGGACTGCAGTTCCCATTTTGTTGTTGATGGGAATTGGGTTTTTGTCCAGAAAGTTTGGAATACTAAAAGCTGGCGACGAACGAGTGCTTAGCTCGTATGTTTACTATTTTGCTTTGCCTGCCTTGTTTATTGTGGATATGGCCCAAACAACTTTTTTCACAGAAACTTTAGTTTTCATTTTTGCCGGAATCATTCCCATAATTTTGGTTGTTACAGTTTTTAGTCTACTTTATGTTCTCGTCAAATTCTCAAAAGACAAATTTTACCTGCTAACCTTAAGCACAATATTTGGCAACACCGCCTTTTTCGGAATTCCTTTTGTAACTTTTGCTTTCCCAGCGCCCCAGATCGAACAAACTGCCACTCTAGCCGCAGCAACAATCGGAATTGTTGCAATTGCAGTTTCTATTGCCCTTTTGGAGTTTTATAGACTGGAAAGTGCATCAAAACTAGAAGGTCTTACGCATGTTGGCAAACGTCTAGTTAAAAATCCGTTGATTATCTCGATTTTTGTTGGCATTTTAATTTCTGTAATTGGAATACAGATTCCGTCACCTTTAGCCACTTTTTTGCACATGATAGGAAGTACCACCTCAGCAGTTGCGGTGTTTATGTTGGGGGCATTTTTGTATGGAAAAAAATATGCAAACCTGAAGTTGGGACTTGGTTTGAGTCTGTTACGGATTATTTTGTTGCCTTTGGTTGCTTTGGCAATTTTGACGCTGTTTGAGTTACCAATAATCAAAGAATCCGTAATTGTGCTAATGCATGCTATGCCTGTAGCAGTTGCATTGTCTGTTTTGAGTGAACGTTACAATTTTCATCGAGAAACAGTTGCTTCGCTGACACTTATTTCATCGGTGGGGGCAATCATTTATCTTAACTTTTGGCTGGCCATTCTAGGGGTTTAATTAAGAAAGTAAATAGGAAAAATAGTATGAGAAAAATTTTTGTTTTTTTACTGTACATGTCAACCTTAAGAACAAAATGTGTGCGGAGCAGAAAAAATTTGTTTTCAAGAACCCAATTTATTAGTTTACTAATAGGTAGGACGAATTTGTGAATCCGTAACTTTTTCATAAAAAGAAAATAAAAGATTGATAAACTCATGTTTGTTTATATTTTGTAGGTTGTTGTGAATGGGAAAGATTCGTGTGAGGGTTAAAGCTCCTTTTGGGGAAGTTATTATTGAAGATGAAAGTGCCCAAGAAATTTTAAAAACTCTAAAAAACATGCCGCCACAGTTTGTGAACGAAGTGAGCAGTTTGGTTTCTTCTAATTTGACTCCCTCATTGCAGACTCAGCTTAAAGGAATTGTCGAAATCACAACTGAAGGCCCAATAATAACAACCCGCGAAAAACTCACTCATTATGAAGCAATTGGGTTTGTTTTGTTTGCGTCAGAAAATAACACTAACACAGCTAGTCAGATCAAACAGTTACTGGCTTCAAGTGGAATAAAATCCATGGTCCCAGCGCGCCTAAACGAGATGACAAAACGTGGAATTGTGTTCAAACCTGACCCAGTCCAGCCAGATTACAAGTTAACCACAAAAGGCGAACGCTGGATAAAAGATAGTGTTTTGCCAAAAATCAAAAAGAAAATGCAAAAAAAGCAAACTTAAGCTTTGAACCACTTGAAAATAAGGTACCTAACAGCATCGGCGTCTATGTCGGGGATTGCCACGATGAATCGTTTTCGTACAGTTGTTGCAAGGCGCCCAGCTTTTACTACATCGGTTGCCGTTATTTCCTCGTTGGCTTTTCTTACAGTAATCATGTATGGCGCATGGTCTATTCCAGGACCGTGTTGATAAACTGCAAAATCACAGCCAAACTTCATTCCTGGAGTAACAATTAGTTTTTGACCGCGCAAATCACGATAAACAGTATATTTTTCTTCAAAATTTTCGTAAAGCTTTCTGGCTTTTTTTCTTAACTTTGAGAAACTAACCCGTTTATGTTCAGAGCCCCCATGAAAAACACCAATTTTTTTGGTTTCTAGAAGATAAACTCCTTCCATGAGGTCAAGAATTAGCGGAACATCAAATTCTGGAATTTTAGGTTTAGCAATGCCAATTGGTTTTCCGTAGTATCCCATTTTGTAAAGATTGGACCCTTCTTCAGGGTTCCAAACTATAAGAAAATTGTCCAATAGTTCAGTTTCAATCTTTTTTGGCATAACATACGTCCCACTTTAAATGGTGAGAGCTAGTATGCTTGCGGCATCAGATGCAGCTTTGGCTTTATCTGCTGCTTCTTCCAGATTCTGAACCACAGTCCACAACAAAAGCATCAACGGAAAATCCATTTTACTGTCAATCAAAGTAATTTCCAACTGACGATAAAGGTCATCAACAATGCGCTCTGCAGTGTCAACTTCTCGGGCTTTTTCCATTGCCTTATTTGTTCCATAATTTAGGGTCATTGCGGTTTCTCTTAACTTAAAAATAGTATCAAACACCGCGTCAGAAAGCTTGGAGAGGTCATCCTTAATCTGATTGGGAACTTTCCAGCCTTTATCCATAATCTGAAGCAAACGAAAAGCTACACCTTCACAATAACCAGCTATGTTACCAGTAAGGTTAGTGAATCGCAAAAAGTCTTCACGGCTCACTAATATGGCACCTATTTCCGCGAGCTCGCGTGCAACATTTCGTTGAGCAACATCAACGTTGTTTTGGTGAGTTTTTATGTCTTGATATAGCTGTTTTACTGAATCTTTGTCCCCACTTACAAAAGATGCCATCAGCTGAGAAATTTTGCGAGCAACGTCAATTATTTCTCGAAGATGGTCTCGAGAAACGTCAAGTGCTTTCCGCTTTACCCGTTCTTCTGTCTCTACAGGAAATACCATACCATCGCACCACAAATATTAAGCTATAAACAAAACTAAGTATTAGAGAGTGGCTTAAAAACAATTAGCTTTTTTGTTGTACAGGTTTTCTTTCAATTATTTTTCCTAAATCTTCAAAGTTTAGTTTGCTACGGAAGTAAGCATGTAACAAATCCGATAGCTCAGAAAGGTTACTTCTTACTTGTTTCCAGCTGTCACGGTCACGCAAAGTCACCGAGTTATTTTCAACAGTATCATAATCAACAGTTAACCCTAACTGCGTCCCTGCTTCATCAGCTCGAGCATATCGTCGTCCAATGGAACCTGAAACATCTTTGTTCACCATAAAGCCTTCGTCAAGAAGGATACGAAAAACTTCTTCTGCTTTTTCGGGCAAACCATCTTTGTTTACTAACGGGAAAACACTAATTTGAATTGGAGAAAGATCACGAGGCAAACCCAGAACTTTTCGTTTACCTTTTTTACTGTAAGCATACTCTAAGGCAACATAAACTAAACGATCCAAACCAAAACTGGGCTCGATAACATGAGGAACAAAACGTCTACCACCATCTTCAGATTCTTTAAAAGCAGTTAAATCTACTCCACTTGCTTTCATGTGCCGGCTTAAATCAAAGTCTGTTCTGTAGTTATGACCAGAAACTTCAGTCCAACCCCACCTATCTAAGTATACTTCTTGATCAAAACCTTCTTGAGAATAATGAGCACGCTCATAATCCAGTTTTTCGATGAAACGCTGTTTATCCTCGGGAACACCCATTTCCACAAGAAAACGTTTAGCCTGAGCCATAAAATAAGCAAGCCACTCTTCTTTGATTATTCCGTCAGCTAACGCATCTTTGATCGTAATCTCTACAGGTTCAGTAATGCCTTTAACCTTATTTTCCGCAAGCAGAAAACGCAAAGTTTCATCTTCCACTTCACTTAGTAACGGACATTTCTTGTCTTCAGGATCCAAAAAGAACTCAATATCAATAATAGTAAATTCTCGCAGTCGTACAGGACCTTGACGAGGAGAAATCTCGTTTCGAAGAGCTCGACCAATCTGAGCCACGCCCAAAGGCAAACGGTTTCGGGAACTTTCAAAAATTCGTTTAAATTCTACAAAAATTCCCTGTGCAGCTTCAGGCCGACCATAGCCTATAGAGTCAGAGTAAGGCCCAATAGTAGTTTGGAACATGGTCATAATCTGTTCCGCTTTGCTGAAAACTCCGCCACAATCTGGACATTTGATTTTGTGGTTCTCAAGCTCAGACACAACATTTTGGAGGTTAAGTTTTTCGGTTTGCGTGTCTGTCATGTTAGCAAATTCTTGCAACAGATGGTCTGCACGGAATTTGTGTTTGCATTTTTCACATTCTACGGTGGGTTCTTTGAAGTTTTCTACGTGCCCAGAAGCTTCCAAAACGTTTGCAGGCATAATAACTGGAGAGTCGATTTCTACAATGCCGCAAGGTTGAAGGTAGAATCGTCTAAATTTTTCTTCTAAACGTTGTTTAAGTAATGAGCCAAGTGGACCATAAGTAATGAATCCGCCGGAGCCTCCGTATATTTCGTAGGAAGGCCAGAAGTATCCTCGGCGTTTTCCCATTTCACTTATTATTTCATATTTGTCTTTTGGGGGTTTCATCAATTCTGTGCTCCGTTATAGTTGGGAATCTACAGTCGTAAAGTATTACAGAAATAAAAACTGTTCATTTTAGCTTAGCTAACTCAGTCTCAAACCTTTCCTTCATACGATTTTTCTTTGCTAATTCAGTTTTGACCTTGTCGATGATTTTTACTGGAGTTGGATCTTTATTCTGTAAAAGAGCAAGATACACACTAACATAGTCGCCCATAGACAAAACAGAAAACATTTTTGTAAGTTTAGTTGGACCTTGTGCAGAAATTTCAATAACGTTTTTTGCTTTTTGGAAAACCAACTTAGCCGATGTTTCTATTCTGTTTTTGAGTTCTAAAGGTTCATCAGGGTCACGAATCAAAATAACTGAAAGTTTTTGTATCAAATCATTTGGTGCGTTAAAACCTACGGTTTCGTTATGGTTTAGCTCAGGAAAACTCTCGGATTTACTGGGAAGTTTACTGTTCTCATTAAACTGAGCTTTCATTCGATGAGCCACACTATTATATTGCCTGAACCCGTAAACCACAGGAATTGTACCCAAAATTTTTTCTGCAATTGTTTTAGCTTGATTATTTTTTGTTGGTATTGTCGACTTGTTTTCTTTTGAAACGTTTTCAATAACTTTTATTGCAGCGTCCAATTCATCCTCAATGCTTGAGATTAACCCCATTTTCTCCATAAGAATCGGAAGAGGAAAAAACATGTAAGGAATAGCGACACGAGGCTGCAGACCCGAAGGAATCAAAACATGCGGAACATGAAGTTTTTTACAGAACTCAGCGAGTTGCCCACCAGAAGTTACAGCCAAAACGATGCACTTTTTTTGCACTGCAGATAAAAACGCGGTTACGGTTTCTTCCGTGTTTCCAGAATAGCTGTTTGCAATTACTAGGGTGTTTTTATTCACGTATGCAGGAAGAACGTAATCTCGACAAACTTCAATCGAAACGGGAAGAGTTTCACGTAACCAGTCTTTAAGAAGTTCTCCACCTATTGCTGAGCCCCCCATACCAACAACTACAATGTTTTTTGGGTTAAAATTCGTGGGAACAATTGCTCGTTTTGCTCGATTTATGGCGTCTCTACAATATTCAGAAGTTTTTGCTAAATCTCCAAGCATGTTACTTTGGTCAACTTCTTCAATTCTGGATTGATTGTCTAAAATTGTAACCATAACTAAGCACACCTCAAAAAGCACAACATGATTTAATGTAAAAAGGTTCTTTACTTAAATTAGGTTTCCGACTAGCTTGGACTTTTTTGTTTGACTTTAGAAATTTTTTCTATAGGATAAAGCAAAGCCGGATTGCATTTTAGTTTGTTTTTGGAGTTTATGAAGTCATAGTGACTTTGCCAAATTTACAACTTTACTTCTTATTCTATCAAACTCTTTTGAGGCTTGTTCGTAAGGAAGCTTATATGGGTCATTGATGTGCCAAACCACAACTTTGTCTTCGCATTCTGGTGATTGATGTATAATGGCTTGTTCGTGTTCGTGCTCCATCGCTATTATTAGATTATATTCACAAAGATTTTTTGATACTATACTGTCAGGAACTTTCTTTAAAAAACTAGTAACACCTTCTTGCTCTGCGTATCGCCTTGTCAAGTCCACGACTTTGTAATAGGGATACGTTCCAGCTGAATCAACTTCAATATCTGGGCGCAAATTTTTGAGCAAAGCATCAGCTAGGGGACTTCTGCAGGCGTTTCCTGAACAAACAAAAAGTATCTTCATTGTTGTACACCATCAAACTCATGGTTTTTAGTAGACTAGTAACTAATAAAGACACATTTGATAATAGAATAACTGAATAGTATATTAACCAATTTTACAACTATACTAGATAACGTTCAGGTGAACAACATTGAAAATTGGTACACTAACATGGGAATACCCTCCAAGAGTAGTTGGAGGAATCGCTCGCCACTGTGAAGGTTTGGCAAAAGCCCTTGTTAACCAAAACCATGATGTTCATCTATTTACGCTTGATTTTCCTGGAGCTCTCGAATACGAAAAAAAGGACGGCATTAAAGTTTACCGTGCCTCAACCGAACTGGGTCACCCAAACTTTCTCACGTGGGTTTTGATGTTTAATCACTTTTTGTCAAAACGAATGGCAGACGTAACCAAAACAGTAGACTTTGATGTAATGCACGTGCACGACTGGCTTGCAGCATTTTCTGGAATTTCCTTTAAACATTACCTAAAAAAACCAATCATCCTCACAATGCACAGCACCGAAGTGGGTAGAGCTCAAGGACTTCACAGTCCAGACTCATTTTCTATCAATGGAATAGAGTGGTGGGCAACATATGAAGCTGACCGTGTGATTGTGTGCAGTCATTCCATGAAAGATGAAATCTGCAACCATTTTAATTTGCCCCGAGAAAAGGTGGATATTATTCCAAATGCTATTGATGCGTCCAAGTATGATGTTCCTGTTGATCGCGGAGCAGTAAGGCAAAGGTACGGAGTGGGTTGGGGTGAAAAACTGATTCTGTGCGTGGGACGTTTGGTTCCCCAGAAGGGAGTAGAATACTTTATTCGGGCAATCCCGCTAATTGCGAAAAAGTATCCTGAAGCAAAATTCATTATTGTAGGTGAAGGATGGTCACGAGACCTGTTAGAAGAAGAAGCCCGAGCGAGTGGGCATGCAAACAAGATTACTTTTACGGGGTTTGCTTCAGACAAACAAGTAATCGAATTAATGACAAGCGCAGACACGTTGGTTGTTCCTTCTATATATGAGCCGTTTGGAATAGTTGCATTAGAAGGAATGGCAACGGGAGTTCCAGTTGTTGCGAGTCGAGTAGGAGGTTTAGCAGAAGTGATAGACCATGATAAAACTGGAATTTTTGTTTACCCTAGAAGTCCTGAATCTCTTGCTTGGGGAATTGATAAAGTGCTTTCCGACCCTGACAATGCAAAGATGTTAACGAAAAATGCGAAAGAAAAGCTCCACAAGGCTTATAGTTGGGAAGCAGTAGCTATGAAAACTGTTGAGGTTTACAAAAAGGTGGTGGAATAAATGGGCGAGAACCATTCTTTTCGGTCACAAGCTGACGAGCAGCCCAATCAACTACGCCTTCTGATTATGCTTCATAATATAGGGGCTACTGAAGAAAAAAAGGCATTAGATGTAAATCAGATTGCAGAATGGACTCGAATGGACACTTCAGAGCTCCAAGGTCACATTCAAAAATTAATAGAACTTGGATATGCTCTATGTTTCCGTGCAGAAGATACAGACAAATACTACCTAACAACAAATGGAATCAGAAAAGTACTAAGCTTGTACAGCTAAAAAATGAAATCTGATTAACATGTACAACCCTAAGTTCTGTAACAAATAGTTGAATTCGTTAAAGAAGAGTTTTACCAAGTAATCTACGATTCAGAATTTGGCTCATTACCTTCTTTAGCCAAAAGTTCTAGGTACCTATCGGTTGTTGATTTTGCAGCTTCTTCCCAACTGAACATTTCCAAGACACGTTTTCTGCCATTTTTGCCTAACTGAATTCTTGTATTCGGATCTTCAAGTGAACTGATTATTCCCCATGCAATGTCAGAGGGGTCGTTTGGGTTAATATGAAATCCACAATGGTCTTGTCCGTTTATGCTTACTATTTCCCGCATTCCGCTGGTTCCGGCTGCACCTACTACTACAGGTTTTTCCATGCTCATAGCTTCTAAAGTAACTATTCCAAAGGGTTCATACAAACTCGGGAAAACAGCCACATCACAAGCAGCGTAATGGGCAATGCGTTCTTCCTCGGGTATAAATTCAAAACGGAATTTAACAACATCTTCAAGATGTAAGTTGCGAACCAGACCCTCTAAATAGTCTCGCATGTCGCCAAGCCCAAGAACCACTAACTTTGCATTAGGAATCTTTTCTCGAACTTTAGGCATTGCTCTAATTAGTTTATCAACGCCTTTAATCCAAACAAGGCGGCCAACAAAAAGTATCATTGTTTCGTTGTCTTCTAATTCATACTTGTTTTTGACGGCGTTGATTCGTTCTTGGCTAACTTTGTTTGGGTCATATTTTTTGGGGTCTACACCGTTATAGCAGACTCGGATTTTTTCTGCTGGAAAACCTGCTTGTATTAGCTCGTCTTGCATGGCATAAGAAACAGTTATTACCATGTCTGCCATTTGGCCTCCGCGTTTTTCCATGCTGGTTACTACTCCTGAGCCATTACCAAGGGTTCGACCGTGCTCATTAGAGTGAACATGAAAAACCAAAGGGATTCCTAGTTCTTTTTTGACGGTGATGCCAGCAATAGTTGACAACCAATCATGGGCTACAACTAGATCAAACTTGAAATTTTCTTCTCGGACTAGTTCGTTAACCATTTTTGCTGCGCTCAAGTAGTTGTACATTAAAATTTTTGAGAAGAAACGGATGCCTCGTCCCCATTTCTTAACGTCCTCGGCCAAAACATCAGGCAAAGAATCTGAGACGTCAATGTGAACGGGTCTATGAATTTCAATTCCCCGGAAAAGTTCTCGGGTGGGTAAACTTCCTTGGTCGTCGTTCATTGTGAAAACGGTAACGTCATGACCAAGTAAAACAAATTTTCGGGTAATTTCTGCAGCGTATGTACCTAATCCGCCAACAATTTTTGGGGGGTATTCGTAAACTAAAACAGCAATTTTCAAAGTTTTCACCAGTTTATCCGTTTTAACAATTAACCTGAAGGAAGCTAAGTTCAGTGTGTGAAGAAGCGTTATTTAACGGTTACTTCATTGCCGTAAAGAAACCAATTTCATGTTGAATAAAAGAAAACAAGCAGATTGCCTTGTTTATTTTGACTAATGATTTGCTCTTCATAAGTGCCTTACATAGTTTTGCTCAAACATTAACTCGCAAGCAGATAAGGGGAAAAACAAATGATGCGAACAATTCTAAAGATAGCAAGAATAATTGCATTTCCAGTTTTAGTTGGCATTTGGCTTACCGGATGGACATTATATTCCAACAACCCTAAAGCACAAGTGTCAGACAAAGAATGGAAAATGGTAATTATCCCAAGTGAAGGCTACAAAAAATAGCTCAAAAATAAAAAATATGGACACCCCATTTTGGGGGCATCTTTTAGTTGTTTAGCAGTATTGAGGGTTCGTTGGTTCTAGTTCTTCGATGTGGGTGTTAGTTAGATTCTTGATTTTGTTTAGATCAGGAATTTCTCCGTACCCTACTAGTGTGATTGCGGTTCCTTCTCCGCCGTTTCGGGCTGTTCTGCCGATTCTGTGGAAATAAACTGGTGCTTCCATTGGCACATCAAAGTTAATTATGTGAGTTATTCCTTGGATGTCTAATCCTCTTGCTGCGACATCAGTTGCGACAAGGAAATCAAAGTTTCCATTACGGAAGCCTTTGGTTGTTCGTTCTCGCTGGGCCTGAGTGAATCCGGCGTGCATAGATTTTGCAGAGTATCTGTTTCGGTATAGTTTGTTTGCTAACCAGTCACATCCACGGCGAGTGTTGCAGAATATTATTGCTTTCTTGAAATCTTCTTGGTTAAGTAGTCTAAGAAGATGGTCAAGTTTTTGTCGTGAATTTACAACCATGTAATACTGGTTTAATTGTTCAAGGGCTATTTCGTCCTTGCTTACAAGTACTTCTTCAGGGTCGTTCATGTAACTTTGACAAATGTCCATTACAGATTTGTCCATTGTTGCAGAAAAAAGACTCAATTGCCTGTCTTCTGGCACACGAGACAAAATGAACTTGATGTCATCAATGAAACCCATGTCTAGCATTCGGTCTGCTTCGTCTAATACAACCATTCTTGTTTCTGAAAGCTTCAAAGTTCCACGTTTCAGATGGTCAATTAATCGACCAGGAGTGCCAACAACAATGTGCACACCTTTTTTTAGCGCACGGATTTGTTTGTTGATGGATTCACCGCCGTAAACTGGTAAGATTTTCAGTTTTGTGTATTTGCTGAATCTTTTCATTCGGGTTGCAACTTGTATTGCAAGTTCACGAGTTGGTGCAAGTACTAATCCTTGCACTCTTTTGTTCGTTGGATCGACACGTTCAACCATGGGTATTCCAAAAGCTGCGGTTTTTCCGGTTCCGGTTTGTGCTTGCCCTATGACGTCTTTTCCTTCAAGTAATGGGACGATTGCTTGAGCTTGTATGGGAAAAAGTTCTGTGAATCCAAGCTCGGTTATCCCGTTCATGACTTCACTAGTTAAGGGTAAGTCTTCAAAGTATTTCATTTGCATATGTTATATTCTCCTGTCACGTATTGTATACACGCGATCTTCAAAATTCTTCAAAAGTCTTTCATTGTCGGTATATGTATTCTCAAAAGTCTTCTAAAGCTATGAGTAAGCATGAATCTATGTGACGATACAAGTCATCAACCGATGCCCATATAAAAACCTTATCTTTTTCGTAAAATATGCTTGTAAAAGCTACTTGAACCAATTTGAAAAAGAAAAGTGGGAAAATAACACTTTCCAGCGGTAATTAAACCCTTTTGATGCGACAATTCTTAAATTTCTAAGATACTTTTGTTAGTAATGGGGAGTGAATAGCAATGAGTTTAATCTGGAAAAAACCTGTAATTGTTTTTTATAAAGAACGAGAAAAACCTCGACAAAAAAGGGCTCTCGTAGCAGTGAAAGCCCGTAAGATTGTTGTTTACAAAGAAACGGATAAAACTGAACTCAAAGGCTCAATTGAGGACTTTTTCCCACTGATAGGAAATTTTGAGTATCTTTTTTCTGCTGAAGGAAAAACAGACAACTACGTTTTGTGTTGGTTTGATGATACAGAAAATGACTTCAGCACAGCCTTTCGAAGGTTAACAGGGGTTACTTTCCCCCAAGGAATCCAGTGTGAAATCAACGAAAAAGGCAAAAAAGCCTGCAATACCAAATTTTTTGCCAAACAAGGAAAACTGGAATAGAAACAAAAAATTTACATTACCTTGTTCTGCCGCAGTTCAATTGCATCAAATAGTGGTTCCAAGAGATTTGTCGTAACAAATTTTTTATCTAAGATTTTTCCATCAGGATTATTTAACCCAATGCAACAAGGAATCAACCTTAAAGCAACCCGGTCAGAGCCTAAAATTTCGAAAGTAAAAGGGTAAAGCCTACAAAGCGAAGGTCTACTGTGGTAAATACCGCAATTGTGCTGGTTTTTGGTTTTGTCATAATCTAGAAATATGCATGAACCATCCGGTCTACTTTTTAGGCTACCCAACAAATTTTTGTCATTAGTTTTGGGGGATTCAAGAAAGTCATCAGTAGAGTGGCCTGCAAGTTTTATTTTGTTGATGTCATTTTTGGCTAGAATTGGCCCTCCAAGTTTGCAACAGAGGGTGGCTTTTCGTTTGCATTTGAATTTGAACTGTTTTTGGTTGAGTTTTATTTTACGAATTGTACGGAGGTTTGGGTCCAGAGTGAGAGTTGCAATGACGTCGTTCATTGTTTGTTGAGCACCATGTATGTGAAGAATTTGCTCAGTTGGTTTAGGTTATCTATAAATGTTTAGGTTCAAAACAAAAACAATTAATTATGAGAAAAAGGGTTATGTCAGAACACCTTGGGGTTAGGTTATGGCAAATCGAAGAGGGGCCGATGCCCAAAAAATGATTACTTCTATTGCTACGCTTATTAGAAACACAACGTGGAAGTGTGGAAAAATCGAACGACGAGTTGTAAATTACTTGCAGCGTCGGGGACAAAGGTCTGGAAACGCTCAAACACCAGTAAAAGACATGATGCAAGACTTTGACTTAAGCGGAAAACAAAAAAGCGAATTTCTTGAAGCAATCCGCCGTCTAGAAAGACGCAACATAATCAAAATAACACTACCCAGAACAACCTCTGGAATGTAAACTGCAAGGTTAAACAATTTCAAGTTACGGCGGATGTTACACCTTTAGCCGTTAACTACCATATTTTTTGAACCAACATTTTTTATGATTAACCAGATAATAATACCGAAGGGGTAGTTTTGGTAAGAAAAGACATTCTAGCAATAGCAATATTTGTACTTGCGGTTGTGATTATTTCAGGAGTTTTAATTTATTGGAACGATTTAGATCAACAACTTAAAACAAAACATGAAACAAACCGTTGGGCAGTAATAACTGACTCAAAAGGGGATTTTATCGCAGTTGAAACCACCAGTTTAGAAGTTTGGAACGATCTAAAAAATCTTAAAGAAAAACAAACTGAACTGTGGATAGGTGGAATCATAGAAGAATACGACAACTATTGGGAATTCCGTTTTAACCCCGACACCATCATAACAGCAGAAATAACAATAGAAGGCTCCCAGGCCACAATCCAATCCATAAGTGAAGGTCCAGACTACTGGATGAACACATGGCAAAACCAAGTCTACGTGTTCGCCGAAGTAACAGAAATCCATGAATCAAGTTGATAGAACTTTGACTTTAATGAGGGGAAGATAGTCAGGAACAGGAAGATCAAAAGAAGTAGTAGTCTTGCTGAATTTTTTGTCTTGGACGACTACTTCCAAACCTAACCTACCCATCTTTTTCTTAACTGTACCTTTGCTTTTCTTTAACGCAGCAGCCATCTCTTTTAGACTCTTACTTTCCCTCGAAATAGGTGGGGGATGAAGTGGCTACCCAACATGAGTGGTTAGTAATTATTTTGCACCATTTTTTTCATCCAGAACATGACGTTTATAATTGTGGGGGATGCTGTTCTAATACTGGGGGATGATGTAGCCGTCCCAGACCGACCGTAACTGGAATGAAGACTACAAGGCTGACAGACCCCTTTATTTGAAAATTCAATGATTAGTTGATTGTTTTTTGAATTCTTTTGTGTCCATTGCTATTGCTTTTTCTAGTTTTTTGTCCACAAAGAAAAACACGACCCACACTACGATTCCATAGATTAGCCCGTTTGTTATGGCTGCAATGTAAACTAGGTACTCGCTTATTGCTGATATTGGGTTTTGAATAAACGCAGTGATTGCGCTTCCTGGGAACAACGGGATTGGAACAGCTAGGGAAGCAAAAGTGAATAACAAGAAAAACGCAAAGAAAACTGAGGTTGCTCTCATTTTGTTTTGCACCAAACAATATATTAAATCTTAATTCATAATAAACATTGTTGTGTTTTCGTTGAACACAAATACACCAACCCAA
Source organism: Candidatus Bathyarchaeota archaeon (assembly GCA_037386545.1). Taxonomy (GTDB): domain Archaea; phylum Thermoproteota; class Bathyarchaeia; order Bathyarchaeales; family Bathyarchaeaceae; genus Bathyarchaeum. The sequence goes on from JARRLY010000006.1 coordinate 18,828, forward strand.
ACAACAAAAACTTGCAGAACATTCATATCCAAACCCACTTTTCAATTAATCATGGATCTCTTTAACTTCGCAGCCACCGTCATCATCTTAACAATCTCAGGAGCCCTAGCCCCAGGACCACTATTTTTTGTAACCATATCACATGGAGCAAAATCTGGAGCAAAAAGCGGAGTACTGTTTTCAATATCTCATACAATAATCGAGTTCAGTCTGGTTATGGTACTTGCCCTAGGACTTTTAACGGTTGCAAACGAGCCAACAGTAAGATTTGCCGTCGGAACCGTTGGGGGTGTTGCCCTCATAATTTTTGGTTTAGTACAAATACGAAACACATTAAATGAAGAAAAACAAACCAACCCAACTGAAAGTTCCAACAAAAACTTGCTACTGATTGGCTTAGCGCTAACAGGATTGAACCCGTACTTTATAATTTGGTGGCTCACTATCGGAGCAAATCTAATCCTGATTTCCCTAGAGTTTGCAGGTTTACTAGGAGTGTTTTTGATGTACATATGCCACGTTTGGGTAGATTACGCCTGGCTCACACTAGTTGCGGGATTTGCAAGAAAAGGAGCCAAATTTTTACAAAAATTCCAGACACCCTTAGATAACCTTTGGAAGGGTCAATCTTTTAGGTGTCTTATTTTTTTACGTACACAAACTCAGGCAAATACTCCATCAATTTTGGTTCCACAAAATGGGCATCTAGAAGTTTCAATGCTATTTTCGTTAATGCGATAACCAATCCGATGAATCAACTTTTCTTCACATTTTGGGCAAAAGGTGCTTTCACCGTTTTCTCCTGGAACATTGCCTACATAAACATACTTCAGACCTGTTTCCAGTCCAATTTGTCTAGCCTTTTGCAAAGTTTCAACAGGCGTAGAACCAACATTCAAAAGACGATACATAGGACGAAAACCACTAACATGCCAAGGAGTTTCAGGTCCGACCTCGTCTTTGATGAAAGTAGCAATTTGCTGTAACTCTTTTTCTGAATCATTCAAGGTAGGAATAACTAGAGTCGTTAATTCGAGCCAAATTCCTAATTTTTTGTGCAGCTTAATAGAGTCCAAAACAGGTTGCAAACGTGCACCACAATGGTTCCGATAAAAATCGTCAGTAAAACTTTTCAAATCAATGTTTGCGGCATCCAAATACGGAGCAATCTCTTGCAAGGCTTCTTCAGTGATGTATCCGTTAGTTACGAAAACGTTCTTGAGATCTTCCTTTTTGGCCAGTTTTGCAACATCTAAAGCATACTCAAAAAATATGGTGGGTTCAGTGTATGTGTAGGCTATGCTTTTGCAACCGTTTTGTTTAGCTGCCAAAACAACAGCTTCTGGAGCTGTTTCGGTTCCAATTATTGCTTTGCGTTCTCGAGGCATTTGGGAGATGTCAAAATTTTGGCAGTTATCGCAACGAAAATTGCAACCAACCGTAGAAATAGAATAAGACAAAGACCCCGGAAAAAAATGGAACAGAGGCTTTTTTTCTATGGGGTCAACTGAGCGGGCGACAAGTCTGCCATATACTAAACTAAATAGTTTTCCGTCAATGTTTTCTCGCACTCCACAGAGTCCTCTTTGTGATTCTCCAATGTTTTTGCATCGGTGACTGCACAGGTTACAGTTAACCCGATTGTCATCTGATTTTTCGTAAAACATTGCTTCTTTCAACATATCGCCCCCACTAAAATATAGAAGAGAACATGACACTTAAACTTTCAAATTTTAACAAAAATTAGTAAACAATATAGCCTGTAAGTTGCATCCTGTATTGTAGGTGTTTTTATGGTCAAATATCAAGTGGAAATAGACCACAACGTTTGTCAGGGTTTTGGGGCGTGTGTTGAATTGTGTTCGGATTTTGTTCTTTCTGATGAAACTGGAAAATCTCACATGAATGATGCAACAAAAAATGAAAATGGAGAAACAAAAGAGTTAACCGAGTTAGGTTGTTACGAAAAAGCTGCAAAATCGTGCCCATTTAACGCCATTCACATTATCAATTTAGAAACCAACGAAAAAATTGTGTAAACTTTGGTGCCACAATGATAAGTAACAAAATTTCGTTATTAGTTGGTGGAGAAGCCGGAGCAGGAATAAGCCGTTCCGGTTTACTGTTTGCAAAATCTTGCCTAAGAGGTGGGTTGTGCGTTTTTGGTGCCAACGATTACCAATCTCTCATACGGGGTGGCCACAATTTTTACACAATCAGAGCCTGCGAAGAAGAAATTTATTCACAAGCAGATAAAACTGACCTTCTTATTGCACTAAATAAAGAGACTGTGGATTTGCATAAGGATGAACTGGTTTCAGGTGCCGGAATAATCTATGACAAAGAAGAATTCAGCATAAATCCAGAAGATTTGGATAGCCAGGATGTGAAACTGTATCATGTTCCTCTTAGAAAAATTGTCAAAGAACTCACAGGGCCACAAATAATGGAGAATACTGTTGCCTTAGGTGCTGCAACTGCCCTGTTGGATTATGACCTTAAAATTTTGGATGAAGTGTTGCAGGATACTTTCAAAGAAAAAGTTGCTCAACAAAACATGGAAGCAGCAAAGCGCGGATATGATTATGTTAAAGAGAATTATGGAAATAGTTTTGGTTACAAGCTTGAAAAAACAAAACAAGCAGGGAAAAAACGAATTTTTCTAACAGGAAATGAGGCTATTGGTCTGGGGGCATTGAATGCTGGCTGTAAATTTTATGCGGCGTATCCGATGACGCCTGCTACAACTATCCTTCATTTTCTTGCGCCCTTGGACAGAGAATACAAAATGGTAGTAATTCAAACGGAAAGCGAAATAGCTGCAATAAACATGGTTGCAGGAGCCTCGTATGCGGGAGTAAGGTCTATGACTGCAACATCAGGGGGAGGATTTTCCTTAATGGCAGAAGCCATAGGAATGGTGGGTATGACCGAAACATCACCCGTTATAGTTTTGGTTCAACGACCCGGACCAAGCACAGGATTGCCCACATATAGTTCACAAACGGACCTAAGATTTGCAATTCATGCATCTCAAGGAGAATTTCCAAGAGTTGTACTCGCACCTGGAGATGTAAAGGAGTGCTTTTACAACACAGTAGAGGCTTTCAATTTAGCAGAAAAGTTTCAGATTCCCGTGATCATTATTTCTGACAAGTATTTGTCTGAAAGCAACGGAACCACAGAACAGTTTGTGCAAAACAGAATGGGAATCGATCGAGGAGAGCTCATAACTGGAGAAGAATATACCCAAAAAGTTGAATACATGAGACACAAGATCACTGAAAGTGGAGTTTCTGTTAGAGCTATTCCGGGGATTAAAGGGGTAGTTGTGCGAACCAATGCTGATGAACACAATGAGTTAGGTTACACCACTGAGGATCCTATTTTGACAACAAAGATGACCGATAAGCGGTTTAGGAAATTGGATGGATTAACTAAAGAGTTTGAAAACTACGAAACCGTCAAGTTTTATGGTTCAAAAGATGCAGAGACAACTATTGTTAGTTGGGGTTCTACTAAAGGTCCAATTCGAGAAGCAATGAAAATTCTGAATAAAAACGGAAAAGTGGTCAACTTTTTGCAGATTGTGTATTTGTGTCCGTTCCCTGTAAACCGAGTTAAAGAATACCTAAAGTCTGCAAAAAAGATGATTGTGATTGAAAACAACAAGACTTCACAGTTGTCTGGCTTAATTCAGGAGCACCTGTTAATGGGTGTTGATCAAAAAATTTTAAAATACGACGGCAGGCCCTTTGATCCGGAAGCTCTTGCCCAGCAAATTATGGAGGTGCTTTAGTTTGGTGTCTCTTAATGATTTAAAAACACCTAAAACTAACACATGGTGCCCAGGGTGCGGCAACTTTGGAATTTTAATGGCGTTTAAGAAAGCTTTGATAGAAACTGGGATAGAACGTGAAAACACAGTAATGGTTTCAGGTATCGGATGCCACGGAAAAATTGTCAACTACGTAAACGTCAACGGTTTCCATGGAATTCATGGCAGAGTGTTACCTACAGCTCAGGGAATAAAACTTGCTAATCCAAAATTAACGGTAATTGGTTTTGCTGGAGATTCAGACCAATACAATGAAGGTTGGGGACATTTTGCTCACGCATTACGAACAAACATGGATATGACCTTGATTGTTCATGATAACATGGTTTTGGGTTTAACGACAGGTCAAGCTACTCCAACAAGTCAGCAAGGATTCAAATCTAAGTCGACTCCCTTCGGGGTTATTCCGCCGATGTTAAATCCGATAGCGCATGCGTTAGTTAGTGACGCAACCTTTGTTGCCCGAGGTTTTTCGGGGGACATGTTTCATCTAAAAAGCCTAATAGTGCAAGCAATAAAGCATCGCGGCTTTGCGTTCATTGATGTGTTTCAGCCTTGTGTGTCTTTTAATTACTTGAATACTTACGCTTGGTTCAGTAAACGAGTGTACAAGCTTGAAGACGAAAACCACGATGTAACAGACCATAAAAAGGCGTTAGAAAAAGCCTTTGAATGGGGAGATAAAATACCCATTGGAATATTTTACAAAAAGGAACGTCCAACCTACAGCGACAGCCTTTCCCATGTTAAAGATGAAAACTTGACAAAACTGTCCAAAGATAACATTGACATAACATCGGCTATGAAAGAAATGATGTAACCAAAATTATGTCCAAAGATCACTAGCTCATACTTTGGGCGTCGGTCATTAGTTTTAATCGGATTAGAGGAACTTTTCGTTCGGACAGTTTCTTTACTCTAGGGGAGACGTTTTGGAAAATATCCCATGGTTCCAAAGCAATGTGGTCTTCAGCAGCCTTTCGTTTAACCATTCTCATGCGTGCGGTTAGTTCTTCGATTATCAAGTTTTCTGCTATTAACTCAGGCATACAAACTTCGCCTTTGTTTATTAGCTTTTGCACAATCATTTGTTTGAGTTCTTTGCCGTTTTCCATTTGCTTGAAGTGTTTTGCAGCTTTTTTCCTAAATTTAATTTGTTGCATAGAGAATCGGGGCATTTTCTGGCAAAAAGTAACCCGTTCGCGCCATTTTCCTAGCCATTGTTGGACCCAAACTTTCAGAAAGCATTTTACTTCTTGGTGACGAGTTTGATCCTTGATGATTTGATCGATATCAACTTTTTTGTCGTTGTACCTTGTGGTTAGACAGGTCTCTAAATCTTGGTAAGCAAAGTCTAGTAATTTGCGTTCTGAACCGAATATGTCCACATCAGGAATTTCAGATTCTAGAATGTCAGCTAACCAATACATAAGTAGATTCTTTGAAGCTCGAAGAGTTATCTTGGACGACATTAACTTAAAAGCCCCACAAGGAACATATAATCTGTGGTTTCTGGCTGTATATGAGGTTTTCCAATTTAGCTCTGATAGCCTAAATCAACAAAAAATATTGAAAAAAAGCAACAAATCAACTAAACTGCATGACATAAAAAAGTATCAATTTGATATTAACTTAGATAACCTCGAGATAAAACTATATTTGAACAAAATAGAGCAGAACATGATTTTCAATAAAAGCTTTTGCGGTGGGTAATCTTTAATAAATAGCACTTGCCCATTCTGTTAACGTCACGAGAAATGCGTAGGAGAGAAAAAAGCGCTTGGCAAAATTCAAAGTAATTGTATCAGATCCAGCAGATGGAACATCCAAAGCAGTAGAATTAGAAGGCCCACAAGCTGTTCCATTAATCGGAAGAAAAATTGGAGAAGAAGTTGATGGAACCCCACTAAAACTGTCAGGCTTTACATTAAAAATCACTGGAGGATCAGACAAAGACGGCTTCCCCATGCGACCAAACATTCATGGAGGAATTCGTATAGGCGCCATTTTAAGTGGAGGCGTAGGTTTTCACTCAACTAGAAAAGGCGACCGCAAACGCAAAACCCTTCGAGGCAACATCATAACCGACGCCATTGTTCAAATCAACATGAAAGTCATCGACAAGCCAAAGGGTAAAAAACTGAAAGAAGAAGCCCCAGCAGAAACTGAAACTGCTGAAGCAGCTACATAATAAGTTTAGAATTAGTTTTTATGGGCAACTTTTGCCCAGTATTTTTTGAAGTAATTAGTGGTTATTGCGTTTTTGAGTTTAATGTTTGTTTTTTGGTTTAAAGGAATAGCTTTTTTAATAGTTTAGTTGTTGTTCTAGTCGTTAAAATGGAGTGTTTAGTCTTTGTTGACCGAAATTCTAAGTGACCAACAGTTGATTGATTTGTATAATGAAGGCGGCTATTTGATCTCTGTGGATTACCCAAAACAAGAAATCAAATTTCATACAATTGATTGTATGTTAGCTGACCCAATTAGTACGGTTGGAGTTAAACCCTCAAAGGCAAAAGAAAGCCAATGCGGCGAAGTTTGGTATTCAAAAGAGCGTGACGAAGTTCTTGACAAGGCAGACAAAATTGTCAAAGAGAAAGGCTACACATTAGAAATTTGTGCCATCTGCGACCGGTAATAACCATTTTTTGCTTCAAGTTTTTCTTGAAGTTTCCTGTTTTCTTTTTTTGTACTCTTTATACATGTTTTCTACGTGTTTTCGGGTCACGTATCCTTTGTGGGGTCTAAACCCGCCTTTGAATCCGTGGGGAATGTGCATTAGCTCATGAAGTACTGTGCGTTCTTTGTCTTCTTGGCTTAATTTGTCGTAGCGTTCACTTAAAACTTCAATAACATACGCCGGAGGCATTCCAAGAGCTTGTTGCCAAATTTTTCCGAACCCATGAATCCGAGCGATAATGCGTCGAGATTTTGAGCCCTCACTGCGAAAACAGTGAATATTTTTTGGAACTACATGAATTAACTCTAGTTGTTGGATGATTTCGTCTGCTAGTTTTTGGACATCTGGTGCTTTTGAGTACTTCAATGGCACTTGTTGTTTCACCTGAACTAGTTGAGCAAGTAGGCTGATGTTTCATATAAACTGTTTACAAAACTAGTTTTGTTCTATAATGAATTTTCAAAAGCATTAAATTTACAAAATGGTGTACGAGGTAAGGAAGGAAATGGTATCAAGGTCTTGAAGGAATGAGGTACTCCCCTACCTAATACTTTATTTTAGCTTTGAAACCTTTTGTTATTTTACATTTGTTAAAGCAGAATCATTAGTGGTGCTCAACTGTTTTGGGATAATAATTCAATCCTGAAGGTGAAAAAGAAGGCAGGGAAGAAAATGAAAAACGGTAAAAGCGGATTGATTGGATTGAAGGCGCTTCCCTACCCACTACAAAAACAATCTTTGATTAAACTGGATATTTTATGGTTATTAATTCAAAATCAATACTTGCAATAAACAAACGAGATCAAAGTAAAAACGTGGACATGAAGCAAGGACACTTAGTGACATTGAATAAGAGGGAGTCCAAAACGAAATGAGGGCCTACCCTACCTCAGTCCACACTTGCATATTGAACTGATTAGTTATTTTAGCATTGTTAATCAACCCTCAATAATCAAACTAACGAAAACGTTCAACTCGAAAGTTTTAATATATAGTCTATTTTCTATGTTGCTAAGGATTCATGATTACTATGGCATCAACTGTTACACCTAAACGCAAAAAAGCTATGGCGTTACCTAAACAACCAGAAGTTAATATTGGTACTATTGGTCACGTCGACCATGGAAAAACTACTCTGGTTGAAGCAATAACAGGAGTTTGGGCAGCAAAACACAGCGAAGAACTCCGACGAGGCATCACCATCAAACTAGGTTATGCAGACGCTCCAATCTTCAAATGCCCAAAATGTGACGAACCAAAATGCTACACTTCAAACACTACTTGTTCTAGTTGTGGCGGCGAAGCAGAATTTGTACGAGCCATCAGTTTTGTTGACGCCCCCGGACATGAAGCTTTGATGGCAACTATGCTTTCAGGGGCAACTGTCATGGACGGCGCATTATTGATTATCGCTGCTAACGAAAAATGTCCCCAACCTCAAACTCGGGAGCACCTAGCCGCTATCGAACTGGCTGGTGTAACTAACATCATTATTGTGCAAAACAAAATCGACATCGTGGACCAAAAACGAGCCATGGAAAGCTACAAAGAAATCCAAGACTTCGTTAAAGGCACCGTAGCAGAAGGAAAACCAATCATTCCAGTTTCTGCGCAGCACATGGCAAATGTTGATGCACTTTTGCAAGCTATAGAAAAATTCATACCCACACCAAAACGTGACCCAACTAAACCCCCCAGAATGTTTGTTGTTCGATCTTTTGACGTTAACAAACCCGGAGATTCAATAGATGAAATCGACGGTGGAGTAATTGGTGGAAGCATTTTCCAAGGGAATTTTAAAGTAGGCGACGAAGTAGAAATCCGTCCAGGAATAAAAGTCAACAAACAAGGAAGAACATATTACGAACCCATTTTCACTCAGATAACAAGCTTAAATGCCGGCGGGAAACAAGTCCAAGAAGCAAAAAGCGGAGGACTTGTGGGAATTGGAACATATCTAGACCCATCGATGACCAAAGCGGACGGCCTAACCGGAAACATGGTGGGAAAGCCTAATTTGCTCCCCCCTACACGGTCTGAAATTGTTGTGGGAACTCACCTGTTGAAGCGGGCCATTGGAACTAAAGAGCTGGTGGAAGTTTCTAACATAATCAAGGATGAAAAACTGTTATTGGATGTTGGAACCACTATCACTATTGGAGTAGTGATGTCTTCAAAGAAAGACAGCGCTAAGCTTAAGCTCGCTCGACCAATCTGCGCTGAAGAGGGCGCAAGAGCAGCCATAAGCAGAAAAATCGGCGGTCGTTGGCGTCTTATTGGATATGGAATAATTCAAAGTTAGCACTTGCTAGGTCAAGTGCATCAACCCAACTTTTGTTTATGGGTTGATCTAAACTAAAGTTTCTTTTTTTATGTAATGAAAGCAATTGTTCAAGACCCCAAATTGAACAAGTAAACTCGTTAAGTTCTGAATTCAAATAACTTTTAAAGCAATCTAACAGGCGGTCACAGTATTGAGGTCATGTTGAGTAGTCTGATTGTAGAGTTCATTCTAAAATGGGTTCTAATACATCATCAATAAAACCATCAGCAAAGTAAAATTCCCACTAAAAACTTTTTCATGAATGTAATTATTTGATATTCAAGTTTTTTTCGTATAAAAAAATTAATACAGATACCGAAGGAGATTGTAATGTCAGAGCCGGGTGAAGAAACATATTCAACAATGTTCGCTTCCTTGAAACATCCAGCCCGCAGAAAAATTCTTCGAATGCTTGCAGAAAAACCAAAGAATTTCTCGAGAATCCTAGAAGAATTAGGAATTTCAAGCTCACATCTTACGTATCATCTTGAAAACCTTGGAGAACTATTAACTAAACAAGACGACGGACGATACCGCCTTTCCAGCTTCGGGAAAGCAGCCGTATTAACAATGAAAGGGGTTGAAGAGGCCCCTGAAGTTCAACCAAAAAGTGTGTTTATGTTACCGAAACAATGGCAAGTAGTTTTTGGTGCTTTAATGATTGTGATTGTTATTTTAGCAAGTTTTTCGTATGTGCAGGTTACAGCACTAAATGATTTATCAACTCAACAAGAACAACTACAAAACGACTTTGACCAGCTATCCAATGACCATGAACGTCTACTGTCATGGGGAATATCCACTGATAGTGTTGTTAACTTTTTACAGGATGTAATCCAGTTAGACATGACCAAATACAGCGCTGAACTAGAACGCCACACGGTTGGTTATCGCGACGATTTAGGAGGAACAATTGAAGAATATTTAACGTATCGCCTTACATCTTTCGAAACTGAATTGTCTATAGATTTTAGGTTTAGAAACCAAGTGTTATCTCGTTACTATCTTACAGTAATTGAGGGACCCCCCATCTATTCTGCCCCTCAATCTAAAAATTTGGTTGATTTTTCCAAAAACATTCTACAAAGATATCAAAATTATGCAGGTGGTTCATATTTAGATGAAATGAGAAATATGTTAACTCCAATTAACGAAGTAGAAAACATAGTAACAATTGAAGATGACATAAAACTCCTTATTACTACAGAAGGAAACGACGTAGAAATGAGGTGGGCAAAAACAACCAAAGGCATAGATTTTCAAGCCAAAGGAGTTGTTCTTACTTTTGATGACGGAATACTTGAGTCAGTCACTGATGGCTGGTTGTTGTTTAATGTAGGTAACACCGACGTTAATTTTTCAGAGCAAGAAGCAATTCAAATCGCCCTTGAACATGCAAAAGAATACTCGTGGACTGTAGACAACATAGAAATAACTGATTTTGTTATTATTGAAGAACCAGAATCCGTTAATTTATGGCCCCACATCAGGGATGAGCCATTAGACTTGATTCCTTACTGGTATGTTGTTTTCAGACTGGACAAAGTGTACCCCGGAAACGTTAACAGCATCGGAATAGGCATATGGGCAGACACAGGAAAAATCAGCGGATACAAAACGTCAAACATAGGATAACCTGTTGTATTATTTGGAGAATCAGTAAATTTGGCAGACTTCAAACATGAAACCTTAAAGGTAATTTTAGATGCCAACTTCTTTTTCATTCCTGCCCAGTTTCGCTTAGACATATTTGAAGAACTGGCAAAGCTGGTAAACAAACGCTTTGAACCCATTTTATTATCGTCAACAAAAAAGGAGCTTGAAGGACTAGCTCAATCAAATCCAAAAATTCAAAAACAAGCGGGGTTGGCTCTGAAGTTCGCAGAAAAATGCAGTTTTGTCAATGTTGATAAAAAACCAAATGAAACTTATGACGACGTTGTAGTAAGAGTTGCTACAGAATGGAAGTGCCCTGTTGCTACAAATGATAAAGAAATGAAAAAGAGGCTTAGAGAAAAAGGCGTTACAACCATTTTTTTGAGGCAAAAAAGGCGTTTAGCCATGGAAGGAACAGTATAGGCTTATAAATGGGGTTGTCTTTTATTTGGAAACGAAAGCTCATTTATGAGGCTTTCATGTAAATATCATCAAATTCAAGATTAGGTGAAATTGAGTGTTCAAGCTAGTAACTGTAGAAGACGCAATTCGTATACCACCAGACAAGTTTGGAGAAGACATAAACAACGTCGGATATGACCAACTTAAAATGAAATATGATGGCATGGTAGACGAAGAATTGGGTTACGTCATAGGAGTCACAAAAATCAACGTGAACCCATGTGGAAAAATCATCCCTGGAGATGGAGCAACATTCCATAAAGTTCAATTTTCTTTGCTTACCTTCTTCCCAAAAATACAAGAAGTAATTGAAGGAGAAGTAGTAGAAATCGCAGAATTCGGAGCCTTCGTTCGTATCGGACCGGTTGATGCCCTTTTGCACGTTTCACAATTAATGGATGATTACATTTCTTATGATGAACGACAAGGAGTTCTCATGGGGAAAGAAACAAAAAGAAAACTCCAAACAGGAGACAAGGTAAGAGTTAGAATAACAGCAGTATCCTTAGGACGTAGCGGCGGTTCAGGAAAAATCGGAGTAACAGCTAGGCAACCTTTCTTGGGTAAACTTGAATGGATTCAACAAGACGTAGGAAAAATAGAAGGAGCTACAGAAGAAGCACCAAATGACGCTGAAGCACCAGGAGAGTAAAATAAATGACAGATAAAGCTTGCAGAATATGCCATTTTATATCCAGTGGGTCGATTTGTCCGAACTGCAATGAATCAGATTTGAGTGATGACTTCTCCGGCGTAGTAGTTATAATTGATCCTGAAGGCTCAGCTATTGCGAAGGCAATGAAGGTCAAAAAGAAAGGTCATTATGCTCTTCGAGTAAGGTAGGTCACCATTATACGCATCATAACTGATGAATTGCGTAAAGAACTAAAGAACCCTCAGGGGATTTTAATTCAAGGCCCCTTTAGGGAAACCATGAAAAGACTCAAAAGTTACATAGCAAAAGAAAACCCTTCAACAATAATTTCTGTGGGAGACATAGTTTCTCAAAACCTTGTTGAGTCAGGAATTTCTGTAGATATTTTGATTGTTGACAACAAAACAATGCGTAAAACAATTCAACCAATCACTGTTGAAGCACAACAAACGTTGTATGCAAAAAATCCTGCTGGAACAATAACAGATGAAGCATGGGATGCAATAAAACAAGCTTTACTTGGTAATGTGCGAACCAAGATAGTAATCGACGGCGAAGAAGATTTGCTTACTTTGGTTACTGTTTTGTCTGCCCCGGAAGATGCTTTTGTAGTTTATGGGCAACCCAAAGTTGGGGTTGTTTTGGTTAAAGTTACCGATGAAAGCCGCAAAAACATGCGGCGTATTGTTGATTTGATGGCTGATTCTTCGAAAAGCTAAAGTAAGGGGGATGTGTCAATTCATCAGCAACTACGGAAGTGTAGCAATGAAGGTTAGTATTACCTCTAAACAGCAAAATAATCTGATGAAAAGGAAAGAAGTGTCATTTTGTGTTGACCACTCTGATATTGGGGGCACACCAGCACGTGCTGAAGTTATTAATCAACTTGCATCAGTGTTGAAGATTAAACGTGAATTAGTTTACGTCACAAGCATGCAAACCAAAACAGGAACAATGACAACTGTTGGAAAAGCAAATGTTTACGACTCAGTTGAACAGGCGAAAAGTCTGGAACCAAAACACATAATCGCCCGAAACGCAGTTCCAGAAAAAGCTGATGAAACAGCCCCTGAAGAACCAAAGGAGGAAGAATAAACATGCCAAAAAAAGACGTTAAACAAAAAACTAAACAAACTGAAAAGAAAAGCCACGAATTCTACGAAATAGAAGGCCAAGAAGTTAAACGCCTGCGCCCCAGTTGTGAAAGATGCGGTCCAGGATACTTTATGGCTGACCATGGAAACCGTTACACATGTGGTCATTGTGGTTTGACAAGATATAAACAACAATAACCACCCAATTTTGGGACAAGATGGGTCAAAAAATGATTAAAGTGCGAGTTTTCTTGAAAAACATTTCTGCAGAAAACTACTGGGAAATCGGAAGACCCATCCCACCAGTAAAAATCGCCACCAACCTCAATGTTGTTGGGGTCAAGAAAAAAACCGAAGAGTTACTTGAAGTTCCCTTTGTTTTCACAATAAACTACAATCCAGCCGTAGCTCACATTAACTTCAAAGGAACAAGCCACGTATCAGGCAAACCCGACGAACTAGAACAAATCATAAAAAACCACAAAGACAAAAAACCTCCCTCACCAGTTGTTCTTCAGTCAATATCTAACATTGTCTTTTTAGAGTCAGTAATATTGTGCCGAACACTAAACATTCCACCACCAATCCCGCTTCCAAAAATTGGTGTTTCAGGTCAAAAAAAGAAGCGCCCGGAACCAACTTACAGGGCATAAATTAGTTCCTTTCTTACTTTTCTAAAAAACTAAACATTGACTCTAGTATGGGCCACGTTTTATTGATAAACAAAAAGAAAAAATGAAAAGATAGTTGGGTATGAGCCAAACTCTTACTTGAGTGGCACATACATTGAAGACCTAGACGCACCGATACCTGGTTGACCATGTCTTACAGGTTTGTTGGTTATGGCAAATTCGCCTAGGTAGCAGCCCATCATTTCGGGTATGATGTCAACGGGTACAAATTCTTTTCCGTTGTGAATTAACAATGTAGCACCCACCATCTCAGGGAGTACCACCATGTCACGAGCGTGAGTTTTAACAGACGCTTTTGCGTCACCTTTTTGGTTTCGTTTGGCAACTCGGATGTTTTCTAGAAGCGTCCTTTGTGTTTGATTAAGCCCACGTTGCAGACTTCTGCGTTGCCGGGAAGGAAGCAACTTTATGAACTCATCCATGGACATGCGTTGCAGTTCCTCAATTGAATGACCGCGATACATGAATATTTTCTTCGGCATATTTTACGCACTCACCCCCTTTTTGCGTAACTGGATTTATTAAACATTTCTAAGAAGCAAGGCCAAACTGAGTAATCTTAAGCATATTACTATCCCAATAAAAATTCTATATTAAAAAGAACCATTTTTCATAAAACAAAAGCCCTAAAAAAAGTCTGCTTGCTTTTCTTTTTCGGCGAATCAGGAATAACCCATGAACCATCACAAACTGCAGAATTCAAATTGAAACTCTCTCGACAACAGCCAAACTTCATACCATTTTCTTCTATCACTCTTTTTGCTTGGTTCATCAAATCATATCGAAAAGCTTGAGGCAAATAAGTTGAACCCGAAATTCGATCCCCATCACTGAAATAATAAGGTTTTAATTTTTTTGCAATATCAGGAAAAACTGCACTAAACCGTTTCCAATTATCAGGTTTAATTTTATAACTTGAACAAGTAACATGTGAAACACCTAATTCTGCAACTTTTTTTACAAGCAAGCTCAAATCGTCATTGAGAAATGGAATAATAGGATCAATCCGAACTGTAGTTGGAATGCGGAAGTCAACAAGTTTTTTAATTGCAGCTAATCGCTTTGAAGAAACAGAAGCTCCAGGCTCAAGTTTTTTGCAAAGAGAATCATCTAAAGTCAAAACAGTAACAGAGACAACACAAGAAATAGCTTGTAGAATGTCAATGTCTCGTGTTACAAGTTCAGATTTTGTGATTATCTGAAGTTTACAATTACTGTTCGCCAATATTTGGAGACAATCACGGGTAAGTTGTAGGTTCTTTTTGGGTCGACATTCATGAAAACGGGGAATGTACGAAGACGCATAACAATAAAGGCAGCCATGGTCACATCCCGTATAAGGGTTAAAAGTTAATTTAGATGAACATGTGCACATTGGAGACTTCCAAGGGTCAAATTCAGTTAGCAACATGGTTTCTGACCAAACAAAAATACTTGAAATAGAAGCTTATTTTAAATTTGCCTACAGAGTTAAAAAATGAAAGTTAGGCTACTCCAATGGTGTTGCCTACGCCAACGATCATTATTTTGTCACCTGGTTTTGTTCTTTCACTGACAAGTCGTTTGATTCGTTTTAGAACCTCGTCAACTGACCCGCGGACAGCATCAGTCATGGGAGCCAGGGCCTCCTTCAACGACTGACGAACAACAATAGCGAATACTGGAATCTTGTGTTTAGTTGCAATTTCTTCAATTTTGAATTGTTCTACGCCAACGCCCCCAATTGCGGCTCCGATACCTTCTACAACTGTACCGGATGTTTCACCCTCCAGTTTAAGTCCTGCGTCAACCATAACAATCATTGAAAACTCTTCTTTTTGTTGTTTCACAAGCTTATTAACGGCATCTCCAGCTTTTCCAACAGTTCCCCCAGGGCCTTGAGCACGAGTGACAATTGCATTTCTGTCATCAAGGGTTACTTCTGCTGCGATTGTTTCTTCTGCGATAGAATAAAAGGGAGCATCAGCAATTAATGTAGAAGCAACCAAAGGGCCGATTCCATCACCAATGGGTTTTTCGTTTTTGAAAGCGTCAATGAATGAGAAGTAGGCTTCTGCCTCTTCCATAATCATGGGCAATTCCATTTGAATTTGGGTCATGGTATAAATGCTTCCCCCCTTTTTTCCAGATAGATAGTGGTGACGGACGGTTCGATACAAAGAATTCAAACCATGGGCAGTTTCTACCAGATTTCCCAGGTTCTGTAACTGTTTCTCGTCAGCAGAAGGAGCCAACAACTTGATTTCGTCTTTGAACCTGTTGTCGGCAGAATTAACTAAATGTTCAAGCCTTTGGACTACACCTTTAGGATCCATGTTGTTTGGAGAAATAGAAAAGAAATAAAGCAAGGATTCTAGCCTAGATTTTGGGTCAATTTCAGGTTTTCCAAGTTTATTAATTGCGGAAATGGCTTCTTCTTTGGCTTTGTCCCGCATTTTTTCCAGTTTATTTAGTGATTTAGAAACTTTACCAAGGGCTATGTTGACTTGTAGTTTTTGGGAAAAAAATGAAAAACCAAAAATGAACACTAGATAAATAATGTTGAAAACGTAACTCAAAATGCTAGTATCGAAATCCAAAGTAGTTAGGTCTCCTGGTCTATTTGTGTCTCTTCAGTTGAAGTGTATCCATTATGATTAATGTTCTGTTTTTCTTTATCTGCAACAGCCAACCTTTTATCCAAATTCTTAATCTCTTCTTGCAACATCTTAATCATGTTCTGAATGCGCTTACGTTTAATTTCAAGAGCTTCAGTTCTACTTTTTGACTCTTTCTGAAGAAACGGAGAAAAAACATTCGGAAATTGCGGAATAGGTAAACCAGTGGTTTCCAAATTTAGCACACTTCGTGCATATTCTTCAAAAAGGCTATTCATACTCTCAGCTATTTTGGTGTGCTTCAAAAGAGCACGGTCAAGAATGCGTTTACCCGCCTCTGTTATGTGGTAAATTTTTCGTTTGCGTTTCTGGGGGCCCCATTTTCCTTCGATGTAACCTGCTTGTTCTAAGCTTTGAAGTATTGGATAAACACCTCCAGCTGTAGGCTTCCAAAAGCCTTCAGTACGGTCTTCGACTTCTTTCATCATCTCGTATCCATGACATGGTTTTTTACTTAAAAGTAAAAGAAAAGCGATTCGCATATAACCTTTTTGAGATTCTTTAAGCCATTTTGCAGCTGTTTTTTCGTCGTGTCCGGGATGCATAATAGTCAAGTATCTTATGTAAAAGTAATATTTATATTTTGGTCTAATATATTTGACTTAAATATATCATAGGTGATTACACAGTGGAAAACAAAGTCATGATAGAGGTGACCAACCTTACTAAAAAGTTTGGCGATTTCACTGCTGTCGACAACATATCTTTTGATGTTAAAAAAAGTGAAATATTTGGTTTGCTTGGGCCCAACGGTGCAGGCAAAACCACAACAATTAGGATGCTTTCAACATTAACTAGACCAACAGAAGGCACCGCAAAAATCGGCAGATACGATGTTGCAAAACAAGACAACAAAGTCAGGCAACTAATTGGTTTAGTTTCAGAAAAAATGATAATGTACGACCGCTTGACTGCCAAAGAGAACCTGAAGTTTTTTGGAAAACTCTACAGCTTACCAAAAGACACCATGAACCAAAGAATTGACGAGCTGCTGGAACTTGTCCAACTTACCAAATTTAAAGACACTAAAGTTGGAACTTTTTCCACAGGAATGAGGCAACGAATGAACGTAGTCCGTGCGTTACTTAACCGACCACAAGTTTTGTTTCTTGATGAACCTACATTAGGATTAGATCCGCAATCTACCGTGGAAATTCGAGAGTTCGTTAAAAAAATCAACAAAGAAAACGAAACAACAATAATTCTTACCACTCACATGATGAACGAAGCCGACATTCTTTGTGACCGCATTGGCATAATTGATCACGGAAAAATTACTGCTCTTGACACTTCGAAAAACTTGAAAAAAATTGTTTCAGGAGATGATACTACTGTGCTGAAACTTGATGTAGCAAACGTGACACCAAAACTGCTCAAAAAAATTAAAGAGATTGATTGTGTGAAGTCGGTTGCTCAAGAGGGTGAAACCCATCTTAAAGTTCATGCAACTGGAGATACGCCTTTTGATGATATTCTTAAGGTTCTTCAGGCAAATAACACAAAAATCAACTCAATTGAACATGTTCAACCAACCCTTGAAGACGTTTTCCTTCAGATAACAGGCCGTGATATGCGGGACAAAGCAGACAACAAAATGCGTACGCCGCGTCATGGACCAAATACAATGAAAAAGAGGATAAGGTGATTTGAGAATGGGAACTAAAAAGATGTTTTCAAACAGTCTTCAGATAGCTTGGAAAGATTTAATGGAACTTTTCAGGAACAGAATGGGACTTGTTCTGCTGATACTTATGCCAGTTTTCATGATGACTATGGTTGGTTACATTTATCCTTCAGAAACTACTCTAAATGAAGTACCAATTGCAGTTGTAAATGAAGATGCTGGATTTGGTGGAGTTAATTTAGGTTCAACTTTTCTTTCAACTTTGAACATGATAAACGACAACGCTAGCATGGTAACAATAATCAACGCCGAAAGTCTTGAAGATATAAGGCAAATGATAGAAACAGGAGACGCTGAAGGCGGAATAGTAATTTCCAGTGATTTCAGTTCCAACATAGTGAACGGACAACAAGGAACAGTAACAATAGTAACCGACCCATCAAATCCGCAGTTATCGACAATGATACAAGCGGTTCTTAGCCAAGTTTTTGAAGGAATGGGTACAGTAATGGCACAACAAAACATTGCAGAACAGTTAGGAATCACTCCTGACATGGCTTTGGCGGCAGTAAAACCGTATGACATTCAGATTGAAAAGTCAGATGAGAGTTACTTTACGTTTGTAGCTCCAGGGATAATGGCATTGACAGTCATGATGAGTGTGATGACAGGACTTCCTGCAGCAATATCTCACGAGCGAGAAATAGGAACCTTAGACGGGATGATGGTGGCCCCAATAAACAGGCTTTCAGTAATTTTGGGAAAAACCCTAGCACAGATGGCCCGCGGAATACTTCAAGGAGTGCTCATACTCGGCTTGGCAATGGTTTTGTTTGGCGTTACGGTTCATGGAAACATTCTGCTAGTGTTTGCTTTACTGCTACTCGGCGTGTTCAGCTTCGTTGGATTAGGTGTAGTACTAACTTCTTTTGCCAAAGACCAAGAAACCGCGGTAATGATGATGACCACCATAATGTTTCCAATGATGTTCCTTAGCGGAGTGTTCTTCCCCATCGAACAAATGCCTTGGTTTATGCAAACAATCTCACAGTTTCTGCCCCTGACATACGTCGCAGACGCCCTACGAAAAGTCATGGTCCTAGGAGCAGACATACCCGCCCTAACCAGTGAACTCTCAATCTTGATAGTGTTCGGAGTCGCCATGATAGCAATCGCAGTTCCAGTATTCAAACGAGCAATGACCCGCTAAAAAACGGGTTACACCCCCACTTTTACATTTTTTATCTTTTTTTCCAAGTTAACTGCAGAATACTCTGCAGTCAATGTTGGGCTAAAAAATATCTGTGAAAAACAATAAATCTATTTCTTAAAAAAATAAAAATAAAAAGAGAAAATTGGTTGAGCGCTTAGCGTTTTTTGCTAAGTTGCTCGTTTGTTGGATTTATGCTCTGTCGATGAATTTGTTGGCGCTTGGTACGTCTTCAGGAAGACCGCGTCGTTTGCGTATGCCTGCGATAACTTCGGCGGATATGCTTGCAGGAACTTTTTCCCAGTGGTCGAACTGTGTTTGCCAGAAGGCATGACCAGAAGTTGCACCACGCATATCTGCAGAAAGACCAAAAGTTTCAGAGACCGGCAAAAATCCAGTTACATTGGTTATTGGTCCTTTTTGTTCGGATGAAACTATTCGTCCTCGTTTGCGGGTTATCAATCCAGTTACATCACCAACGAATTGGTGAGGAACTGAAACACCAATCTTATAGATTGGTTCAGAAAGAACCGGGTCAGCAGTAAGGAATGATCCCCAAAGGGCTCGTTTCATTGCGGGCATGATTTGTGCAGGTCCACGGTGAACTGGGTCTTCGTGCAATTTACAATCCAATAAGCTTACTTTGCAGCCACGTATGGGCTCATCACATAAAGGCCCGTTTCGGGCGGCCCATCGGAAGCCTGAGTTGACTGTTTCCTTGACTTCTCGCAGATACTGAACACCTTTAGTCAAGTCCAACAAGATGTTGCGATGTTCTTCTAAAGCCCAAACGTTTCGGGATTCTTGGGCAGACCATCCTGCTTCTTCACGCAAAGTTTCACCGATTCGTTTGTTTCCCATAGCTTCAAATAAGGAACCCTTCTCCATCAAGTCAACAACATTTTGTTCCAAGGGTTCAACCTTAAGCCAGAATCTGCTGTGCTTGTTGGGGCTTTTTGCCATGGCAACCACACCTTCTTTGGCAGCAGTTTCCCTGTAAACAACCAATGGCTGAGAAGTAATGAGTTCTAGTCCATTGCCAGTTTGACGGAGGGTCTTTACAGCAATTTCGAGGTGAAGTTCACCCATTCCGCTAAGAAGGTATTCACCAGTTTCTTTGTTAATTTTAGTTACGAGGTTGGGGTCGTCAACAGTTAACCTGTCCATCAATTCGATAAGACGAGGCAAGTCACGTGGATGTTTAGGTTCAATTGCAATGGTGATAACTGGTTCAGAAACATATTGGATGTTTTCGAAAGGAACCATTTCATCTTCATAACCTACACTGACAAGAGTTTCTCCTGCACGTGCAAGATCCATTCCCAAAACGGCTGCAATGTTTCCAGATCCCATTTTGCCCACTACTTCTCGGAAGGCACCCATATACATGGATACTTGCTGGACACGGTAGTCTTTTTTTGCACCAACTAGGTAAACTCTGTCACCTTCGTTGAGGCGCCCTGAAAAGATACGCCCAGTTGCGACCAATCCTGCGTGGGGGTCCATAGCTGCTGAAGTTAAACACATTACTACAGGGCCATTTTCGTCACAATTAATCATGGCTTTTCCAATTTTCGAGTCTGCTTCACCTTTCCAAACTTTGGGAACACGATATTTCTGTGCTACTATCGGGTTTGGCAAGTTTTTAACAGCCATATCCAGTATGGCGTTGTGCAATGGAGCTATTTCTGCTAGTTTTTCTTCAGTTCCATTTTGGTATGCGTCAACAACATCACTGAATTTTATTCCTGCTTTTTCTGCCTGGTCCATGGTGAATCCCCATTTGTGCAAAGCAGAGCCAAAAGCTACTGTTCCTTTTGTAGCATCAACTTTCCAGACGTTTTTGACTTCTTTTTCTCCGTAGATGGAAATAAGGTTGTTAAAGTCCCGAATAATTCGCAAAAGCTTTGTTTGCATCTGTTCTGCGTTAAGTTTGAGTTCTTTAATCAACCGGTCAACTTTGTTGATGAACAAAACAGGCTTAACACGTTCATTCAATGCTTGACGGGTAACGGTTTCTGTTTGAACCATTACTTCTTCGACCGCGTCTACTACTACGACGGCTCCGTCGATTGCTCGCAGGGCACGGGTTACTTTTCCTGTGAAGTCTACGTGTCCTGGTGTGTCGATTAGGTTGATTACGTGGGATTTTTTATCTACTTCATGGAGAAGAGAAATGTTTGCAGATTTGATTGTTATTCCACGTTTTTGTTCTTCTTCTAAGTAGTCTAGGGCTCTTGCTGCTCCGGCAATTTTGGGAGATAGAAGCCCTGCTTCAGCTAACAAGGAATCGGACATTGTGGTTTTGCCGTGGTCGATGTGGGCAATTATTCCGATGTTCCTGATGTCTTCTTTTTTGTTCATGAGCTTTACGAGGTCGCTCGTTTGCCTAAATTTTGGCACCTTATAGTTTCTCCTGATTGTTAATGGACAGAATGCTAGATTAAAAGCATACCTATAAGCATTATTGTAAAGTAAAGATAATACATTACAACTATAATGAAGATTTTCCGTTTTTCAGAAAATAAAAACCAATGGTAAAGTCTCAATTTTTTGGGCGTGTTACAAGTTACATCCAAAAACCGATATCAATTTTCCTTTAATACACAAAATAAAGCATAATCCATACAAACTAGTTGACTAGAAAACATTTTAACTTAAAGAAAAACGTGATAACCGAGAACAATCTAACCATTTTGAGTCCATAAACACAATTCATAAAGGGTTTATTTTGCAGATTAATTTGTTGTAATATGGAGCCCACGTATTTCCTATTCTTGATTCTGCCTCTCGGCATTTTGGTGTTTGTTCTAGTCGGAGTTACGATTTATTACGCGAGAAAACAAGAAGACAGCTACGAACAACAAATCAAGAAGCTTAGAAAGTTACTGATTTCAGGAAAAATTGACACAAAAACGTTCACGAAATTAAAAAACAAAACAGATTACGTGAAGCACTTCAACGGTGAATCCAAACGGCTTGTTGAGCTTTTGTCTTCGGGAAAAATCGATGAAGATACTTATAATCGATTAAATCAAGTACTAGAAAATTCTTTCAATGAAAAAATTAACAAACTCGAAGAAGATACCAAAGAACCAGAAAAAAATCCTTTCAATGCTGCTAAGTTTTGATTTTATCCAAAAACAAAATAACAAAGTCTTACTGTTCTTTTTCAAGAGATGAAAACAAAGTGAGGATAGAAAGTCAAAGCACTGCCAGCCATAAAATGGTCGAGCTAAAGGCAAAAGTAAACGAGCTTGATGCATTTAGAAAAAAATTGAATAATTTTGAAAGCAAGTTGGTTGGGACTTTTCATCAAACGGACACTTATTTTGAAGTCCCAGAAGGGCGACTTAAGCTCCGACAATTTAAAGGAAGCTCTGATGCAGAACTAATTTTTTATGACCGAGAAAACATTGCAGGCCCCAAACAAGATGATGCTTTTTTGTTACGCATTCAAGACGCAGAAGACTTCAAAACTGTTCTCAAGAGGATTCTGAAACAAAGAATAATAATAAAAAAAGAACGAGAAATTTACATGCATCAAGGAACACAGATTCATCTGGACACGGTTCAAGGTCTTGGTAAATTTATCGAGTTTGAAAGACAAACAAGCGACGAACCTGAAACAGTAAAAAAAGACCAGCAAGTCCTAGAAGAATTAAGAAAACAACTACAAATTAGCCCAAAAAGTTTAGAAACTCTGTCGTACAGCGACCTAGCACAAAAAGAGTGATTCTAAGGATTAGAACATTTTTTTCATTCTCAAGAAAATGACTGTTTCAACATAAGAACAGCAATTCAGTCTGTTCTGTTTCTTCTTATTTGGATTCCTTTGTCGAGGGCTATAATGTCAACTAAGTGCTCTATTCCTGAGGTTTGAACCTTTTTTTCTAGGACTTCTTCTATTTGAAAAACGCCTGCGGGGTTGTTCATGCTTACAAAGATTTGAACGGGTTTTCGAGGGCCTTTTTCTATTTCCACTTTGGTTATGGACAAAGCAGAAACAGAGTGAATGTCTACCCGCCCAGTTCGGTAAGGGATTCGGGTTCGGCCTTTGGCCATGTCGGTTCCGTCTGCGACTTTTGCGGCTCCAGCCTCGATGCTTAGGCATTCTACGTCTTCTTCATGGGCAAATATGGCGTGAAGTATCTCCGATTTAAGGCGCACAATCTTTGCTAAATCTTCAGGATAAACTGTCTTAAGTAGACGATCCAAAATCGGGTTAGCCAAAATGCAACTATGAAAAGGGTGGTCCACCCGGTGAATGCTGTTCCCCAAGTCATGAAGATAAGACCCGCACAAAACAACAACCTTTGCATCTTCCAGACAACAAACACGGTTCTGCACAGTAGTTGGGGTTACTTCTTGAGAGAGCAAATCAAAGATTTCAAGGGCACTTCCAGCCGCAATTTTAGCATGCACAGGACCGTGGTCGTTGTATCTGAGTCGTTCTACTGCCATGGTGTTTGACATATGTAACGTGTTTTGGATTTCAGGATCGTTTTCCATTAGTTGGAACAATTGTTTGACTTTTGGCTCATTCAGATGAGAATTTATCAGGTCTGCAGAAACAACAACCATTTTTTGTTCCCCAAATCAAATTTGTTAATAGTAAATAAGAGTTTTAAACAAAAAAACTCTCGTTAAATTGACGAAAAAATGTTACGTTTTTCGATGTAGGATATGGGATCAACTTCACGGATGTTTACAGCATCCACGTCGATTATGTAGATAATGTGAATTCGAGAGTTTTTTATTTCATCAAAAGTTACTGGAGGATTCTTATAGTAAAGGTCGCACAAGATTTTCAGGTATTTTAGGTCAGCTTTTGTTCTACTTCGGGGAGGTTTAACTAAAGCTTCGGGAATCTGCAACAAATAATATGGTGGAACACCCAAGGCAAATTTTTCTGAATGATTACCGTAACGGATTATTTTGCTTGCAATACGGGATTGACGATACTTTGTAGGATCAAGAGCATGACTTGGAGGAATAAATCCGGTTTCGATTTCAACGATGTGGGAGCCAAAACCTTTCACACCATAAAGGTCACAAACTAATCCGTCTATTGGGCGCTCTATGTCTACGCGGTAGCCTTTTAAAATCAAATGTTTGGCGCAAACCATCTCCATAACTGAGTGATTAATCTTGACCACGTTCTCTTCATGCATCTGAATAAGTTTGTTTTTCAGCTCCTCAAGCTGTTTTTGTGCGTCTTCTGGAGTATTATTGTACAGTTTTGCAGATAGAATATCTAAATCCCTTTTGAATTTGTCCATGTTCTTAACCTTTTAGAAACTTCCAAAAAAGTTTCTGTCAATATAGCTGGTGCAATTCTATGTCAAAAGCTTTTGCACAAAAATCTAAAACCAAACATTTACGGGAAAGAAAAAGGGACAAAGCCCTTGCAAATTACGTAAGTTAAAGGGGGGATAAAAAAATTCCCAAGTTGATTATTTCGTAGTTTTAGTCTTTGATTCCTTCAAGCAGGCTCATTACGTTCCAGAGCTTCACTCTGCTATAAGGTGGCATGTTTGGGTCTTGTAATATTTCATCAAGCACAGATATTGCATTTGCCGCTCTGACTGCTGGTGTGTCATCTGCGACTTGAAGGGAGGTAATGGACTGTTTTGCGGCTCGACGTATGTTCCTGGGGGTTGTGGTGTCTTCGGAGACCATGCCTAGAACGTTTATTGCCTGTGAAATTCTTTCCTCGTATTCTTCTAGTTTCTTTTTGCGAACCATGTAAAAGCCTCCTATACTATCTGCCTAAACTTAAAGCACTGTATTTAATCTTATCTTAAATATTAAAAACAAAAAGTTTGAAAGACTCTAAAATCTAAGATAGATAGTTAATTAACTGTTACAAGAGTATATTTTATTCTAAACTTAATGGAAGTGACCAATCTGACAGAAAATTCAGAAACCATCAAGGTAATGGCAGATTTACTTAGACAAGGGGCTACACTCACCCAGCATTCTTGTCCAGCCTGTTCTTCTCCGCTGTTTAAACTACAAAATAACGACATTTGGTGTGCCAAATGCCAAAAAAGAGTGATTATCGTCAAAGAAGGTGACCCCGAACCAGAAAGCTCTAAGGCTCCAGTGTTTTCGGGACTGGAAAAAACCATTATGACTAAAATTCAAAACTTAGAAAAACAGCTCGCAGAAGAAAACGAGCCGGAAAAAATCACAAAAATTGGAGAAACATTGTCTTCGCTTCTTGAGAATCTTGAAAAAATTCGAAACATAAAAAAATAGAAATATAACAGGGCGTTTGTGGTGCTTGGACGTTTCGATAGTTTCCCAAAAAACATTCACAAGGCAACAGTCTTCAATTACCAGGAACCAAAAACCAAACTTCAGCAAACAGTTCTTTGTGCCCTGCAGCGATTGAACAAGCAAACATTTACTCTAAACAGCATAATTCCTTTTTTTGAACAAGACTACAAAGTTAGTTTTGAGTTTGGAATAGCAGATGGATCAGATTTCATCTTTTTAGACGAAAAAGAACTTGAAAAAGATCTGAAAGCTCTTGACGAAAACGAGTTTGAAGTTTTAGATTTCTTTGTGGTTGTACGTTATCATAGAAGCAGTGATAAAGAAAAACAGATTCCTTTACGTTTTGATTACCATGTGTTGCGGTTCGCCTTTCACGAAAAAATTGTAGAGTTACTAATACGCCATGAGCGAGGAACACAACGAATCGCCACAGAAGATTTAGTTGAATTTTTAACCAAACAAGTAAACATAGAACTCAAAAAAAGACAACTACTATTTTTAATTGCAGATTAATTTGTGCAAAAGCTTTGTTTTTAGGCAGATATATTTTTTTCATAATTTTTCAGTGCTTGAATTTCTTTTTGTCTAAAAGCATTTAGTCGTAAAATTAATTCGTCAAAATCAACAATTCTGCCGTCAAATTCTGGACCATCTACACATGCAAACTTAGTATTGTCACCCACAGTTATTCGGCAAGCTCCGCACATTCCGCAACCATCCACCATTATGCAGTTTAAGCTCACAACGGATTTTATTTCATAATTTTTTGCCAAGTCAACAACGGCTTTCATCATCAAAGGGGGACCAATGGCGTAAACTAAATCAAAATCATAGTGGTTTTCAATCAAATACTTCAACACATCGCTGACTACGCCTTTGTGTCCTTTTGTGCCATCATCAGTAGAAATGTAAAGTTCATCGCTGTATTGTTTTATTTTGTTTTCAAAAATTAGCTGTTGTTGGGTTTGGGCACCAATAATCGAAATTATTCGATTACCTGCTTTCTTGAGAGCTTTAATAATATTGTAAGATGTTGCTACGCCAACTCCTCCACATACAACAGCCACAGTACCATAGTTTTTGATAACACTAGGAATACCCAAAGGACCCGAAACATCAAGGATTTTATCTCCAACTTTAAGTGCTCCAAGCAGTTTTGTTGTCAATCCAATTTCATCAAACACAAGGGTTATTGTTCCTTTATCGCGGTTCCAATCTGCAATAGTTAAAGGAATGCGTTCACCTTTTTTGCGTACTCGAAGGATCACAAACTGTCCGGGTTTTGATTTTCTTGCAATTAAGGGTACTTTGATTTCTAGCTGTTTGATTTTTATAGCAAGTTGGTTTTTCTTGATTATTTCGTACATGGTAGTTACACTTGAAAGTCAAAAACAACTAAGCATTAACAAATTAAATAGCCATTGTTTTGCGGTTTATAAAAACTGTAAACTATATAAAGCAATAAGTTACTAGAAGGTAATAATGATTGCCCATAGTTTGTTTTCTTCAGATTTCCAGCCCAACAGGTTAACTACAAACAAAGAAACTAGACCACAAAAGGAACTACCCAACAATGAAGCATATTGTTCTATGATTGATTCTGCAGATGGTTTCAAGGAAGTTTGGGAAATAGTCAAACAAACAGTTAAAACATTTTTAGGCAAAGAACGACAAAGAATGTTGCTGTTTTTAGATGATTTGCCTCTTCATTTAGGTGCTTACCATCAATTGGGCACAAACAACATCGTTTTGAACAGAAGCTTACTCAACATCGTAGAAACAGTAACAAAATCAAAAAAACTTGTCAACGCCTTTGTATACAGCATACTCACGCACGAATACCTGCACGCTCTTGGGCACGTTTCTGAGGTTGAAGTTCGATCCCTAGTTTACGACATTTCAAAGCACTGTTTTGGAAAAAAACACATAGTTACGTCCCTGGCAGAAAAGACGCCATGGTCTTTACTCAAGGGAATTCCGCTAAACGAAATAAAATTGTCCAAAAACCCTATGGAACTGATTAAAGATTTAGAAAAACCAAACCATTCTTACATCGTTTAAGAGTTTTTTCGCAGAAACTGGAGAACTAATCGTAAAATGTCATGTTCTACTTTGGATTTGCTTGCGTTCCCGTTAACTGCCACAAGTTTTCCATCATTTACGTACTTTTTGTAAACCTTCTGAACTTGTTTTTGAATATCTAGATGTTCCATAACAGATTTTTTTCTGCGTATCCGCTTCAAAACAATTTCGGGGGGCACATCAATATATACCGTTAAATCAGGCAAAAATGCCGAGCTATTAATTTGTTCAATCCAATCCAACTCAAGCCCAGCGGAACCCTGATACGCAAGAGATGAATAAACACAACGGTCAGAAACAACAATTTTTCCTTTGTCTAGGGCCGGTTTGACGTCTTTTTCTAGATGCTCAATACGGTCAGCAGCAAAAAGGACAGCTTCTACAACTTTAGGAACACGTTTTTTTCCTTCGAGAATTGTTCGGCGTATGAAAGTTCCTAGTTCTCCGCGACTAGGCTCAGTAGTGTACACAGCGTCAAACCCGTGTTTTCGCAAATTTCTTACTAGCTTGTAAGTGTGTGTTGTTTTTCCGCTTCCGTCCAAGCCTTCAATGCAGATGAATGCTGATTTTGAGGTCATTTTGTTTCAGCCTTAGTTTGTAATGATCAAGCAATAATATAATCTTGTTATAAAAAACAGTAAAAAGCATATGCAACCAAAAACAGGAAGAGAAAAAGTCTGCTGAGGCATACATAGATTGAAGGCGAAAAAAAGAAAAAAATACAAAACCCCGCTATCTGCTAGTTTTGGGTAATTTTCATTTCTGTGCATGAGCCTTTTCATCTTTGTTTCTTTTTGAGGATGTGTAATGGTTCATGTTTACATAATAGTGGGTTATCAATTTCAATGTAAATTGTTTAGTAATTTTTACTTGCTTTTTATTCACTCCATAAGCTTTCTGATATATGAGTTGAAAAAATGAGTGTAAAACTATTTTTCAAAATTAGTTACAATTTGTTCCAAAATTCTTAGAATAGTAAACTGTATCTGAACAAAAAATTTGTAATTTAACGATTACCTTAAATAATGATGCGTCAAATTGACAAAGTTAAGGAGAATATCTTTGGTGTTACGACATTGGGGTGAAATAAAAGACCCCGTTCACGGGTACAGACAACTTGCAGGCTCAGAATTCGTATATTCAGGAGCAAACCACACACGCTTTGAGCACTGTTTAGGAGTTATGCATCTTGCAGGTAAAGTTGCAGAAAACCAAAATTTAGCCCCCCTTATGTCCGAAGAAGAAATCCAAACTGTTAGAATGGCATGTCTTTTACATGATGTTGGTCATGGTCCATTTTCTCATGTGTTTGAGCATCTTCTTGTAAAGTTCTTAGGAAAAACTCATGAAGACATGACCAGATGGATAATCGAAGAATCAGAAGTCAAAGATATAATAAACGACACAGGATATAATTCCGACGACGTAGCGAAACTTGCAGTAGGAGAGCTACGCAAACCCAAAAAAGCCTTTTTAGATCAGATTATTCAAAGTGCAGTAGACATTGATAAGCTTGATTTTGTTGTAAGGGACACCTTCCACACAGGAGCAGAATACGGTTATGTGGACATTTTCAGGCTAATTCACATGCTTGACGTTCTAGGCGAAAACCTCGCAGTTGATGTTGGCGCCCTTTCTGCCTTGGAATCTTTTGTATTAGCAAGATTAGAATCCTTCCGAAGCATATACTTCCACAGAGTTGGACGAGCTGCCCAAATAATGCTGGCCTCAGCCATGGAAGCAGCAAAGGATGAATTGAATTTGATTGTTTTTGATTCTCCACAAGATTACCTTAAGTTAAACGATTACACTGTTTGGACAAAGCTGCTAGAGTGCGAAAAATCACGAAAAATAATGAAAAACCTAGAGCGGAGAAACCTTCTCAAATGCGCCTATGACAGGTCCTTCCATGTTAAAGAAAAAATGGTAACCAGCGTTTTTGGGGTTGACGAAGTTCGAGAACAAGTAAGAAATAAGATTGCTGAACAAGCAGGTATAAACCCGGAAGAAATCTACATTGACGTGCCCACTGTGCCTTCGGTGCCGTATCACCACTCTGATTTGCTTGAGCCCATGGAGATTCCAGTTTTCCAAAAAACCCGAAACGGAGAAAAAATCCCCCTGCGATTAAGTGACATCTCTCCAGTGTTTTATGTTTTGAAAGGATTCATAAACATTCTTCGAGTCTATACAGACAAAAAACACATTGACCAAGTAACTTTAGCTGCTTCAAAAGTTATCGGAGGAACACCATCCTCTGCAAAAATTTCGTTTTAACGTAGAAAACTTAAAACGTGAGAACGTCATTCATGGTTGATGTTTCGGTTTTAGCTCCGATAGTATAGCCAGGTTAAGTATTTCGGCCTTTCGAGTCGAAGACCCGGGTTCGAATCCCGGTCGGAGCACCAATAAAATATGTTTAGAACACTTGCGTGAACGTTTTCTTCTCGATGTGTGCAGTACAAAAAAATCCAGAAAAAAGGTTGTTTTCAAAATAATACTGCTATTAGTATACAATTACCTACGTGAACACCTAGATTTTTTACTAATGACTTTTTGAAGTTAAAAAAAGTTGAAGAAATGGGTTTGCTGAGGCTCAGGCACAGTTTTTGGAAAGGAAAGGAAAAATGAAAAAACCATGCTACTATCACTTGTGATTTTTCATTTTGTGCTTGAGCCTTTTCAGCCCCATTTCTTGGTTGGTTTCTCCCAAAAAAAGGAGGGAGAAAAGATGTTGGAGTATCAGGAGTATCTGGAGTATCAGGAGTGTCTGGAGTGTCAGGTTCAGGTTCAATTGGAGTTGCTGGAGTAGGTGCAGGATCAACAGCCACATGTGTTACAGCGGTTGAGCCATAGTATGCTTCAGACCCTTCAAAGGTTGCGAAGATTTGGTATGTGCCTTCCAGTTCTGGTTTAAAGCTCAACGACCAGGTTCCATACATGTCGCTAGTTGTTCGGTCAATGTCCATATAGTTGCCGTTAGGATCAACTGCATATAGGACGATTTCAACACCGTTTACGTTTGGTTGTTCGAATTGTTTGTAAACATAGAGCATCCATTCGCTCATGTCTTCGTCAGCAACTGCAGGTACGCCATTGGGGAATCTTGTAGTCTTGGAGATGTCTTGTGTTCCTGGAGAAACATCCATCACAGTTCCAGTGACCAATACGCTGCTTCCTAGAGAAACAACATTGTCCTGGATTTCAGCTGTTAGTTGGCTTGGACCTTTCCCTACTGCGTAGATGTTGTTGTCGTATGTGTCCATGGTTACCATTATGCTGTCGCCCATGATTCCACGTCCTCCCCATCGGGTTGAACGGAATAGACCTGGAGCTTTCCAGATTTCTTCTCCGGTTTGTGCATCAAGGCATATGAATGGTGCACCTCGTGGAATAGGTTCGATAGCAGAGTGTTCCATGTGACCTGAGTATAGTTTACCGTCAACTATCCAGAGGGTGAATTGCCACCAGTTGTTAGCGAACAAATATTCCTGATAGGGGTCGGTTGATTCATAGGTCCAAAGAACATCGCCGTTGTCAAGGTCATAACAGTAGACTATACCGCCTGCACCTGTAGAGTAAAGTTTTCCATCGTAAATCAGAGGGGGTCGTTCACCAAATTCTGTCCAGCCATAATAGTTCATGTAGTATTCTGATTCTGCTGGTCCCCACATGTATTCACCGTTGTCAGTGCTGAAAGCATAATATGCTAATTTGTCTTTAACCCAGAAAACTGCAGCGCCGTCTTCTAAACTGATTGCGTTGAACTCGATTTCAACCTGACCGTCTTCCCATTCAGCTGGGGCAGCCCAAGTTTCACTGAATAAAATGTCGCCTTCATCACCGTCTTCTAAGCTGATAGCCCAAGTGTTGATTTCTGTTCTGCTGTATTGTAGGCCGAAGATTTTGTCACCGAATGCAGTAGCACGAACTGCGCCACTACCACCTGGAGTTTGTTCAGTATCAACAGTGAATTCAGCTATGTATGCACGTTGTGCATCTTCAGTTAATGTACCGTTTACATTCTCTGCTGCGTCCCAAACTCCACGTCTAGATCCATAGAATGAGCCTGCGGGAGCCCAGCTACCTGGTGCGGGGCTGTTTGAGGCGAAGTCTGTGATTAGATCGGTTAAGCTCCATATGTATCCTTCACCTGTGTTATAGTTGACATTGACTAGATATAACCAGCCTTTTTCATCCATAACTCTGGTTCCACTGGGAACGTTCTCAACTGTATATTCTTGATTTCCTGTTAATGGATCAAAAGCAATCCAAGAACCGCCAGCAGACACATAGAAGTATGGGTAAATGGCGTGATGGTTGTATCCTGCCCACTGCATGTTCTGTGCAAAGGAAATAGTCCGAGCCCTACCGTCAACAATAATTTCTTTTTCCCACATCACTTCACCGGTGTGTATGTCCACAGCAGTGTATAGTAGGGGATTGTCGTTTGTTCGGTGTAGATAAATTAGTATTCCGTCGATAATGATTCGGTTTGTCCATTTTCCTTCATAAGCATCTCCGTGACTGAAACCCCATCCAGGATATGCTTGATCAGCAATACCGCCCATTGTTAGCGCTTTTCTCCATAGAATGTGGGCAGTTTCGGGTGCATCTGCGTTGCCAGAAAGAACTGTGGGAGCAGTGAAACCTGCTTCTAGCCAACTTCCAGTAACAACACTCCATTCTCTAAGCTGAGAATCTATTGGACGAGTCCAATATTCTTGTGGAGTAGTGTGACCTGGATAATAGGGAGTAGGTTCTTCCTGGACAATAAGTTCAACTGTTTCACTGTGGCTTGCTAGCATCACTGTTCCGATTGGGATACGTGGTGCTGTTTTTTCTGCTGTTAGCACTTGTTCAGGGAAGTAAGTTGTAAGATAGTACGTGCCTACTTGAGTTGGCAGGTATGTTCTTCCGGTTCCTCCAGTCGAGTCAGTTTTGATGTCTTCGATAGTATCAATAGTACCGTCAGGTTTCTCGATTTCTATATAGATACCTTCCCAGCCCATCAATGCTGATGACAGCTGCTGGAAGATACCAGTGTGCAATAGAATGTACTGGTTTACTCCTACGGGGTTAGGTACTACTCCAAGAAACGGGTAAGTTACTTGAGTTCCAGGCTCTTGTGCTGTGGCAGATGGTATAGCCACAATCAAGGCTGAAATTGTAAGTAGTAGCACTAAACTCATAGTGGAAATTTTAGTTTTTGATTCTAGTTTCATCATTTTTTCCTTCCATAATATAAGCTACTTTTCAAGATTGAGCAATTAGGTTTTTAAGTTTTTTGTAAGAACGCGAACAAAACGTTGTATAAAATTCCAGAAAAGGGTAATATCAGGTTAGCTTGAATGAAGTTTTACGCAGGTATCAGTTTGATTTCTGGAAGGTGCATTGAATGCCTAATGAGGTACATCTTTTCCTACGCGGTTAGCATGATGTGGCGGTTAAAATGTGGTTAGTGACAAAAAAGCCAAAATTCAGCATTAAGACAATCGATTTTGCTAAGGCATTTCCCAAAAAGAAGCACGATAGTGTCTTTAGATTTCTAGGAAAAAACAAATCCTTCAAAAAGTTTTGATGCTACTAATATGATGCACATAACGGTAAACATTTTGAAGAGAATTTGTATTGTTTCAATTTTTGTTGTGTAATCCTAAAGGTTTTCCAGAACCTTTTTTTATATCCTTTTTGTTAGTTTGGAATCCTTAAACAGAATAGAAAGCCTTAATTTTAATGGCGTATCCCAAAAGCAGTATGGGTCCGTAGCTTAGCAAGGAAGAGCAACTTGCGCCTAAAGCACCGGGCTTTTAACCCGGGGGTCAGGGGTTCAATTCCCCTCGGACCCGCCATAATTCTTACAAATTCAGCAAATCAAATTCTTTGCCGACTTTTTCCTTTAAAGCATTCTGATATGCAATATTTGCTGTTGCGGCATCTTGTATGGCAAGCCCAGTGGATGTAAAAACTGTGATTTCTTCAGTTGAGGTTCTTCCTTGTTTTAGTCCTGCTACTATTTCGCAGATGTCACCCCAAATGTCCTCTTTTGTGATTAATCCTTTGGAAAGGGAGACATTGATTTCTCCGCCGTGGCTGCCTTGTTCCCAATCGTCTACCACGATTTTGGATTTTAACAAAATGTTGGGGTCTAACTCTTGCTTTCCTGGAGCATCTGCTCCAATGCAGTTTATGTGGGTTCCTTGATCTATCCATTCTGCTAAAACTAGGGGCTTACGGGAAGGTGTTGTGGTTACAATGATGTCTTTGTTTTGGGCTGCATTTTTGATTTTATTGACAGATACGACATCCAATTTTGGATACTTTTGTTGCATTTCTTTAACATACTTTTCTACCGCTTTCGCGTTTATGTCCCACACTCTAACTTGCTTAATTGTATCAAATACTGTTTGAAGCCCAATCAATTGGGTTTTGGCTTGGGTTCCAGCACCGATCAACCCTATGGTTTTTGGGTTTGGGTTCGCAAGATACTTTGCTGCAACAGCTCCAGCAGCTCCCGTTCGCAGGGCAGTAATCCAGGTTCCGGCCATTATAGCTGAAGGTGCACCGGTTTTCGGGTCAATTAAAATTATTGTTGCCATAACCGTAGGCAGTCCATGTTTTCGGTTTTCGCGGTGGGAATTTACAACTTTTACAGTTGCTACCTCTGTTTCTTCAAGGTAAGCAGGCATGGTCCGCAAATCCCCCTTATATTTTTTCATAATAACATACTGTTTGGGGGGCATCTGGACATTGCCGTGTCCTTTCATTTTGAAAGCTGATTTTACAGCTTTGATTGTTTGTTTGAATGTAACTAGTTTTTTGATTTCTGCTTCAGACAAAAATAGAGTTTTCACCGATTGATGTCCTCTAATAACGCGATTTTATCGTACAACCTTTAAGAGTTTTGCCGTACTTTTTGTTAACTTGGATATTCATTGCTTAAGACTTGAATACTAAAGCAAATTAACAAATTCAGGAGATTAAGGTTTCATGACAACCGAAAGCTGGCTACAATGCATCAATCCTAGTTGTGGAAAAAAATACAGTGTAAATGAACCCCGAACAAACTGCGACTGTGGAGAATTACTAGACGTTAAATACAAAGGAGAATTCCCCACAAGTTTGAAAGAAACTTTTAGTGAACGCCTGAATCATCACCAAAACATCTTCAACGAAAGCGGAGTTTGGCGATTCCGTGAACTTCTTAATTTTGCGGGAGTAGACACAGAAAACTATGGCGATTACAGCAAAAAATTAGTCTCCCTTGACGGCGCAGAAGGCAGAACTAAACCTTTCCATTTGACCCGGGTTGCAGATTATGTTGGACTAAAATCTGCGAATTTTTGGTTGCAGTTTGAAGGTGACAACCCCACAGGTTCTTTCAAAGATAATGGCATGGCTTCAGCGTTCACACATGCGCGAATAGTCGGTGCCAAAAAGGTTGTTTGTGCTTCTACAGGCAACACTTCTAGTTCTGCGGCGGCTTTTGCAGCTAACGAATTAGACATGCAAGCAGTCATCTTAGTTGGAGAAGGAAAAATTGCAAAAGGCAAACTGGCTCAGTCCCTTGCTTATGGTGCAAAAGTTTTGCAGGTTAAAGGCGATTTTGATGTGGCCATGGCTATGGTACAGGCCCTTTCAAAACAAAGCGACATCTATGTTGTTAACTCTTTGAACTGTTTCCGTCTTGAAGGCCAAAAAACAATGATGTTCCGGATTCTAGATTATCTACGCTGGGAAGTTCCTGACTGGATTGTGTTTCCAGGAGGCAACTTGGGGAACACTTCAGCTTTTGGCAAGGCGTTTATGGAGCTTTACGAGTACGGCTGGATAAAAAAGAAACCCCGAATGGCAGTTATTGTCGCTAAAGGCGCGCCAACGTTGTCTGACATGTACAACGAACACGGTCTGCGGTGGAATAATGGAAAACTTGACAACAGTATCATCAACGACTATTATGCTGAAGTGGAACGCAAAGGCATCAAAGCAAAAACCCGTGCCAGTGCAATTGAAATTTTAAAGCCAGTTAACCTCAAGAAAGCGATTCGGACTTTGGAGTTCACTGATGGAGTTGTAACCACAGTTACTGATGAAAAAATATTGGATGCTATGGCTATGGTAAGCAAGAACGGGTTTGGTTGTGAGCCAGCTTCTGCTGCTACAGTTGCAGGAACCAAAAAACTGGTCGCCGAAGGAGTAATCAAAGAAGATGCATCTGTAGTTGGAATTGCCACGGGCCATATTCTGAAGGATACTTCTGCGATTGTAGATTATCATTTTAATCCCAAAAACAAGTTTGCTAACACGCCAATTGTTGTGGAACCAGACGTAAAACAGATCCTAAAACTTGCAAATTCTTAGATTATGCTGCGCCCAGAAAACTTAGGGCTTGGGTCGCGATTACAAACAAGAATATGGAGCTTGTTACTTTGGAGCCGACTTTCCAGACTACCGAGAGCAGAATCAGTATTGTTGCCATCTGTATGAGTTGCTGGGATGCGGATACGCCCATGTATTCTAAAATGAAGCCGATAACAAAGGTTAACCCATCTCCGATGGTTTTTAATCCAATCATTATTTGGCCTAAGGCTTCGATTAAGCCTGGAGTTAACACTTTTTTTCACACCTAAGCTCCACTAATGCTCAAAATACAGTAACGTTTACTTAATTTATCAACCTTGTGCGGCATGGGTTTGGATATTAAATCCAGTTAACCAATTATCAATAGAAGTATTGTTCTGTTTTATTGACACTTACTACAGATTTAACCAGATTTTAAATGTAAATGAATATTTATTACAAAAAATAAATATTATTAAAACTTCAATAAACAAAATATTAACTGTTTTTGTGTTTGGAACTTGATTTATCTACGTTTCCATCATAATTACTAGTTAAAGCACAATGTTTAACAAATCAAGTAAATCCAGCCTGGAAATGATTCTAATAATTTTTGGAGCACTACTTTATTGACCAGTGCTTGTGGTGCACTTTCAATGCAGTCCATAATACACTTAAAATAACTAATTTCAGCAGTTAAGACCTTTTAAGAAATGAAAAATTTAAGTACAAGACCGTTGATTGTTACGGAATTGAATGCCTTGGTAGTATAGCTAGGCCTAGTATAGGCGGCTGTCGCCCGCCCGACCCGGGTTCAAATCCCGGCCAAGAATTGATTTGTTTAATGCTTTGTGAAGTCTAAACAACTAGGGTGAGTTTTGCATGACAACTTTTGATACAAACAAATCTTCCCGTCGAAACATCTTTGCTTTGGGGTTTGTTAGCTTTTTTACTGACCTTTCCAGTGAAATGGTTCTAAGCTTACTACCAACCTTTCTTTTAGGTCTGCCTGGCTCAAGCACAGCAATACTGGGTTTAATTGAGGGCCTTGCTGAAGCCTTAAGTTATGCTATGCGGGCAGTCTCAGGAATTTTTTCAGACAAGTTCCAAAAACGCAAAACCTTTGTTTTATTGGGATATTCCATATCCAACATCGTGAAGCCCTTTTTTGCGGTGGCTCAGGTACCCTTTGATGTTTTTGTAATCCGCGTAACTGACCGCATTGGAAAAGGTGTTCGAACTTCTCCCCGGGATGCCCTCATCTGTGAATCAGTTTCAGAAAAAAACCGAGGCGCAGCCTTTGGTTTACACCGAACCCTTGACCAAACAGGAGCCATTCTAGGTCCTGTAATTGCTTCTGGGGGCATGGTTTTGCTTAGTTTCACAGTACGGGACATTTTCTGGTTGTCTCTTATTCCTGGAGCCATTGCACTTGTGCTGATTTTGTTTTTTGTCAAAGAACGAGCAAGCAAATGCAGTGGTGACTTTAAATTACTGGACGGTGTGCGTTCAACCTTGGCGGGCAGGTTTTCTTGGTTACTTGTTGTGGTAGGCATCTTCTCTTTGGGGGCCTTCAATTTTTCCTTTGTTTTACTTAACGCCACAGAAGCAGGCATTGCAGACTCATACGTTCCCCTAGTTTATGCTGTGGTTAACGTAGCCCATGTTGCAGTTGCCATTCCGGCAGGAGTAGTTTCAGATCGCGTTGGAAAAGAGAAAGTCATGGTCTTGGGTTATAGTGTGTTTTTGTGCACGTCTTTGTTGCTTATGGTTCCTGTGACTGGAGTTTTTGCTGTGTTAATTGCAGTGATGTTTGGGGCATACATTGGAATTGTACAAACCGTTCAGAGGGCACTTATTCCTAATTACGTTTCAGAAAACTTGCGAGGAACAGCTTACGGTCTTTACTATCTGGTGGTGGGTTCTGCATTCTTTGTTTCTAATGCTGTTGTTGGACTTTTGTGGAATTCCTTTGGCTCTTCAACAGCATCCATCTACAGTGTCGCCTTATCTGCAATAGCCATCCTTGCAATGATTGCCTTCATCAGAAAAAAACCATAAACAATCCAATGATGTTCACTGGAAAGTTTTTGTTACCCATTCTTTGATTTCATCCCTGGCTTGTCTTACTTGTTGCATAATTTGCTCTTCTGTGCCCGTAAACTTTGAAGGGTCAGTAAAACTTTTGTGCATAACTTTTTTTCCTGGAAAGAAGGGACATGCTTCTTTAGCACCATCACAAACCGTAATTACCATATCAAATTTTTTTCCCTTAAACTCGTTGATGCTTTTTGACCTTAGTTTTGAGGTGTCGATTCCAATTTCATTTAGAGCTTTGGCAACATAGGGGTTTACCTTGGTTGTTGTGGTTCCAGCACTGTATGCTTTGTATGTGTTTGAAAGGTACGCGTTAGTTAGAGCTTCTGCAATTTGGGAGCGGGCAGAATTGTGGGTGCAAATAAACAAAATTTCTTTCATAAAATCAACTATAATAATTCAAGGTCCATGAGTTTCTCGATTTCGTCTTTATCTGCAATAGAGCAGTAGGCCCATTTTCCTTTCTTTTTTCGTCTAACTATTCCCACGTTTTCTAAAATCTCAATATGATGAGAAAGGTTTGGCTGAGTCATGCCAAGGCAAACCATGAGTTCACAGATGCACATTTCTTTGTTCATAAGCAGTTTCACTATTCTGAGGCGTTTTTCATCCGCTAAGGCTTTGAAAAATTTGCTATGCTTCTTTGCAGTTTTAATGTCAGCAACGGTTTCCGCTAGTTCGAGCAATTCTTTGCAGTATTCTTCGGGGGCTTCTGCTTTGCAGAATTCAGTTTCTGTAAGCCGTTTCAGTCTTTCTTTGATGTCTTCCATGATTTTTCCCATTGTTTTAATGTGTAAACGTTTCTAAATATGTTTACCCAAACAAAACAAATAAATATATCTAAATATATTGATATATAGTAGTTGTAGTAACTAGGATGTGACTAAACCAATTGACAAATAACTTGAAATGTCCAAAAGGAATCCCTGATACCTATTGTCATCAGTCGCCATATTGTGCGACTTATGTTGCTCGAAAAAAACAGCAAACCAAATAATCCCATTTTTTTGAGGAATCATCATGGAAGAAAACCCCCAAGTTCACCTTAGTGTCTTTGAAAAATACCTCGCTTTGTGGGTTATGTTATGCATGGTCACTGGGCTTTTTCTTTCCCAGATTGTTCCAGAACTAAGCATTGCAATAAACAATCTCCAGTTTGCAGGAATTTCTATCCCTATTGGAATTTGTTTGTTTTTAATGATGTATCCTGCTTTGTTAAATCTGCAGCTAAGTGAACTCAAAAAAATCACCAAAAACCCCAAACCAATACTTGTAACTATTGTCTCCAACTGGTTTTTTGCTCCGCTGATAACTGCTTTTCTTGCGTATTACTTCTTGGCGGGTAACGATCAACTAATTGTTTCTTTGATTCTTCTTGGTTCTAGTCCCTGCACTGCAATGGTTCTAGTCTGGGGTGCTTTAGCGAAAGGAAATCAAGAACAAAACGTCGTAAACACAACCCTGAACACCATAACGATCATGTTTTTGTATGCTCCTGTGGTTTCCCTGTTAACTGGAATTCAAAACATCCAAATTGACAGAACATCCCTGTTGTTGTCTGTCTTTATTTTCATTGGAATTCCCTTAGTTTTGGGTTACATTTCAAAGAAAACCCTGACCCGCAAAAAAGGGGAACAATGGTTCCAGCACACTTACCGACCCGCAGTTGGAAAAATATCAATCTTAGCGCTATTGGCAACCCTAATCGTATTGTTTTCCCTTAATGGCAATGTTCTAATCGAGCATCCCGAAGAAATGCTTCTGGTTTCTGTTCCTTTGCTTCTTGGTTTCTTCATCATTGTGGGCATTAATTTGGTAGTTACAAAGTTTGCCGGCTTCAAGTACCGAGAAGGCATAATTGCAGTTATAATTGGCTCGTCCAGTCATTTCGAAATCGCCATTGCAACGGCAATCAGCCTTTACGGTTTAGGCTCCCAAGCTGCCCTTGGAACCACTATGGGTCTGTTTTGGGAGGTTCCAGTTATGCTCAGTCTAGTTTATTTGGGCAAAAAACTTGGCCAGAAAGGATTCTGGAAAAGTAATTAACAATCCAAAACATAATATTAGGTGACAAAAATGGAAAACAAAAAAATTAAAGAACACATCAAAAAGCGGTATGGTGCCATTGCATCATCAGAATGCTCTAGTTGTTCCTCAACTTCGTGCAGCTCTTCTTCTTGCTGTACCTTACCCGGTTCCGACGACCCTCCCCAATACATCGCATGGAAAGTCGGCTACACTCCTGATGATATTAACAGCGTCCCAGAAGCTGCAGTTTCAGGTCTGGGCTGTGGAAACCCCGTTGCCTTGGCAAGCCTCAAAGAGGGGGAAACTGTTTTGGACCTTGGTTCAGGAGGCGGAATGGACGCCTTTTTAGCCTCCAAAAAAGTTGGACCCAAAGGAAAAGTCATTGGCGTTGATATGACCCAACAAATGATCGACAGAGCCAAAACTACTGCATCTGAGAATGGATACAAGAACGTGGAGTTCCGGCTAGGAGAGATTGAATCTTTGCCCGTTGATGACGAATCTGTGGATGTAATCATCAGTAACTGTGTAGTTAATTTGGCTCCTGACAAACTAAAGGTTTTCAAAGAAGCCTACAGAGTTCTTAAACCAACTGGAAGATTGATGGTCTCCGACCT
Organism: Candidatus Bathyarchaeota archaeon; assembly: GCA_037386545.1. Taxonomy (GTDB): domain Archaea; phylum Thermoproteota; class Bathyarchaeia; order Bathyarchaeales; family Bathyarchaeaceae; genus Bathyarchaeum. Next base: position 59,168 of record JARRLY010000006.1, read on the forward strand.
TGTCACGTTAGGGGATATGCCTGAAAGTGTCAAGAAGAGTTTTGATGCTTGGGCTTGTTGTATCGGCGGAGCTTTAGAAAAAGACGATTACCTTAACAAAATTGCAGAAGCAGGATTCAGTAACGTTAAAGTTGTTTCCGAAAAACCTTACTTGATTGATGTTAATGCTGCCGTAAGAGGAAAAATTATCAGCATACAAGTAGAAGCTAAGAAAAGTTCCTAATCTGATGTGTGTTAATTCCTATCGGACCTGAGAAACTGAGGCATAATTTAGGGTATGTTCTGATTATGTTATCCTAGGGTGCCCTTGATTGCATCAGCTTTCAATCTGAGGTTATCTAGCGTGTCGTCGTAATGAAGGCACGAATCCTCATCTTTTTCAGTGTCTTTTAATGACCAGTGACCCTTATTCCAATTAAGGCAATTTTCTTTATCACATAATTGATAATCCATTACCCTTTCCCTTCCAAATTTTTTGTTATATGATGTGTTCTAAAATTTTTTCTGTAAGGGAATTCATAATTTCTGGAGTTAAGCCATCAATAACTTTGAATATTTCAGGGTCCGCTACGGAGTAGAGTCGCCAGTTTCCATCTTTTCTACATGTGACCATCCCACAGTTTTTCAGAATCTTCAGGTGCCTAGAAACAACTGGCTGAATCAACTCAACATGAGGAACAATTTTGCATACGCATTTTTCGCCGTCTCGGAGGAATTCTAGGATTTCTATTCTGACGGGGTCGGATAGTGCTTTGAAGATTTTGGCTTTGAACTTGTTTTGGTCTTTGATTTGCAAGAACATGAGCAAACAATGAGAAAAGTGAATATTTAAATATTGTTATATACTGCCGTATTTTCTCAGCCAATTGTTGAAACATAACTTTGAAGGTAATTAGCAATGTCTGAAAAAACATTTGAAGGGATTCCACGAAATAAAATTTCTTGGGACCCAATAATCGATTATGAAAAATGTATTGCCTGTGGAAAATGTGTTGAATTCTGTCATGTTGGGGCATTCAAGTTTGAGGAAAAAGATGGAGAAAAAAGACCTGTAGTGAACCCAAATAAATGCATTGTATTCTGTAGAGGTTGCGAAGATTTCTGTCCTGTCGGTGCAATCACGCATCCATCTGAAGAAGAAACTCAAAAAATCATAGAGAAACTAAAAAAATAGTTCCCTTTTTTATGCTCCAACTCCGTACCATGAGAATACTTTGGCAAATATCGGTATTATTGCGCCGCAGGCTGTCCGAGCTAGGACTGTCAATAAGAATCCGTCAACTCCTGTGACGACGTTGATGGGTGAGAGATGAAAAATTCCGAAAAGCATGATTCCTCCGATGGTGGTTGAAACTATTCCTACGATTAGCATTCTGCGGAAGTTGTCTGATTTTTTGTTCATAGCTCCTGCCATGTAACCAATCAATATTGGGCTAAGGACATATCCTAGCAAAATTGAGTTTCCTCCAAAGGCGCCTCCTCCAAATGAGAAGCTGTCTGCCCAATAAAGGGCGTAAAGGCTGCCCATGATAAATCCTGAAGCTCCTCCTGCCCACTGGTTCCAGGCTAGTCCCAGGAGTAAGGGGATTACAGTTAAGACCAGAAGTTCTTCCAGTTCCATAGTAATTCCAGTTATTGCGCCAAATCCTCCCCCACCAATTAAGTTCTGCAGTTGAGAAACTAATACAATTAACAAAATAACAACGACAGGAACGATTACGCTGTAAATAATGTCGTTTTTGGTCCATTGCTTCCATCCAAGACTCAAAGTTTTTCACCTGAATGGTGCAACTGTCTATTTATATTAGAATTTAAATTTTGTTATATACCAACCAGAATCTTGTAGTTCTTTTCAATTTCATTGAGCAAAATATCCTTTGTTATCTTTCCTTCAGACTGCAACATTGCAGCAATAGAAATTCCACCGCATCCGACACCTTCTTTGACTACGCCTTTTTCATAAGCGTGCAGTCCCTCAAACTTTGAGTTGCCAAAATGTAGATCTGCAGCTAAAACTGGAACATCAGCGATTCTGGAAACTAAACAGTTAATGTCTGACGATTTGTCGTTTACTATCCATTTGGTAGTCCCAATGGCAACATTATCTAAGACTTCGGGGTTTGAGGCATTTACAACTGCTAAAACAGCTGCCATCTGGGTTCCCCCTGCCATAATAACAGGCACATTTTTTGCTGCTCCAATAATTAATCCTGCTGCTGCGGGTTGCATAGGGTCGCCAACTGCGGAAACTGCAGCCATGGGGTCGTTACTGTATTGACCTTCGGATATGCTTGCTGCTCGCAAACCTGCTTGGGCAGTTTTAATTTTCAAATCATGAGGATTCATTGGCATGCTACTACTGACTTTGCCTTTTGCATCAACCCCCAGAGCCAACAACACACTAAGGGCTGTGGTGGTTCCTCCGGGAATACTTTCCCCTACAACGAGATAATCTATGGTTTTTGACAGGGTTTCTCCTGCAATTTTTGCTCGCTCCATTACTCCTTGGGGGTTTTCTACAGCGTTGGCAGTTCGAATATCCTTTCCGGGACAACCGCCCACATCAATAAAGGGAACATGGGGCTTGATTTTCAAGCCCGCATTAACTACAAGGGTGGGTATGTCTGCAAGTCTTAAAGCTGACATGGTGATCAACGCTGGCGTTGGAATCCCATCCGGAGTTACGGGAACCCCGGGAATGCACTTGCATTTGCCAAAATACAACAATTCCATGTCTGCAGGGGGCGTGTAATCAGTAATTTCTGGGTTTGCTCCAGCGGCAGAGATCCCTTGAATTTTTGCGGTTTCAGTTACTCCAACAACGCAACTAAAAAACGGTTTTTTGCCCTTTAGTTGTTTAATCATTTCTGTGCCTTTGGTTTGGTTGTTTGACAAAATAATATCATACATGTTTTTTACTCCCCGTTTCCTGTAATTGTTTGTGGTTGTGGTTGGAGTATCCGACCGATACTTTAAATCTATTACTGAAAATAGTTCAAGACAACAAACAAGCACACGGTGACTCAAAAATGGAAACAAAATTTGACAATTTGCCCTTACTAAAGTACCTCGAAGACCACGGAGTAACCCTCAAAGACTTACTTGACACTGCCTTGGAAATGCACATTCCCCATCCCGGAATAGAAACCCGCGACCAAGCTGCCGAGTTATTCAAGGCAGGATTTTACGAAGCCCTAACCGACGTTAATGTTGCAGTTTTGGAAGTTGCCTGTTTCCGAGCTGAAGAGGATGGACAAAACGGTTTGATTCCATTGCTTCCAGCAGAGCAGTTCAAAGGTCGCCCCGGACTTATTGTTGATGAATACCTAGGAATGACCATTGCAAATTACATTGCTGGTGGTCGAGCAATCTTTGAGTTCATCCGTTACGATCAAGCTAAACCCGGAATATTAAGAAAACTTGGACCCATAGCAAACGATGCCATTGGTGGCTTGATTTCGGGTGTGTCGAGTCGGGTTTATTCTGGAGCTTTAGAAAAACAGAAAATGTTAGAGTCAGAAAAAAAGTAACCCCAACTTGGGATTTAGAAAAAAGGGGACATCGAAAGTTTTAGTCTTCGATGTTAATTATGATGTTTGTGATTGCGATTTGTCCCGCTTGGTTTGTTAGCTTGTACGCTGCGGTTATGTAGATTGTAACTTCTTGTTTGTTTATTGGTTGTGCTTGCAGAGCATGAATTGTTATGGTTTCGCCAGCACTCATGTAGCCGCTTGTCATCAGTTCTTCGCGAGTTAATACCTCATTGTTTACTGTCTAATCTGCTGGCAAGTGCACTCGGATTTTGTCGTTTCTGGTGTTAAGAATTAGTTTGTTGTCTGAAATGGCAACAACTATGCCTTCCAAGAAAGAATACACAATACCAAGTCGAAAACAAAGATTCAAAAAAAGAAAAACGACGTTAACAACGCAAGCTGTACGTTGTTTAGTCTTATTCTTCTGCTGCTTTTTCGAGGTATTTGAGGGATAAGGGTTTTAGAGTGCGTTCTTTGTCGGTTGCCATCAGAAAGCTTTGTACGTCTTGAAGGTTGTCTGCTAGTTGTGTTTTTAGCTGGTCAACGAATTTGGAGTATCCAGAATAGTTACGATGGAAGGACAAAACTGAAAAATCCATTCCAAAACCTTCGCCACTTGCGGCAAAAACAACGTTTGCGTTTTCCATAGCCCATTTCTTTGCTTTTTCAGTTACTTCAACTGAACCTTTGGCTTTGACTAAGGTCATTGCCATGATTTCAAATCCCAATTCAGTCCAATCGGGTATGATTGTGTAATCGACTATGGCTTTTTTCTCCAGCCTTTGTCTCATTCGTGTGATGGTTGGTTGTGAGACTCCGATGATTTTTGCGATTTCCCTGTCACTTCGTTTCGCGTTTTTCATAAGCTCAAACAAGAGTCTGAGCATTCTTTTCTTCATCATAGCTACAGATTCATAAAACAGCCAAATATAAACATTATGCATAAATGTTAAGCACATATATGACTTAAATACACAAAAAAATCCACAACTTATTATATACCAATAAACATTAAAAAATCTAATTTTAAGTTTGTATGCCAATACTTTTTTGTTTACAAAACGTTAGCTCTTCAGAGTCTTAAAAAACAAAAAGCTTACATAGTAAATTTTTCCCCACCCACCAAAATTCGCTCCAAAGCAGAATTAAGCTCAATTATTCCTTGATTGGTTCGGGCAGAAACAGGCACCAACTGAAAATCCAAACCTAACTGTTGAATAACGTGGACCATGTCTCTACTCAACAGCATCCGAGTTCCGTCCAGTTGTTCTTCAATAACCGCTTCTAAAATTTCAGGATCAATTGACCACTCAACAATTCGTTCAGCGTCTTCTGGAGGCAACAAATCAAATTTAGAAAGCACATGCAACTGTGGGAAAAAGAACCGATTATAAACCGCAGAAGCCAAAAACATGTTTGAAACATAATTTAGAGGATTAAACGAAAACACAGAATCAAAAAGGTACACGATTGCTTTTTGGTCTTGGGTTAACTCGTTTGCAATGTATGGTCCGCTTGCTCGAAAAGCAAACAACTCCATTTGTCCAGGAGTGTCCACAAGAACAACGTCGGATTGGAGGGTTTCGATTTCTCTTCCGATATTTGTGGCTTCTTCAGCTATTAGGTCTGATGCCAAAACCAATGCACCGTTAGGTCCAAGCTGGTAATCTTCCATGATTTGGTTAATGTCAATTTTGTTTCTGATGTCAATGTCGGGTTTGTAGGGCATGTTTGAAACCCCAGGGTCCAAGTTTACTGTAATTGATTTTTGTTTTTGGAATTTGAGTAACTCATTCAAAGACGCAGTAAGAAGCGACTTTCCCGACCCCGCAGTTCCAATCAGAAAAATTACAACCACATAAACACCATCCAACATGAAACATATGTGAAGCCATATTTTCGTCAGAGCATATATTAGTTGTCCGTTTCAAGGCTACTAGTCTTCAAGTTTTGTAAGCTTTATTGTTCCGCCTTTTTCTTTAATCATTTCAGTAAGTTGAGAAAGGGCCTTGTTAACACGGTTTTTTGCAGCTTCAGAATCCTTGGCAGTAGTAGAAACATGAAACTCAATAACCGGAGTGGTTTCTGCCCCTCTTGGATGAGATTTTATGTAAACGTAAGGATTGTCTTTCATTAAAACATCCACAGATGGTGCCATTTCTGACTCCATAACATTTACATATGCCTTTCATTTCAGAAGGCACTCCCGGAAGAGCAAATATGGTAACCTCTTTGTGCTTTATCATTACCCCAGGGGCGGTTCCAACCGGATTAGCAACTGGTTCAGAGCACTCAGGAATTTTAGCCATCTTCACTCGATGAGACGTCAACTTGATTTCTTCCACTTTGGTTTTTTGGGCGTAGATACGATATTTTTCTGTAACCATCTTCAAGGCTTGATCGTCAACTATGGTTTGGCAACCTAAAGCTTGGGCGAGCCCTTCTAAGGTCATGTCGTCAAAAGTTGGACCCAGGCCACCTGTGGTTAAAACAAAAATGGGTTTGCGTTGGATTGCTTCTTTTATTGCCATTGATATGTCAGGGAGGTTGTCCCCTACAACAGTAACACGTTTAACGGTTAAGCCTAAAGCGGTGACACGCTTCGTCAACCATTGGGCATTGGTGTTTAGGGTTTTACCTATGAGTAGTTCGTTTCCAATGCAGATTATTTCTACAAACGGATTCGTTATGTCCCCAACCTAAGAAACTGGTTAATTAAACTACTAAAAACAAAGAAATAACTGCTTTGATTAGAGATCAAAAAAGAAAAAGAAAAGCATGTAGACTAACTAATCTTTCAAAACATTAAGTTTTTTCAAAATTTATTTTTTCTTGCTGAGGTACCACTTTAGGTAATCCTTTCTCTGTTGTTTGTGTTGCTCCTCGGCAGTTTCGTAACTGGGTCGGTTTTTTTCGCGCAACTCGTAAAGCTCTTGAGGAGTAAGAGAAAGGCCACAACTCTTGCAAACATAACGTTTTGTACGGGAAACGTAATGCAATTCGCCACCACATTCAGGGCAATATCTCATAGTTTTCGCCTTTTCAGTTCATGTTCATACGTTACTATATAAAGGTAGATGCTGGAAAAAGGATTTCTGTTTGAATTCTTTCATAAAAGGGAAAAAATATACAAGAAAAAAGGAGTATAATATTTGTGAGGTAAACAAAGTATGGCAGTAGCAGGAGGAACAACTGCAGCGGTTATTGCAGCCCAACACACTAGCTCATATCGGGTTAAATTCAAAAGAAAACAGTTTCTAGAACTAGTAGAAACCGCAAAACCAAAAATAATCTACCAAACTGGAAGAATGCATTTTTTCGCTTTTGATGGATTTGTAATGTACACATTCGAATGCAAAGATTCAGACTTTAAACAAAAGGTTTTACACGCAATCGAGTTCTCCAACCAAGCATGGAACGAGTGATCAACCGCTTAAATAACTGAGGAAAAACAACTGTCGTTTCAAAGTTTTCACATTTATCCTAAAGCACCATTCGATTTCGATTTAAATTGCAGGGTGTTTGGATATCCAAAACCAATGCCTGAAGTCTACAATAACGGCATCTGGAGACGCGCAGCTAAATTAGATTCTGGTAAACTTGTTCCAATTGACTTGCAGTCTTTGGGCTCAATCCAAAAACCAAAAATTAAGCTCCAATATTTTGGCGAAACTTTAGATGATAATGAAACAAAGGATTTAACAGCAAAACTTGAGAAAATTTTTTCCTTCGGTCAAGATTTAACTGAACTTTACAAGTTTATGGAAGAAAACAAGAAAATTGCAGACCTAAAAAATCGGTTTGTAGGCTTGAAAGCAGTAGGATTTGGGGTCACTATTTTTGAGTGCTTTATTAAATCTATTATTCAGCAGCAAATTTCCATTAAGGTTGCATATTCTATCACGAACAAGATGGTAACAAGATTCGCAGAAAAAATGCAAGTAGATAAAACGATTTATTATGATTTTCCAACTCCAGAAAAGTTTACTGAAATTACTCAAGAAGAAGTCAGAAACTGTGGAGTAAGCTGGCGTAAAGCCAAAACCATCAAAGAGATAGCTCAACAAGTAGTGAATAAACAATTTGATGTTGAAGGCTTGGTTTCGGTTTCAAATGAACAAGCAACTAAAACATTAAAACAGTTCCATGGTGTGGGAACATGGACTGCTGAAATGGTTTTGTTTGCAGGTTTGAAACGAAGTACTGCGATTCCAGCAGGTGACCTTGGAGTTCGAAGGACAGTTTCCAAGTTTTATTCTGAGGGAAAACTGCTTTCAGAGGCTCAAGTTCGAAAAATTGCTGAAAACTGGGGAGAATTCACTAACGATATTGTGTATTACATTTCCTGTATCGAAAGAACGTGAATAACAAGTGCTCAGATAGATTCATATGCCATTTCGTTAAAAGTAAAATGCGTTTATCGAGGCATGATAATGAAAAAGTCTCAGATTTCAGGTTTTTACAAGTTAACGCCCCAAGAGCGCATGAAACACGTTAAAGAGTTCGCAGGGTTAACCGACGAAGAAGTGGAAATACTACAGTCCACTGGCGCCTTGAAAATGGAGCTAGCCGATGTAATGATAGAAAACGTCATAGGAGCGTTTTCGTTGCCCCTTGGAATTGCTATGAACTTTGTAGTTAACAACAAAGAATACATGATACCCATGGTAACCGAAGAGCCCTCAGTTGTTGCCGCAGCATCTTACGGTGCCAAAATGGCCAGAAAGAAAGGGGGCTTTTTCACAAGCAGCACGGACCCTATGATGATTGGGCAAATCCAAGCAGTAAATATCCATGAGCCTTTTGGAGCAAAAATGAAGATACTATCCGCTAAAGATGAAATTCTCAAAAATGCAAACGACCAAGACTCGATTTTGCTTTCTGTCGGTGGTGGAGCTAAAGATCTACAAGTTAAAGTAATCGACACAAAAACTGGCCCCATGGTAATTACAGAACTTTATGTTGACTGCCGAGACGCAATGGGCGCCAACGCAGTAAACACCATGACAGAAGCCATCGCCCCCATGATAGAAAAAATAACGGGCGGACGAGTTTACCTGCGAATTCTTTCTAATCTTGCTGTTAAGCGGTTGGCTAGGGCATGGGCAATCATTGCAAAAGAAGCTGTGGGCGGAGAAGACGTAGTTGATGGAATAGTTCAAGCTTACAATTTTGGTGTGGTAGATCCCTTCAGGGCATCCACCAACAACAAAGGAGTAATGAACGGTATAGTTGCTGTGGTTTCAGCAACCGGAAACGACCACCGAGCAATTGAATCTGGTGCTCACGCGTTTGCTGTTAGAAATGGACAGTACACTAGCTTAACTCATTGGGAAAAAAATAGCGACGGTGACCTAGTAGGTTCAATTGAACTGCCCATGGCCATCGGAATCATTGGTGGAGCAACAAAGGTTCATCCAACTGCTAAAGTTGCTTTGAAAATTTTAGGAGTAAAATCAGCCAACGAGTTAGGAGAAGTGTGTGCAGCAGTTGGTTTAGCCCAAAATCTCGCGGCATTACGTGCTTTGGTTAATGAGGGAATACAAAGAGGACATATGAACTTGCATGCGCGGAACTTGGCGATTACTGCTGGAGCTTCAGGAAAACTAGTTGAAATGGTTGTGGAGCGCATGGTTAAAGAAAAACAAGTTCGGATGAGCCGAGCTAAAGACATTCTAGAAGAATACAAACAGAAGGGAAAACTGTGATAGTTGTTCCAGGTCCAAGCGCCCAAAAACTAGGCAAAAAAGTTGCTGAAGGCCTTAATGCAGAAACAGTTCAACTTAATGTCAAAGCTTTTCCGGACGGCGAATACTCGTTACGTTTTGATGGTGATTTAACAGACAAGGAAATTATTGTAGTTCAAACCACGGGAAAGCCGCAAGACACTAACCTTATGCAACTTTTGTTGACTTTGGATGCTGTGAAAGATTTAGGTGCAAAAAAATAACTGCAGTTGTTCCGTATTTGGCCTTTGCCCGACAAGACAAACGTTTCTTGGCAGGAGAAGGAGTTAGTAGCAAAACCATAATCAAACTAATTCAAGCCTGCAACATCGACAAATTTGTTACTGTTAACATTCATGCTAAGGCTGTTTTAGACTGGTTTTCAGTTCCTACAATGAATCTTTCAGCCATAACTTTGCTAGCACAAGACTTCAAGAACAAAGGATTCGATGGTGCATTTGCCTTGTCTCCGGATAAAGGAGCCATCAAATTAGCTGAAGAAGCAGACAAAGTTCTTGGCGGGGGTTGTGGTTGGTTGCGTAAAGAGCGTGACCGTTATACGGGTGAGATTCAAGTTGAAGAAAAACGCCTCAACGTAGAAAACAAAGACGTAATCGTTTTTGACGACATAATCAGCACCGGCGGAACAATCGCCCGAGCAATAAAGATGCTCAAAAGCCAAGGCGCACGAAGAGTCTTTGCAGCTTGCGTTCACCCATTGCTCATTGGGGAAGCAAAAACCAAGATTATGAACGCTGGAGCCGAAGAAATTGTGGGCACCGACAGCATACCCAGCACAGTTAGACAAGTATCCCTTGCACCCTTGATTGTGGAGGCATTGTCAACCAGATAGGTGCCAAGTACTTGGAGAAACTTTCCATCAAAACAAGGTCAGCCATGACCCGCATTTGTTGCAAAGAAATCTTTCATTGTAACGCAACCGTAGAAGAAATTGTAGACAACATACGTTCCTTTGTGAGCAAATTCATTAATAGCGAAAGTTTCGCGGCTAGAGTTCGAAGAATAAAAGGCACAGCCCGAGAAATTGACCGAGTTTGGCTCGAAGGAGAAATTGGGGCAACAATCCTTGAGACTGTTTCATCGTCTAAAGTTGATTTGTCGAATCCACAAAAAACCTTCTTTGGGGTTTTGACAAATAACAGGTTTGTTTTTGGTTTGAAAATTGCGGAAATCAACCCTAAACAGTTCTTGGAAAGAAGACCCCGAAAAAGGCCCTTCTTTCATCCGACTGCAATGCAAGCTAAACTTGGACGAACAATGGTTAATTTGGCTCAGCCAAAAACTGGAGATTTAATTTTGGACCCCTTTTGTGGAACAGGAGGAATGCTCATAGAAGCAGGTCTAATGGGTTTTCGGATTATTGGATTTGACGCAAAACCTCACATGCTCCGGGGAGGAGTAAAAAACATCAAACATTTTGGAGTAGAAGCTGAAGGCTTTGCCATAGCTGATGCTCGTTGCCCACCAGTAACTAAGGTTGATTGCATAGTTACAGACCCTCCCTACGGCAGGTCAGCAAGCACATTAGGCGCAAAAACCCGATACATTGTAGAAGACTTTCTAGCCGGAATTGGAGATTCGTTAAGCAAGGGCGCCAAGATTTGCATGGCAGCTCCAAAAAAGATTCACATAAGCGAAACTGCAGAAGCGGCAGGCTTTAAGCATCTGGAATCTCATTTTGTTTATGTTCACAGAAGCTTGACCCGAGAAATCGTAGTTTTTGAAAAACTGTAACAAAACTTGAAGGCGTAATCAAATAAGCCTAAACCAACATTACTGCGTGTAAAGATAACTGGGGCAAACAAAGGTGCAGATAACGTTTCTTGGAACAGGGGCAGCAATTCCAACAGTTGAGAGGGGTTCTGCTGCGATTGCTATTCGAAGAAAAAACGAACTGATACTCTTTGATTGCGGTGAAGCAACTCAACGGCAAATGGTGCAAGCGGGGGTGGGTTTTCATCGTAAAACAAAAATTTTTGTTACTCACATGCACGGGGATCATATTTTGGGTTTACCTGGGCTTTTGCAGACAATGTCCCTTCTAGCCCGAAAAAAGGAGTTGCAAATTTTTGGTCCAAATGGCATCAAAGATTTTGTAGAGGCAATAAACCAAACTGTTCCGTATACGCTCACATTTCCTTTAGAAATTTTTGAAGTTAAAGCAGGGTTAGTTTGTGACGAAAAAGAATACCAAGTAACAGCTGTTGATTCTGGTCACATGGACCCTGCGTTATGTTACGCTTTAACAGAAAAGCCCCGACCGGGCAGATTTAACACAAAAAAAGCCAAAGAGTTAGGTGTTCCTAAAGGTCCGTTATGGTCTGAGCTACAATCGGGAAAACAGGTTACTCTTCCTGATGGAAAAGTAGTAAAACCTGAAACTGTTGTTGGGGCTTCTCGTCCGGGAAGAAAAATTGTTTACACCGGAGATGCAGGACCTTCAGAGCCGCTAGTTGAGTTAGCAAAAAACGCTGATTTGTTGATTCATGAATCCACTTTTGAAGATGCCTTGCAAGAAAGGGCATTAAAAGACAGGCATTCAACCCCGACAATGGCTGCGCAAACAGCTAAGCAAGCAAAAGTCAAACAACTGGTCTTAACCCACATCAGTGCCAGATACAAAGACGCCAATCAGCTATTAGAACAAGCAAAACAAACCTTTTCTAACACGATTTTGGCTCAAGATTTTTTGCAGCTAGAGTTGCCTCTTAAGGACTAGGCAAAAAGTTTGTTGAGATATTGTATGCTTTCTTGGGGATGGTCGATTGATTCAATCATCAACAGTTTATCATATTGAGCTATTTTGACGGCTTTGGCAAAATTTTGCCAATCTAACGTGCCATAACCGATTCCTAGGTGCTGATCGCTAGTTCCTTGGTTGTCGCTTACGTGCATGTGAATAATTTTTTCCTCGAACTGCTGTATGAAATCAGTAATTTGGTTATTCAAATTAGCATGAGCCACATCTAAAACCATGCCAATGTCGTCATCCAACTCACAATAGAATCTGTCAAATTCGTCCACACTTTTCATTAACGCTGGAAATGGTTCAGGCATATTTTCGATTGCTATTGTTACGCCTTCTTGTCTAGCAAGTTTTAACAAACTGTGAACAGAATCCAAGTTTAGTTGCCAATCTGTTCTAGGATAAAAACGGTCAAGACCGCTCCTAAACCCGGCATGGAACAGCCACAATCGGCACTCTAACTGGCCAGCAAGAACAAGAGATTGGCGTAAACGTTTCAAAACTGCTTTGCGTAAAAATGGGCTAATAGTTGCGATGTTTACTCCTGCCCATGGAGCATGAACAACAAAATCTAGGTCATGGTTGTTGGCGATTTCTTTGAGTTTTTTTATTCTGGTTTTTGTCAGGGCATGGAGGCCTTCGTCGGTTAATTCTATATGTTTTACGTCAAGGTCAGGCAAATAAAGTAAAACATGTTTGAAGGGTTTATCCAAACAGTGAAGCATCGACAAACCAATTTCAGGTTTAACCATAACGGGAACCTTTCTGTTATTTTCTTCGTGAAGGTTTACTGTGTCTAGGGGGTCTAGGAGCAAGCCAGTCTATGAGTTTTTTGGGGTCTTCGCAATCAATTTTAACAGTAATCGGGCCTAAGGGAGATTCACCGCTTTGTTGACAAAACGAAACGTGTCCAGCATAGGATACTTGCTTGTTAAGATAAAACGTGATTGAAGAGTTAGTAATGGAACTGCGAAGAACTTTTCGTGCAGCTGCTAGAATCTGTTCCCGTTTCAACAAATTTGACAGCTTAGTTAAGCCTTCGAGTCCAGTAATCCTTGCAGTGAGTAGTTGTCCCCATGTTTTGTCTTTTACTTGTAAATCTATGGGACCAAACATGTTTTGAACTGCAGTTTTTACTTTTTCTAGCGTTTCTGTATGATTAATTTCAGCTTCAACCCGAATCTGCACATCAGTCATCTTTAAGCACCTTGGCAACTAACTGAATAATCTTGTTTTTCAACTGCTTTATACTTCCCTCATTTATTATCATGTAATCAGCAACAGAAATCACAGACCCCATACCAATCCCAAGTTCTCGAAGGTCACGCTGTATGAAAGTTTCCCAGTTTAGGGGGTCATCGCTTCGTTTTCTGTTAACTAACCTTTTATACCGCGTTTTGGGCGAAGAATGAATTGCAACTAAAACAAAATCAGGAAAATGTTTTTTGAATTCTTCAACTTCAACTAGACTGCGGATTCCGTCGATAACCACCATTTTTCCTGTTTTTTGTTTCAAGGTTGGAACACACTGCTTCGCTATGGCTGCTGGACCATCTAATTCTCTTAGATTAAGCATCACTTTGCCCAGATTTTCAGGTGTGGCTTTGAGGTTTCGTCTTTTCATATATGAAAAAGAAATAATTATTAGAAATAATAGATTAGTTCGGAATCAGACTTAAATACCAACTATTGAATAAGATTTATTTGTAATATATACCAGAGATATTGTTGGTATTGTTCACGTTTTTTTAAAAAAACCAAAAAGGGGAAAAGCTCAACAGAACCTAGAGTCGCAAGGCGCAAATGCGCAAAAATCTAAGGAAAAGGCGTAAACTCGGTTCAGGCGTCAAAAGCGCCTATAGAGTGATTCCCTTTTTGGGAACCTCAATTACTTGACTGGTTTGTTGAAACAGCACTGTCCAACAGATGAAATTATTAAAACAGCAGTATGAACAATATTATGGACAGTTACGAGAGATTTGTTATGTCAGGAACCATCCGAACATTCTTAGCGTTTGACATCGAAGACCAAAAAACACTTCAAAGAATCTCACATGCTCAAAAACGAATATCGAACAGTGGTGCAAACTTGAAAATAGTTAAACCTCAAAACATTCATGTTACAATCAGATTCTTAGGGGACATACAGCCCTCCATGGTTGATGCTATTCATGAAGAAATGAAGCAAATCTCGTTTTCTTCGTTTACCATAGAACTAGAAGGTCTAGGGGCATTTCCCAAACCCAGTTATCCACGAGTTGTCTGGGCAGGAATCAAAAAAGGCGCAGAAGAACTCAAAGACGTTTTTCAACAACTAGAACCATGTCTCAGAGGACTAGGATTCAAAGCTGACACCAAAGGCTTCAATCCCCATTTGACCATAGCTCGGGTGCGGGGTGGAAGAAACAAATTCAGATTAGCAGAAGTAATTCAAGAAATGCTAAATTATGAGTTCGGAACAATCAAAGCAGAATGCCTAAGGTTAAAAAAGAGCAATTTGACACCTCGAGGTCCAATTTATACGAATATAAGAGAAGTTTGTGCAAAAACGTAATTGTTTGGTGGTTGTTGTGTCTTATTCTTTTGAAGAAATCCGATGTCAGGTTCTAAAACGAGTTACCCCCAGCGAAAGCGATTTAAAGATAGCCCAGAGATTGATGTGTTTATGCAGGTTTCTGAGTCTGTTCCCCGAGAAGAGTTTGGCACAGTTTTATTGGAGGTTGCAAAAGAAGCCACCAAAGATTATGACCAGATAGAAAGATACGCCGAGCACCCTTACATCGAAGCGGTTACGGATGATGGAGTTTACTTGAATGTGGTTCCTTGTTACAAAATAAAACAAGGTAATCTGAAAAGTGCAACAGACAGAACACCGTTCCATACAGATTATGTTAAAGCGCATCTTACGGAAAAAATGTCAGAAGAAGTCAGGTTACTTAAACGGTTCATGAAAGGAATCAACACGTATGGTGCAGAAATCAAAATTGGAGGCTTTAGCGGATACCTTTGTGAACTTTTGGTTTTAAATTTTGGTTCTTTTCTTGAGGTTTTACGCTCTGTTGCAGACTGGAAACAAAAAATAGTCATAGACACCGAAAAACAATACAAACAAACAGAAACTCTCAAGAAAAAATTTGTTGAACCTATAATCGTAGTTGACCCCGTAGACAAACAAAGAAACGTGGCAGCCGCTGTAAGACCACAAAAACTAAACGAATTCATTGCAGCATCACGAGAATTCCTAAAAACTCCTGAAATAAAGTTTTTTTATCCACCCAAAACCAAAGCCCTAACTCAAACTGAACTCCTTGAAACCATACCTGAACGTGGTTCTTGTTTAGTTTTCATAAAGTTTAAAGGAAAAACTACTACTGTTCCTGACGTTTTATGGGGACAACTTTACAAAAGCCAAAAAGCCATACAAAAAATTATCAAACAAAATGACTTTACAGTTTTGCGGAATGCAGTTTGGAGTAACGAAAAAAGTTTGAACCTTTTCGTGTTTGAATTAGAAAATCGTTTGATTCCAAACATGAAACTTCAGTTAGGTCCACCTCTTACCAGAAAAGTAGAATGTGAAAAGTTTTTGCGAAAACATCTAGGTTCAAGTTTGACTGTTTGTGGACCTCGAATAGAAAAAAGCCGCTGGGTGGTAGATGTGAAACGGGATTACATTGACGCTGTTGTATTGTTGAAGGCAAAACTGGGTGATGGCGGCAAACGTGAAGGCGTTGCAGATATTGTTGCTAAAGCAACTGGTTCCCTAGAAATATTGATTAACAATGAAATTGTGTCATTTTATTGTGCAGATTCTGGTTTTGCAGGCTTTTTGTCCCAGTTTCTTGATGGAAAACCGTTGTGGTTAAGTTAACAAACAAAAAGAAAATCGTAAACCAGTTTTAAGCATATATAGAACTTGTGAAAAAGATTTAGTTGCTATGATGCTTGAAATAGAACCAATATTAAAGATAGTTTTGGCATTTATTTTAGGGGCTTTTGTAGGTTTTGAAAGGGAACTAAGCCGAAAACCTGCAGGACTAAGAACCAACAGCCTTGTCGGGTTAGGAGCAGCCCTGTTTACCATTTTATCCAATGAAGCTTTTCCAGGAGGCGACCCATCAAGAATAGCAGCAGCGGTTGTTGTTGGGGTTGGTTTTTTGGGTGCAGGAACAATAGTAAAAACCCAAGAAAAAGTAAGGGGACTCACAACTGCAGCAACCCTTTGGACCGTTGCATCCATAGGAATTACAGTTGGATCAGGATACTACGCACTAGCTATTGTTGCAACTGCCCTTGCATTTGCTGCCCTCAAACTTGACGTAATCGAAAATGCAATCCAAAAACGCAGAGCAAACTAGTATGCGTAAAGGTTTCCGTAAGGACGAGACGAAACTGGAATCAATTTGTTGAATTTGCCATCCATAATTTTTGCGGCATCCATATCGTAATAGCTGCAGAATTCTTCAACTAAGGGTTTTAAGATATTGTAATCGTCGGTATCAAGTTCTCGGACTGCTACTTCTTCACCCATGTGGCGAACTTCACCCCGGATGTAGATTACTCCGCCGTGCATTCCGGTTCCGACAAATCGGGCGTCATGAACTTTTTGTTTCATGCCGATGCCTAATACTGCCAAAACTCCGCCTGCCATGTATTCACCCAGAAAGTCTTGGGCAGTTCCACCGATTACGATGGAGGGGCGTTTTTCCATGTACTCTTTCATGTGAATTCCAACGCGGTAACCTGCACCATCGCGGATGAAAATTTTGCCACCCCGCATAGAATTCCCTGCCAAGTCACCCGCTCGTCCATGAACAACAATTTTTCCGTTGTCCATAGTGTTTCCGCAGGCGTCTTGTACATTACCATGAACTGTAATGTCTACGCCTTTCATGAAAGAACCCAAGTCGTTTCCTGGGGTTCCATACAGGTCAAGTTTGATATTTCCTTTAAGGTCCGTTCCCAAGTAGCGTTGTCCGCAGACGTTGTGGACTTGTATGTTTTCTATGCCGTTTTTGTCCAGTTGCCGAAGTAATGTGTTCAGGTCACGGTAATACATTCCAGTGGCATCAATTTTTGCAACTTTGTTTTTGATGGTTAAACTGCCTGCTGATTCTTTGATTAATTCTTCTAGTGCCATTGTTTTATTCTCCTGCTGCTCTTACTCCGAGAACTTTAAGTTCTGTATCGGTTAGCCCGACTCCTCGAAGAACCAAGCGGTTTCCACGCACGCTTTCTATGGCGTTTATGCCCATTCCGCCCATCATTTCCATGATTTCTAGACTCCATCCACGCAAAAGCCCCTTGAGGCGTTGAGCACCAATGTCGGGATTGATTCGTTTGGTCAGCCACAAATCAGTAGTTGCGATTCCCCACGGACATTTACCAGTATAGCATTTTTGGCAAACAGTGCAACCTAACGCAACTAGTGCTGCGGTTCCAATGTAACAAGCATCTGCACCTAAGGCTATGGCTTTGAGTACGTCACCACTGCTTTTGATTCCACCGGCAGCAATAACAGAAGCTTTGTTTCGGATACCTTCCTCACGTAACCGTTGATCAACAGCCGCTAAAGCCAACTCAATAGGAATTCCAACGTTGTCTCGGGTTATTCGTGGAGCGGCTCCAGTCCCTCCACGGATACCATCCAAAACTACTGCGTCTGCACCAGCTCGAACAATACCACTTGCGATGGCTGCGGCGTTGTGGACTGCTGCAATCTTTACGAAAACTGGTTTTGTATAATCGACGGCTTCTTTTAGGGCAAAGATTAGTTGACGTAGGTCTTCGATGGAATAAATGTCATGCTGAGGCGCAGGAGAAAGTGCATCTGTTCCCATTGGTATCATACGGGTTTTGGAGATTTCGGCGCTCACTTTTTCTCCTGGAAGGTGACCACCAATTCCGGGTTTTGCTCCTTGTCCGATTTTGATTTCTACTGCTGCGCCTGCGTTCAAGTATTCAGAGTGAACTCCGAAACGTCCAGAAGCAACTTGCACGATAACGTGGTCGCTGTATTTGTATAGACTTTTTTCTAGTCCACCTTCTCCGGTGTTGTAGTATGTACCATATTCGCTGGCTGCACGGGCTAAAGATTTGTGAACGTTAAGACTAACGGACCCATACGACATGGCAGAGAACATGATGGGCGTCTCTAGGATAAGCTGGGGAGAGAGCTTAGTTTTCAATTCCATGTCGCCGTTGTTAAAATCTAGGTCTAGCTTTTCAGGTTTAGAACCAATGTACGTTCGAAGTTCCATAGGTTCCCTAAGAGGGTCAATAGACGGGTTTGTGACTTGGCTTGCATTTATCAAAAGCCGGTCCCAGTAGGTAAGCTCGGGTTTGTCACAACCCATTCCAGTAAGGACTACTCCTCCTGTTTCGGCTTGTTTTTTGATGCCAATTAGAGCCTCTTGACTCCAGTTAGCATTATTTCTGTAAACGTTGGGATTTTTCTTGATAGTAATAGCGTTAGTTGGACAAAATGTTGCACAACGCTGGCAGTTTACACAATTTTCACTTTTGCTAGTCATGCAGTCGTCTTCTTCGTCGTAGCAGTGGGTTTCGTAGCTGCATTGGTTGACACAAACTTTACAGCGGATGCAACGATTGGGGTCGCGTTCGATTATGTATTCTGGAATTACGTAACTTTTCATGGTCTTTTCTCCTAGGCAATGGCCTCCACAGTTTTTTTGGTTTGTAGTCTGCCGATTACGGGTTCTCCACCTCGGGGGCTCCAAACGGTGTCTAATTCGGGTGAAATTAGCCGAATGGCTGCTTCTTCTGAGGACAAAAACAAAACATCACCTTTTGTTGCAGCAGTAAGGGGACGAAGCTTGATTCTGTCAGTTAGTCCAATCATTTCGCCCTCATGAGCAACAATAATTGTAAAGGGTCCGTTCATCAACAAACCGCCATATGTTTGGCGTAGAGCGCTCATGGCTTGTTGGGTTTGGGGTTTCATTGTTTTTATTTCAGACCACAAAGGGGGTGCAAGTATTTTGGTAACTGCTTTTATTGGCAGTTTTTGGCGCCGCATTAGAAGGTCAAAGGCATATGCTAGGACTTCGGTGTCTGTTTGCATGGTGCATTTGTATCCGAACATTTCCAAGTAACGTTTGTTGATTCCATACGAAGAAATTTCGCCGTTATGGACAACAGTCCAGTCTAGCATACTAAATGGATGGGCTCCTCCCCACCAGCCTTGGGTGTTTGTTGGGAAACGTCCGTGAACTGTCCACAGGTATCCTTTGTAATCTTCTAAACAGAAGTATTCCCCCACGTCTTCAGGGAAACCTACTCCTTTGAAAACTCCCATATTTTTTCCGCTAGAAAACACGAAAGCCTTACCGGTTTCGCTGTTTATGCGAGTGACAATTTTCATGACGTAATCGTCTGGACTCATGCCTTGAAGTTTAGCAGCCTTAGGCTGAACAAAGTACCTCCACATTAGGGGGGGATCGGTGACTTTGGCTTCTTGGGTAGGCATTTCTTCGTCATTGATTATATCAAAGACTTCGTTTAACAGGCGATCAGTTTCTAGTTTGGCGTCAGTGCTAAGGTACATTATCTGGAAAGCGTAATCGTCTTTGTAGTCGGGATAGATTCCATATGCTGAAAAGCCGCCGCCTAAACCGTTTCCACGATCATGCATGTTGGCAATTGCTCGCATGGGGTCTTTAGCGGAGAATCTTTGGCCTTTGAGGTTCATCATCCCGAATATGGAACAGGCATCAAAGACTTTCTCGTCGCCGTGAGGGTTGTTAACTTTACTGAGGTTTTTCATGTTAATGCACCACAAACATTTCTTTTCTTAAAGATTCAGGCAAACTAATTATACCAAACTCTTTGGAAAGAAGTTTTTCCTTAACTTCAGCTACGTTTACATGGTTTTTAATTAATCGGAACAGTATACCTGCTTTTTCGACTTCACCTAAGAAGATGAAGCCCACAATAACATCATCTTTAAGGACAATTTTCTTGTAAGCTGGTTTTTCAGGTTGAACATCAACCAGTATTTCATAGTCATTACTGTCCTCGGGGTTAATTTTGCCCACAGAAATGATTGGTAATCGGAAGTAGTTCATGGAACTCATTACGGTGCCGCCTTCATATTCAGTTTTTTGTCCCGCCATGTTGTACCCTGCTACCCGTCCACCAACATGAGCTAAAGGCCACAAAGGCAAACGGCGGTTTTCTTTGACCAGAAAGTCGTGAGCCTCTGTTGCGTCACCGCATGCGTAAACATCTGGGATTTTGGTTTGCATGAAACGGTCTACAATTATTCCTTTTTTAACTTCTACCTTTGAATTTTCTACTAATTCTACTCGTGGGTTAACTCCAACGGCCAAAACAACCAAATCACAAGAAATTACTGTGTCATCTTGAAGAAGAACGCCGTCCACTTCGTTGGGGTTTCCTTGTTTTCCCAGTATTTGTTTGACTGTTTGACCCAAAACCAACTTTGTTCCCGTAGCTTTGATTACTTTTTCTGCAAGATGAGATGCTTTTTCATCCAAAACAACATGAATCAATCTTTTGTTAACTTCGACCAATGTTACTTTTATTCCACGTTTCACCAGTGCGTCTGCTACACTCACTCCGATAAGGCCGCCACCAAGAACCACAGCAGATTTTGCGTGTAGCAGTTTAGAATTTATGCCTTCTGCACTAGCAAGTTCGGTGAAAGTAAAAACTCCATCTTTTGTTACTCCATCCATTTTGGGAACAACGGGTCTGCCTCCGGTGGCAAGTAGCAGTTTTTCGTAATCTAGTTTTTGTCCATCGTCAAGTTCCACAATTTTTTTGTCAAAATCTACTTTCACTGCTGTTTTTCCGGTATAGGCGTGAACGTTATGTTTTTTCCAGAACTGCTCACTACGGTATTTCATAGTAGCAAGAGTGGCTTCTTGACTGACGTACTCAGAAATCATGGGACGGGAGTACTGAGGAAAAGCTTCTTCAGAAACTACTGCTAATGTTCCTGTTGAGTCTACTTCGCGGATTGCTTCAACTGCTCCAACACCGCCTGCGGAACCTCCAATAATCAGGTATTTTACCATTATTCGTCCACCTCTTCACAAACTAGAGCATCGTTAGGACAGTTAGCTACACATGCAGGAACATCCAAATGTGGACAAAGGTCACATTTTGCAACTATTTTTCCTGAAGAATCAGGTTTCACTGCACCATAGGGGCAAACCATAACACAAGTCCAACAACCCATGCACTTTTCGGGGTCATGAGTAACCAGACCAGTTTCTTTGTCTAGGGTCATGGCTCCAGCAAGACAAGCGTATACACATGGTTTATCCTTGCAGTGTTGGCACCTAATTGATATGGAAACGGGTTTGTTAGTTTCTACACGAATTCTGCTAACTGGTTTTGGGTCTTCTTTCAGGTAAGCTTTAATGACGTCCTTGCTTTTTGAGTGTTCTAACGTACAGTAAACTTGACAGAGTCCGCAACCTATGCATGCGTCTTCGTTTATTGATATTTTTCTCATGTTGTTTTACCTCTCTCCCAATTCAATCATAGGCATACGGCAACCTATTGCCGATATGGCAGAAAATTGTACACAAGTTTATAAATATTACTGAATGAACATTCAGATTATATGACATGCTACTTTAGACACTTGAATGTTTTTTTCGAGAAGGCAGGAATAACAGTCACAAAAGAAAACAAAAAAGACATTGACAAAGCCGTTCACAGCATCGTTGGAGTAGAATACAAGAATTGTTCTGTAACATGGAAAGAGGTAAAGAAAAAAATTGCAGAAAACGAAGAAAACTTCGTGAAAAAACTCAAAAATGAACTAGTAAAAAGCTAGCAAACAAAGCGGTAACACACAACTACTGGACTTCATTGACGAAAATACAATGAAATACGAGCACCACAACTTTTGCAACGCAGGCCACTGTCGCCTAAGTTTCCTAGCCGGTAAGGCGTGTGTTTTGCACAACGAGAACATTTTGCAAATCTAAGTTGCATTCTGTCTTTTGTTGTTATGGCAGTGTGCAATGCATCAAAGATGTTTATTCGTTTAATCGCTGCCTCGGTCATAAGGAAGTCAACTCATCAACTTTTAGTTGTTCATCAATTGTTGGACAGTTTAGGTGCAGGCGGTTCATTCCAAATTCGTTGAGTCTGTTGCATATTTGGTAAAGGGATTTTTCCACACCGTTCAGCAAACTGTTTCCTTCAGGGGTTAAGGAGTATACTTTTCGAGGTCGATCGTGGGTTAGGTCCCATTGGCTTTTGATGGTACCTTTCTTTTCAAGGTCTCCCAGCAGAGGATATATTGTGCTGGGACCAAAATAGACTCCAAAGTTTTGGCGGATGTTTGTGATTACTCCATAGCCATGGAGAGATTTTTCTTTTAATAAACCTAGGACAACTAGGTCAAGCATTCCTCTAACGAGCTTGATTTCGGCTTTTCTTATTATTTGTTTGTTCATTTTTATCAATTTTCCTTGTGTAGTTATGTGTTACAGTTATACAATATGTCATTATTCAGACATATTCTTACTTCTATAACATATAAAACGACCATTTAAGGGTAAATGTGACGGTTAACAATATTCAAGCATATCACGCCAGCAACAAAGACGATAAAAACAACATAAAAATTAAACAAAAATAACTAAAAAATCCATAAAAATGAATGGAAAATACATAATGATGTTGTGAAAACCTGCAGCATCAATCAATATTGAAACTGTAGAACAGAAGTACTAAAAACTGCAAAAAATGGCACAAAAACCAAAAAAATCCCGCGACATGGCAAATAAACCTAAGTTATCAAACAAAACAAAGAAGTCAACAACCCAAAAACAAGAAAAAACCATTTTATCAAAGAAAAAAGGACAAAAACAAAAAAGAAGTAAAGAAGGGGATCTAATCGTGTTTTAGTTCTTTTTCTAGTTCTGTTAATAGTTTTTTCTGTTTTTTAGAAAGTTTCTGTGGAGTGTTAATAACAATATTTACGAATTGGTCTCCACTTCCCCAACCACGCAAATGTTTAACACCTTTACCTTTAAGACGAAAAACTGTTCCACTTTGGGTTCCTGACGGAATCTTAAGTTTTGCTTCTCCATTTAAGGTAGGAACATTAATTTTTGTTCCCAAAGCAGCCTGAGGAAAACTGACCTGGGTTTCGTACAAAATGTCGTCACCCCTGCGTTCAAACAGCTTATGAGGTTTAACTCGCACAATAACATACAAGTCACCCCGTGGTCCACCTTTAATTCCAGGTCTTCCTTCTCCGCCTATACGTAGGCTGTATCCGTCTTCAAATCCTGCAGGAATATTTACTTTTATTTTGTGCCTTGCAGGAGTTGCACCAGAACCCCGACAACTTTGACACAAACTTTCAGATGGAACCCCTCTTCCACCACATGACCCACATGGATGAACTTGAGTAAAGAACATACCACCTAAGTTCCGTTGAGACCGTACTTGTCCAGTTCCTTGACATTCAGAACAACGACTGCTTTTGGCGTCTGGTTTGATTCCAGTCCCATTACATGCTTCACAGGAATCATAACCGTCAAATTCGATTTCTTTTTCCACACCAGAAGCAGCTTCTTCCAGAGTAATCACTACTGGGTGGTGAAGATCCTGACCTTTCTGTGGACCTCCTCTTCGGCTACCGCCGCCACCAAAAAACATGTCGAAAATGGAGCCAAATCCACCGAATCCGATGTCACGAAAAACTGAGCTGAAGTCGGTGTTTCGATAGATGTCTTCCCAGTTGTATTTACCATTGATTCCAGCATGACCGTACTGGTCGTACTGGCTACGCTTTTCGTTGTCGGAAAGAACGGCATAGGCTTCAGAGATTTCCTTGAATTTTTCTTCAGCATTTGCATCTTTGTTTCTGTCAGGGTGATACTTCATAGCCAGTTTTCGGTATGCTTTCTTGATTTCAGGTTTTGGAGCATCCTTTGACACTCCAAGAACTTCGTAGTAATCACGTTTGTCAGTCACTTGATATCAGCCTAAGCCGTAACAACAGGGCGCTTATTCTTTATTGTCTTTTACTTCTTCATATTCGGCGTCTACAACGTTCTCTTTAGGGCCTTCAGCATTCTGCTGGGTTTGTTGACCTTGCTGTCCTTGAGCCTGTTGAGCGGCTTGCTGGGCAGCCGCGGCTTGCTGATATGCTACGGTGGCAACTTCTTGCAATATTTTAGTTAAGGCTTCAGATTTTTCTTTGATTTTTTCAATGTCTTTGCTACTGTGGACTTCTCGCAGTTCAGCTGCTGCTTTATCTATTTTTTCAATTTTGTCTTTTGGTATTTTATCGCCTAGATCAGATTTGGTTTTTTCTACGGTATAAAGCAGTGAGTCAGCTTCGTTGAGAACTTCGATTTCTTTTTTGCGTTTTTCGTCTTCTTCGGCGAATTGTTCGGCTTCTTTCATCATACGTTCTTTCTCGGTGTCTGAAAGTTTGGTTGAAGCAGTTATGGTGATTTTTTGTTCTTTATTAGTTGCTAAATCTTTTGCAGAAACGTTTAGGATTCCATCAGCGTCAATGTCAAAGGTTACTTCCACTTGGGGCACACCTCGAGGTGCAGGGGGAATTCCTGTTAGGTTAAACATTCCTAACGAGACGTTGTCTTTTGCCATGGCGCGTTCTCCTTGGAGGACGTTTATGGTTACAGTTGTTTGATTGTCAGCAGCAGTGGAGAAAATTTGGCTTTTCTTAGTGGGTATAGTTGTGTTTCGTTCAATTACTTTTGTGGAAACGCCACCTAGGGTTTCAACTCCAAGGGACAAGGGAGTAACATCCAAAAGTAGAAGGTCTTTGACTTCTCCTGCCAAAACTCCTGCTTGAATTGCTGCCCCAACTGCGACACATTCCATTGGGTCTACTCCGCGTTCTGCGGGTTTGCCCAGAAGGTCTTCCATGAATTTTCGAACCATAGGCATCCTTGTTTGTCCGCCGATGAGGACGACTTTGTCGATGTCCTTGGGTTCTAGTTTCGCGTCTCGGAGGGTTCGCATGATCGGTTCGCGGATTTTTTCCACTATAGGTCGGGTTAGTTGTTCAAGTTTAGCCCGAGTCAACGTAACATGCAAGTGTTTAGGACCGCTATCATCAGAAGCAATAAACGGAAGGTCAATGTCAGTGGTCAACAAAGTTGAAAGCTCAATTTTGGCTTTTTCTCCAGCTTCTTTTAGTCTGCGCATTGCCATGGCGTCTTTGTTGAGGTCAATTCCGTTTTGTTTTTTGAATTCTTCTAACAGGTAATCTACAACTGCAGAGTCCAAGTTGGTTCCACCTAATTGGGTGTCTCCACTGGTTCCTAGAACTTCGAAGACTCCTCCTCCAAAGTCCATGATGGTGGTGTCGTTAGTTCCTCCACCGAAACTGAAAACCAAGATTTTCATTTCTTTATCAGTTTTGTCCAACCCGTACGCAAGGGAGGCTGCAGTTGGTTCGTTGATTATTCGTGAAATTTCAAAGCCTGCAATTTCTCCAGCGTCTTTGGTTGCTTGGCGCTGGTTGTCGTTAAAGTGAGCAGGAACTGTGATGATGCATTTCTTGACAGGTTCTCCAAGAAAGCTTTCTGCATCCCGCTTTATTTTCTGGAGTATAAAGGCTGAAATTTGCTGAGGACTGTATTCTTTGCCGTGGAGTTTAATTTTTTCTTTTGTGCCCATTTTTCGTTTTGCTTCAAAAACTGACCCCTCAGGGTTAGTTACAGCTTGTCGTTTTGCGGGCTCTCCAACCAGCAGTTGCCCATCTTTTGTGAAGGCAACCACCGACGGAAACATTTTGCCTGCGATGGTGGGTCCCTCTGCACTGGGGATTATTACTGGTCTTCCAGCTTCCATTACGGCAGCTGCAGAGTTGGTTGTTCCTAGGTCTATTCCTAATATTCTTTCTCGTTTTGTTTCACTCATTGTGTTCACCTTTTGAATCTTCACAAGCGATTGTAACTACGCTTGGTCTGAGAACTTTGCCTTTGAAAATAAAGCCCTTGCGAGCTTCTTCAATGACTGTGCCACTTTCATGATCATTGGTGGGGATTTGCGCCAAAACTTCATGCTTATTTGGGTCAAACTGTTGCCCTAAACATTCTAAACGCTCTAATCCCTCGGTTGCCAACAAACAATCCAGTTTTTTATGAACCATCTTTATTCCATCCAACAAGGCATCCTTGTTTTCTGTTTTTTCTCCGGCAGAGATTGCGTTTTCAAAATCATCAATAACTGCAATCAGGGAAGAAACCAAGTTTTCGTTGCTACGTGTAACTGCATCTTGGACCTGTTTTTCTGTCCGCCTGCGGAAATTTTCAAAATCAGCTTGCAGATACTTTAGCTTAGTCAAGTAATCTTGAGATTTTTGTTGTTCTGCAGCTAGTTGTTTTTCTAGTTGCTTGATTTTTTGTTTTAGTTCTTTGTTATTGTTAGATTCTTCCACAGGTTTTCCACTCGATTTACTTGTTTTCTTTTTGTTTTTCATCAACAATTTCAACTCCAATATTAAAACTCTGTTTCAGTTTTGACAACGCCTGACGAACAACAGCTTCCCTCAAATTCAGGGACTCAGAGATGCTCTTCACGCTGATGTCATGTTCATCTAAAGTGTAACGAATAATTCTTCGAGTGTCCGGATTCTTGAACAACTCAAGAAAATGTGAAGCTTCTTTCATAGCAAAATTTCGGATATACAACAAGATTGCCCGCTCGTTTTGAAGGGATTCAAGTTGTTTGTCAATTTCAGAAACAAGGTTAGTAAAAGGGGTTATGGTTTCGATTTGTTTTGGACGTTCTAGGGTTTTGTCCATTTTATCCATCAAAGAAGCAGAGGTATCTGAGATTTCTTCTCGTTCTGGCTCAGAGTCAAAAAATACAACTTTAGCTTTGAAAAAATGGCGGGAAACATCCAAAGTTACAGACACGTTCTTGTTTAAAGTATAAATTTTGCGTTTAGGTCCATGGGGACTGGCTTCAACTGAAGTTACCACCATTCCGGCTTGTTCCATTACTCGTAAATGTTTTGCAACAAGCTGTTGCCCTAAGCCCAAGTCTTTTGCTAACTGAAGAGAGTAGTTTGGCTCTTCGCTGAGACGTTTTATTATGTCTCGTCGTGTGGGGTTTTCCAGAATCATTAAAAAAAGGTCTAAATCACCTTTCATGGTAATGCCTCCCTTTGTCGCTTCACATTAGGATATTGTTTCGGGGGTTTGTTGATTGACGTCTGTTACCACACACACTATACTACTTCAGGTAGTAAAGCCAGAATAGAAAACCAGTAATATAAGCGTTACGTAACCAAAATACTTCGTTTTATGTTTATTTTTTTAAATTGGTATTTTGGTAATTTTACGTAATTTTAAACCAATTTTAAATTATGATATTTAATTAATTGAAAAACTAAGTTGAGATAAGTGCTTAAACGTTATTATTATAATAGAGGGCCCATGTTGAAAACGGCCTTTTTTCTAAAAATTTCTAATCCTAAGGTTTCAAAATTATATAATAATACGTAACATGTTGCCTCACGATTTAATATTCAAATAATAGAGAAATATAGTAGTATGCATTGATTTGAGGGCGCGTGTGTTATGGACTCCAAATCCTTTGATATTGAAAAAACTGTAATCCAGTTGGTCACATGGCACGAGGTAAAAACGAGTTTGAAGGCGTTACTGTTCCAGCAATAAACCTCAGAACTATGACCTACGATTTAACATGTGCAATATTTCGTGTAGCCAAAAAACACAGCGCGGGTGCATTCATTTTTGAAATTGCCAAATCAGAAATCGGGTATACGAACCAGCCCCCAGTAGAATTTGCAGCCATGGTTTTGGCCGGTGCAATAAAAGAAAACTATTCAGGACCAGTTTTTATTCAAGGGGACCACTTCCAACTAAAAGCAGATAAGTTTAAAGAAAACCCACAAAAAGAAATTGAAGGCGTAAAAAACCTCATCAAAGACGCCATTGAAGCAGGCTTTTATAACATTGACATAGACTCATCTACTCTTGTTGATTTATCCAAGCCAACCCTTGCAGAGCAGCAACGGTTGAACTATGAAGTGTGTGCAAAACTTACCAAGTTTATTCGAAGCATTGAACCCGAAGGCGTCACCGTTTCCGTAGGTGGAGAAATCGGCGAAATCGGAACCCAAAACTCTACACCCGAAGATTTGCAAGCGTACATGAACGGCCTAGAAAAAGAACTGGGAAAAGGCGTAACTGGTATCAGCAAAATTTCAATTCAAACAGGAACAACACACGGAGGCGTTGTTTTGCCTGACGGCTCAATAGCTAAAATCAAGCTAGACTTTGAAACACTCAAAACCCTATCCGAAACTGCTCGCATAGAATACGGCATGGCAGGAGCCGTCCAACACGGAGCTTCAACGCTACCTCCCGAAGCTTTCCATAAATTTGCTGAATGTGAAACCGCAGAAGTCCACTTAGCCACAGCATTCCAAAACATAATTTACGAATCCAAACAATTCCCTGAAGACCTAAAACAAGAAATGTACAGCTGGCTCAAAGAAAACCTCTCAAATGAACACAAAGAAGGCCAAACCGATGAACAATTCATATACAAAACCCGTAAAAAAGCATTTGGACAATACAAAAAAGAAATCATGACATTGCCACAGCAAACCCGAACAGCCATCGCATGTGAAGTTGAAAAACAATTCGAGTTTCTGTTCAAACAACTCAATGTCTTCAACACAAAGGCTCTAGTAGACAAATACTGTAAATAAAAATCTTAACAAATTCCCCTCATTTCTATGGGGGAGTATTTTAACCTAAAATCCACGCTTTTAGGTTCAATATCCATCAACAGGACTGGCTAGTGGGCGGCATTTTGTAATTTTTTGTTACATTTTCTGCGTTTCCATTCTCTAAGGCATAGACTCGTGTCAGATTCTTTTTCCAGTCTCTTTCGTACATCATTGGATCGTCAATTTTTTTCTCAGAAGGGTCCACATGAATCCACCTGTGTTGGTTGTTATCCCAAACTTCAGTCCACACGTGATCGCTCATGTCAAGAATTAACCTAGCTCGGTAGTTGTGAGTCAAACAAAGGGTCGTGAAAAGAATGCTGAATTCTCCACACCTTCCTTTTCCAAAGTCAATGATTTCTAAAGGATTTCTGTGCCGAACAATAGGTCCTTCTGTCCACTTCACCTTTGCATGTAGCCAATCCAACAATTCACAAATAGTGTACCGCCTCTCAAAAAACCCCATCAACTCAGCATGCAATTCTTTACGTGCCAACTTGTCACTGAGTTCGGTATACTTTTGAAGAGCTTCTTCAGTGACACACCCCATTTTGTCTACCCCAAATTCTGAAAATGGTTAGTTGATGTCTTTCAAAATTCTGTTAAGGCATAATTAGAAGTTAAAATTTATCCAAACAACATCTTCGAACAATGTATCGGCTTTTTTCCTTAATTGTTTCAAATTCATGTTTACAACTTAGTATTTTCCAAGAAGACAATCCTTCTTCTATTCTTTTTTTGATATTAGGATTTGAAACTAGATGCCCTTTCCCAAAATTTAGGTCGGGTGCAAGAACAATTGTTCCTTTTGAAATGTCTGCTTCTAATCTTAAATCTACAAAACACAAATTATTAAAACCAATATTTTGCTTTACACCGTTGAAACGTATTTCTTTTTTATCCAATTCAAAGTTTTGTCCTTTTCTCCATAAGCTCCGGGTTCAATTAAACGGGAAAAGGGAACGGGTTTTTTCAAGCCTTAAAGTTAATCCAAGAAGATGAAGGTCAAGCCAGGTTAAGTTCTGTCCCAGTTGTCCCAAAAGGGTCAAGTTGTTGTACCCGGAAAATAATGGCCAAAGAAAAAGAGGAGTATGTTTTTTCCTGGTCCTTCTGGGACAAATGGCCAAGCAAATTCATCCGATATTGATGTGGACAGTTTTTTTCTAGGGGTCAGTTTCCTGTTTGTTTCTGTTGCGGAAGGCCGATTTCGGTGCTTTCTGAGTTAACCAACCTTGACGGTAAACCTGTTCACAGGCGTGCAAGCTAAGATTGATGCTCAGAAGAAAAAATCTTCAGAAAAAGAGAAGAGTGAAAAAGACAAAACAAAAGATAAGTAGAAGAAAAAAAGCTGCAAAACAGTTTTTTCTTCTTCATAGCCTTAGAAGATGATAACAGGCAAATTTCTGAAGCCCATTATCATCTTCTAACATATTTGACAAAGC
>JARRLY010000007.1:0-58944 GCA_037386545.1 Candidatus Bathyarchaeota archaeon
GCTAACAGTTATTGTTGTTGTGTTAGAACTACTTATTCCATGATCGTCAACAACTGTTAACATGACAGTGTATTCATCTGCAGAACTGTAACTATGGGTAGTTATCATGGTGTCGCTAGTTTGTTCGTCTCCAAAATTCCATTTATAGGCAACGATTTCTCCGTCGGGGTCTGTGCTTGGGGATGCATCAAAAGTTATTGTTTCTCCAACTTCAGGGTTGCTAATGTCCATAACGAATTGTGCTTGGGGATTGGCAAGAGTTGGGGTGATAAATAGTACCCAACACAACAAAAATGTGAGAAAGTATCCTCCGATGCCCATGGTGAATATTTTTGTTTGGTTTGTTACTTTGTTCATGAAAAAGTACTTCAACACATAGTATGTGAGAATGTAAATCGCTAAGCTGATGCTTATTCCATTAATCAGGGGGTCACCAACTTTTAGGTTAACCACAAGCGCTGCTACAAGGGCTGCAAGAACAGCAATTCCAACACGGCAAATGTAAATTACGTTTAAGATTTTCAAGTTGATACCTACTGTGTGGTTTGTTAGTAGCGATGTTGCATTAGTTATCTTGGTTTCCTATATAGTTTTTCACAATTCCTTTCAAAGTTCTCACTGCCAACAGCTTTACTTTCAAGCAGATATGAAAAAGTTCCAAAGCTTTCATGAGATTTCACTATTCCAATAGTACACCTCAGAGTAACTATCAGAAAAATCAAAACTTGAATCATCATAGATTATGTCCAGTCGAAGACCATACTTTTCAATCAGTTTGTTCATGTTGCTCCAAATCAAAGCTGACTTTTCATCTGGACCCCAAGAAGGCATCCAGATTTTATCTTCAGGATAGCGCATGGCCCAACCATAATCTTTAGGAAGAACAAAAGCGACGTCAGCCTCTGTTTTCTCTAAATCTTCGTGCTCAGGAAAACGCGTTATATTCCAAAAGGCTTCCATAGCTTCGAAATGTTCTTCTTCTAAGATGCCAAAAGTTTCCTCATAGGGATAATCAAATACAACAACATATTTTGCCCCAGCAGAATAAGAAGCAATCATATCATCAAACATTTCAGGACCAGTCTTGTAGGTTCCTTGGTGCATATCGTCAGGGTTTTGGCTGTTCCATACTATAATTGTGCCCCAGTCCTTGTTTTGAACTTTAGCTGCCCCCCTGCAAAGGGCTATGTGCTGGGTTCGGTTGTGACCCCAACCTAATTCAACAAACACGGTGTCAAATCCTGCGAGATAATCAAACCAATACAAGGCATAATCTGATGTGAAAACAGGAAGACCAGTGTTTTTCACAAACTGCCAACTGTACCCAGAAGATATTCCGTCAACAAACACGTTTGCAGCATCAGTGTAGTCAGAAGCGTTTTCAAAGAGTTCATTTCCGTTGTCTATAGCACGCCAATGCCCTGAATCTACTTGTTTGCCCCCGGGCTCATCATGCAAATAAACTCCTAAAAATTGGTCGCCCCATCGTTGTTTTGCCGTAGTTAAATATTCTTGAATCCACGGATATGTTTGGTAAGGAACAAAATCAAAATAAACCATTATGCTCATGTTGGCGTCAACTGCATATTGGCTGATTTCATTTAGTGCTTTTTCGTTTAAGGACACGTCCCAGTTACTTATGAGAAAAAAGTTTGTGAAATCTTTTACTTTGTCTATTAGAAGCTTTGCTTGAGTTGTTGAGTTGCCTCCAAAAGAAACCCCAAAAAAGAGTTCCTCGTCAACTTCAGGTGCATTGGATTCAGTAAGGATTAACGAAAAAACAGCAGCACAAACCAACAAGATACCAACAAGAACCAGCAACCAATGCTTCATGAAACATCACAAAAGGAATTACAGTATGATAATAAAATCTTTTACAGACGTCAAGTTATTTTTGGAATAAAAACATAGGGCTAAGATTATAAACAGTTTGAACCAAAAAGATTCAAAAACGGGGATTAACTCCAATGGGGGACAAAACCAGTGCACTATATACCTTCATTTTGCAAATTATTGCAATAGGTCTTTTAGTTTTCCTGTTTCTTGTGATAATGCTGGTTCTTGTAGGAAAGGCCCCGATAATGATTTTGTTCACACCGTCGGGATTTCTTCTTGAACTTATTCTTGTAATTTATTTTTGGCTGTTAATATTTCCTTTATCGAGTAAACACAAAAAACCAAAGAAATCTAACAAAAAAGAAGAAAAAGAACAGGTTTGAACGTAATTGTTTTCAGGTCAATAACATAAAACAGAAAAGGAATAGGGAGAACTTCCTTTAGAAAAAAACATGGTTCTAAGTTCTTGAGGCAACAACGTTGAAGGATGTAATGACAAGCTTTGATGTATTAGCAGTTACTCGCGAAGCAAACCAGAAAATAGAAGGCGCATTTATATCCAAAATTTATCAAATAGGAACAAAAACAGTTCTTTTAAAACTTCGAAAACCTGGAAAACCCCGAATACAACTACTAATTGAAGCAGGAAAACGACTACATTTAACCGCATATGCTCATGAAACACCTCAAAGACCCTCTGGATTTTGCATGTCCCTTAGAAAATATCTAGACAATGGAGTAATCCAAGCAGTAAACCAACACGAGTTTGAAAGAATAGTAACCATAGAAATAAACACTCGACAAGGCGTTTTCCAGTTGATTTCAGAACTTTTCGGTAACGGAAACATAATCCTAGTTGACCCCGAACAAAAAATTCTTCAAGCCATGACCTACAAACGAATGAAAGACAGAAACATCCTGCGAAATGAACCATTTCAATATCCCCCTCCAAGAGGAAAAAACCCTAAAAGTTTGAACCTTCAAGAATTTAAAAAAATCACAGAATTCGGAGAAAAAGAAATAGTAAGAGCCCTAACCAAAGCAGTAAGCATCAGTGGTGCTTACGCTGAAGAGATTCTCCTCAGGTCAAAAATAAACAAAAAAACACAATCCAATGAACTTACAGAAGACCAGCTTGACACAATTTTTAGGGAACTTCAAAATCTTTTTTCTGTAATTGAGGCAATAAATTTGGAGCCTTGCATAGTAAGTGACGAAAATGAACATTGGATAGATGTAACTGCGGTGGAACTCAAAAAATATGAGCAGTTTACTAAACAAAAATTTGAAACATTCAATACTGCACTTGATGAATATTATGCAAAAATTACTGATTTTGAAAATACCAAAGAAGCAACTGGAGATGTTGAAAAGGAAGTTGCACGCCAAAAACGGATTCTTGAAAAACAACTTCGAGCATTAGAAGATTTAAAAAAGCCAATAACAAAAAACAAAAAAATTGGTGATGTGATTTACCAGTATTTTGGAGATTTTCAGTCTCTTATGCAAAAAATTTTGGAACAAAAAAATTATGGAAAAACTTGGGATGAAATCGCCTCAATATTGAAAAAAGGAAATAAAGAAAACATTCATCCTGCTACCTTTTTCCAGTCGTTAGATGCTAAAAACCAGATTCTTCAGGTCAGTGTTGAGGATGTTAGTTTTTCGTTGAATCTTCGTGATTCTGTTCAAGACAACGCAAACCGTTACTATTTAAAATCCAAGAAAGCAGAAAAGAAACTAAAGGGTGCTGAAAAAACTCTTCAGGAAATTCGTGTAAAAATTGAGAAAACAAAAAAACAAGTTGTTTTGACAAAAAAGGAACAGCAACCTCTTGCCAAACGACGTAAAAAAGAGTGGTACGAAAAATTCAGGTGGTTCCATTCTTCTGACGGCTTTCTTGTTATCGGAGGCAGAGATGCCACAACAAACGAGTTAATCGTCAAAAAACGAATGGAACCCAATGACATTATTTTTCACGCTGAAATCGTTGGTGCTCCTTTTGTTTTGATTAAAACTGAAGGAAAACCAGTTCCCGAACAAACAATCAATGAAGCGTCTCAAGCTGCAGCATCGTATTCTCGGGCATGGAAGGAACTTCTCAGCGCCATAAACGTTTACTGGATACACCCCGACCAAGTTAGTAAAACTCCACCTTCGGGGCAGTCTTTACCGAAAGGCTCGTTTATGATTCGAGGAAAAAAGAACTTTGTTCGGGGCGCAAAGTTGCATGTTGCTATTGGAATAAAAATTGAAGATGACACAGTTACTCTTGTAGGTGGTCCAGTAGATGCAATTAGAAATCAAGCAACAACATATATGGAACTGATTCCTGGAACTCAAAAAAGCAGTCAAATTGCAAAAAAGATTCGTCACACTTTGTCCACTAAGGTTTCTGAAGAACTGAAAAGAACAGTTACTGCAATCCCATTAGATGAATTTCAACGGTTTATTCCCTTGGGTCGAGGAAAAATAATCGGGTCTAAAAGATAAAAAAAGATTGAATAAAAATGGATTAAAAGTAGTTTAAAAAAAGGAACTACTCTTTGTTGTGTTTTTTGGTGTAGCAGTCCCAGCAGAGAATTTCACAGTTCTCAATTACTGGTTTACCACCTTTGTCTGGGCTAACGATGAAATCTGCTTCCCAGCCTTTTTCGTCTGGTTGGCCTCGTTTGTTCCAGTCAACTTGTTTCATACATAATGAATTGTATTTGTGTCCGTGTTCAAGCTTTAAGCATTCACATCTAAAGTCTGCAGCGCCGAACGCTTGCTTTACAACTTCTTCGGGGAATTCAACCATTTTCCTGTTCCTCCAATAAGTTCACAGCACTTATTCAAATTTCCTCATTTAAACCTTATTGTGAGAACCGAAAAAAATCGATGTAGAGTTGTTTTTGCTCCAATTTGTAGCAGATAACAAAAAGAATTCAACCGAATATTTTCGGCTAGAACTCATAAAGACTTGAGTATTTTTGGTTCAAATAGTTCAAGAACGGCACTACCGTGAGGTCAGTTCCCGTGATTTTTTTGATTAATTCTGGTGCATCGTACAAGTTTCCATAACCGTGAACCGTTTGGATCAACCAATTTTTCACGTTTTGGAAGTTGCCTTTAGAAATCTGTTTTTTCCAATCAGGAATTTGTGATTCCATGCACGCTAATAGTTGTCCACTGTAAATATTTCCTAAAGCATAACTTGGGAAATAACCAAATAACCCGCTTCCCCAGTGGGTGTCTTGCATGACGCCTTCAGAGTCATCTTCTATTTTTACTCCAAGAAACTTGTTGTAGCTTTCGTTCCAGATTTGAGGCAACTCATCCACTGAAATTTTTCCAGCAAACAAATCGCGTTCCAAATTAAATCGAATAATCACGTGAAGTCCATAGGTCACTTCGTCGGCTTCAACTCGAATCTTCGAAGGCTGAACATGATTGATTGTGTGAACAAAATTTTGTAATTTAACATCAGATAGGTTTCCTGCAACTTTTTTGAGGACAGGCAAAAAGTAACTCCAAAATTCCATGGATCGCCCTACAATGTTTTCAACAAAGCGAGATTGAGACTCATGAAAACCCATGGAACAGGATTCTCCAACTGGCTGAAGCATCCATTCAGGTTTCAAATTCTGCTCATATAATGCGTGTCCACCTTCGTGCAGTACAGAAAACACAGAAGTGGCAAACTTGTTTGGGTAATAGTGGGTAGTTATTCGCACATCATCGTAGTAACCTGTTGTGAAAGGATGTTCAGTTTCGTCAATTCTACCTCCAGACTTGTCAGAAGTAACATCATAACCAATAAACCCTGCAAGTATCTGTCCAATCTTTTTCTGGGTTTCAACTGGAACATGACGATTAAGAACCGAAAGGTCAGGCTGTTTTGTGGACGATGTGCATTTTTCCAGAATTGAAACAAGCCCTTTTTGCAATTTATTAAAGACCGAGCTAATGACATCAGAGGTCATTTTAGGTTCAAAAATGTCAATTAAAGCGTCGTAAGGGTTTGCGGTTTGTTTGACATCCATCAAAAGGTCTGCAGCTTGTTTTTTTAAATCAAAAAGTTTTTGCAACTCAGGTTTAAACTTCAAAAAATCCTTAGAGGCTTTGGCTTTTTTCCAAGTGTCGATTGTTATTGCGGTTTGTTTTGAGGTTTCTACCACAAGTTTTTCGGGCAGTTTTGTGTCTTCATCATAGTTTTTCTTTATGAGGTAAAGGTTTCTTTTCTGAACCATGCTTAAGTTGTCGTAATCTGAATGGTCTATAACTTGTTTAAGCAACTGTCCAATTTTGGGGTCGGTGCTCATTTGGTGTGCAATTTTACTAAGCATGGCAAGTTGTTGGCTGCGCATGTTAATTCCTTTGGGGGGCATTTTTGTTTCCATGTCCCAATGTAGAATTGAAATTGCGGTTCCAAGGGTTTTTGTTTCTTTGGTTTTTTGTATCAATTTTTTGTAACTTGAACGGATGGACATAGTCATTTGAATTGCTCCTGACATCTTATTGGCGTGGAATCAGCTTTTAATATGTGTTCTTTCAGTTACAGATTCAAGAAGGGTTAAACAGTGAAAAAATGGCAAACTATTGACTCAAAACTTCTTTATCAATCAGAGTTTGTTTCTGTTTTTGAAGACAAGGTAGTTTTACCCAATGGAAAAGAAATTGAATACAACACAATCAAATTAAGAGATTTTGTGTCTGTTGTGCCTCTCGTTGAAGACAATGTTGTTATGATTGAAATTTTGCGGTATCCCCGTAACTGTTTAAGCATGGAAATCCCAAGCGGGCACATAGAACCAAACGAAACCCCTAAACAAAGTGCTGTTCGCGAACTATTAGAAGAAACAGGATATACAGCAGGTAAATTAGCGCCCCTTGGCAAGTTTAATCCCTTGTCTCGAAGCTTGCAAAAAGCTCATTTATTTTTAGCAACAAAATTAACAAAAGGAACCCAAAGACTAGAAGAAACAGAACAAATCCAAGTAAAACATGTACCAATTAAAAACATTTCTGAACTTTTGAACACCGAACAAATCACTCACGCCCCCACAATAATCGGGTTACAAAAGTTGCTATTGATTAACAAAAAACCAAAATGACTTGCTACAGAATTCTTGAAAAAGTAATTTTTTCTAAAATATTGTAGCCTCTAAACTCGCTCAGGATTATTTTCGGCGGATGTAGTTACACCTTGGCCAGATGTGCAGGAGTTAATTTTAATCTCTCTCGTTCACGTATCACGTATGCATATGTTTTCATATATCTAGTGTGCGTGTGTATTCTTTCTTTCACTCTTTCATTCTGTCGTGCATAAGCTGAATATAATAAATTACTTCCAAATTAATTTCCAAAATAGCCCGCAAGACCTTTATTAATGAAGTTACAATTTTCGAAAGGAGACTCGAGCCATGGATTTCTTTGACCTTATGAGTATTTCACATCGTTATATGGATATACTAAACCCATCAACAACTGAAAAAATCATCAAACTTGGCAAACTACTTAAATTGAAAAAAGGAAAACGGGTCATCGATTTTGGTTGTGGTAGTGCCGAGTCACTCATTATCTGGGCTGAAGAATTCGAGATAACGGGTATTGGAATCGATATATCCAAGGATTTCTGTGAAAGGGCCAAGAAAAAGCTGGTTGAGAGAGGTTTATCAGACAGAATCAAAATCGTTTGCTCCAAAGGAGATGACTACATATTTGAAGAGAGAACTTTCGATGCTGCAACATGTATCGGGGCGACATTTATTTGGGGTGGCTACAAGCAAACAATCCAGGCAATGAAAAATGCTATTCATCAAAATGGACGCCTGGGAATCGGTGAAACTCACTGGCTTACCAATCAGGTACATCCAAAATACGCCCAAAGACAGACAAGCACCCACACAGAAGCTGAACTGGCTCAAATTACCCGGGATGAAGGCTTTGAACTCGAATACATCATCCGTGCCAGCCCTGACGACTGGGAGAGATACTCTTCGGATTGCTGGTATGCACTAATACGCTGGCTTAAAGAAAATCCAAGCCACCCCGACCATGAACAGGTATTCAAGCATTTTCGCACTTCCCAAGATGACTATTTACAGTTCCAGCGCCAATACATGGGTTGGGCGATGTACTGCCTCACTTCCATAAAAGCTAATTAATTACAATAGTCAAGATTGTCTATCTGCAGTAAGAAAAATATGGATTCTTTTTCAATAGAAAGGGTATCAGCACGAGAAAATAAAACATGCCCATGTCCATTCAGTGGTGATTTTTACCTAAAAAAAGATTAAATGCTAACCCCACACAATCAGTGTAAAACTAACAACAAGCGAACAATTTTCAAAAATTTACTACAAGCTAATAGTATTTTCTAAGTTACAGCTAACCGTAGCATAATAATAGAAAAAATCAGGAAACAATTCTCCTGATTATTTTTTTGTTTCTTTCTTTGTTTGATAATCTTTTATGGCTTCATGCAAAGCATCAGCAGCAAGATTAGAGCAGTGCATCTTGATAGGAGGTAGGCCACCCAGGTTTTTTGCTACTTCTGCTCGGCTGATGTTCATTGCTTCTTCGATGGTTTTTCCTTTTGCCATTTCAGTTGCCATGCTACTAGTTGCTATGGCTGCTCCACATCCAAAGGTTTTGAATTTGATGTCTTCGATTTTTTCATCTTTGACTTTGATGTACATAGTCATCAAGTCGCCACAAGTGGGGTTGCCTACTGTTCCGACTCCGTCGGCGTTTTCAATTTCACCTACGTTTCGGGGGTTTTTGAAATGATCCATAACTTTTTCGCTATACATTTTGTTTTTTCACCTCAAGATTTCTTTCGGAGTAAGGGGCGAAAGCGCTCGCAATCGCTTAACCACATCGGGTATTACTTCTAGCACGTAATCCATTCCTTCTTGTGTGTTTTGTTTACCCAAAGTAAACGCTAACGAACCATGAGCAAGCTCATGAGACAACCCAATGGCTCGAAGCACATGGGAAGGTTCTAAGGTTTTTGACGAACACGCCGAACCTGAAGAGGCTTGAATTCCGTACATGTCCAGACTTAAAATGAGTGATTCACCTTCTATATAACTGAACCTAAGATTCGCGTTATTAGGCAAACGTTCAGTGCGATGACCGTTCAAAAACGAGTAAGGGATTTCATCCAAAACACCATCAATGAGTTTGTCCCGCAAGGCAATCAAACGTTTACTTTCAGTTTCCATTTCAGCTTGAGCGAGCTCTGCTGCTTTTGCCATGCCAACTATTCCAGAAACGTTTTCGGTGCCAGAACGTAAACCGTTTTCTTGTCCACCACCTTGGTCGATGGGGACAATTCTGGTTCCCTTTTTTATGTATAGGGCTCCAACGCCTTTAGGTCCGTATAAATCGTTTGAGGAAAGAGTCAATAAATTAATGTTTTCTTCTAATACGTTAATTGGGACTTGACCAGCTGCTGCTACTGCATCTACATGCAAAATGATGTTTTTTTCTTTAGCTAAATTTCCAATTTGTTTTATGGGTTGAATGCTTCCAATTTCGCCATTAGCATACATAACAGACAGCATTATCGTTTGGTCGGTAATTGCAGATTCAAGTTTTTCAAGGTCTACAATTCCTTTGTCGTCTACGGGAACAAAAGTTACTTCAAATCCCTGTTTTTGCAAATACTTGCAGATGTTAATCACAGACATGTGCTCAATAGCAGTTGTGATTATGTGATTTCCTTTGGATTTGTTCCGAAAAGCTGCGCCCTTAATTGCGAGGTTGTTTGATTCTGTTCCCCCAGAAGTAAAAATTATTTCTTGAGCTTTTTCTGCCCCGATTAATTGAGCAACTTTCTCTCGAGAACTTGTTAAGGCTTCTTTGGCAGCATTTCCGTAAGAGTGCCCTGAGGAAGCGTTACCATAATCTTCTAGAAAATATGGATTCATTGCTTTAAGGACCCTTTTGTCTACGGGCTTTCCTGCGCCATAATCCATATACATTTTTGGCAATTCACAACAAGCTCCTATTTTGTTTTTTGGATTAGAAAATGGAATTCGCCATTTTCTTCGTACATTTTAAGTAATTTATATTCAAGATGTTTGACTAGACGTGGTATGTCTTCTTCAGATGCAGGATCGTCTGCAACGACTTCTAAGATCTGCCCTTCTTCCAGTTGGTCTAGTGCTTGCCGGGTTCGAAAAACCGGTTCTGGACAATACAGACCAACACAATCAAGGTTACTGTCAGGTTCAGTTTGATTATCCAACCTAAAACCTCCAATAATTCAAAATGGTCATGCATAATTAAAATAGGTTTCCCGTATATAATTATAACGCCGTTATAGAATTATGTTTCAAAGTTCCTAAGCTCAACATTAATTAAATTTAGACCAAAAAACACAATCAAATAAGCAAAGCTTAAGAAAGAGTGTAACAAAAGGTAACAAACGAGCTGTGAAGCATCACCTGGCAACGGCTTCTAGCTCGAACACATAGCGGGGTGGGGTAGCCAGGTGAACCCGCTGGGCTCATAACCCAGAGATCGGTTGTTCAAATCAACTCCCCGCTACCAACTAACATTTTTGCCACTTTATTGTTTCTTAGAAATATTTTTTGTAGCCACTACACTGACGCCTGAATCAAAAATATTTGGAACAATTTCATCTCCAATTTTCACAGGAGCTTCAACCTCAACTTTTGCGAGCGATTCCATAACGTCAAAAATTTTGCTTTTAGAAATTGGTTTGTTTGTCCGCACACTCACCAAAGCCAAATGACCGCGCTTTACTTTAACTGTGGAAGTTAAGGTTCTTTCAGGGTTAGTGATTTCTTTTTGGGCGTAATCTAATCCGACTTTGCAACGATTTCCTTCAACGTTTTTTATTGTTTTTCCGTCACATTCCACAGTAAGGTAACAGCCCATAGGACATCCGATGCAAATCATTTCGGTTTTCATTTTTGTAACACCTCTACGCGTAACCCAGAAATATCCATGGTTTCTGTTTTACTTAGTTTGACTTTAATCATCTGAGCAGGATGAACCTTTCTAAACTTTTTATTTTTAACCAACTTTTCACCATCAAAAAAGCCGATTGAAGCATCCTCTTTGGGACATAACACCCGAAACAGCAACTCAACTTCCGAATTTTTGGAAATACTGTTGGGCAAAACATAGCACACTCCGTTACCTGCTTGCACATTGATTCTTTCTACTTGTTTTTGTTTTCTAAGAACGTGTTCAGCTGCACTTTTGCCTGCTTGTTCAGATTCTATGGTTACAAAGTCTACGACGTCGTGAACGTGTAAAACGTTTCCACATGCAAAAACTCCAGGAACAGTGGTTTCTAGGTTTTCGTTAACGATTGCGCCGCGGGTTAATGGGTTTAGTTGTACACCACAAGTTGTTGATAGATCATTTTCTGGAATTAATCCAACAGACAAAAGAAGGGTGTCACACTCGATTGTTTTTTGAGTCCCTTTGATTGGTTTCAGTTTCTCATCAACTTTTGAGACTGTAACTGATTTTACCCTGTTTAAGCCATTAATTTCAGTAACCGTATGAGACAACATCAAAGGAATCCCATAATCAATCAGGCACTGCTGAAGATTTCGAGGCAGACCATTAGTATGAGACAAAATCTCAACCACCGCATGAACTTTAGCACCCTCCAAAGTAAGGCGGCGGGCCATAATCAAACCGATGTCTCCAGAACCAAGAATAACTACATTTTTGCCCACCATCACATTCTTCAAGTTAATCAGGTTCTGAGCAACACCTGCAGTGTAAACTCCAGCAGGACGAGTTCCCGGAATACAAATTTGCCCACGGGTACGCTCACGGCAACCCATAGAAAGAATTACAGCTTTTGCGTTAAAACAAATCAAACCCTTAGGACTAGCAACAAACACCTGTTTTTGAGGAGAAATTTCCAGAACCATACAATTAAGCAAACAAGGAATCTGAAGCTCTTTTGCTTCATCGATGTATCGCTGAGCATACTCAGGACCAGTTAAGTGCTCTTTGAATATCTCAAGGCCAAAGCCGTCATGAATACACTGAGGGAGAATCCCCCCGAGCCAGTCATTGCGTTCAACAACAACCAAATCATTAATGCCATTCTTCTTAGCACTAATAGCAGCAGCAAGACCTGCAGGACCGCCACCAATTACAACCAAGTCTACGGCTCTAGAATCAATCTTATTCATCTTTTGTGTCATTCCTTAGATCTTTGGTTTTACCGATAAACATTGTAGAATCCAAACTTTTCAGCTTGATTTCTTTTGCACTTAGTCCATACTCCTCTTTTAA
The DNA here is from genome assembly GCA_037386545.1 of Candidatus Bathyarchaeota archaeon. Classification (GTDB taxonomy): domain Archaea; phylum Thermoproteota; class Bathyarchaeia; order Bathyarchaeales; family Bathyarchaeaceae; genus Bathyarchaeum. The sequence continues at coordinate 12,118 of JARRLY010000007.1, forward strand.
AAGCTCCACTATTCTGGGCAAACAAAAACCGCCATGGCATCGACCCATTCCAGCTCGGGTTCGATATTTTACGGCAGCTAATGTTTTGTCGGAAATTGGGTTGTTCAAAGCATCCAAAACTTCACGTTTAGAAACGTGCTCACATCTGCAAACTATTTCACCGTAAGCGGGGTCTTTTTTGATTAACTCTGCTTGTTCATCTCGTGAAACTTCACGGAAAGGAATTGTGCGTTTTCGTATTGGGTTAAAATCAGGGTCTGGTTTCAGACCAATTTTTTGTTTAATCATCCCGACTACCATTTTTGCGATAGCAGGAGAAGACGTCAACCCAGGAGACTCCATTCCAATCAGGTTAATGAAGTTTTCAAGGTCTTCTTGAATAATGAAATCACGAGAAGTTTTCTCTTCGGGGGGAGTAATTTTAGACCGTACTGCAGAAAAGCCATAAATTATTTCGTTAAGCGGAATTGAGGGCATCAAATCCTTAGCACCTTCAATTAGTTGTTGGGCTTTTTCTTTGGTTGTTCGGGTGTCTTCTCGTGAGTTAATGAATTCGGCGCTAGGTCCAATCAAAATATTTCCCGAAGGCGACGGTGTAAGATGAACTCCCAAAACTCCTGCCACTTTTGGAGGTACGGGGTATATCATACTGTTGATTAGACCCTTGCATTTTTTGTCAAGAATCAGATACTCGCCTCGACACGGATACAACATATAATTATCTAAACCAACCATTGAAGAGATTTTATCAGCATAAAGACCTGCGCTATTTACAATAATGTCAGTGCAGAAGACTCCTTTGTTAGTTGTTACTTCAAAATGGTTGTTTAACTGGTTAATCCCCAAAACCTCAGTGTTAACATGAACCTTCACACCATTATTCAAGGCATTTTCAGCCAACGCAATAGCAAAAAGGTAAGGAGGAAAAATTCCGGCCACTGGAGAGTATAAAGCATAAAGACCATCCATTTTAGGTTCTCGTTTTTTGAGTTCTTCTCCTGAAACTATTGTTAAGCCTTTGACTCCGTTGCCTTCCCCTACTGCTTTTAGGTCTTCAAGGTCTTTGAGTTCTTCTTCGGTTCGGGCAACTACATGTTTTCCACACAAACTATAGGGAACATCAAGTTGTTTGGCCAACTCTGGAAACATAAGGCGACCTTCAACACACAATTTGGCTTTCAAACTGCCTTTCGGGTAGTAAAGACCAGTGTGAAGAACCCCACTGTTACCTTTGCTAACACCACAAGCCACATCGGTCTCCTTCTCTAGGAGCACTGTTTTTATTTTGAATTTTGCTAACTCTCTTGCGATTGCACAACCAATAACGCCAGCACCAATTATCAGCACATCACTTTTGTGATTCATAAGAGTCATCTCTATCCAATGTCCAATGACAGAGGGAAAGATTGTGTGCGCTCCAATAAAAACTATTTCAAACAAGTATCAATTTATGATCGTACAACAACTAGAAAACAGCGAGTGATCTCTTTCAAGAAATTTTTCATTTCATTGCAGCCATCAAAGGCCTTAATTACTTTTTAGTCAGTAGAAAAGCTTGATAACCTCATTCTAACTGAGATGAAAACATTGAGTTACGAAGACAAATGGAAAACATTAGCAGATTTACTGATAGAAATCCAAAAAATGGGAGAAAAAATTCCATCAACAGTTATGAATGATTTACGATCAGCAAAAACCATAATTCAAGTTCTGAAACGAGACCCAACTCACATGGAAAGCCTCGCTAGAGCCGAAGTTTATATAAAAAATGTTGAAGCATACGCAATTTCTGTTGTAGAAAAAAATAATCCAGAAATAGTTCAGGATTGGTTAAAAAGAATAAATCAACCCAAAACAAAAGATCGCAAAAAAACAAAGAATCCTGTACTTCCAAAAACTTCTAAAGATAAAAAGTGGATGCGAATAAAACAGACAGATGAACTTTCGTTGGAAACTGTACAAAACCTTTCAAAAAACTTTGATGTGTCAATTAAGGTCGAAGAAAACGGTGATATTCTTGTTTTTGGAGACGAAAAAGATCTGAAGAGCATAGTTAAGAATGTGACAAAACAGTTTGAGAGGATCAGAAATGGTTAAACTGGTTGTCTAAACTTTTGTATCAGTTAGTTTAAACATATTCTCTAAACATAGCTTATTTATAGAAGGTATTACAGAGAACCTGTGAATTAACAGGGTACATCCCGTATATGCTAAAAACCGAGGGCGAACTATAGAAAGATGCCTTACATCAAGAAAATCGAGCTCAAAGGCTTCAAGTCCTTCGGTCCGAAAACTGCAACTGTTACATTTGACAAAGGTTTCACTGCTATAACGGGACCGAACGGAAGTGGAAAAACAAACATTGCAGACGCAGTTCTGTTTGGGTTAGGGGAACTCAGCGCTAGAAGAATGCGGGCTGCAAGTCTTTCTAAATTAGTTTATCATGGGTACCCTGACTTGAATATTAAAAAAGCAAAAAGTGCAAAAGTTGTTATACAGTTTGACAACTCAGACGGCAGATTACCGGTAGATACTCAAACAGTAACAATTTCGCGGGAACTAAACAGGTCAGGTCAAAGCCTTTATCGCCTCAACGGAAGAAGAATATCACGAACTCACATAATCAACATTTTATCAATGGCTGGAATTAGTCCCACAGGCCATAACGTCGTTTTGCAAGGAATCATTGCCCGAATCGCTGAAATTTCTGCAGTAGACCGCAGAAAAATGATAGCTGACTTAGTAGGAATCGCCCAGTATGATGCAGAAAAAGCAGAAGCAGAAGACAAACTGCGGGCAGCAGAAATTTCCCTCAGAACAGCCATGGGTAGAATAGATGAAGTCCAACAAAGAGTTGACAACCTGGAACGCGAACGGAACGAACTGCTTCGTTACATGTTTTTGCAAAAAGAAATCAAACGATTTGAAGCTGTCAAGATTTTTGGAGACATAATGGAAGTTCAAAAGAAAATAAATGAAGTAAGTTCCAAAATCGAATCAGTTCGAAGTAAGGTAGAAGATTCACGGGAATTACGAGATAAACTTAGATCTCAAAAGTATGATGTTGAGTCCGAATGGAGAAAACTTGGCTCAGAAATGATTGAGCAAAGAGGAACTCGACTTCTCGAAGTTCAATACAAAATTGGTGAAGCACGCTCAAGAATAAGCGAATTGTCAACAAAAATTGGTGCTGCGACAGCAAGTATTGATGGCCTCAAAAAAGTCATGGAAAGAAACAAAGAAAAACTTGACTCCATGAAAAGCGAAGTAACAGATAACAGAAGTGAAATTAGAAAACTCAAACGGGAAAGAGAAAAATTCCTGAAAGAAATTGCAGAAAAACAAGCTCAATACGATGAAATTTCAAATGAAGCATCCAAACTTCGGGAAAGTTTGGGAGAAAACAACAAAAGCATACGAGAAATTGAAGAAAAATTGCAAAATTACACTCAAGAAATCATTAATCGCCGCAGCGACGTTATCAAAAGCCGAACATCATTGAAGGTTCTTACTAGACAATTAAATGATTTGATAAAACGAAAGGCAACCTTTGAATCCAACCTTGACATGCTCAAAAAATCATTTGCAGACCTAAAAGCAGTGAAAAAAGACCAAACAAACCAAACCAAAAATTTTGAAAAAACTTTAGAAAGAAGATTCAAGCAACATGAAGCCACAAAAGTTGAGATTGCTCAAGCAGAAAAAATTGCTGAATCTGCTCGTGAAGCTGTAGTAGAGTTTGCAGCCCAAAGAAAAATGGCAGAAAAAGTCGCAACTGAAGAAACCGCCCTAAGAAATATTGAAGAACTTGCGGATTTAGGGGCAATCAAGGGAGTTTATGGGCGACTAAAAAAACTGATTAGAGTTGAAAAAGGATATAAACGTGCAATACAAGCAACTGCAGCAGGATGGATGGATGCGATTGTCGTCCAAAACTATGACGCAGCATTCACATGCGCAGAAACCCTAAAACGCATGAAACTTGGTCGAATTAAAATAATTCCCCTTGAAGAAATGGAACAGATCAATTCTATTAATACTCCAAGATTCAGAGGGATTGAAGGAACTGCTGCTAATTTTGTTCAAAGTGCAAAAAGGTACAAGCCAGCAGTAAGGTTTGTTTTTGGAGACACTCTTGTAGCAAATGATCAAAAAATTGCTTTTGCTGCTTCACGGAACGGCAACAGAACAGTAACAAAAAAAGGGGACCTGTACGAGCCCCAAGGTGGATTTGAAAGTGGATATTACCGCGCTCCGGTCGATTATTCATCGATTATCCCTAGCAAGAATGCAGTGAAAAGTCTTGACGAGGCTGTTGCAGCCCTTAAATTACATTTATCAAAACGAGAAAGTGACATTAACAATTTCGAAGAAGAAATTGAAACTATCCGCAAAGAAATGACTAGTTTGGCTGAGACCATTGTCACCCTTGATGGAGAAATTGGAAGAGTACGTCAAAATGTCAAAAGCACTCGACATAATGTCAGACTTATAGAAAAACATCTAGAAAGAATTAAAGAGAAAAGAGAAGAGGAAAAAAGTCAACTAGGAGATTTGCGGTTAGAACGCAACCAGCTTGATAGAGAAATGAAAAACCTCCATGAAAGATTAAATGAGTTGCGTCAAAAAACTGATACATCCCAAATTCAAGAGATGGAAATTCAACGAAGAAAAATTGGAGAAGAACTGATTACGTCCCGTCAACAAATGGGTAGCATAGAAACTAAACTGGCAACTCTTGACTCCACGTTTGGTAACGTTCTCAAAGTTGGTGCAGATAACATTCGAATCCAGCAACGCAAACTAAAACATCAAATTGTCACAGTTGAGAACGAAGTTGATGCTGCAATTAAAGAAAAAATGGCTCTGGAAAAAGAAGTAGATGAATTAGAAAAATCCAAAGAAGAACTCTCTCGAACAGTTCTGAACGCAAAAGAAGAATCTAAAAAATACACAGTTCAATTGGACGATTTGGATAAAAAACTACGAGAATTAGATTCAATTTATGAAAGGTCAGATAGACTTTACAATGAATTGCAGTTTAGTCTTCAATCAAATAAAATGAAATTAGAACAATACAATGTTCGATTGTCTGAACTAGGATATGATGAACCGCTGACAATTTCTCAAAAGCAACTAGAAACTGCAGAAAAATCTCTCAAACAATTACGCTTGGAATTAAGTCGACTAGGTGCAGTAAATCAATTATCTCTTGATCATTATGCTGAACAAGCTTCACGATACAAAGAATTGTCTGTGCGTATGAATGAACTCGAAAAAGAGAAACAGTCAATTCTAGCGTTCATGGAAGAAATCGAAAAGAAAAAACGAAAAGTGTTCATGGAAGCTTTCGAAAAAATTGACAACAGCTTCCGAAAATATTTTGGAAAACTAACAGGAGGTGGAGAAGCATCTCTTGTGCTTGAAAACCCAGAAGACCCCTTCTCTGGAGGAATGGACATGCAAGTCCAGTTTAGAAACAAAGCATCTATCCTTGTCAGTGGAGCCAGCAGTGGAGAAAGGTCAGTTTCTGCAGTCGCATTTATTTTTGCCCTTCAAGACTTTATGCCTACGGCGTTTTATGTGTTTGACGAAATTGATGCTCACCTTGACGCTTTTCACGTTTCAAGATTAGGCGACCTTTTTGTTGAACTGGCTGATAAGTCCCAGTTCGTAGCGATTACTTTAAAACCAGAAATGGTAAGTAAAGCAAAGAAAGTCTGGGGAATTTATGAACGCAGTGGTTACTCTCATGTAGTTTCAGCTAAAATTAAAGAGGTGACAGCTTGAATGGTTCAAAAAATGAAAAAACCCTTCTATTTTCAGCCACCATTGAATATTCTCTTTGAGATTCATAGACTAGAAAAAGTATTACCATGGGACGTTAACATTTCTTATCTTCTTAACATGTTTTTGGATGAAATGGAAGAATTCGGAGAGGTAGACTTCAGAGCCTCAGGAATGGCGTTAGACTCATCGAGTACCATTTACCTCAAAAAAACCAAACTACTACTGAAACTGGAAGAACCGCCTCAACCCCCAAAAAACATGCCCGAATTTATTCCACCTCCAATGTTCTTACCCCTACGTTACGAATTATCCTCAACAACCGTAGACAATCTGCTCAACGTGCTAGATGAAGTGTTAAAAGGTGAAAGCGTACGCCCACCAAAACTACCCGAACCAATATTGCCTACTCCAGAAATTATGCCGCCCCTAGACATGTATTTACTCCAAATCGAAGACCACATGAAAACATTGTATGAACAACTCTGTCAACTTGTAGGCACTGGAGAACTGATATCATTGTCTAAGCTCACCATGGGATTGGAAAGGATTGAAGTAGTAAAAACATTCATCATTCTGCTGTTTCTTGCACAACGAGGAAAAGTAGGCCTGTGGCAAGAAGAAGAAATTGAAGAACTTTACATAACGGTGATAGGAGATCCAGTACTTGACGAAAAACGAACCGAACCTGTCTGAGGAAGAAAAACAAAAAAACAAACAAGAAAAAATCAAGCATCAACTGGCGTTAATGGAATCGGCACTGTATGTATCGGGCAGACCACTTGAGTTAAAAACATTAGCCAGCGTAGTAGGGACTCGTTCAAAGAAAATGATTCGAAAACTCGCCAAAAGACTAGTTGAACAATATTCAAACCGTGAAACAGCCATTGAAATCCTAGAAGTAGAAGGCGAACGCTTTGTTATGCAACTAAAACCAGACTACACAAAAAAAGTTAGAAAACTAGCTACAAGACCACTTTTATCTGCAGGGCCACTGAAAACTTTGTCGTATATTGCATTTAGGCAACCAGTATTTCAAACTCAAGTTGTAGACGTTAGAGGACACCATTCATATGGTCACCTCAAACAGCTAGAAGAAATGGACCTAATAATCCGAGAAGGTACAGGAAAAAAACGGACAATCAAAACAACACAGTTTTTTGCAGACTTTTTCGGGTTAAGTCACGACCTGCGCGCCATGAAACGACAACTAAAAACAATATTCAAAGATTTAGAAAAGCCAAAACCAGAAGAAAAAAAGCAATAACAACCTCAGAAATAAAAGATAAGCTTATATGTCAAGTTTTGGTAGACTGAACAGACCTATGAGATGATGTAAGCTTGTCAGTATGGCATGAGATCAACATAAACACAAAGCTACTGGCGGAAAAACAAAAAGTAAAGATTGATCGTGTAATCAAAAACCCAGCCAACGTAGACTATGACAGGCGAGGAGTAATCACAAAAGGAACAATGATTGCGACATCATTGGGAACAGCAAGAGTAACCTCACGACCAGGACAAGACGGCAAAGTTAACGCTGTTCTAGTAGACAAAAAAGCAGATTAAAAAGCCGTTCTATCGCAGTGAGATAGAAAGCTCTTTAGCTACTTTTTTAATAATTTGAGTTTTTGATTCAGTTTTAGGGAGGACAAGAAAACCAGTTTTCCTCCATGGGGAACTGGGATGAGCAGCTTCAAAATTTACTTCAGGCTGTAAACCTAATCGTTTTGCAGCTCTTTGAAGTTGTTCAATTTTTGGCGAAGAAACAGCCAAATTCTTGGAAACCTTTCGGCCACCCTTTCTAGTTTGTTTTTGAAACTTTTTTGACTTATTAAAGTATATTATATGAATGTTGATGCCTTAATATGTAGAATTTCTTAATTTTTTTGCATAAGTTTTGTGAGGGGATTAGGGATTGCAAAGAATCGGTGACGTCCTTCACGTAAGTAATTCTAAGAACTTAATTCTTAAAGCCAAAAATATTCCCCGAATTGGCGATAAAGTGATAAATGAAAAACTCAAGGCAATCGGTAATGTTTTTGATGTCTTTGGTCCTACATCTTCCCCTTATGTCGCTGTAAAACCACACACACAAAATCCAGAACAACTAGTAAACCAAATTTTGTATTCAACTCATTCAAAAGGCAAAAGAAAAACAAGAAGGAACAGGAAAAAAATGCCCCGAGTGCGGAAGCAACCGCCTCATGAGAGACTACGAATGTGCCGAAATAGTTTGCATGAACTGCGGCGTAGTCGTAGCAGCCAAACTTGCCGACCAAGGACCGGAATGGAGAGCCTTTGACGACGAACAACGAGCTAAACGTGCTAGAGCAGGCGCCCCAGCTACATTTACAATCCACGACAAAGGCCTTTCAACCATGATCGATTGGCACGACAGAGACGTTTATGGGAAAAGAATAGCTCCAGGACAAAAAGCCCAAATTTACAGGTTAAGAAAATGGCAACGACGAATCAGGGTTTCAGACGCAACTGAAAGGAACCTTGCGTTTGCACTTTCTGAAATTTCAAAAATTGCTAATAATCTTAATCTGCCAAAAAACATTCTTGAAACTGCTTCAGTGATTTACCGCAAAGCAGTTAAAGAACGCCTTATTCGAGGAAGATCGATTCAGGGTGTAACTGCTGCTGCCATTTATGTTGCTTGCAGGCAATGTGGAGTTGCCAGAACGTTAGATGAGATTGCTCAAGCATCTACAGTAAATAAGAAAGAGGTTGGACGAAGTTACCGTTTCTTGATAAAAGAACTTGACTATTTCATTCCACCGCTAAAACCAAGTCAATATGTAACAAAGTTCTCAAATCAGTTAACCATGCAAGGCAAAGTAGAAGAAATTGCCCACAAAATTTTGGGAACCGCAAAAGAACTCAAACTCACATCAGGAAGAGGACCCACAGGAATAGCTGCCGCCGCAAGCTATATTGCATCAGTCTTAACTGGAGAAAGAAAAACCCAAAGAGAAATTGCAGAAATCGCCCAAGTAACAGAAGTAACCATAAGAAACCGTTACAAAGAACTAGTAGAACGATTAGAATTTGTTATTTACCTTTAAAAGATTCTAAAAATTCTACAGTTTTCGTTTCTTTTACAGGGATACACATTCACCATAACTCATTTTAAAATAAAAAGAAGTAAAAATCAGAAAAGAATTTTTCAAACAAGTGAAGAAAAAAATAAATCTAAAACATTTTAAAGATTAGCATCAAGTATTAGTGAGGAATAACAGAAGTGCCGGCATGTCCTAAATGTGGAAATGAAACAAATGACCAAATCAAAACATGGTCCATGATTGGCATAGGTGAGGATAAAAGAAACGTGAAGTTAGGTTTTTTTGTTTGCTCGCAATGCGAAAAGAGGTTTTTAAGCACGATAAAAAAAGAAGAAACCAAAAGCAATTTTATTAGCGCAGTGAAAGAGATAAAAGGAGTTGAAAAGGAGTTATCAAATATGCTGGGGGACTTGAAAGAAAAAATCGAAAACCTAAAAACTGAAAGAACAGAACTTTTAGAGCAAATTGAAGAACTCAAAAGAATGGGTGAAACAAAAGCCACCATTCTAGAAGATGAAATTGCTTCACTGAAAGAAGAAGTAGAATCGCTAAAAGAATTGTTAGACGAAAACGAGTGAAACTTTCAAAAAAGGGTAAAATGCCACGGCAGATCAGCAATTATTCTGAAGACATATTCTTACGGCGCGAATCAAGTAAGAGGCGTTTTTTAATCAAATCTTTAACCTCTTGGTGAAATTCAGGGTTAGTTTCCAATTTACGAAAATCAGCAGCATATGTTTCAAAACCATCAGGAATTTCCAACTTCAGTGCTATGAAGGGTTTTCCCATCGCCATTTCAAATTGGCGTTTGGCTTCTTCATATTCTGATTCGGTTTTTACCCCGTTTTTTTCTATCCACTTTTTAACCAAATTGGTCACATCCATAAATTGAATCTTAGAACTAAATAAAAGCTTGCAAAACCCAGCTGAATAAGGGAAGTAATTACACCCACTTTAGTAAATTCTCCAAAACTCAAAGAAATTCCTTCACGTTTGAGGGCTCCCACACCCATCATTGTAACTGCACCACTCAAAGGAGTTGTTGCACCTCCTAAATTAGTACCAAGAATAAGAGCAGACCAAATCACAGGAGAATTTAAACCTACAGTGGCACCAATCAAGGGCGAAAAAGTTAGAGCAATTGCAATATTACTCACAAAAGAGCTAGCAAGACCACTAACCCACAAAGTAGACATTGCAGCACCTAACTGAGTTTGACCAACTGTTGAAAAAAGTTGTTCAGAAAATTCTGCTAAAAGTTCAGTTTGTTCAAGACCCCCAACTACAAACATGAAACCTCCGATGAAAAATATTGTTTCCCAGTCTAACTTTTTGAAAATTTCAGCAGGGTCAGAACCACTGACGGCTAAAGCAAGAATAGCACAGCCCAAAGCAACGGCTTCAGCCCCGACACCTAAGTGTTCTAGAGTTAAAAATAGAACTACCAAAAGCCCTAAAATGAAAATGGAACGATAAAACAGTTTTTTGTCGTCGATACTCTCCCAAGGATTGTATTCAGGCAACTCTTTTTTCTGACCCAACCGTTTTCGAAACAGCAAATACAGAGCAAAAATGGTTATGCCCCATAAAGCAATTTCACAAATTCCTAAGTACCCAATAAACTCGGTAAATCCGATTCCAGCGTCAACACCAATAATCATGTTGGACACAGAACCAATTAGAGTACTCGTTCCACCCAGATTTATCATTATAATAGCGGAAATGAAGTAAGGTACTGGATCATACCGCAAAAGCTTGGTTATGGTTGCTATTGCAGCAGCGATAAGTAACATTGCAGTTGGGTCACTTAGAAACACAGACACAAGAGCGGCAGTAACACAAACTGAAACAAACAAAAGATTCGGATTACCTCCCGAAATCTTTACTGCATACAAGGCTCCAAAACGAAACAGCCCGCTTCGTTCAGCAACTTCAACTACAATCATGACACCCATTAGCAAAAAGATTGTTTGCATGTCGATAAATCCTAGGGCTTGGTCATAGCCAAATACTTCATAGGCTAGACCGAACCATGCAGCAAGAAGTGCTCCAATCAGTGCAGCAACTGACATAGGAACAACTTTAGTGGCTGAAAGAAGAATGGTCAGCAAATAAACTAGGATGAAAATTATTTGAATTTCGTCCAATTTTAGTCCCTGTTTTTCCTTCGGTCAGTCATTTTTGCAAGGCTGTCTGCCATAGACTCAGCTTTTCGTTCAACTATACGGTATAAAATTCTCCCAATGTCGTAAATTAATATTAGAATTATTGCAAGGGCAACATAAATTGTGGCGGCAGCTACGGGATTTTCAATAGCGGGGTCAAGGGTGGATATTAAAGGTTGAACAGCAGTAGTAACAAGAATTACAACAATGACATACATCAAATCTCTAACTGCTCGTTTAGGGGAACGTTCTTCTTTAATTCCTAAACGTTTGATGAATATGTCAGTTACAACATCACTTAGAACCAAAGCATCAGATAATGCACGTATCAAAAATATTGCAGTAAAAATTAGGGATATCACTCCAATTAATGTTCCAGCATTCATACCAAGACCAGGAAGAGTAATTTCTGCCATTGTACCAGGAACAAAAGTGTTTATCAAATAGAAGATAAATGCCATTACAAGACTCATCGTCAACCGTGGAAAACGGTTTCGAACTTCTTCACTAATGGGTTTTTTATCAACCAATCAAGATACCCCTAGGAACTTGATTATTTTGAAAAACCACAAATATTAACACTCCGGATTCCAAATACATAAAACTAGAAATTATTCAATTAAAAATTAAAAAGATTCCAAAAAATAGGACAAAACTGCAGAGCCCATAACAAATTTGTAATAATTATCGAAATTTTGTGTTGAAAAAATTGACGGTTTTAGTTAAAAAATATAGTATAACAAAACTGGTTTTGTATAGTTCACTGAAATTTTTTGACATTAAAACGGTAGATATTGGATGTTTTTGCTAATTTATTAGTGTTAAAGCTTTTGTGCTAGAAAGCAGTAACAATGTTCTTAATATTTAAAATCCAACGTGGTTCACCGTGGAACAAAAAGAATTGAAACAAATGGCCATTATCTTGCGACAACTAGGGTTAAGTTATTCAGAAACTGTTGAAGTAGTACATGAAATGTCTAAAGACGTAAAGAGTGCCCAGAATCTTTGGCGTGGCTGTGTTAGTTGCTGGACTTGCTCAAAAGAAAATTAAAGACTCAGCATTATACGTAGAAGATGTTTTCAAAACATGCAAAGACTTAAACAAAGACATAATGAAAATTAGGGACTTTAAATCCTAAATTTTTCTTTTTAAAAAGAAAAAACTCAAGAATCCAGTTTTTTGTCAGGAACTAATTCTTTTAGTTTTTCTTCAGGTGCGCCCAAACAGTATAAAATTCCAGTAAGGTTTTCTTTAGTTATAATTCCAGAAGCCACTTTTTGAAGAACTGCCTTAGGATAAAGAGCAATTCCCAATCCAGAATTTTGAAGCATAAACCTATCGTTTGCTCCATCACCCACAGCAACAACTTGCTCCATTAACAAGTTCTCTTTTTTAGCAATTTCTTGCATTAATTCTGCTTTTCGTTCAGCGTCAATTATTGGCTCAATTACTTCACCGGTTAATTTTCCATCTTCTATTACAAGTTGATTAGCGTAAACATAATCAATTCCAAGTTTTTCTTGGATTTTTTCAACAAACTGAGTAAATCCTCCAGAAATTAAAGCTATCTTGTAACCCAAAGCTTTTAGGGCAATTATCAATTCTTCAGCTCCAGCAGTTACATCCAAGTTTTCAACAATAGAATCGAGAACTTTAACAGGTAAACCTTTCAACAATCTAACTCGTTCTCGTAGTGCTTGCTTAAAATCAATTTCTCCGTTCATGGCTCGGGAAGTAATTTCACTTACTTTTCCTCCTACACCTGCAGCATTTGCCAACTCGTCAATAACTTCTGCATCGATCAAAGTTCCGTCCACATCAAAAACAATCAATCGTTTGGGTTTTCGAAAAACTGTATCTTTTTGAAATACAACATCTTGCCCAACTAGCTTGCATTCTTTGCTTAATGATTCTTTGAAATTGTGAACTGGAATCTTAAGGTCATTTATGTCAACAAGCATTTCCATGGCGTTTAATTCGCCATAGGCAATCATACGAATGCGTTCGATATTGGCGTTGTTTTCTGAAAGAAAACGGGAAACTTTGGCAACTATTCCAGGTTGGTCTTTTCCCAAGGTGGTTAGTAGCACAAGTTTTTTGCCAGTTTTTCGGGTTCCAGCAGGAAGAGGTTCGATGTTAACATCTAAACCCACATTTTTACCCATTGTCATAAGTTTACTTTTGAGTTCTTCAAAAGAAACTGACATACAACGACAATCAACTATCATAAAGATTGCAAACAGTCCTCTCATGCTGAAGGCTTCTATGTCGACTATGTTTCCTTTGGAGTTAGCAATCAATTCGGTTATTTCTGTTATCAAACCTGGTTTATCGTTTCCAGTTGCAGTAATCATGACAAAGGGTTTAGACATCTATTGTTCCTCTCAGAAAATGTATATTCTGAATCAGCGAATAGACTCATTATTCAGTTAATAAAAATATAGCTTTTAGCATCATCAGCAATACTGTACAAATTACCTGAAGGCTCACCAACTTAAACAACAAATATCAGAAAAGAATCAAGTATAATTAACCAAGGTACTACAGTCTTGCTTCTAATTAGACATGTTCTGGTAAAAACGTAAAAAATAGCTTCAAATTTAAGCTAATAGTACAAACTGTTAAAAATTAAACAGATGTAGTAGTTACCACAAAATTTCATGAGAAAAAGCTCATGACATTAACTAGTCTACAAATGCACAGCAAAAAAATCTATAGAGTTTCATATGCTCAAATATTATTCAAAACATAATAAAATAAAGCGCAATAACTGGGTGAAAAAATGTCAACGGAATTAGCGGCAGAATTGTTGAAATTAACGGCGATTGCAGGATTAGCCATCGCAGCAACACTTACCATAATGATATGGAAAAAGGGCAGAACATCAAAAGTTACTTACATCAAGTTTGTCATTCAAGTTTTATCGTTAGTTGGAACGTTTTACTTATTTTCATACCCGATAAGACCACTATACATAGCATTAGTTATTTTGTTAATGCCCATAATTTTAGGCAGATTCTTTTGTGGATGGCTTTGCCCGTTTGGGCTAGTTATGGACGTAATTACCGTAATCCGAAAAGCTGCCAAAATACGTTACAGAATAATCCCCGATAGACTCAACAAAATGTTTCACAATCTCAGATATGTGCTCATAATTGGTTTTCTGATTCTCGCTGTTGTATTCAGCATAATGGAACCTCCATCAACAGGGAACGTTTTAACCATTAGAATGATGCATTTTGCAGGTGCATTTGAACACTTGGGAATTTTACTCAGTCCATTGAATCCAATAATTGTGCCGTGGACAGGTCCCCTTGAAATCGGTGGAATATACTTTAGTTACCCATACATACAAGAGGTAATCAAATACACAGGAGATAACTTTGCCACAGTTAGCGCATTAGCATTTTTGGTTTTAACAGTTGTAGCTTCATTTTTTGTGAGACGATTTTGGTGCAGATTCTGCCCAACAGGAGCCTCAATTGCGGTACTAAACAAGATTAAAGGTTTCAAATGGGCTCCAGTGTTTCATCTAGATAAGAACGAAGAAAAATGTACCAAGTGTGGAATTTGCAAAAGAGTCTGTCCAGTTCAAGTAACTGAAATTTATGAACAAAAGGGAGGAAAAATCATGACATCTATGTGCATGTTATGTGCAAGATGTGTAGAAATGTGCCCTTACGAGGACTGTTTGAAAATAAAATTTGGCAAAAAAACAATAATCAAATCCCGTAACTGGTTAGAACCATCAGACCTTGAATGAAAAATAGTAGGTAGTGTTTACGCAAAAAACAGGCAATTATAGTTTAGGGAATGGAACCAAACTTTTAAGCAATAACACTGAATTAATACTCAAAATAAAATATGCATTTTGCTATTCTGGTTGGTGGAATTGTTTTGGGTTTTAAATTAACTAAAATGAAAACGTTTTTGCTAGCAGACTTGGTCCTTCTGGCTTTTGTAATTCCAGGTTACTTTTATTTCAGTTCTCAGGTGTCAAATCCTCCGGAGTTTCAGGTAACAAACTTGAGTCTTGATTTTGATTGGATTCAAGTTGGAGATTCAGCAACAATAACAGCTGATGTGAAAAATGTTGGAGACGTAAGCGGCAATTATTCTGTTGTTTTGATAATTGATGATGTTGCAGTGGAATCAAAAGATGTGCAACTCGCTGGGGGAGAAACAAAAATGGTTTTGTTCACCAGAACTGAGCAAATAGAAGGAACATACACGGTAACCATAGATGATTTGACAAAAACGCTCAAGGTAACAACAGAAAAACCAACCAAACAAGCATCCCTACAAATAAATGAAATAGTAACTAGTCGACAAGAAGTAGGAATCGGAGAACAAATAACAGTTTCAGTTACCTCAACTAACATTGGAGACGTTACTGGAGAGTTCTCCCTCGAACTTTATGTAAACAACGCAAAACAAGAAACTAAAAGCATTATGTTAGCAGGAGGAGAAACCACAACAACATTTTTTGAGTTCTCTAAAAGCAAAGAAGGAGAATATGTTGTAAAAGTTGAAGATACAACTGCTACATTTACTGTTAGTGCTGATGCACCACCAGCAGAGCCTGCAATGTTTATAGAATCGGATTTAACAATTAATCCTTCATTGGTTACAGATAACGAAATTGTAAAAATTTCTGCTAAAATAAATAATATTGGAGAAACAACTGGTGATTATACAGTTAATCTGAAAATTGATGGAATACCAGAAGATTCAGTTACTGTTAATTTGCCAGGTCAATCATCTAAAATCGTATCATTTGAAGTTACAAAGACAATCTCAGGCACATATACTGTTGAGGTAAACGGTTTGTCAGATTCATTTACTGTCGAAGGTTTAACTCCTGCATCTGAAAACACATACATTCACGGATTAACGGTTTCACCCTATGAAGTCTGGGGAGGTGAAACAGTTACTGTCAGAGCTAAAGCAGATAATCTTGTAAATGAACAAAGCACACTTCATTTGAGAATCAAAATCGAAGGACAAGGCGAAACAATCCAGACATACACATTAGCAGCAGGTGCAACAGATGTACCTATTGAGTTTACAGTTACAGCACCAGATGAAGCAGTAGAAGGAGAAACAACAGGTTACAAAGTTGAATTGGTGAATGTTGCAAATCAAACTAACAAATTGACTGGATATTTCCAAGTTGCCCCTGATGGATACCATACCATCTCGATTAACAGGTCGGGTGGAGGTAGCACCCCAATGATATTTACCTTTGATGGGGAAACACTTGAGTCCCCATATTCTGCACTGTTACCAGTAGGGGATTATGAAATTAGTACAGATGAAATCGTTGAACTTGAACATGGAGTAGTTGAGTTTGACCACTGGAACGATGGTGTAACAGATGAAAGTAGAACCATTACATTAGACAGGCACCTGTCGGTATTAGCAAACTATATTGTAATCAGTGGATATGCATCTTGTCCTTCGCTGTATTTCTGGAATGGAAACGATTACACGTACACTACAGAAGTTTCAAACGCAGGTTGGTTAGGATATATTGACTACATCACAGATGATGGCGACATAGTGTTTGGCGGAGGCAACCCATGGGATCATGTGAAACTGGATCAAGCTGAGTTAGCAACAAAAACTGACACAGAAGGAGAATATTTTGACTTAGTTCTGTTCCAACAATGGAATGAAATATTCTATTTTGACAGCGCATACATGGTGGTTGTTGACCACCCCAACGACACCGAGGTTTACTCCACAATGGTAAATTATGTTAACAAAGGCTCTTACAACGAGGTGTACACAATTGACCCTGACAACTTGTTAACACCAGTTTC
This sequence comes from Candidatus Bathyarchaeota archaeon, assembly GCA_037386545.1. Lineage (GTDB taxonomy): Archaea > Thermoproteota > Bathyarchaeia > Bathyarchaeales > Bathyarchaeaceae > Bathyarchaeum. The sequence continues at coordinate 28,967 of JARRLY010000007.1, forward strand.
AGCAGTAACCCAAGATGGAGAAGATGTCCTAGACATAATATCAGAACTTGACAGCATATTCACACCATCAACCAACGGGGTTGACAGCCAATCATGGGACAACATAACATACAACCAATTAACAATAGACTTGGGCGATTTATCTGACGCAGAAGAAATCAAACTAGTAATCAACGGAATGGTTGACTGGGGGCCAGCACAACCATACTACGACTGGATAGAGCAATTCAAAGAAGCAGCCGCTCAAGGATTAGTAGAAAATGGCACACAAATTAACCCACCAGCATACATGGAAGTTATGGACCCAGAAGGCAACTGGATACAAGTTTCCCAAGACAGACAAATGCCAATTCCAGGGGATTATGTTGCCCGAAGTTTTGCTGTAGATTTGAATGGGCTGTTCGCAGAAGACACAACAGAATACAAGATTAGAATAACTAACTTCTGGAACGTAACCTTTGATTACATTGGAATCGACATAAGCAAACAAGAAAACATTAAAGTCACAGAAATTATGCCCCTAGCAACCCTTGAACCATTAGAATACGCATTAACAACCACAAATGCTTCAGGAAACTTCACAAAATACGGTGATGTAACCGAATTGCTTATCGAAACAGATGACAAATACGTTATTGGATTGCAAGCAGACACAATTTACCTAAAGTTCTATACTGCAGAAATTCCAGAACTTGAAGAAGGAATGAACAGAAGCTACTTCTTGTTTGTAGCATCATGGTTCAAAGACCACTACGGAAACTGGGGGTACGAATTTGATTTCACAGTAGAACCATTACCCTTCCGAGCCATGAGTGGCTTCCCGTATCCAGACACCGAACAATATCCAATGACAAAAGAAGAATATGAACAATACTTCAGCGAATGGAACACTAGAGTAGTAAACGTACCATAACCAACAATAAAAAAATAAAAACATAAAAGGGAAAAATTAAGTTCGGTTTGCTGCTTTTTCTAGAGCAGCAACTCCGGGCAACTCATTTCCCATGAGGAACTCTATCAAAGCTCCACCTGCAGTGCTGATGTAGGAAATCTTGTCTGCAAGACCCAATTTTTCAACAGCAGCAATAGTGTGACCACCACCAATAAGGGTGAAACCTTCACAGTCGGCCACGGCTTGAAGAACAATCTCAGAGCCCCTCCTAAATTCAGGATTCTCAAAGACACCCACAGGACCGCTAACAACAACTGTTTTTGCCTTCCGGATTATTTCTCCAAACTTTTTTGCAGTTTCCGTTCCAATATCAAACAGAGGAGTGTCAATTGGAAGGTCACTCACAGCTAATTCCTGACGCTTTTTGTTTACTGCAGTTGCCACGTCAACAGGAACAACCACAGCTCTAGGATATTCTGCCATAAGCTTTTGTATTCCAGGAACCAGCCCCATAAGCTCCTTCTTTTCAAGGAATTTTATGTTGCCTTCACCCAAGTTTACGCCATTTGCTACCAGAAAAATATGAGAGATTACTCCACCAGTTAAGATTTTGTTTGCGATGCCATGGTTTAGCACATAACTAGATATGTCAAGAGAATCGTCGCCTTTTGCACCACCAATCATGAACACTGATGGTTTTTCGGGGTTGTCCAAAACTTTGCCTAAGGCTTTGAGTTCTTTTTCCATTATTCTGCCAGCAACACTAGGCAAAACAGGCGTGAAACCAATTATAGTAACTTGAGCGCGGTGAGCAGCAGCAAAAGCGTCGTTAACAAACACGTCAACCAAAGGAGCTAAAGTCTTCACTATGTCTGTTTTAGCCTGCTCTTCAGGAGTACCTTTTTTTAGTTCAGAAGGAATTCCACGAACATTACCAAGAACAAGAACCTCTCCCCTTTTTAACGATTTGATTGCATTTTGGGCTTCTTCGCCCAAAACATCATCTACGTACTTCACAGGCAAATTCAAGGCTTTGCCAAGAAGTTCTGCATGCTGATTAAGAGAAATGAAATCAGCATCTCCAGGTCTGCCTTGATGGGCTAAAATTACTGTTTTTGCCCCTTTTTCGATTAATTCTTTGATTGTTGTGTGTGCATGGGCACGAATTCGTTTGTCGTTAATGTTAGGCAGCCATTTTGCATATTTTTTCGATCATACGAACCATCTTGACGGAATATCCCCATTCGTTGTCGTACCAAGCTAGAACTTTAACCAAGTTACCGATAGCCATAGTTAATTCAGCATCAATTATTGCCGAGTTGGGATTGTGTATTAGGTCTGATGACACGAGGGGTTCTTCACTGTAGGCTAATACGCCTTTCAGGCGTCCTTCAGATGCTTTCTTGAGAGCAGCATTAATTTCTTCTTTTGTTACTTCTTTTTTCAATGTTGCTACCAAGTCAACTATAGAAACGTCAGGGGTAGGAACACGAAGAGCCATACCGTTCAGTTTTCCATCAAGAACAGGAAGAGCCAAACCAACTGCCTTTGCAGCTCCAGTTGAGGTGGGAATCATATTAAAGGCTGCTGATCTTGCACGTCTGAGGTCTTTGTGTTGCATGTCAAGTAGTCTTTGATCGTTAGTTACTGCATGAATAGTTGTCATAAGACCTTTTTCGACACCAAAGGTATCATTAAGAACTTTAGCTACAGGAGCCAAACAGTTAGTAGTACATGAAGCTAAAGACATTATATTATGCTTCGTTGGGTCATACAGGTCATCATTCACTCCATAAACAACAGTTAAGTCAGCACTTTTTGCTGGACTCATTGGGGCAGAAACTAGAACCTTTTCTGCTCCAGCTTCTAGGTGTTTTGCGGCTGCGTCTCTTGCTCTGAATCTTCCTGTGGATTCAACAGCAACGTAAACGTCCATTTCTTTCCAAGGTAATTTTGAGGGGTCGGGTTGGGCTAATATTTTCAGCTCTTTTCCATCAACTATAAGGGATGACCCTTTGACTTCTACGTCGAAGGGAAATTTACCGTGAACAGTATCGTGTTTGAGTAGATGCGCCAAAGTTTTGGCATCTGTCAAATCGTTGACTGCTACAAAATTGATGTCAGCATTTGTTTCAAGAGCAGCTCTGTACAAAAGCCGTCCTATTCTTCCGAAACCGTTTATTGCTGCATTAACCATTTTTCATAATCACCTAATTTTAGAGGTGGAAATATAGCAAGTAACAAGATATTAAGCTTGTTACATTTTCCTTAATAAGAAGGAAACAAAAAACAATTACAAAAAATAAAAAGAAAATGACACCATAAAAGGTGTCAAATTCAACGTGTTTAGCGAATTACTTTCTTTACTAGCTTCTTGTCGCTATCAAAGACGTTAACTTCTAAAGGCATTTCACCAATCGCGAAGTGTGTTGCACATGCAAAGCATGGGTCGTATGCACGGAAAGCCATTTCCACCTTGTTTAATAACCCATCGTTTACTTCGCCGTCCTTGATGATGCCTTGAGCTGCGTTCTTAATTGACATACAGATTCCTGGTGCATTGTGTGTTGTTGCTACTACGAGGTTGATTTTCTTTGCTAGAGCGTTTTCATCCAGTTGGTAGTGGTGAATCAATGTGCCTCGGGCTGCTTCAACAATTCCGACACCTTCTCCAGGTGTTCCTGGTTTGTTTCGGATGTTTTTGCTGGTTATTTCAGGGTCTTTGATTAATTCTAGACCACGTTCAGTTGCATACATCAACTCGATTAGTCGTGCCCAGTGGAAAGCCAAAGTTGCATGAACAGGTTTTCCGCCAAGAGTATTGTACATTCGCTCATATTCTGCTTGTGCAAGAGGTGTTGCCATTCCTTCTGAAGCATTTAATCGTCCAAGTGGACCAACACGATAGATACTTGTTTCAGGACCATCAACGTAACCTTTCCAGCCAAGTTTTTTCAGGAAAGGCATCTTAACGTATGTCCAAGGTTCTACATGTTCTTCGATAATGTCTAAGTATTCAGAAGGACCAAACTTCACGAATTCTTTTCCTTGAGTGTCAACAACGCGTACTTTACCATCATAAAAGTTTACTTTGTTGTTTTCGTCAACTGTACCCATGTAATATGTTTTCAGATTATATGGGTCGCTTGTAATTAGATTAACGTAGTCAGCGTTTTTTAGAACAACATCATCAAAAAGTTTTAAGCTGAACTTGGCGAATTCATTACAGCTCGCTAACATGTCTTCAATTTCCTGGCGTTCATCTTCATCTAATGCTTTGGCGATGCCTCCAGGCATTGCAGCGCTTACAGGGTGAGTGGGTCTACCTCCAATGATTCCAGTAATTGTTTGTCCATAAGCACGGTGTTTTATAACTTCACCAGCAACTTCCAGACCAGCCTTTTCGATTACCCCAAGAATGTTGCGTTTAGCAGCTGGAGCGTCAGGACCAACAACAAAGTCTGGACCACCCAAGAAATAGAAGTGAAGTATGTGATCATAAATTAAGTAACCACAGTATTCCAGTTCTCTTAGTTTTTTGGCAGTTTCGGTGGGTTCCACATTAAACGCAGCATCTAAGGCTTTTGCTCCTGCCATGTGATGAGCAACAGGACATACTCCACAGATTCGGGTTGTTATTATGGGAAGGTCTTCGGCGCGTCTTCCTTCACAGAATTTTTCAAATCCACGTAGTTCTGGGACTTGGAAGTATGCGTTTTCTACATTTCCGTCATCATTAAGAAATATTGTGATTTTTCCGTGGCCTTCAAGTCTTGTGATTGGGTCGATTACTATTTCTTTCATTTTCGTACTTTCCTTTTGAGAATTGAGTTAGCTAATGAATATTTATAGAAAGTTCCAACCGGGTCAACAACCTGTTTTACTACGTCGGTGTCCTTAACCAGAGATGCCAAAGCACCAATAGCTGCTGCACCTTGATCAACCACTCGAGGACCTGGACCACCACAACCAGTACAAGGTATGTTAACGTTTGGACACTGACAACCACATCCTGCACGGGTAGCCATACCCATACAGATTACTCCTTGATCCAAGAAACAAGTTACACCGTCGTCTTCTATTTCATAGATGCGCTTGAGTTCAGTTATTTCGCTGTGCTTCTTTTCCCGTGGGCACTCGTCACAAACAGATTTGTCGGGTAAAAAGCTTGAACCCTTAGGAGGCAAATCACCCGTAATAAATGCATTAAACATTGCTAATATTGATGGAACAGGAGGAGGACAACCTGATATGGTGTAGTCAACATCCACTGTTTGGGGTAAAGTTTTCACAGTGTCATAAATTTCTGGAAGTTCTAGTTCACCCTCTTTAACTTTTATACGTGTTTGAGGGGTAATGGAGTCAGGATTCACTGTTGATTCTGTTGTAAGATAGGCTCGCTCAAAGACTCCGTTTTTATCCGAAAGGTTTGCGAGACTTTTTACGCATCCGTCGTTTGCGCATGAGCCAAAAGCCACAAGAATCTTGGATTTTTGTCTTAGGAGTTTTGCCATCTTTTCGTTTTCTTCGGTTCTGATTGCGCCATTAATGAAACAAGCATCAATACTTTTGTCTGGCATTGCTTCGACATCTTTGTATTTTGTGTCGATTGCCACAGGCCAGAAAACTATGTCAGCTGCTGCAATAACGTCTAATATTTTTTCGTTAACGTCTAGAACGGCTACTTCGCAGCCTCCACAGCTAGCAGCCCAGTAAAAAGCGATTTTTAGTTTTTCCTTTGCCATTAGGAACCACCGTCTACAAGAAACTCGGATAAAGTGATGCGACAAAATAAAGCTTTCTTTTTAACGAGAAAATTACTGTTAAAAAAACAAACAAAGATCAAAAACAGTGGATTAATTGATTTTTCGTAACAATAATTCTGCAGCCAAAATCATAGGTTCCCAAGTTTCTGAGACAGGAGGGGCATAACAGGTTTCTGCTTTTGCTAGTTCTTGTGCAGTCATTTCTTTTTGAATTGCAAAAGATAAAGCATTAATGCGTTGGGTTACTTCTTCGCCACCAATTATTTGGGCACTGATTAATTTCCCAGTCTGCTTTTCTGCCACTAGTTTAATTCGAATAGGCAAAGCTCCTGGAAAATAGTCTGCTCGGGTTTTTGAAGTAATGGTTGCAGAAATCGATTTAACTCCATACTTTTCGGCCATAAATTCGGGCAGACCAGATCCACCAATTTCATTTTCAAACAGCTTGGTTATCCATGAACCCAGGGTTCCAATAAATTCAGATTTTCCACCAGCAGCATTAATTCCGGCAACTTTTCCTTGCCGCACGGCAGTTGTTCCTAGTTGACTTAGAATAGGTTTCCCAGTTACAAGGTTTACAGACTCTACACAGTCACCAGCAGCATAAATGTCTGGCAGGTTAGTTTGCATTTTGGAGTTTGTTTTGATCGCTTTTGTTTTGCCAAGTTGTATCCCAGCATTTTCTGCCAATTCAACATTTGGAGTAACCCCGGCGGCAACGACTACAACATCTGCTGGAAGGACCCTTTGTCCAACACGAACTCCATTAACTTTGTCGGAACCAATGATTTCTTCAACTGGTTCTGCAAGAACGAAAGTTATCCCCTTTTCTTCAAGCATTTTTTGGACACGATCAGCCATATCGTTATCAAGTAGAAACGGAAGAACACAGGGTAAAAATTCAACAACTGAAACTTTTAAATCTCGTTCACGACAAGCCACTGCGACTTCTAATCCAACAAGTCCACTACCTATAATGACGGCCGATTTTGCGGTTTTAAGGGCTTTACTGATTTTTTGTCCATCTTCAATTGTTCGAACAAAATAGACTCCTTTTTTGTCCAGCCCTAAGATTTTTGGTACACTCGGAGTTGCTCCTGTTGTTACAATCAAACTGTCGTATGACAGGGATTGTTGGTTACTAAGTTTGTCCTTTATGTCTACAGTTTTGGTTTTTGGGTCAATTTTTGTTACAGTGGTTTCAGTTAGAAGACTTAATTTCATCATTTTGTAGAAGCTTTCGGGGAAAACAATTAAATCATCAAAAGATTCAAGGTGCCCGCCCAAAACAAAAGGGATGCCACACCGGGAGTAGCCTACTTTTTTCTCTTTGGTTATAAGACTGATTTGAGCGGACCTATCTTTTTTTCTAGCAGCAGAAGCTGCATCAACGCCTGCCGCATTGGCCCCAATAATTACAATTTTTCGGGGCATCAAGTTCAACTCTGGCTATCAGATAAGAACGGTTTACATATTAACCTTGTTCTGAATAGTTCGAGTTAAAAATCATAAAAGTTGCTTAAGTTTCTTTTATTGCACTGTAAGTACGAGCTTTGGGGTTACAGTCAATTTTTCCATCACTGAAGAGTTTTTTCAGAGCATTGTATGTTTTCTTTTCTTTTACTTCAAGTGTTTCTGCAATTTCAACAAGAGTCATTGGCTTTTCTGAAACCAGTTTGAGTATATCTTTATGGATTTTTGCCATTACGAAATCCCAGCTTTTTTGTTATCACAGTAATTGTCAATGCTTAGATAAAAAATCTTTTATCAAAAAAATATGCTGTTTTGAAGTGTGGAATACGTCAAATTGTATTAATTTCGTTTGATTCTTTATTCCTGTTCAGTTTTTTCGGATTTTACTAGTGAATTGTGCCATTCAACTGCTGCATCAAAAGATAACAGTGTTTTTAGGTCTTCTTCTAGGTTTGTTGGTTCTACAGTTATTATCCATCCCTGGTTGTAAGGGTCTTCGTTGAGTAGTTCGGGTTTGGAGTCCAGTTCTTGGTTGACCGCTTCTATTGTACCGCTTACAGGTGCAATTAAATCTGATACCGCTTTGACTGATTCTAAAATACCAAAAGGTTCGTCTTTAGTTATGGAGTCGCCAACGCTTGGAAGTTCAACATATATTATGTCGTTGATTTGTTTTTGCGCATAATCGATTAGACCAATTTTTACTTTTCCGTCTTCTTCAACCCTTGCCCATAGGTATTCTTTGTGATAATACAGGTTTTCGGGTACTTCATAGTCATTAACCTTCACCATGGTTATTTTCACCAATTAGCAGATAGGTATGGGCATTTGTTTATCTTAAAAAGCTAACGATTAAAAAGAACAACAAAAAACAGCTAAAAAAGGAGTTCATAAATCTGGGAACAGCAAACTGATGAAAAAGTCATTTCTAATCCCATGGACTGGGCTAACTCAATTGCTTCTTCAACAGGAAAAGCTATGGCATCCACTCCAGCCTTAATTGCAAGAATGTCAGTTTGTTTACGGTGTTCACCTTTGGGTCTCATGCAACCCAAAATAACTGGAACATTTGGCATCAACAACCTTGCACAAACAAGAATTCTTATTACATCTATAGGCTGGGGAGGTTCCACATTTTCCATAGGTGTTCCATGGATAGGCATAAACCCAATTATTATGATCGCAGAAGGAGAATATTTTGACACTAGTTTTAGTGCTTCAAACTCACCTTTGAGTTGACCGTAATGAAGTCCCACAAGTATATGAGGGATAAACGGAATTTGAGAATCATTTAAAGCTTTCAAGGATTTTTCGTAATCAGAAACAGAGACGTCAAGATTGCAAATTTCCTTAATTGTTTCATCTGAACCGATTACATCAATTAATACAGAGTCAACTCCAGCATTCTTCAACTGATTTGCCAATGAAAAATCAACCAGTCCAGTATGAACTGCAAGTCTTAGACCCAATTCATTTTTTATCTTTCCAAAAGATTTAATAAAATTGGACAATGGGACGGCCCCTTCTGAGTTACAACCTCCGCTGATTAAGCATCCTTGAGCTCCATTTGCTTTCAGTTTTTTACATTCTTCAAATAGTTCAGTTTGACTAAGAGCAGCAGTCATAGTGTTTAACACTTTCATACTACAATGCTTGCAGTTCAGGGCGCAAGAGGAACCAGTCACAGATATTGAGGGAAAACTGTTACGAGAAGAACGAAAAAACTTGTTTGTATAATGAACAAAACTTGGGGCAAAGAAATGGATACTATGGGCTTCATTGGAAAATTCCCCAATTTCAAGTAATGAAATAAATTGTTCTTTGGATGTTTGCCAGATTTGTTCGGCACCTAGACTTGTCATACAGGTTTACATTCAGGTTCGTTTTCTAAAAACTTTTTGAGAGCATTCTCAATACTTCTATACAAATTTCAATTCGGATAATTTAATACAAGATTTCACTTACAGGATTCAAGACATTTGGTGTAAGCAATGAAGGCCACAGGTTTTCCCGAAAAAATTCGCGTTTCAATTGGTTCTGCTTTTGTTTTGGGGTTGAAAAGTGGTTGGATGGATGTCAAACCAACTACTGCATATTTGCTTTTGGAAAGAACCTCAAAATGTTTGGCTAATTGTGTTTTTTGTCCTCAAGCCAAACACAGCAATTCAAGAACTGATATGCTTTCTAGGGTTACTTGGCCAGAATTTTCAATTGAAGAAATGATGTTTAGCATAGAAGAAACTGCTAAAACAAACAAAATAAGGCGCATTTGTATCCAGTCCCTTAATTATCCACAAGTTTTTGAGGATGTTTTGAGGCTTGTCAAGGAAATTAGGTTTAAAATGGAGACGCCGATTTCAGTTTCGTGTAAGCCATTAAACAAAGAAAAAATGAATCAACTACTCCAAGCAGGAGTAAACCGAATAAGCATTGCCTTGGATGCCGCCACAGAAGAAATCTTCAAAAAAACCAAGGGAACAAGCGTTGATGGACCTTACAAATGGGAAATGCACCGCAAAGGGTTACAAGAAGCCATTAATGTTTTTGGAAAAGGCTTTGTGACTACTCATCTTATTGTTGGTCTTGGAGAAACAGAGGAAGAGTTGTGTCAAACAATTCAATGGTGTGTAGAATCAGGAATATACCCGGCATTATTTGCTTTTACACCTGTTGTGGGAACGTCACTTGAAAACAAGCTTGTGCCGCCATTAAGGGTCTATCGTAGAGTTCAAGTTGCCCAGTGGCTACTTGCAAAGAAAAAAATTCGCATAGAAAATATGAAGTTTGACAATAATGGCAGAATCAAAAGTTTTGGGGTTACTAATGAAGATTTGATAAATACAATCGAATCAGGTGTCGCGTTTCAGACTTCAGGGTGTCCGGATTGTAATCGGCCATATTATAATGAAAAACCAAGAGGTCCATTCTACAATTATCCTAGGTCATTAACAGCAAAGGAAATTGAAAAAGAAATGAAGTTTCTGGGTTTTTAAATCCAGACTTTTTTGGGTTTTCTCATTAGTAGAACAATTACTGTGATGCTTGCGACGACTGTTGTTGCAACAAAAATATACATCAGATTTCTGGTGGAGCCTAATTCGACCTCTAAATCTGATTCAACAGCAGTGTGGTTATACAAGCTATCGTAGTAGGTTGCATTTAGTTGATTGAATTCTGCTCGAAGTTCTTCAAGTTCGACATTTTGGATGTAAGTTAGGGCAAACCCAGAGGGTGTAACCTTGTAATGGGCATCTGCGAAATCCCATTCAGAGGTGATTATTCCGTAGATCAATCCAGGAGAGATGTCATTTGGAATTGATATGTAGTAGTTTGCTTCATAAAAGCTAAGAGACATGTTTTTGATATGAGTGATTTTAGCAAGGGAAGTTTCGTTTTTTGCATCTTTTATGCCATAGATTAAAACATCCAAATAATCAACGTCGACTTCAGCATCAGCATATTTAGCTTCTGTAGTTATGTTTAGTGTAATGTTGCTTCCAGGAGAGGATTGAACAGGAGCAACAATGTCGATTAGGAAGCCTCCATAGTCTAGAGAGTAAACGTTTTTTGTCTCTTCAGATTGGGATAGAACTGTGCCAGAAAAAGTTAAAGTTAAAAGAAAAACACAAAACACCATTGAAAACAATTTTTTGAATTTCACTGTTGTTACCTCTCAAACTCACTGTCCTCATTTTTCAATTAGAGAAATATTTAACAGTTCCGCTAAAAGGAGAAACATAATAAAACAAAAAGTTAAAAAAATGTAGTTTTACAATATAGAAATTATTGATTTTTCAAAATTTATTAAAATACATATCAAAATAGAACAATCTAAAAAATCTTATAATTATTAACGGGATACAAACAGTGAAGTTAGAAGTACTCGAAATTGATTTTTTAAAAGCTATAACGATCTAATTAACCGTTGGTAAATGTAAACAAAATACACTAGCGCAAATGCTGTAAGAAATATTTCAAAACTCAGTATTGTTTGATTTTGTTCTGTAGCTCTGAAAAATCCTGTTTGAGATATGTCCCAAAAAACTAGCACCTGTAAAAAGATTGCACTGCTTACACAACCTAGACCCAAACTATGGAACAGAAAGCGTATACTTGAAGGTGCCTTGAACATTTTTCTCCAAAAATATTGCTCACCCTGACACTTTATCTTACTTATGAAAAACTATAGCCCAATCTTCTAAGCTCAAAGGTGTGGTTCCTAGCAAGCCTGTGTAAGGAACAGCAATGGATACGATCATCGATAGAGATACTGCAAGCAGTAGAAACTTGTTGGATGTGAAACTGAGCCTGAAAGCACTTTTTGTCTCAGATCTACAGTTCCAAACTATTAGTAGTTCTCTTAGTACGGCTTGCATGAAAGCTACAGTCTGTGCATGTCCTAGATCATAACCCCAGACAAAGTAGGCTACTGCAAAAAGTCCACCAGTACCAATGGATTGTCCAATGAAAGAGGCTAACATTGAAGCCAATCTTCCGTGAAGTATGCCTTGTTTGGGATCTCGTGGTTTTCTACTCATCAAATCTTCCTGTGGAGGATCCATACTTAAAGCGAGGGCGGGTCCACCATCAGTGATTAAGTTTAACCACAAAATCATTGCAGGAGTGAGAGGAAGTATAAGCTCTTCTCCACCAATAAATGGACTTAGCAATGCAAACACACCAATGACTAATAATTCGTCAAAGTTGGAACGCAACAGAAAGAACGAAAATTTACGGATGTTGTCATAGATAGCTCGTCCACCTTCAACAGCAGTAACAATTGTAGCGAAGTTGTCGTCTGCCAAAACCATGTCAGCAGCTTCTCGTGTAACGTCTGTTCCAGTGATTCCCATGGCAATACCGATGTCTGCTTGTTTGAGTGCAGGTGCGTCGTTGACTCCATCTCCAGTCATGGCAACTATGTGGCCTTTGTCTTTGAGCGCTTTGACGATTCGAAGCTTGTGTTCAGGAGAAACACGAGCATAGACAACTGCTTTTTCAACTATGTCTTCGAATTCGGTATCACTCATTTTGTCCAGTTCTGCACCTGTGAAAGCAAGGTCGCCTTCGTTCATTATGGTTAGTTCTTTTGCTATGGCAACTGCTGTGAGTTTATGGTCACCAGTAATCATTACAGTTTTGATACCAGCTTTCTTGCACAATTCGTTTGCACCTTTGGCTTCTTCTCTGGGCGGGTCAATCATTCCTGCCAAGCCGATAAATACTAGGTCACTTTCTAGTTCTTCTTCATCGAATTCTTTTGCAGTGGGAGGTAATTCTTTATATGCGATTGCAAGAACACGAAGGGCTTGGTTTGCCATTTCTTCATTGGTCTTTATGATTTGTTCTTTTTCAGAAACAGACAGATTGGTTACTTTGCCATCTTTGATGATGCTTACTGAGCGTTCCAGCAACATTTCAACTGCACCCTTGACGTAAGAGACAATCTTTCCATCAGGTGTTTTGTGAACAGTGGTCATTCGTTTTCGTTCAGAGGTAAAAGGCACTTCTTGTAGACGAGTGTATTTACTGTCTAAATCAGGCTTACTCATTCCTGTTTTGCCTGCTGCAACAATTAATGCTCCTTCAGTTGTATCACCCAGAACTTTAGTTCCATCGTAAGTTGCGTTGGCACACAAAGTACTAGATTTCAACAACAAACTGAGTTCAGCTTCTTTGTTTGCATCAATTTTTTTACCGTCAACCAAGAATTCACCTTTGGATTCATAACCTGCACCAGTAACGGCAAACATTGTATCGTTAGTGTAGATTTTGCGCACAGTCATTTCACCTTTGGTCAAAGTTCCGGTTTTGTCTGAACAGATTATGTCGGTAGCACCCAAAGTTTCCGCAGATGAAAGCCTTCGGATCAGAGCTTTACGTTTAGCAAGTTCTCTAGCACCCAAAGCCAAAGATACAGTTACAACTGCAGGCAAACCTTCAGGAACCGCAGATACAGCAAGGGCAATTGCAGTTTCAAAAGCGTTAATTAACTGATCAAGAATTTGTTCAAAACTTCCACCTGAACCCATACCAATGATTTCATACAATTCAAGAGCAAAGATTACAGCACTAACAAGAACAATTATGATTCCTAGTTTTTTTGCAAACTTTGTTAGCTTTTGTTTGAGCGGTGTTTCGGTTTGTTCCACTGCTTGAACCATTTCAGCGACTTTGCCAAATTCGGTTTTCATTCCAGTATTAGTGATTACGGCTTTTCCTCGCCCATAGGTTAAGTGTGTTGCCATGAAAAGAGAGTTTTTACGATCAGCAACAGCAGTTTTTGGACCAAGAACTATGTCTTTTTTGCCTACAGCTGTGGATTCTCCAGTGAGAATTGCTTCATCAGTTTTCATATCCACAACTTGAAGGACACGTGCGTCTGCGGGTATTCGATCTCCAGCATCTAGGAGAACAACATCTCCGGGCACCACTTCCCTTGAGGGAATTAGTGTTTCTTTGCCATCCCTCAAGACACGAGCCTTTGGAGCCGTGAGTTGTTTCATGGCTTCCATTGCTTTTTCTGAGCGATATTCTTGAACAAATCCAACTATGGCGTTAAGAAATATTATAGCGCCGATAGTTGCAGCGTCCACGAATTCGCCTGCGTCCCGGGTTATGGCAATTATTAGTGAGACAGCCATCGCAAACAAGAGCATGATTACGAAGATGTCTTTGAATTGTCCCAAGAAAATCTGAAGTGGACTTACCTTTTTCTTTTCTAAAAGTTCGTTTGGCCCGAACTCTTTTAGGCGTCGTTCAGCTTCTTGGGTTGTCAATCCTTTTTCAGTGACTTTCAGTGATTCTAAAAGTTCCTTTTTTTCCATCGAATGGTATTCAGGACTCATTTCAACCGCCTATTTTTCCAATCTGCAGAGTTTAGATGGAAGAAACGTGTTGTTATTAAAAAGCGTTTCTTAGGGTATGTACAAAATTTTCTCACATTTACAGTAAATAATGAAATGTTATTCAGAACTCAACCATGTACAACAGAAAATTAGCAAACATAGTGATTTTCAATCAATATTGGGGAAAACCTTAAAGCAAACAATCCGGAACCGTCTAGTTGCAATTTATCTTTACTTTTATATTAACAGGCAAAACGCCGGCTCAGAAAAAATGCAAGAAATTTCCAACGCCATCCAAGAAGGCGCCCGAGCCTTCCTGAAAGTGGAATTCAAATACCTCGGAGCATTCGTTGCAGTCATGGCAGTAATATTAACCGGGATCCCGTTGGTCGCAGACATTGGATTTAGTTATCTAATGGGAGTAGCATTCATTTTTGGTGCACTATGTTCTGGGATTGCAGGTATTTTGGGAATGACAGTTGCCCTAAAAGCAAACGTTAGATCAGCAAACGCCGCAAAAGAAGGACTAAACAAAGCATTTCCAATAGCCTTCCGTGGAGGAGCCGTCATGGGATTAGCCGTAGTTGGATTAGCCCTCCTCGGACTTAGCGCTGTTTATGCATTAACTAATGACACTGGAATAGTTTTAGGCTTCAGCTTTGGTGCAAGTGCAATGGCACTTTTCGCCAAAATTGGAGGCGGAATCTACACCAAAACAGCTGACGTTGGCGCAGACCTAGTAGGCAAAGTAGAACACAACATACCTGAAGACGACCCAAGAAACCCTGGAGTAATCGCCGACAATGTTGGCGATAACGTCGGTGACGTCGCAGGTATGGGAGCAGACCTTTTTGACTCATACGTAGCAAGCATAGTTGCAGTTATGACACTTGGAGGAGCAAAATCGATGCTTGATTTTGGTTTTAACAACATCTCATTTGAGCATGTGCCTTTGGTGTTTGCCGGATTTGGAGTTATTGCTTCAATTTTGGGAGTTGCAATAGTTCGTGTGGGCAAAAAAGGAAATCCTGGAAAAGCCCTCAACATAGGAACATACCTAACATGTGTAATGTTTGGTTTGTTAACCCTAGGAGCAACATATTATCTAGACATTAACATGGGTGTATGGGCAGCAGCAGTCATTGGACTAATTGGTGGAGTAATTATCGGTGTTACAACTGACTTCTTTACTTCAATAGACAAGTTTCCAGTAATCAAAACAGCTGAAGCATCCCAAACAGGTGCTGCAGTCAACATTATTACTGGATTTTCTTACGGATTGCTTAGTATATTCCCAGCACTATTGGGAATCGCATTTGCATCTGTGGGAGCCTATTCGATAACTGAATACTTTATGCCCGGTGTTGAAGGAGCAGGTGTTTATGGTATCGGAATGGCAGCAGTCGGTATGCTTTCTATCGTAGGAATGATTGTTGCTGGTGATGCTTTCGGACCTATATCTGACAACGCAGGAGGAATTGCAGAACAAGCAGGACTTGATGAAGAAGTTCTAGACATTACTGCAAGCCTTGACGCAGCAGGCAACACTTCTAAGGCTATAACCAAAGGGTTTGCTATTGGTGCAGCGGGACTTACTGTAATTGCTTTACTTGCAGCTTTCCAAGAGATAGCAGCCCAAGCAACAGGTGTAAGCATTCAGTTCAACTTGATGGACCCACTGGTCTTGACAGGTGCTCTGGTTGGTCTTGCAATACCCGCAGTATTCTCAGCAATGGTAATGCTAAGTGTAGGCAAAAACGCTTACATTATGATCGAAGAAATCCGTCGACAATTCAGAGACATCCCAGGATTGCTAGAAGGCAAAGAAGGCGTTAAAGCAGACTATGCATCATGTGTAGACATCGCCACAAAAGGAGCACTCAAAGAATTGATTGCTCCAAGTGTTTTGTCTATTGCTATCACATTGATAGTAGGTTTCATTGGAGGAATCCAAGCCCTTGGTGGATACTTAGCAGGAAGCATATTCTCAGGACTTATCTTTGCTCTATTGATGTCTAACGCTGGTGGACTTTGGGACAACGCAAAGAAATACATTGAAGCTGGTGCATTTGGCGGCAAAGGCTCTGAACCTCACAAAGCTGCTGTAGTTGGTGACACAGTCGGTGACCCATTCAAAGACACCGCAGGACCTTCGTTGAACACGTTGATCACTGTCATGTCTTTGGTTGCTTCAGTGTTTGCACCAACAATTGCAATGTTTGCACTGCTAGCATAGAAACCTCAACAAAACGAGGACTTACCGAGGAAATTCCAATCCTCGGTCACAAACTTTTCTTTTTTTAATTTTTCTGCAAGCTTTTTTTCATATTCAGTTAAGGGTTCTTGAACAAATTCTACGTTCAAGGCTTTTTCAAAGCCCGCAACTAAGGCTTTGTAGGCTTGTTGAACTGAAAAATCTGGGTTTATGTCATGTTTTACACACCCAAGTTTGCGTTTTGCAACCCCTATTACCGTGTCTAGATTGGTTGACCAAGGCACCTTAAGCAACTTGAACATAGTAGGGTAGTCTATTACAAGCAAAAAGGTGCCATGTTGCATTAAAACCCCTTTTTTGGTAGTTTGAGCGTTTCCAGAAATCTTTTTTCCAGCTACAGAAAGGTTAGGACACCGCTTCGGGTCAGGAGGATTATAATCGGCGTTGGCACCTAAGATTTTTACCGCCTCGTTCAGTCCAGTGCAAATTTTTTGGTAAGCCCCTAAAAGGTCCAAGTTTTTGCATCCAAGGTCAACTGTCTTTGCTGTTATGCTATAGGTAATTTCGCCATTCTTGTCATGATATACAGCCCCACCACCACTGATTCTTCGTACTATGTCTACGTGTTGTTTTTTGCACTCTTCAATGTTGATTTCATTTTCTATTTTTTGGAAGCGCCCAACTGAAACGGTAGAAGGATTCCACATGTAAAATCGTAAAGTGTTAGAAACCTTGTTTTGAGTTCTAGCGATAAGGATTGCCTCGTCGACTGCCATGTTTGTGTATGCATCTGCGGTTTCGAGTTTTAAAAGTCTCCAACGGTCAGACAAGTAGACATCCTCAGAACTAAAAACATGAAAAGAGACTATTAAAGACTGCAAAATCAAGTTTTGTACAGTACATTTTTTTCTGAAATAGGGCGATTTTTGACAATCCACCTCTATTAATATGTTCAAGGAATATAAGGAACCAATATTGTCTTGCTAGGGAATTTCAGAAAAAATATGGTTTCAACATTCAAGTGTTATTAGATACTAATATGTTAGTTAACAGCATAAAAGCAATATTGCAAATAAGAGAAAAGTAGTTTGGGAAATTGAATGCGTATTAATCCTGTTGTTTTGTTGGTTTTGGTTAATGTTTTGGTAATTGGTTTTGGTGGAGTTCTTGCGTTTTCTGATTTGAACAATCGAACTTATTCTACCATTACTCATTCAACTACACGGGTTGTTTCGGTTGAATACGGTGTTCTTAGTTATCGTCCAACTTATCAGTACTACGACAGGGGGCCATCCCAAGTTGTGATTGTGCAGGGTTCGTGGACTTTTGATTTTTTTCAGTTTGCAATTCTTATTATGGTAATTTTTGACATCAGATGGATCTATGTTAACAAAAAAAGTTTGAATTGAAAAATCAGCTTTTTTGTTGGTTTTATGACAATAGTTAAATGCAGATACCATGTATCTTGTGCTCTATTAGGCTCAAAGGCTTAGTTTGCCATGACTGTTCTAGAACAGATTTCAGACCCGTATCTTGGTTCATTGGTTTTTGGCTTACTGTACGGGCTCACTTTTTGTGCGTCGTCTTGTCTGCCGTATATTATTAGTTACATTGCAGGAATTGGGGCAGGATTCAAGCAAGGAGTAATTGTAACCACAATCTACAATGCGGGACGAATAGTAGCCTACGCCATAATCGGAACCATTGTAGGTTTGCTCAGTGCGGTTGTGAGTGAAGATTTCTTTAGTTCATACCAACAATACAGTGCAGTTGCCTTCAGTGCAATCACAGTTTTGATTGGAGCAACCATACTAATGAAAAAACAAAACAGCAGCTGCGACTGCAAAGAGCAAAAACCTGACAGATTCGGAATCGCAAAACTAACCGACAGATTTGACCTAAGGGCATTTTTCATGGGTTTTAGTCGAGGATTTATTTTGTGTCCTCCTTTGATTGCCCTCTTGGTTTTTGCCGCGACTTTTGGTCAGATTAACCCCACAGTTATGGCAGTTTTGTTTGGATTAGGAACAGCAATTTCCCCCCTTTTGATTCTGGGGGGAGCCACAGGTTGGCTACTAAAAAAGGCACCAATGTTCACGAAATGGTTGTCCAAAATTGGGGGAATCGCCCTTGTTCTCATGGGACTAAGCGTGTTAATAAGTTCGTTAATCGAATTTACTTGAAGGAATGAAAAAACCGTGCTAGAAATCATAGCTGAATCGTTGCTGGTAATAATTACATTAGCTTTGATTATAGCGGGAAGTCTGGCAATTGTAATCTGGGTAAGAAACAACACTAGAAAACTAAGCACACTACGGCTGTTCGTCCAGATTGTTGCAGTTGTTTTGATTTTTCTGGGATTAATAATTGGACCCTTTGGACAAGAAAAATGGGAATACCTAGGAACAGCACCCAAAGACATCGCCATAGGCAAAGAAATCTTTGGAAGACCCTACCCAGACGGGCTAACTGTGCCTACCTTTTCGTGTTACTACGCCTCAGGGAGAACTGCAACTTGTGTAGTCTGGCAACTGCAAAGTTATCTGTTTCCTGATTTTGGCACCAGCAGCGTTTATGCCACAACCGGAGTGGAACGTTTGGCAATAGCAGCGGGATTGCTCATAGTAATGTCCATAATTTTTGGGCGATTCCTTTGCGGATGGATATGCCCCTTCGGGTTGTACATGGATTTGCTTACACGATTACGAAAAGCTTTGAAAATCAAGCACTGGACTCTCTCCGACAGAACCAACGAAGCTTTACGACAGGCCAGATACTTGATTATTGCCGCGTTTTTGATTTTAAGCGTCATTTTAGGCATGCGAGCCATAGCAGGAGTTGAACTAATCTCAGAAACGGAACTGGGACGTTACCTTGAGATACCCTTCTGCCAAGTTTGTCCAGCAAAACCCTTGTTTGTTCTAGTAGAAGGCGCTTTGGGATTCATGGATGTAGATTACATGATGTCCCAAACTATTGGGGATTTTGCGTTGACAGGGTGGTATCTTACTTCAATTAACATTATAGTTCTCAGCGTTGTTACTGGGGGCTCATTTATGATTCGCAGATTGTGGTGCCGAATCTGCCCTTTGGGAGGGCTAATAGCGATCTTTAGCAGATTTGGGCCCTTTAAGAAAATTTCATTAATCAAACTAACCAAAGTAGAAGAAAAATGCACAAAATGCGGCATATGTAAAAGGGTGTGTCCCCCACAGGTTACAGAAGTCTACGACGAGAAAGGAGGAGACGTAACTGTTTCATCGTGCATCCTGTGCTTCAGATGCGTAGAGATGTGCCCATACGAGGATTGCCTGAAGGTGGAAGTTGCAGGCAAGCCCATATACAAATCCAAAAACTGGCTAAAAGAAGAAGAATGAGGAAAACCAAATGGCAAGTGAAATCGAAAAAGGAACAAAATACATCCCAGAGATGAGCAAATCCGAAATCGATGACTTGAACAAGTCAATGAAAACATCATCCCTGAAAGTAATTGAAGACAACATCGAAAAAATGAAAAAATCATGGAAAAACCGACCAAAAGCCATGGAATATTTCGATGAAATCTCAAACCTTTTTGGAAAACGCCAAGAAGAAATCAAAAAACAAAAAGCCGCAGGCAAAAAAGTCATCGGATACTCATGCATTTTTGCCCCCATAGAAATGATTCTAGCAGCAGACGCCATCCCCGTTCGTGTCGGCTCGGGATGGTATGACAGCGCCAAACTGGGAGACAGAATCATGCCAGTAGAAGTCTGCCCAGTTATCCGCTCCACCGTAGGAGCACAAATGGTTAATTTATCACCCTTTTTGGAACTAAGCGATGCAATTGTAATGCCTCTTACATGTGACGGCAGAACCAAACTAAGCGAAATGCTCGCAGACCACAAACCGATCTGGCGCATGAACCCCCCACGAGTAAAAGACGACCCCCACACCCTGAGCATGTGGAAACAAGAAATAATGGTAATCAAAGAAAAAATTGAAAAACTAACTGGAAACAAAATTGACAGAAAAAACCTGAAAGCCGCCATCGAAAAAATGCAACAAGCAACCAAAGCATTTCGTAGACTCCAAGACCTACGCAAAGGCAACCCTGTAATCAACGGACGAGACGCCATGCTGGTAAACCAAACCGCCCTATGGGACGACATAGAACGCTGGACCCAAAAAGTTAACGAGCTCTGTGATGAGCTAGAAAAACGTCTGGAACAAAAAGAATACTCAACATACCCAGACACACCAAGGGTAATGCTAACTGGAACTCCCATGATTTGGCCCGACAGCTGGAAGGTCCCAAACTTGATTGAGGAATCTGACCCTCAAGGAATTGTTGTAGTTGACGAACAATGCTCCGGAGATAGAATCCTATACGACCCAGTAGGAGTTGATGAGTGGACCATGAGCGACATGATTGATGCTATCGGCGAGCGGTATTTAATGGCTTGTACTTGTCCTTGTTTTACTTCTGAACACGGAAACGAAGACCGAATCAACTGGATAATCGATCGAATAAAAGAATACAAAGTCGACGGCGTAATCTACTACGTTGTTCGAGGCTGCATACTTTACGCCATGGAATACCAACGGATCAAAAATGTGCTTGATGCAATGAATATACCTGTGTATTACCTTGACACAGAATACACCCGCGAAGACGTGGGACAAATGAAAACACGCGTTGAAGCATTTCTGGAAATGCTGGAAGCACGGATGGACATTTAAGAGGAGAATTAAAGTGATAGTTTCTGCCGGAGTAGACATGGGCACCCAAAGGGTAAAAGTCGCAATAATAAAAGACAAACAAGTCGTCGGCAAAGCCCAAGAATTTGTAGGATTTGAACCCACAAAAGCCGCCGAAAAAGCCCTAGAAGAAGCACTAAAAAGTGCTAATATTTCTCGAGAAGAACTAGAACACATAACCGCCACGGGAGCAGGAGTAGACATGGCAACTTTCGCCGACAGCAAAGTCAGCATGATGGGAGCCGACGCAAAAGCTGGAGTATACTTTTTCAAGTCTGCCCGAACAGTGATCGACGTCGGAGCCGAAGACGCCCGAGCAGTCAAATGTGACGAATACGGAATCATGCAAGACTTCATTGTAAACGCCCGATGTGCAGCCGGTGCCGGAACTTTTATCGAAGCCATGGCACGAGCTCTGGAAGTTGAGCTGGAAGACATGGGCCCGCTGTCCTTGAAAGCAGAAAGGGCAAGCCCAATAAACGCAAGCTGCGTAATTTTTGCAGAATCAGACGTAGTTTCCCTTATTCACCGTGAAGAACCCAAAAGCGAAATTGCCCGAGCAATATTTGACGCCATGGCGGAAAGAGTTGCATCCATGGTAAAACGGTTAGGAGTAAACCCTGACATAGTTCTTGTAGGGGGAGTAGCTAAAGACGAGGGATTTGTGGCTTCTTTGAAACGGCGTCTAGGAATTGAATTACTGATTCCTGAAGAACCCATTTATGCAGGGGCAATTGGAGCAGCTTTAGTTGCCGCAAAAAAAGCTAAACGTGCAAGGAGACGAGCACAATGACAAACAACAACGAAAAAAAGGAATACTGGCGTTGGCTGGAATACAAAAAAATAAGACCAAACATGGACCCAAAAAAAGCCAACATAATAACCGCCGGAGTAGACGTTGGTTCTGTTGGCTCTAAAGCAGTAATAATGCTAGACGGAAAAATCTATGCATGGAGCGTAATGCGCACGGGATCAAACAGCTCCGACAGTGCCAAAAAAGCTCTGGGATGGGCCATGGAAGACACTGGATTAACTCTTGATGATTTTCACTACATCGTGGGAACAGGTTACGGACGAGTAAACGTTCCCATGGCAAACCGAGCAATCACAGAAATTGCGTGCCACGCCAAAGGCGCCAACTACATCTGGGGACCAACAGTTAGAACCGTTCTGGATGTTGGTGGACAAGACGTTAAAGCAATCAAAGTCGACCAAAACGGAAAAGTTGTAAGTTTTCTAATGAACGATAAATGCGCGGCAGGCACAGGACGAGGAATGGAAGTAATAGCTGACCTGCTAAAAATCCCAATCGAAGATGTGGGTAAAGTCTCGTTAAGCGTAACTGAAGAACCCAAACCAGTCAGCAGCACATGTGTAGTTTTCGCAAAAACTGAGGCAGTTGGTTTGCTCCGAAAAGGCTGGACCAAAGAAAAAGTTATAGCAGCATACGTCAAAGCCATGGCAATCCGAATGAGCGAGCTTATCGAAAAAGTGGGTTGCGAAAAAGACTTCGTAATCACGGGTGGACAGTCCAAAAACATTGGAATTGTAGACCGGGTGGAGAAAATTCTAGGCGTAAAAAGGTTGCCGGTTCCAAACCTTGAAGAAACAGGATTGGATCCTGCTTCTGCTGGTGCAATTGGGGCGGCTTTGTTTGCTAAAGCATTATACGAAAAATCCCAAAAACAATGAATCAAAGGTGAAGGAAAAATAATAACATATTATGGTTACACTGATGGCTCTGGCGAATATTACATAGTTATTGACGCAGACAAATGCAACAGCTGCGGAGAATGCATTAGTGCATGCCCTCAACAAGCCTTGCAAATGGAAGACATTTTCATAGACCTAGAAGACAAATCAGTCGCTGCAGTCACAAAAGAGCACCGCAAAAAAATCCGATATACTTGTTCGTCCTGCAAGCCAGAGGAAAACAGCCTGCCTTGTGTTGAAGCATGCAAACAAAAAGCCATTTCGTGCATCTGGAAGCCCAAGTAAGTAAATATTGGATTAATTTTACGCTTATTTCAGCAAATTTATTACAACTTTGAATAAAAATATAATTATCTGTTCTAAAAATATACAAAATTTATATATTAAAAACAGTTCATTGACAAAATTCTTGATGATTCTTGGTATTATGATGGGAGGCAAAAGTGTCAAGGTAGAAATAATAGCAGAGATTCTTTGCTTGTACATAATCCACAAACAAGACTCGAATAATGTATGACTCAAACTTGTCTTTGAGAATGCTTCAACATTACCTTGGTTATATGTAAGAACATGGATTTTTAGAAACCAAAAGACAAATCAAAGTATTGGACATCAGACAAAGGACAAGAATTCGTCGAAAAATTAAACGAACTCAAAGAACTCATTGAAGAGCCAATTATACCAAAAAATAAAACCTAAGTTTTCACCAACAGTTTTCACAACCAAAATTTTTACCCGACAATAGGGTACAAAGGTTAAGGAGGAACATAATTGAAGGGAAATCGAGCAAAAATGTTAAGGAACAGGGTTGCCCAAGAAGCCGCGTTGTTGTTGTATACGTGTCAAGAAAAAGAGTACAAGCAAGCAAAACAACAAGCTGCATCAACTTTAGGAGTAAGAGTACTGCCCAGTAACGTAGAAGTTGCAGAGGAACTGGACATAATTGCACAAGAAAGAGAAGGCTCAGAAAGAAAACGAAGCCTTCTGAGAAGGCGAAAACTCGCAAAAGAAATAATGACAGAGTTAGTAGAGTTCAATCCAGTTCTGGTTGGCAGCGTTTGGAGAGGTACTGACCGAAAAACCAGTGACATCGACATTTGTGTGTTTTCTGAGAACACTCAACAGGTATTAAAACAACTAGAAAAACAAGGATATTCAATAAGGGGAACTCAGCGCTGTTCAGTAACTAAACAGGGATTAAAAATTTCATCATTTCACATCAAAGTTGTTCTTGATTCGAGGGATATCGTGGAAATTGTGGTTCGAAGCCCAGAACAGTTAGAAAAAATAGAAAAATGTGAAACATATGGTGACGTGAAAACGGGATTGAATTTGAAACAGTTAAAAAAAGTTTTGGAGACTAATCCCCTTCAAAGGTTTGTTCCTCAGTGATCAGATTACTGTTTAAATATTGGTTTAGTACCAAAAAATTGTAGCAGCAAGGAGAAATTCTGAACTTGAAACTGCGAAAAGAAAAATTCGAAAAAATGTTTCCAAACCTAGCTGAAGAAATGTCAAATGATAGCTGCAAAACTAAAATCAATTCAGTTCGCTCTGATGTTACTACTGCGGAAAAGGCTGTTTCAAAAAGGTTTAATGGATACAGTCCAGACGCGATTGATTTTTTGCGTAGATGTGACACAGCTCAACAAGCAGAAGAAATAATCTGCTATCTGGAAAAACGCCAAGAAATTACTTCTGAATATGCTACGAAACTTCGAAAACAACTCAAAACCAAAGGCGTAAGAAGTTTTGGTGCAAAAAAAGAGTGTGATTACTACCTGCGGCAAGACGGCTATTAGAGAGCTGAATACAAAAAAAGACTAAAAAACAATGAATTTTTTTCTTAGAGCAAAAACTTGTTTAGGTTCAGCGCTTTAAGTTTATTTCAATTGTTGAAACATTTCTTGTTCCTTCGTCGCGTTGTAGTTCTTCGGTTCCGATTTCGATTTTCTCCAATTTAAGGTCTTTCATGAATTTTCGGCGAACAATTTCGACAACGTCAATAGCTGTGGTTATTGCACGTCCTCGGGCTTTCAAGGTAGCAGTTTTAGCGTCAGATTCGTTGAAGTGAGTTATCACGGCAAGAACGTAGCTCATTGCAGGTTTTGTTCCAACATAGATTGTGTTTGGGTCTTTTGTCACATAGACACCTCCATTTTTTACTTGTTTAGTTTACTAGATCTTTTGGAATCAGATTCATAATTATGAACCTGTTCTATTCTTTGTTAGTGTATTAGCCTTTTTAATTTTTGCATAAAAATTAGTATTGAAAAGTTTTTGTTTCATTAAAAATATAAAAAAGGTGCCAATTGGAGTAATCAAACATGAAATGGGCATTGATTTCTGTTCACGACAAATCTGGAATAGTTGATTTCGCTAAGGAACTCAACAAACAAGGATTTTGTGTTATTTCCACAGGGGGAAGTTTAACCACTCTTAAAGAAGGTGGAGTTTCAAAGGTTAAACATGTTTCCGAAATAACTGGTTTTCCTGAAATACTAGAAGGTAGAATTAAAACAGTGCATCCAAAAATTTTGGGGGGAATTCTCGCACTAAGAAACAACCCAGCTCACATAAGGGAACTTGAACAATTTCAGATAGAACCGATTGATCTGGTTATTTGTAATTTGTATCCTTTTGAAAAAATAACAAAAGAAGAAGGGGCAACTCTAAAAACAGCTTTAGAAAACATCGACATTGGGGGTCCGAACATGATTCGTGCGGCTGCAAAAAATTTTGAAAACGTGGTCGTAGTTGTTAAACCAAGCAGGTACATGCAGGTTCTTGAAGAATACAAAAAGAATGGTGATGTTAGTTTTGAAACTCGAAAAGTTTTGGCTGTTGAAGCTTTCCAACAAACTTCACGATACGATTCAGTAATCAGGGAATTTTTAGAAAAAACATAACCATTTAGCAGGTTTATATCAGTCTATAAAGAAGTAACTTGTTGAGAGGCACAATTAATGAAATTCAGTTGCTACGGCGGGGTCGGCGACATTGGTGGAAACAAAATCCTAGTTAAAATGGGAAAAGCATCAATTTTTCTTGATTTTGGATTATCTTACAGCGAGGAGGGATTGTTTTTTGAAGAATTTTTACAACCCCGTTCAGGCTGTAAAATACACGATTTACTAAAACTGGGAATGCTACCAAAAATTAATGGAATCTACCGGCAAGACGCCCTTTGCCCAAAAGATTTTGAAAACTACAATGTTCGCGCAAAAGATTTTTGGAAAACAAACATTCAAAGTTTTGAAGAAGCACAAACAATTAACCGCAACAAAAGACCGAAAAATGGCACAACTAAAAACGGGTTATTTTCCGGGTGAACCAAAAGTTGGATATGCAAAACAAGAAATTAACCGAGAGTTTTGCAACCTAGAGCACAAAGAGCCGCAAACAATCAAAAACGAGTTGACGGTTACAGCATTTGAAGTGGACCATTCAATACCAGGATCTATGTCGTGTTTGCTTGAGTCAAAAGGCGTTCAGGTCTTGTATACAGGGGATATTCGTTTTCATGGCAAATCAGGCTATAACCTCGGAGACGAACTAAATGGTCTTGTCCCTGATGTTATGTTTTGTGAAGGCACTCGTATCGACAAAACTGAACCGGACAACGAAAAGCAAGTAGAGTCAGACCTCGCAGAAATTTTTTCTGAATCTGAAGGTTTGGTTATGGTGGGTTTCACATGGAAAGACATAGACAGATACGAAACTGTAAGGGATGCAGCAATAAAAAGCGGAAAGACCCCAGTTTTTGACCCAAGGTTAGCTTACCTTCTGGCAAGATTAGGTAGAAGCGTGTATGATGAAGGAGCAACTGTGTTTCTTGAACGGTGTGGTTCTATGCTTTATTCTCCAGGAGATTACAGCAACTACAAGCACAAAGTTGGGGACATGGCTCTTTCCGAGTGGAGCAACAATCGGGACAACAAAACCGTGGACACAAAACACCTCGAAAAAGGAGTTGACGCCCTTGAACTCAACAAAAATCCTTCAAGCTATGTGTTACATATGGACTATTTTAGATTCAAAAACATTTTAGATTTCAATCTTCCCGAGGGCTCCGTATTTGTAAGGGCACAATGTGAACCTTTCAATCCCAGAATGGAACTTTCTCAAAAAAGGATGATACGGTGGCTCGAACACTTTAACATTAACGCCAAAAATGATTACAAACCATATCAAATTCACGCTAGCGGTCATGCTTCAGGTCCAGAAATACAAGATATGATAAACAAAATCAAACCCAAACTGTTGGTTCCTGTTCATACAAAAAACCCCAAACGATTCAAGAACCCTGCTGGTGGAATTTACACTCCAGTAAAGGGTGAAGAAAAGACATTTTGATAACGTTTTTTAGACTCGGCAGGGTTGTTTATTTGGGAGATGAATATTTTGAGTGAAGACTATTCTTTAACTGAATTAAACAGACCAGACTGGAACAACATGACTGTAATGTCAAAAAAACACACACCTATAATTGAAGCACCTAGCAAAGTTAAGGTGGATGAACCCTTTACAGTAAAAATCAAGGTTGGAGGAATCGACGGAGTTGAACACCCAAACAGCTTGAGTCACTGGATTAACTGGGTGAATCTTTATGCAGGAAAAAGATTAATCTCTAGAACAGAGTTTGGTGCCGAATTATCAGATGGCTACGTCATAACAATTAAGGTATTACTAAAAGAGACAACTACTCTACACGCACAAGAGTTTTGCAACTTGCATGGAGTCTGGGAAGGAAAAGCAGTAAAAGTTGACGTTGAATAAAATCAACGCACCCAAAAACATCTGCTAAATCAGAGGTTAACCCCTAAAAGGGTTTCACCTACATTTTTTGCTTATTGATTTATCTGGTGACTATTTGAGTATATTCTACAAAAAACACATAAAAAACTAGCTATAGTTGTTTAACATTAAAAATTGACAGATTCTAGCTTAAAATTCAGATTAAATACCCGTAGTATATATATTTAACCGTACATTATATAAATACATAGAATTCGCTGAGTGACCGTCGACAAAATTTGGAGATTTGTCGTTTATTCTTAGTGTTCTATTCAAAGCATACGGATTAACCAGGGAGGTGTATTGAAAAATTGTCAATGTCTGGGATTCAATTTAAAATGCGAAATAGACTCATTCGAAAATTTGAGCAAGCAGGAGCAACATCCATGGACAGCGCAGTAACTTTTGAAGAAGCGAACTTGGATGTTCAAGAACAATATTGGTTAGATTATTTTGCTGGATCTTTTCTTGGATGCATAAAAAACGAACATTTTGAACGCTTACCAATTCCCAACCTTCTGTTCCTAAAGAATTCAATTCATCTTGCACATTTTGTATAACAGCATTCTTTTTTTGTGAATTACGGCTGATACCAATTTTAGTTCGTAACGGAAGAACAATATATTCCCACTTACTCAAAACAAACACATCTACATCAAAGGCAACATCAGCTTGTTCTTAAAGGTGCCTAGGGGCAATCAATCAAAACAAAACAAATGCTAAAAGAGAAAATAAAAAAGAAAACAAAAAATAATTTCAAAAGAAACTCTCACTTTTTGGGAAAAACCACCAAAAACGTTTGAAAAAATTACTTTTCAGAACTTTTCGCAGTTACTTTCCCCGACTTGCCCAAGCATTTTTCATGTTGAACATTATTGGTTCTCTGCGAGGTCTTTCGCGTGATTTACCTCTTCGTTTGGAGAAACAACTCTTACAATAAACTGGTTTACCTTTTGTAGGTTCAAAAGGAACGGTAGTATCTTTACCACATTCAGTGCATTTGACGTCATACATCTTCTTTTCAGACACGATATTCACCTCGACACTAGCTTAGAAAAGGTTCCAGTTATTTTATGCAGAACAATTCTGCATTAACGAAACTCTTCAAATATACTAACAAACTCCCCTTTATAAAGAAACGGAAAAATTTACAAACTAAAGACCAGAAACCAGCTCTTTAATTTCAGATTTTATTTTTTCCAGCTCTTCTGGAGTTGGTTTTCCATGAATATCACCCATTTTGCCCTGAGTGCTAAACTCTTCAGAACCACGAAATTCACTTAGAACACACCATTCGCCCAATATTGTGAATCCCAAGTGTTCAAAAAACTGACCAGCATACAACACTGCAGGAGTTGCCTCCCGAACTCCAGTATGAGGACCAGAATAGGTACAAAAAACTAAAGCATACTTTCCGGCAACGGTTGGTGAACCTCTTTGGATTTTTTCTTGTTTTTTGTATAAATCAAATTTTTTGTGCAAAAAATCTGCAACAGGCTTGGGAAGATGCCAATGATAAGAAGGAAAACCCACACAAACTAGGTCGTAATCAAAATAGTCAAGTTTTTCTGCTTCAGTAGTTGTCTTTAACGAGACATCCAATCCTGCAGATTCTAAAGCATCATTTATTGCAAAAGCAACTTTTTGCGTGTTTCCAGTTTTAGACCAGTATAAAACCAAAGCATTTTTCAAAAAATTAACCCCTTTGATCTATCAAACAAACAAAGAAAAAAGAAAGCTTCATTATAAGTTACTGTTTGTCGTCGAGTATCAACATGGTTATGGTTGAACGAACGTTTTTTAGATTGCGTATTTTCCAAGTGACTATGTCTTTGAGTTTTTCCATAGTTTCTGCTTGAATTTTTGCAACTAGGTCGTAAACTCCGTAAACGGGAAAGATCTCTACAACAGAATCAAGTTTTTCTAAGGTTGCTGCTATGTCTTCCATGTGTTTGGGTTCTGTGTTAATCAGAACATAAGCCATTGCCATAACGATTTTCTCCACTTCTAGCACGGAGATTAATCCTAATAATTGTTTCTTTTTAATTGTACTTCGAGTGTTCAGCAATTGATTTTCTGCAAACGAACCTAATTTATCTATTTTGTATAATCAAAAATCCGTTTTTGGATGCCGCCATCCTTCATACCCATAACAAACTCGATTACATCCTCGGGTTCGTTAAACTTCAACTTCGTTAAGCTCGTAAAACCCCAATCCGAACACTTTATGCTAGAAATTGTGGAAGCAGCACTAACAGATTTCGCAAAATCTTCAGTAAGATTATATGTAGCCAAAAAAGCTCCACACCAAACATCCCCAGCTCCGGTGGTGTCCACTATTTTTTCTGGAGGTAAAACCAAAGCAGGAACCATTTGCATACCAACATCTTCAGCTTTGATTATTGCACCTAAGGTTCCTAAAGTAACAATTAGTCGCTTAGCTTTCAAGAGTCGAACGGCAGAAGATATAGAGTCAGTTTCAGCTAATGCTTTTGCTTCCGTGTCATTTAAAATAAAAAAGTCAGCCTTCAAGG
>JARRLY010000007.1:58952-72831 GCA_037386545.1 Candidatus Bathyarchaeota archaeon
TTTTAAGCCAACCATTAGAAATTCTGCGAGAGGTAATTTTTGAGCCTGCACCTTGCTCAGCCTTGAGATAATTTGCTTCCCATCGGCGGTCATATTTTATGTGAAATTGAGTTGTTGGTGCATCATACATTTTGATGTCTGTGTGAGGCAAAAGATTCAATTTATCAAGAAATTGGTTGTCTTTTCTAGTTGAGGATATTAAAGTGACATCTCGGGATAGGGTTCTGGCAGCCATTGCAGCATACAGAGCAGCACCTCCTGGCTGGGTTCTGACACCGTTGACGTTTTCTATTTTGTCAACAGATATGTGACCTACAAAAACCAAGCTTTCTGCCAACAGTTCTTTTCCCACCAGACCAGATTATTGTTAATATTTACACACATAGTCAGCTTTGATTTGAATAGTTTTGCCCTACAACCAGTAAAACCAAAAAAACAAACAAAACATTACGAAAAGTTGAAAGACAACTCTTATCAGCTATGCTACATCTGTTAGGTCTACAATCAAAGAGTGTAACAGACATTGAGCACCAAACAAGATTCTCTTCTACGTTTTCGACTAAAACGTAACCTTGACAGACTCGCCGCCCGGGAAGGCAGAGGAACAGAACTAGTTTCCCTTTATGTACCCCCCGGCAGGCAAGTCAGCGAAGTAGTAGCCATGCTAAACAACGAGTATGGAACCGCAACCAACATCAAATCAAACACCACAAGAAAAAACGTTCAAGACGCCATCACAAAAGTTACTCAACGAATGAAAATGTTCAAAACAGTACCCGAAAACGGGTTGGTGCTTTTCTGTGGAGCAATCCCACAAAACGGGCCAGGGAGCGAAAAAATTGAGTTGTACCTTATTTCTCCTCCTGAACCAATACAAATTTACTTGTACCGGTGTGATGCCAGATTCCACACTGAACACCTCGAAGAGTTTCTAAAAGACAAAGAAACCTATGGAATCATAGTGTTGGATTCTGCCCACGCATCCTTTGCTACAGTACGGGGAAAACATCTTGACATAGTCAAACAAGTAACCTCAGGCATTCCAGGAAAATTCAGGGCAGGAGGACAATCCGCAAAAAGGTTTGTTCGAATGCGCCAAGCAAAAATTCACGAATTTTTCACAAGAATCGGGGAATATGCAAACGAAATATTTCTTCCTATCGAAGACCTTAAAGGCATTCTCATAGGTGGACCAGGACCAACAAAAGAAGAGTTCGAAAAAGGTAACTTTCTACACTACACATTAAAAGACAAGGTTTTGGCTACAGTTGACACATCATATACAGATGACCATGGTGTAGAAGAAGTTGTAGAAGGCTCCAAAGAGATTTTGCAAAAACTGCGGTATTTTGAAGAAAAGAAAATCATGCAAAAATTTTTGCGAGAAATCGGTCAAGACACCGGATTAGTAACCTACGGTGAATCGGAGGTCCGCAAATTTTTGAACAACGGCATTGTGGAAACTTTGTTGCTTTCTGAAGACCTAGACACAATTTTAGTTACAGTGAAGTGCGGTTCATGTGAATACACTAAACAAGAAACCATGAAACTTCATCAAATTGCAGAGTTCGAACAAAAAATAAACGGTAGTGCTTGCCCCAAGTGCAGCGTTCCAACAATATCTGTTGTGGAAACAAAAGAGCTAATAGACGACCTAGCTGAAACAGCAGAAACTATTGGAACAGACGTGGAAATAATATCCGCATATACCGAAGAAGGCCAAATGCTCAAAAAATCCTTTGGCGGGGTTGCAGCAATTCTTCGATACAAAGCTGCAGTTTAGTACTCTGCAACAAACTGTAAATCTGGATATCCTTGGACTTGTTTTCCTTGACCTTTAGTTAACTCGATTTCCAGTTTTTGTAACTTGCAGGTTCCAACTAGGTCCTCTTCTGCCTTGGCTAGAACGTTAGCTGCTTGTTTGTCTTTTGTGTAAACCGTAAATTTTTTGATTTCAGCATTTAACGGCTTTTGATTTTCTGCCTTGTCTCTGCGAATCTCGCCCATAATAGCAACTATAAGGTCACCACTTTTTTCAACGTCTTGGTCGATTAGTTCGTATTGAATCTTTGGCCAATGGGAAAGATGAATACTCTTGAATTGTTTGTCGTCTGCAAACATTATCTGGTAAAGCTCTTCAGTTATATGAGGAGAAATTGGAGACAACATCTGAATTATCCGATAAATAGTCACATAAAGGGTGTACTGTGCAGCTTTTCGTTTTTCTTCCCCGTAAGTTTCAGTTTGATATAATCTGTGTTTTACGGCTTCTATGTAATTGTCACAAAAACTATGCCAAGTAAATTTTCGAATTTCATCAGTTGCAACATTAAATTGACAAGTATCCAGTGCTTCAGTTACTTTCTTTGTGACCTGTTCCATTTTGCTAAGAAGCCAACGGTCAATAAGTTCCAATTGAGGCGTTTTACTCTTTGGATCATAATCTTTAAGGTGCATTCCAGCAAATTTTGAAGCGTTCCAAAGTTTTCGCAAAAATCTCCAAGCATATTCTACATCTTCCCATCGGAAAGGAATGTCTGATCCAGTGGCTCCTCCACCAGTTGCCCATTGCCTTGGAGCATCAGCACCATATTTTTCAAACACATCAGGAGTTGCCACAAAGTTACCAAGGGATTTGCTCATTTTTCTGCCGTCAGTTCCCAAAACCATACCATTGATTAACACACTATCGTAGGGTTTTTGATCAAACAACGCCAGACCCCGAACCATCAAATAATACGCCCAAGTCCGAATAATATCATAACCCGAAGGATGCACATCTGCAGGAAAGAGTTTTTGCCAGTCTTCGTTGTCAGGCCAACCTGCATGAACAGCACAAGTGAGGGAAGAATCAAACCAAGTATCCAAAACGTCAGTTTCTGGAACAAACTCGTTGCAGCCACAATTTTGACATTTGCCAATTTTGGGGTCTTCATTTCGGGGGTCTATAGGCAACCAATCAGGTTCGGCTAAAATTATTTCTTGGCATTGTTTACAGTACCAAACAGGAATAGGAGTTGCAAAGATTCTTTGGCGAGAAATTACCCAGTCCCAATCTAAACTGTTTGCCCAGTCTATCATGCGTTTTTTCATGTAATCAGGATACCAAGTTACTTCCAAGGTTTTCTGTTTCACTTTTTCAGTGAATTTTCGGGTATTCATGAACCACTGCTCATGCTCCAAAATTTCAATAGGATGCTTACATCTCCAGCAGGTGCCTATTTCTTGGTCGAGGGATTCAATTTTTTCCAGATTTCCTGATTCTTTTAGATCGTGTACTATGACTTTCCGGGCCTCAATAGTCGTTAAACCGCAATATTTCCCAGCATTTTCATTCATTTTCCCTTTGTCATCTATCAAAATAATTGGCTCAAGCTTCAAAGCAGAAACAGCCTGCACGTCAGCTTTATCCCCATAGGTACAAATCATCAATACTCCTGTACCAAACTCAGGGTCCACTTCCTTTTCTGCGATAATTTTGACTTGACGCTCTGCGATGGGAACGGTAATGGTTTTGCCGATGTATTTGGTGTATCTTTCATCGTCAGGATTTACTGCTACAATTACACAAGCCTGCAAAAGCTCAGGTCTACTAGTAGCAATAGTCAGATGGTTTCCGTTGTCTAGCATGAATTTAATGAAATGCAAGGTGCCCGTTTTTTGTTCGTGTTCGACTTCTGCGTCTGCAATTGCGGTTTCACAACTTGTACACCAACTAATGGGGTGAGTTCCTTTGTAGATTAAACCCTTCTTGTACAACTGAATGAAACTAAGTTGGGTTCGTCGCCAGTAGTCGGGATTCATTGTCTTGTATTCTGTTGTCCAGTCCACTGAACACCCAAGGCGTATGATGGCTTTTTTCATTATGGCGATGTATTTGTCGATGACCTTTTTGCATAGCTTAACAAATTCTGCGGGAGGCAAATCTGTTTTTTTGATTTTATGAATTTCTTCAGTTTTTACTTCCGTTGGAAGACCGTGACAGTCCCAGCCCTGAGGAAACAAAACTTTGTAACCCAGTAAACGTTTGTATCGAGCTAGAGTGTCGATATAGGTCCAGTTTAGAACGTTTCCCATGTGAAAATTGCCAGACGGGTAAGGAGGAGGAGTGTCAATAGTAAAAGAGGGACGAGAGTCATTCCTGTCAAAGTGATAAATTCCCATTTCTTCCCATTTTTGTTGCCACTTCTCCTCAATGGCAAGTAGTTTAAATTTTTTAGGAAACTTTTTCATCAGTAAGCCTCAGTGAATATTAGTTTACCGTAAAATTAACAGGCAACTAAATTAGCTTTTAGGTGAACTAACAGTTTACCAGAGAAAAAATTTTGCAATTTTTTCTAGTAATTTTGCAAAAACTATTAATCAAGTCTGGTCTACATAACTATTAAGAGAAAGGAATAGGGGTAACACAGTTCAGTTCTCAACATTTTGGTTGAAACCTGAGGAGATAATTATGGCTCAGAGTAAAGAAAACGTTTCTAAGATTTTGCTTATTCTGTCCCATAAAATTAGGCGTGATACTTTAATTCTTCTAAATGAAAAAAAGAAACAGACTTTTTCAGACTTGATGAACGCTCTTAAAATTGACACAGGAAAAATGAGTTTTCATCTCAGAAGCATGAAACAGTTTTTAGACCAAACCCCAAATGGTGAATATAAACTAAACAGGCTTGGCCAAAATGCTCTACGGTTGATTAAAGATGTTGAAGCCCTTTCTGTAGACGTAGATTTTTTGGAAAAACAAACAAGTCAACATGTTGCAAAATTTTCCCAAAGAACTATGGCTTTTCTATTTGACATGGGAGTGGCTTTCACGATAATGATCGCAGCCACGTTGATTGGTGAACTGCTAGTTTTGTTCAGTGGACAGTTTTTGTATCAACAAAACGTCTTTTTGTTTTTAGGTTTACTTTGGTTGTATTCTACGCTCCTTGAAGGTTTTGCAGGTCAAACAGTAGGAAAAATGATGTTTGCAATTAAAACAGTGAGTGTAACTAGCAA
The DNA here is from genome assembly GCA_037386545.1 of Candidatus Bathyarchaeota archaeon. GTDB lineage: Archaea > Thermoproteota > Bathyarchaeia > Bathyarchaeales > Bathyarchaeaceae > Bathyarchaeum. The sequence continues at coordinate 63,954 of JARRLY010000007.1, forward strand.
AAAAATGACATATGACGCTGCGGCAGTAAGAAATTTTGGCAAGTGTTTTCTATTGCCCGTTGATTTTCTACTTGGGCTTGGGTTACATGATGAGCGATTCATTAAATTTTTCGACAAATATTCCAGAACAACGGTAATAAAAATAGTTGATAGACCAACTAGATTTTTATTACCGTTGTTCTCCTCTAGTAGAAGTCTAACATTGTGTTTTGTTTGCGCCAGAATTGGTTGTGTCAGGTTTGAATTTTATTTTTGAGGCTAGTGCACCATTTAGTTATTTGTGTTTTTGCATCTGCCTTATTTTTTAAGGGTTGAGTAACACCCAAACCATCAGTTATGGGTTCTAGCTCAAGGGTTTTTCTGATATTTTCAAAGGTTTTTTCTGGCTTGTCGCCTCCTATGCTTACAAAAAAGGCAACTTGTTTTTCTGATAAACTGTTGCTGACCAAGAAAGTTCGGATTGCTGGGGCGATTTTTCCAGCCCAAACTGGAGATCCAACAATCACTAAATCGTAATCATCAATATTTTTGTCTATGGTTATGTCCGTGAGTTTTTCACGCATAGCAGCTGCACCTCCTTTTATGTAAAGCATTTTTCCTTTTTTGTGATTTTTGTCAATAACTTCGCATAAATCTGCATCTAATTGTTGTGCAATTTGTTCTGCCACGAACTTTGTATTGTTGGTTAACGAAAAATAAACTACAACTGTTTTCAACTATTTCATCCAACCGATGGCTTTTTTTATAATTACAAGGTTTTAATAACGTTTTTTACATGCCAAAATTCATACTTTGAGAAACGCTGCCTTCAAGGAGAAAATAAACATGAGTGTACAAAAAAAGATAGACGTAGAATGGAAAACTAATCTTCAGTTTAAAGCAAAAAACCCAAAAGGACTTTCTGTGGACTTTGATGTTCCCTCAGCTCACGGTGGAGATGAAACTGCGTTATCGCCAATGGAGAATGTTTTAGCAAGCTTAGCAGCCTGTAGCAGTTTGAATGTCTTGATTATTCTCAAAAAGAAGCGCCAAAAAGTAACAAGCTACAAAATAGAAGCTACCGCTGACAAAAAAACAGATTCTCCACCCAAGGTTTTCACAAAAGTTCACTTAAAGCACATAGTCACGGGTGAAAATATTAATCCTAATGCCGTTGAAAAAGCGATAGAACTTTCGGAAGAAAAATACTGTTCAGTTGCAGCAATGCTCAAAGAAACAGTAGAAATTACATCATCATACAAAATAATAGAGGCTTAAAAGGGCTCCATTGCCTTGAAGCCCAGAAAAAAAGCATTGCAAGCCCCCAACAAGTTCTTTTCATTTTTGTGAATTTGCAGTTTCAAAGCATTTAGCATTAGCTACCAGTTCAACAGTAAGTCTAGCCATTGTAGTTTTGGTGGGTACATCAATTGTTGTTGCTGTATTGAGATGGAAACTAATGAAACTCACTTGTTGTGGTTACAAAGGCACATGCTCAGAAAACTGATAACAGTTTAGGCTTAGATTGATAACATCTTTGCTAACTGCATCAAATACAAGTCTAGTTGCTTTTTGTTTGAAACAACTTCTTGTAAACTTAAACTGGTTACTTTTCCGTTTTGTAATGCAACCATTCTGTTTTTTTCCCCATTCTTGAGCAAGGTTACCGCTTTATCAGCAAACAAATTAGCTAAAAGTCTACTGCGAGCTGAAGGGTTTCCACCTCTTTGAGCATAACCTATGACACTCAAACGGGCTTCTGTATCTTCCATTTTTCCAATTTCAGAGATCAGATCACGGGTGTCCCCAACTCCTTCTGCTGCGACAATAATTCCTGATTTTTTGCCAATATCTCGGTTTATTTGTAAGGTTTCAACAACTTCTTTGACAGTGAAATCAACTTCGGGAACCAAAATCACCTCAGCCCCAACTGTCAAACCAATAGTCAATGCCAAAAAACCTCGTTTACGTCCCATAACTTCTACAACAAAAACCCGTTCATGAGCACTTGCGGTATCACGTATTTTGTCGATTTCATCAATTGCCGTATTTACTGCGGTGTCAAATCCTATGGTTTCTTCAGTTCCATATACGTCGTTATCTATAGTTGCAGGAATGCCAACAACAGCAACGTCAGAAAATTTGCTTAATGCTAATCCTCCATTCATGGAACCATCCCCACCAACAACAACTAATCCTTCAACTCCATCCTCAGCAAGGTTTTCTGCAGCTTTTTTTAAGCCTTCAGGGGTTCGAAATTCTGGACTGCGAGAAGTTTTTAGAATTGTTCCCCCTAAATGAAGAATTCCTCCGACATTTCGTGGAGTTAATGCCCTGAATTTGTTGAAAATTATCCCATCCCATCCATGCTCAAACCCCAAAACTTCAATGCGTTTAGAACAAGCAACTCGAGTAACTGCTCGTATGGCAGCATTCATTCCGGGTGCGTCACCACCGCTTGTAACCAAGCCAATTCGGTTCATAATAAGTTCCTCAACAACAGCAACCCTAACTGTAGTTATAACAAAATAATAAGCTTAAGGAAACCATTACGTTCTGAACTTTGCAGCACGGTTAGCAATTAAGGTGGCTATTGCGCCTGCAGCTACTCCGCTGTCTATGTTTACAACTGCTAAACCCAATGAACAAGACTGAAGCATTGCCATTAGAGTGCTTACCCCTTTTTCTCCAAGACCGTAACTATTGGAAGTAGGAACCGCAATAACAGGAACATCAACCATACCTGCGACTACCGAAGTCAATGCACCTTCCCTGCCAGCAACCACTACAAGAACATCAACATCTTCTTTAACCATCTTCTTCAAAGGAGCAATTAACCGATGGATCCCTGCCACACCAATATCGTAAGAAGAAATTACTTGGCAGCCCATGGATTCACAAATGATTTTTGCTTCTTCAGCAACACAAATGTCAGAAGTTCCAGCAGTAATCAAGCCCACTTTTCCACCAGTGGACGATACAACAAAATCTTTCTTTTTAACAACAATAATGCGAGCAGCATCAAAAACCTGTAAAACAGCATCCTTAGGCAAAGTTGCCTTGATTGCTTTAATTTGTGTGGTGTTACATCTGCTTACTATAGAACGTCCCCGAGAATCCAGCATTTTAGCCACGATTTCTGTTAGGTGGTTGGTGTCTTTTCCGTCTGCTAGTATAACTTCTGGTACGCCTTTGCGTAATTCGCGGTGACTGTCGATGTTTGCTACATTTTCTATTTCGTCAATTGCTAGTATTCTAAGTAATTTTTCGGCTTCATCAATAGAAAATTGATTTTGTGCAACTTTTTTCAGAATTTCCTTTAACGTGTACATACTGGGTTCACATTCCTAGGAACATAAACAATTATATCAGTATATTAGCTCCCATTAAAATACTGATTGTGTGAATTCCATGCTAAAAACCAACAAAATCGTAGTTATCGACCCTCAACTGGCAGGTGTAGCAGGGGATATGATACTAGGAGCCCAGAATTGCACACAAAAGTTGGACATTTCACAAAAAGCAAAACAGTTTGCTTCAAAAACCATACACACTCTTGTTGAAGCAGAAACTAAAATACACAACACAAGCATGGACCACACCCACATGCATGAAGTAGGATTAGTAGACACTGCAGCAGAAATCATAGGTGCCGCAGTTGCCTTGGATGACCTTGGATTGTTTGATGCAAAAATATATTCCACACCAGTTTCTGTTGGTGGAGGTTTGTTCAAATTTTCCCATGGCACAGTTTCTAGCCCAGCCCCAGCGACCCTTGCAATTTTTCAGTCCAAACAGTTTCCAATTCAAGGAGGACCAATAGGAAACGAACTTGCAACACCAACCGGAGCAGCGATACTGGTTAACCTAGTTGACGAAGTCGACCGTTTTTATCCTACAATGGTTCCAGTAAAAGTTGGTTATGGAGCAGGAACTAAAAGTTTTGAAGGGATTCCCAATGTTTTACGGATTACTGTTGGGGAATCAGTTGATTATGGATTACTAAAAGAAGAGATTGTAGTTTTGGAAACAAACGTTGATGATGTCACAGGAGAAATTTTGGGTCATACTATTGAGTTGTTGATTGAGGAAGGGGCAAAAGATGTGAGCATAATTTCTGCAGTGACCAAAAAAAGCAGACCCAACCAAATTATCAAAGCAATAGTAAACAAAACAGATGCTGAACGTTTGTCACGGGTAATCATGGACGAAACAGGAACTCTTGGGGTTAGGGTTTGTTTGTGTGAAAGGTACGTAATTAACCGTGAAGTTGTTGAACTGAAATTAACAGTTGGAGCGATCACAGAAAAAGTGGCAGTTAAAGTCGCCAAAGACACCAACGGCAAAATTGTTCGCGTAAAACCCGAGTTTGAAGACGTTAAACGACTAGCAAACAAATCAAAAAAGACTGCAAGAGAAATTTCAGATTTAATCATTACAAAAGCCCAACAAGTTTTGAACCAAAAAGAGTGATTTTCATTGGGTAATCTGGACAAAAAACTTGAAGAACTTAAGCAGTTCATTTCAAATAAAGGAAAAAACGGGGTAGTCATTGCCTTCTCTGGTGGAGTGGACAGCACAACCTTAGCAGCTTTGTGTTATGACATTCTTGGATCAAAAGCAGTAGCAGTAACAGCGACGTCTCCAATATACACCCCTGAAGAGCTAGAAGACGCAAAGCGAATGGCTAAGCAAATAGGGATTCGGTTGGAAATAATAAAAACGGATTTGTCTAACAAGCATTTTAGTAAGAACCCAGAAAATCGTTGTTATTTTTGCAAAAAAGATTTACTAAAACAAATGCAAACAATTGCAGACAAACATGGATTCAAAGCAGTTTTTGAAGGAACCAACTTCAGTGAATTATCTGGACATAGGCCCGGTTTTGTTGCAGTTCAAGAATCAGAAAACGTGCATAGCCCATGGGTAATCAACAAGTTTACTCGTAAAGAAATCTGCCAAATAGCTAAAACATTGGGGCTTTCTGTTTTTAATAAGCCATCTAATGCGTGTTTGGCATCTAGGATTGCCTTCAATGAAAGGATAACTGCTGAAAAACTTGATAGAATCTCAAAAGCTGAAAGAATTATACGAAAAATTAGTGGCGTTACTCAGCTTCGAGTCAGAGACCACAAGGGACTTGCGAGAATTGAGGTGCCAAAAAAAGAAGTTGAGGTTTTGTGTAAGTCTGATGTGATGGATGAAGTTGTAAAAAGTTTAAAATTGTTGGGTTTTAAGTTTGTGACTGTTGACCTTGAAGGTTACCGAACAGGAAGCATGCTTGAAACGTTAGACAAGTAGAATAGGGTTTTTATGGAAAATCAATTAACTTTAATAGCCCCTTTTAGGTCAATACTGCAAGATAACGGAGAGAACAAACTTTGAGTGACCAAGCCCAAGGACGATATTACATGCCCGGAGCCACCACAGTAGGCGTAGTTTTTGATGGGGGAGTAATCTTAGCTGCAGAAAAACGAGTGACCTATGGTTCCATGATAATGAGCAAAACTGGAAAAAAGGTTTTCAAAATCGCCGATAAAGTCGGAGCAGCATGCGCAGGGTTGGTCTCGGACATGCAAATTTTGACACGTGAAATCTCCGCTCAGGCTACATTGTTTACTCTAAACACAAAACGGCCCATGAGCGTAAAAGCTGCATCCAAAGTCACAGCAAACGTTTTGTTCAACAGAAAAATGTACCCACTATACACCCAAACGATCGTGGGTGGAATGGACGGGGAAGTTGCTGAAATATATGTTCTGGATGTTTTGGGTTCTCTTTTGCCTGATGATTATGCAGCAGTAGGCACAGGTGCCACAATGGCAACTGGAGTTTTGGAGCAAGGCTACAAAGAAAAAATGACCCAAGAAGAAGCAAAAAACCTAGTGCTTAAAGCCATAAAATCTGCCATCCGCAGAGATTCCATGAGCGGCAACGGTGTAGATGTAATGATAATAACAAAAGATGGTATTCAAGAAGAAACCAGCAAATTTGCAGTAAACGCCTAGCAATATATGCCATTTTTTTCTTTTTTCTGAATCTTTTTTGTTCAAAAACCTTAATACTATAGTAGGGTTGACTTTCCAAGTAGTCAGAGGCAAAACAAATTGACGTTTCAGTTGACCCTTAATGAGGGAAAATTTCTAGTAAACCTTGCAAGACAAACAGTTACCACTTATTTGGAAACAGGAAAAATTGTGCAAGTTCCTGCAGAAGTTAATTCTAAACTCATGGAACCTTGTGGAGTTTTTGTCACATTAAATACTGTTAATAAAGGAGCAAAACAACTTAGGGGCTGTATTGGTTTGCCTTATCCGACCTCACCCCTTGTTAAAGCAGTAATTGAAGCAGCAGTTAGCGCCGCAACCCAAGATCCACGTTTTCCATCAGTTAAACTTCAAGAATTAGACAACATAGTTTTTGAAGTTAGCGTGTTAACGCCACCAGAGCTTGTTAAAGTTGAAAAACCAACTGATTACCCATCCAAAATAAAGGTTGGACGGGATGGTTTGATCCTTGAGCAGAGTTATCATAAAGGTTTATTGTTACCTCAGGTTCCAGTTGAGTGGAAATGGGACGCTGAACAATTTTTGTGTCAAACTGCGATAAAGGCGGGTTTGTCTGCGGATTCTTGGTTAATTAAGGGCACTAAAATTTTCCGTTTTGAAGCGATAATTTTTGAAGAAGTTGCACCCAAAGGCGATGTGAAACAAAAGCAAATTTGAAGGAAACTAAAGTCATGCGTGTTTTTTTAGGCTTCAAGTATGTTCAAAAAGAAGGTTTCAATGTCATAGAAGCTCCAGACATTGGAGTGCAAGTTAAACCTGATGGCAGTATCGACTTTCGTTTAACTACTGTTGACCCTGGGCCCTTTCTTACAGTATATAAAATCGCCAAACAAATAGATGCAGAAATCGACTACATCCAAGCCTTCGAACCCGACATTGTAGTTTCAGATTCCAGGGCGTCATCTTTGGTTGCTGCAAAATTTTTAGATATTCCACGAATTTGTATACTTAACCAGTTTCAGGTGTTTATTCCCCGACGAAACCGGTTCCTTAAACTTGCCCGAATCGCAGATGCCACCACTTTAACTTTGGTTGGAAAGGTTTGGGCAGAAGTAAACCACATACTGGTTCCAGATTTTCCTCCGCCTTGCACGATTTCTAACAAAAACCTAAACATCCCAAAGGCGTATCACAAAAAAATAAAATACATCGGACCTATTCTTCCAAAAAGTTCCAAAGATTTACCCGAAAAACGGGCACTTCGCAAAAAACTGGGTTTACCTGAAGACAAACCCATCATTTTTGCGCCCATCAGTGGACCTCCAAAAGAACGTGCGTACTTTACGGGTTTGCTTCGACAGATTTTTGCCAAGTTTCCTCACGATTACCAAATAGTCATGTCCCTTGGATACCCAAACGTGAAAACACAAACTCCAGTTAACGGCAACATGATAGTTCATGGGTGGATTCCAAACCGTTTTGAATACCTCAAAGCCTGCGACATCGTAATTAGCCGAGGAGGACACGGAACATTATCCCAATCAATTTGTTACGGCAAACCAACAATTCTGGTTCCTACACCCAGTCACACGGAACAATTCAACAACGCAGAAAAAGCCGTAGAACTGGGTGTAACAAAAATTATACTCCAAGAAGAACTCAACAAACAGACCTTACTTTCTGCAGCTCAAAAACTGCTAACAAACAAGTATCAAGAAAACGCAAAACAACTTCAAAGCAAAATCCAAGACTGGAACGGACTAGAAATCGCCACAAAAATAATCACAGAAACAGCAAACAAATAATAAAACCAGTCTATTTTCTGAAATTCATCCCAAGAACGTACATTTCTGCGCTTTTGCTTCTGCTGGCTTTGGGTTTAACCATTTTCACAAAACTAAAGTGACGTTTTACTTTCTTAATGAAATTGTTTGTCATGCTTCCTTGAAAGATTTTAACAAAGAAGTTACCCCCGGGTCGAAGAAGGGAAATTGCAATATTCAAAGATTGAGTTGCTAAATCAATTTGTCGGGCGTGGTCGAGTTCCCAGATTCCTGAAACGTTTGGTGCAACATCTGAAATAACTACGTCAGGGTCATGAGGCAATAACTGCAAAATTTTGTAAATAGTTTCTTTTTGGGTAACGTCTCCAACAACTGCTAAAGCGTTTGGAGCTTCAAATGGGCTTATATTTTTCAGGTCAACTGCTAAAACAAATCCAGAATCTTTCACCAACCGCAGAGCAGCTAGTGTCCACCCGCCAGGGGCGGCGCCTAAATCCACTACAACGTAACCGGGTTTGATGAAAGGGTATTTTTTTACGGCTTGAAGAAGTTTAAAAGAGGCCCTTGACCGAAGGTTTTCTGACTTTGCTTTTCGATAATAGAATTCGTTTTTTCGTTCGTTAACCCATGCACTACCAGGCAAAACTAGCTTTCACCAGAAGTTTCCATTTCCGGCAATTCTTCACCCAAAATCCAAGCGGTAAGCAACTTACATTCATAAGGCGAAATCGGACCCCAAGCGCCACATCGTGCATCGTTTGGGCACATCAAACAGGGTGAATCAATAATTGTGTTAAGAGACGCTGGCTTACGTTTAGTGAAAAGGCGATAAGTCCATCTCCCGTCGTGAAGTTCCTTTTCACGAATTATCAAACCTTTTGTTTCCAGTTTCAATGCGATTCTGCTGCCTTCCCTGCTAGTTGCGTCTAGTTTGCGCCAAAGTTCAGATTGGAGAACGCCTTCGGTTCCGTTGTTGGCAATGACTTCTAAGGCTTTGTATTCTAGTTCGTTACGTCTGGGCATGTAAATATCGGTCCTTTAAATGTTAGTAATTATAAGGGCACATTAACGCATAAAAATGTGTAGGCAATTAGGTTGAATTACACA
>JARRLY010000007.1:72856-74259 GCA_037386545.1 Candidatus Bathyarchaeota archaeon
CTTCTTCATCAGACTCTTACTGTCTAGGCATAGAATCAACAGCTGACGATTTTGGTGCCGCAGTAGTAACTTTTGACGGCAAGGTTCTTTCAAACGCAAACCATGCATACATGCCAGAAAAAGGGGGAATACATCCCCGGGAAGCAGCAAGGCATCATGCTGAAGTTTCAGAAAAAGTTCTTGCGCAAGCTTTTGAAACAGCAGGAGTCAAACCTCAAGAACTAAGCTTAGTTGCTTTTGCTCAAGGACCAGGATTAGGACCATGCCTACGAACTGGGGCAACCGCTGCACGTGCGTTGGCATCATATCTTGGTGTCAAATTGGTTGGAGTTAACCATTGTGTAGGTCACATCGAAATCGGAAAGCTGGCAACTGGAGCGTCAGACCCAGTTACCTTATATGCTTCAGGAGGAAACACAATAGTTTCTGCTTTTGAAGCAAAAAGATACAGAATTTTTGGGGAAACACTAGACATCGCAATCGGAAACTGTTTGGACGTTTTTGCCCGAGCAGTGGGACTAAAACAAGGGCATGAGGCACCTTTTGGTGCAGTGGTTGAAAAATTGGCAAAAAAGGGCAAAAACTTTGTTCCTCTACCGTACACAGTAAAGGGAATGGACCTTTCCTTTAGCGGTCTTCATACTGCTGCGGTTCAAGCGTTTCAGACAAACAAGTATTGTATCGAGGACATTTGTTTTAGCCTGCAAGAAGTTGCCTTTGGAATGTTAACAGAAGTTACTGAACGAGCGTTAGCCCACACAGAAAAACCAGAAGTACTGTTAACTGGTGGAGTTGCTGCAAACAAAAGGTTGCAGGAAATGCTTAATGAAATTGCTCAGGAACATGGGGCACGGTTTTGTGTTGTACCCTTAAAGCTTGCTGCCGATAATGGTGCCATGATTGCATGGGCAGGAATTCTGTCATATAAGAGCGGCATTTCTACTCCGGTAGAAAGAAGTTTTGTTGACGTAAAATGGCGTTTAGAAGAAGTAGTTGCGCCTTGGGTTGAGGGAAAAAATGGTATTAATTAAAAAAGGTGCTGAAGCCAGCTTATACAAAAAGACGTGGCACGACCGAAAAGTCATCATAAAAATGCGTCATCCAAAACAATACCGTATTCCAGAACTGGATAAGATGATTCGTTCCCACAGGACAATTCATGAGCCTCATATTATGCACAAGGCTAAAGAAGCTGGAGTTCCGACTCCTACAATTTTTATGGTTGATGTTGCAGGCGCAAACATAATCATGGAGTTTGTGGAAGGAAAACAAGTCAAACAAGTATTAGATAGCTTCCCTAAACACGAACGACTAAAAATTTGCAAGCACATAGGCAAAATGATTGGACGTCTTCACAAGAATGGAATAATTCATGGTGACTTGACAACTTCAAACATGATACT
>JARRLY010000008.1:0-7067 GCA_037386545.1 Candidatus Bathyarchaeota archaeon
AGTCGCAAAGACCTAATGGCCTTAACCGAAGAAGCCTCAAAAATCTCAGGCATCCCATACGTCATGGACGCCTACGCCGAAGAAGCAAACAAAGTCTTAGAAGAATAAGGGACCAAACATCCCTTTTTTTCAATTTTTTGTATTTGAGATTTTTTTATTATACAGTTCACTCTACTGGAACAAGTTTTATTTCAAAAAGGTTTGACCAAAATTTTCCAGTAACAAACAGCTTATTTCCTGTTTGGTCATACGCAATTCCATTAAGCACATCACTGTTTTGATTAACTAATTCTTTGAGACCCGTTAAGTCGATTTCTCCTGTAACGTTTCCGGTTTGTGGGTCAATTATTATGATTGTGTCTTTTTGCCAGATGTTGGCATAAATGCTTCCATTGATATATTCAAGTTCGTTTAGATTAACTATCAAGCCTTCATCGTTGTAAACATCAACTTGGTTTATTATTTGGAATGTTTCTGTGTTCAAAAAATACAAGGTTGATGAGCCATCACTCATTATCAGTGAAGTGCCGTTGTGGGTTATTCCCCATCCTTCAGTAGGGTAATCAAATTGTTCTAAAAGCTCAAAGGAGGTTTTGTCATATACAAAGCCAATGTTGTTTTTCCAAGTTAACTGAATGATTTTATCCTCGAAAACTGTAATGCCTTCGCCAAATAATCCCGCAGATAATGGATGACTTTGAGTTATATTACCTGTTTCCAAGTCCACACGCCGCAACGTAGATTGTCCATAAAGTCCAGTGCCTTCGTATAAGATCCCGTTTTCAATGACTAAACCTTGTGTGAACGCTGATTCGTCGTGGGGGTAACTGTTCAAAATCTTGTAGGTGTAATAAAATGAGTCTTGGGGTTGTGTGGGTTCATTGGGTGTGTTGTTAGCAAAAAGAAAGGAAACAGAAAAAACTATTACTGCAATCAAGAGAAAAACGATAATAAATGTGTTCTGTAGTTTCATTAGAATCTACAATAGTTTGAGGGCTTGGTTCATTTAACCTTTCATAAAACAAAAAAGAAAACGGGTTAAGGCTTGGTTTGATTGCCATTTTTGTTAATTAGTTGGGGCAGTTATCTTGCATGTGTTTTGCACAAAATTTTCTACCATCTAGACATTATGATAATTTTTTACACTATCAATTTAAGTATGGTTAGTACTGACACTCCTTTTTTTACGAAATATATGAAATCTAAACAAAAAACCAACAGACCAAGAGAAATACAATTTAACGTAAGCACGGCTTTGTTGAATAACAGAGATTGCTACAATTAGGCATACGATTGGCCATCTCCTTGTTGCCTTGGTCAAGAATTTCCCCTGAGGACCCAATTTTAGCATAATAGAGGTGTACAGTTTTCTTAATATATCTCCTCATAACGACATATTTCAAGGATTATCTCAACGAAATGTATTCGCAAAGCACTACAATCCCCCCATGGAATTAGAATGTTGAAGCAAATTGATAGAAAAACAAAATTCAAAATTTTTACATAATTGTTATTAAAAATCTTCCGAAAAATCAGTCAATATTCTCTCAAATATCTCTATGCCATGCCTAAAACCAAGTTTCTTTTTTCCCAACCGTGGCCTATACTTTATTGGTATTTCAACAATATTATATCCTGAACGTGCAATGTGACAGTTTAATTCCACTTCAATATCAAATCCGATTGATTTTGGTTTCCACCATCTTATTAGTTCAGATCTTATTACTCTTAATCCGGTTAATGGATCGTTTAGTTTTACTCCATTGAACATGTTATGAATAAAGGCTAACAGTTTATTTCCGGCAAAAAATCGATTTTTTTCAGATCCAAATTTTTCACTTTTGCTGAATCTATCCCCTAAAATCATTCCGATATTTGGATTCAAATCAAGAATATTAATCATATCGTCAAGATTAGTTGCAGGATAAGTGTAATCTGCATCTATAAACGCAACATAATCTGTTTCATGAGTAATTCTTGACAAACTTTGGCTAATTGCACAACCTTTCCCTTTTCCCTTTTGAGCGATAATTTCTACACCAAAGTCTTTTGCTAATTCTACGGTTTTGTCTGTACTGCTCCCATCTACAACAATTATCCTAGCGTCAGCAATTGTTTGTTTTATTTCCATTATTGTTGGAACTATTCCCTCTTCTTCATTTAGTGTGGGAATAATAACTGCGAGGTTTGAGTTGGACATATTGATTCATCAAAGAGGGGGGTACTTCTTAAATTTGTTTTTGCTAACTGTAGTGGATTAAATAGCAAAGAGTTTTTTCTATGAACTCATATTTTTATTTGCAAGGTTTAATGTTGCTTTTTGTGGGAGTAAGAATCTTTAGCCTCGGAAATGCAACTGTATAGTAGCCATCCTATGCACCAGAAAATAATTGTAACGGGCATTAATACTACTGAAAGTATTATCGGCATTTGCTTTTTATTTTTTGACTTGTTCAACTCTTGGTTTCACCCTTTTTTCAATATGCAAGCTTAACTATTCAAAAATCGGGGTTGAATACCTTTTATCTCTTGTACCCTGATTTAAGGATAATATTTAGGAAAATGATAATATCACATATTAATTATATTGAAACATTTGTGTATATCTTTTAACAACATATCTTCTATCATTTAATGTTAAAATTGACAATAATTAGCCAATTTGCGAAATATAATATCATTTTATTAACTGTTTAATGTTAGTTAAAAAACAAGTCTTCAAAAAAACGTAAAGAATGTTTTCCTAAAAATAATTCCCATAATTAGAATTTTGAAGCAAATCTATGAAAAACTTTTCAGCCATTACAAAAATCTGCCAATATTAATATGAACAGCTGAAAGATATCGCAAGAGAGTTGCCCATAGCCTTGGAAATGTTAGATTACTGAAAATAACCTTTCACGCTCTAAGACATTGGATAGCTACAACTGAATACTACAAAAAAAGACTTGCTTCATATCATGAAAATTTTAGGCCACAGAAAAACATAAAAAACACAATGGTATACACACGATTACTTCCAAACGAAAAAGATGAGGAATATATTTCAAAGATTGCTAGAACAATAGAAGATGCTAGAAAACTCGTTGAAGTGAGGAGTTTGAACCTGTTTGTGAAATTGAAGGTGTTCAGCTTTTCAGAAAACGCAAATAACAACGTGTCGCAGGTTTATTCCAGAATTTATAAATGGTGCCGAGGGCCGGACTTGAACCAGCGACAACTCGGTCTTCAGCTTCACCCTCGACAACGTTGTTGTTGAGTCGAGTGCTCTCCCAACTGAGCTACCTCGGCGCCACTCAACATGAACTGCTAACTTGTTTTTTAAGCTTTTTGAAAACTTCAGGGTTAGATGCTCAAAAAGGGAGAAAATAGCTTTTTTATTTACAATGATGCTTTAGCATAACGGATGTTAATAAAAAATGTCAGACAATTGCCCTTTCTGTAAGATAGCTCAAGGTTCTGCTTCAGCCAGCAGGGTCTACGAAGACAGCAACGTTTTAGCTTTCATGGATTTGCATCCCATTCGTGTGGGTCACACTTTGGTTGTTTGTCGAAAGCACTGGGAAAACATTTATGAAATTCCTGAAGAAACCTTGAAGGAGTTAATTGTTGTTGTTAAGCGAGTAGCAATTGCGGTGAAAAAAGCTGTTAGTGCAGATGGAATTCAAATAGTTCAAAACAATGGAGGGGCTGCAGGTCAGGTGGTTATGCATATTCATTTTCATGTGATTCCCATGTTTTCAAGGTTAAGAAAAAGTGGCCGTTTTGGTCGTTTAATGGAAAATCGAACTATGTTGGATGAAACGGCTCAGAAAATCCGACAAAATTTGAAGTAATGGTGGGCCCGTCCGGATTTGAACCGGAGATCTCTTCCGCGTGAGGGAAGCGTCTTTTGGCCTCCATTTGGGGTTAACCAACTGGACAACGGGCCCATTGTCTAAATCTAACGGTTGCCTGATTCCTTTATATCTTTTGTAACTTAGTTGATCCTGTTACGATTTCTAAAAACTACTGTTTCAACATTATAGTTCTACTAATAATCGAATATACACAATTATTCCAGTTAGTAAGGTTGTTTAACTGTGAAAACTAGAAAGGCTATGAATTTTTAGGGTTTTTTGATCTTCTCGGTTAATTGTGGATATTCCTTTTTTGTCTAAATCTGAAATGAACAGAAAAAAATGGTTTGGACAATCAACTAATTAGTTTGAAGAGTGTAATCAAAACTTGAAGCTACCTAAAGGATTGATTTTAGTTACAACATTATCTATCGTAGTTAATTTAATTAAATTTGTTTTAAGTTGAAAAACAAGTGAAAAATATGAAAAACTAAGGAAATTTTGATGTTTTTCTTATTAGAGCAATAGTTAAATACGTGCGGTCAAACTATAGAATCGTCGTTCAAAAATGATCCGAAGACTTATCTTGGATGTTCTAAAACCGTACAAACCAAGCGTTGTTGAAATTTCTGAATCTCTCAGTCACCTTGACGGTGTAGAAGGCGTAAACATAATAATTAACGAAATTGACCAACAAGTAGAAAATGCAAAAGTCATTATAGTTGGCATTTCATTAAATTTTGAAGAAATAAAAGCAAAACTAGAGGAACTTGGCGCTACTATTCACTCTGTTGACGAAGTTGCTGCAGGCAAAAGAATTGTTGAAGAAGTGAAAACGCCTCAAGATAGTTCTGCAAGAATGTAAAACAGGTTAAGACTGTATGAAATTTTTGGATAAACTTAGGCGCTACATTCACCTTAGTGGAGTAGGGCCAATCAGCCGAAGATACTTTATAATGAACGCCTTTGACGGAGCCACTACTGTTCTTGGTGTAGTTGTTGGCGCGTACGCTGCGGGGATAACTAACGACAGCTGGGTTGTATTATCAGGTTTAGGTGCAACAATAGCAATGGGCATGTCTGGTTTCGCTGGCTCTTACATGGCAGAAGAAGCCGAGGGAGCAAAAAAACTTAGCAGTTTAGAAAAATCAATGCTCACTCCACTAAAAAATAGTGTAGTAGGAAAAGCAAGCCGCTTTGCTTCTTTATGGGCTGCAGTGATTGGCGGAGGGGCGCCTGCTTTAACTGGTGCAATTTGTTTGGTGCCTTTTTTCCTTTCGATTAACGGAATTATTGATGTTAGTTTCGCTCTGCAAATTTCGGTAGGTTTAGCTTTGACTATAATGTTCCTGCTGGGCGCAATGCTTGGAAAAATTTCGTGCCGAAACATTGTCGTTCATGGCGCAAAGATGTTACTTGTGGGAATTTTGTTGACTCTAGTGTTTTTCACCTTGAAACTAACGTAAAACATCAAATACATCAAAGGTTATTAGTTGGTTACGTAAGTCACTAAATAGTCAAAAACATAACCAGATTGAATTTTTGGAGAAGAAAATAAGTGGTTGGTCAAGAGATTCTCGAAGTTCTATATTCACCCTTCAAGGCATTCAAAAAAATCATAGAAAAACCTGACTTCAAAGGCGTTGCCATTGTTTTGTTGCTTGTAATTGCTTCAGCGGTTGCTGTGCAGTACGTTGCGAGTTCAAAACAGTTTCTTGAATCTCGACTTCCAGAAGACGAAATCTGGACAGAAAAGCTACTTGACCAACATGTCTGGACGTCTAACGGAGACCTTTCGCGAGATGCAATAAATTATCAAGTTGGAAACAGCAGCATCAGTTCTGCAGCTTCAAATTCAACGATATGGTTAAAGCTCGATGCAATTGACCCAATAAACTGCTCAGAAGGAACAGAATACACTGAATTATTTTTCTGGATGAACTGGACCAACGATGCAGGTGCATCTGCTGTTTCTGGAACAATCAAACTGTTTTCAGGTAGCGAAAACAGCTACTTTGAACGAGACATAGCCTCTTTGTTAGGTTCAAACAGTGAATGGACAAACGTAACTTTGAATATTGGTTCCAGTCAAGGATGGGACGCAGTTGATTCTCCAAATTGGGAACAAATCACTGGAGTTGAGTTGAAATTAGTATGGGCTGATTCAGCAAACTTGAACGTGAACGTTGATGGCTTGTTTTTTAGAACTTTCGCAAACTCAGTTGAGATGGGAACCGTTTACATCGAATTTATTTCTGTCATAATTCAAGCCGGAATGACGTGGGTTGTTTGGGGTGGGCTTTTGATAATAGTTGCCAAACTATTCAATGAAGATTTAGGAAAATGGAATGTTTTCTTCATAATCATTGGTTATGTTTTCATTGTAACTGTTATCACAAACATAATAACCGGAATTGTAGCAACAACTCTTCCAGAATTAACCTACGTGTTGGATTCCACCTCGACGTACTATTTTGCTCGAAACGCTGAAAGTTGGGCAAAGACCTGGGGATATCAATTGTTAACGCCACTAATTTGGGTTGGCTACATTTGGACAACCGGTCTTAGTGCAATAATAATTCACGAAATGAAAGAAATCCCATGGGGAAAAGCTCTAACAATTGCTGTTATCGCTTTCGCTGCAAGGCTTTTGTTAAGTGCCTTTGGATTCTAAACCCAATTAAAATCATGAATGAAGGGCACATATAACTAGTTTTTGTGCCGTTCACTCTCTCTCCTCTTTTTCTGTACTGTTTGTAATAAAACTTATATCGTCGTTGATGCTCTTTTGATTTCGCCAACAAATCGAACATGCACAAAATAATTTATTGATGTGCTGTTAATTTTGGTGGCACAAACAATCGGAGGAATAAGCCCTTGAAAATTAATGAACTAAGAGATGGAATGCGAAAAGTAGACGTAGAAGCAGACGTAGTCGAAAAATCAGACGTACGAGAAGTCCGTTCACGGTACACAAACGATACATACCGCGTAGCCGACGCCACTATCGAAGACGAAACCGGAAAAATCACCTTGACTTTATGGAATGAACAAACCGAACAAGTCAACGTAGGCGACCGCGTAAAAATCGAAAACGGATACATCAAATCTTTCAGAGATGTGCTTCAGCTCAACTCAGGAAAATATGGGACTCTAACTGTCCTGTAAACCCTACTTTTCTATTCTTTAGATTTTAAACCTTCAACAATCCTAGAAAACAAAATCACT
>JARRLY010000008.1:7080-50637 GCA_037386545.1 Candidatus Bathyarchaeota archaeon
GTTACACTCAAAAGAAAAACTGTTAAATCCTTGAATGAATCTTTTTCACAAACTCACACACAGACTTAATGTTAATATTAAAGAGCAGATATTAACACAGAACAGCAAACCAGCCCGGTAGTGTAGTGGACAATCATGGAGGCCTTTGGAGCCTTTGACGGGAGTTCGAATCTCCCCCGGGCTACCACTTTTCTGTTTCAATAATTTCTTAAAATGGGGGTTCTGAAGCAACAGACTTCCATAGTTTTTCCGCGTAGTTTTCTTGTGCATCTGTTCCGGTAACTGCAAGCAGATAGCTTCCTTCAGCTCCGCAAATTCCGCCTGCAGCAACTAGTTCTGCATTTGCTCCAGACAGTTGTTTTATTGCTTCGATTTCGGTGAACACCTGACCGGGAACAAGAGACATCCGATAACCGCTTGCTTCAGGGGAATTTAGCTTTTCAGATAAGGAGTATAGGTCATTGTTAACTCGTTTTTCTAAACCAACGGGAACAATTAACTTTGTTCGGCGTCCTGCTACCGCTTGCATTATAAAAGAAATAGTTCCTGCTTTGGGGTGCCCAATCAACACGGCGGCTTGCTTTTTTTCTATGTTTAAAGCGTTTGCGCCTTTCAAAATCACATCTCTGTCTTTTAGGTCGTCAACTATATCTATGATTGTTTTGCCTTTTTGCCACTCACCGTTAGTTATTACTACGTCTCCGGGGAACTTGCTTTCATCAGCCAATCTGCCCTCTGACGTCACAGACCCACCGGGAGGCAGAGTAAGTCCACGGAAAAAATTAGTTTTCAAAAAACCTTCAATCTTGAGAATTTTTAGTATCTCTTCTGCCACGTAACCGTTTGTGGTACCTGCTACGATAACTAAGGTTCCTTTCTTTAGGGCAGTC
Organism: Candidatus Bathyarchaeota archaeon; assembly: GCA_037386545.1. Lineage (GTDB taxonomy): Archaea > Thermoproteota > Bathyarchaeia > Bathyarchaeales > Bathyarchaeaceae > Bathyarchaeum. The sequence goes on from JARRLY010000008.1 coordinate 7,971, forward strand.
AAAACTATTGGGTTTTGGGCTAATGCTTTTGCGATTAAGCGTTTTCCTGCAGAGGGGGTGAATAATAGTTGTTTCATTAAAACCACTTCGATATGTGTTAAGTATTGATGAGCTGTAGAAATAAAGCTTAATCTTCAAGGCATCCAAAAATCGGATAATTAAATGCTGATTTATCGTTTTAATGTTAAGTAGATGTTAATCTTTTTTTAACTGCACTGAACAATACATTGTTGGTAATGTGTCATGGGGTTCTTGCTGGGTAAGGTTCCAACTGATGTTTTGGAAAAAATTGTTTTCAAAAACCTAGGAGCCAAACGAGAAGATGTTATTCTTAGTCCATCCCTTGGGGAAGACGCCGCCATAGTTAAAGTTGGAAACGCTGTTTTGGCAGTTTCTTCAGACCCGATAACTGGTGCTGAAAATTGGCTAGGTTGGCTGGCCGTTCATGTTAGTGCAAACGATGTTGCTACCCGTGGAGTTGCCCCTTGCTGGTTTAACTCGATTATCATGTTGCCTCAAACCGCAACCAAAAAAACAATAGAAAACATTTGCACCCAAATGGACAAAGCCGCAAACCAACTAAACATTGCAATCATCGGCGGACACTGCGAAATCACCCCCGGAATCGACCACCCCATAGTAACTGGATGCGTCATAGGCATTGCAGAAAACGGAAAATATGTTTCATCAGGTGGAGCAAAAATCGGAGACAAAATCATCTTAACCAAAGGAACCGGAATCGAAGGCACTGCAATTCTTGCCTCAGACCGAAAACAAGAACTGCTACATGTTTTTGATGAAAAATTCTTGGAATCTGCAGAAAAATTCTTTGAAAAAATTAGTGTAGTAAACGACGCCTTAACTGCCTTCAAAACAGGAGCCGTTTCAGCAATGCACGACCCCACCGAAGGAGGTGTGGCAGGAGGCTTGCATGAGTTAGCTGATGCAGCGGATGTTGGCTTTAATGTTTATGAGGAATCTGTTTTGGTTCCCGAACAAACCCAAAAAATCTGTGCCCATTTTGGAATTGACCCAATGCAACTGATTAGTTCAGGCGCTCTTCTTATCATAGCAAATCAAGACAAAGCGGATCAAATAATCAATAATTTAGCAGATAATAGAATTCAAGCTTCCATAATCGGCGAAGTAACAGAAGCAAAGTATGGAAGAAACCTGATTACAAAAAATGGAGAAAAAACAGAACTAGTTCGACCCGCAAACGACCATCTTTGGAAAGCCCTTGCTAGGTCGTCTAGTTCAAAATAGAAAAGTTGTTAAAATTCAGGTTTTGGTTTTCCGAGTTTTTTGTCTAGGCAGGCTTTGATGAATCCGTAGTATTCTGGTTCAGGTTTGGTTGGTCGGCTTTTAAATTCTCCGTGGAACTGGGAAGCAAAGAAGAAAAAGTTGCTAGGCAATTCTACGATTTCTTTTCTTCTAGCGTCTGGACTGTTTCCAGAAAATATCAGCCCTTTGTTTTCGAGTTGTGTCCAGTATTCGGGGTTAACTTCCCATCGGTGACGATGTCGCTCAAAGATTGATTCTTTCTTGTAAAGGGTGTACGCCATGGTGTTTTTCTGGACGTGCACTTCGTGGGCGCCTAGGCGCATAGTTCCGCCTTTGTTGTTGACTGTTTTTTGTTCAGGCATCAAATCAATAACTGGATAAGGTGTTTCTGGGTTAATTTCTGTGCTGTTTGCACCTTTAAATCCTAAAACGTTTCGTGCGAACTCAATAACTGCTAGCTGAAACCCGTAACAAACACCCAAAAAGGGTATATTGTTTTCCCGGGCGTACTGGATTCCTTTAATTTTTCCTTCAGTTCCTCTTGGACCAAAACCGTAAGGTATGAAAATTCCATCATGGCCTTCAAGAAGTTTCAAGTTTTCGTCATTGTGTTCAAGACATTCTGCCTCAATGTAGTTTACGGTTACTTTTGTTTGACACTTGGCTCCAGAGTGTCGAAAAGCTTCGTTCATGCTTACGTAACTGTCTGTTAGACCTGCATATTTGCCGATTAAGGCAACTTTGACTTCATGGTGGGGGTTTTCAAAACAGTCCACAAACTGTTGCCATTCTTTCCATTCTGGCAGGTTTTTGGATATGCCCAAACGGTTGCATATGAAGTCACCCATGCCTTGCTCGTCCAAAATAAGGGGAACTTGATAAATTGATGGAACATTATATGAACAGAAAACTGCTTCTTTGGGGATTGTACCAAACAATGCGACTTTTCTGAGAGTGCCCTCATCAATCATTTTTCTGCATCGGGCAACTACGGTATCGGGTTGAATACCAATTCTGCGAAGTTCGTTTACACTATGCTGTAAGGGTTTAGTTTTCATTTCACCCGTAACATCTAGTATAGGAACAAGAGCGAGATGCACATAGAGAGTGTTTTCAAACCCTTCTTCAAGGCGCATCTGACGAATGGCCTCCAGAAATGGCAATCCTTCGATGTCCCCTACGGTTCCACCTAGTTCCGTTAATACAACATCTGCCTTTGATTTTTCAGCTACCACACGGGTGCGACGCTTTATTTCATCAGTTACATGGGGGATGATTTGTACACATTTACCTAGAAAGTCTCCTCGGCGTTCTCTGTCGATTACTGTTTGGTATATTTGTCCAGTTGTTACATTGTTGTCTTTGGGCATGTTTGTGTCAAGGAACCGTTCGTAGCCACCTAAGTCTAGGTCTGCTTCGCCGCCGTCTTCGGTTACGAACACTTCCCCGTGGATGTAGGGGTTCATGGTTCCGGCGTCCACGTTCACGTAGGGGTCTACTTTGATTACTGATACTTTGAATCCTCTGACTTGGAGCATTTTTCCGATAGAAGAAGTTACAATTCCCTTACCAACAGAGGACAAAACCCCACCGGTCACAAAAATATACTTAACCATTCAGTAAGCCTCACAATAATAAACCAGTAAACTATATTTGCTGTTAAAAATGCTTTCGACACGATAATGTATCCAAAACTTGGCTTGTCATTTAGTTATGTTTAGCTGTTCACTGTCCCGTAAAGTAGCTAAAGCTAAATCTCCAGCTTCGTTCATTATTTTCCCCAAAGAAACAAAGCCATGATTTTTCAAAACAATCATTTTGTTATCTCCCAGTATTTTCAACACCTCTTTTGCCAGCCCAATTGTCCCTGACGCAAACTCTTTTCCGGTCAAAGGCAACCCCAGTTTTTCTGCATTTTGAACTATCACATCAATGTGCCCATGAAAAACAGCTTGAGCCTGTTTGTTAGCATCATAAATCATCTGATGCATAATGGACTCGGACGAGGGTTTCTTTTCGCCCTCCACATAAAACGTGTTAGTTTTTGGGTCATACTCTTTAACAAACACAAAACAATCATCCGCTAAGTTTTCCTTATCCTTAAGAGCTGAAGCAGTGATCACAAAACCCTGCCCAGCCCGAAAACTAAGATTTCCCGTGTAATTTCCTTCAACTTCTGGAGTTAAACCGTTTTTTTGAAAAACTTTGCACCAATGCTTTAGTTCCTCAAGTTTGGAATCTGTTGGAACCTTGTCAGAAACAAATACAGTGTTGAATTTTATTTTTCCTTCTTGCATATTGCCATTCAGCGCCGTAATTTTCATAGCGACCAAAACAGTTACTACTATATAAAGAGCAACAAAATGCAAAAAAACGCGGCAATTCAGCTTATTGTGCTCGGTTTGGTTCAATGATTACTTTCAAGGATTTCCCTGCTTCTGCAACAAGCCTGAAGCCTTCACCAGCTTCGCGAATGTCAAATTTGTGAGTAATCATATCCAAAACGTTAACTCCTTTTTTAGAAAGAATCCGTAGCGACTCTTCAAGGTCTTGAGGTGCTGCCCCATACGAGGTTTTGATTGTTGTTTCGTTTCTCCAAAACTCGGTTATGGGAATTGGAATCTTAACCGTAGGGTCAGGAACCGCAAAAAACAAAATTGTTCCACCTCTATCCACACAATCTAACGCAGTCAACGCAGCTTTTTGTGCCCCAGTACATACGATTACTTTGTCTGCCCCTAAACCATCATTTAATTCCTTAACCTGCGTGGGCAAATCCTGTTTTGCATCTAATATGTAGTCTGCCCCAAACTTTTTTGCCAAAGCAAGCCGGTCTGGATTAATATCTGCGGCAAAAACTGTTTTCACGCCCTTCATTTTCGCTAGTTGAATATGCAGTATTCCGGCCATTCCACTACCAATTATCAGAACAGAATCATTCTTGTTAATGTCCGCCAGCCGCTGACCACGAACTGCACACGCCAAGGGCTCAATAAAAGTCCCCTCGCCATAGGACATAGAATCAGGCAACTTGTAGATTCCCGTTTCTATGTTGATTTTTGGCACCCGAATGTATTGAGAAAACCCACCCGGATAGTAATTTGTTGTGTGCAAAGTTTCACAGGCGGTGTGGGCGTCTTTATTGCAATAATGGCAACTGTTGCAAGGCACATGATGGGACACAAAAATGCGGTCTCCAACTTTGTATTTAGTCACGTTTTTTCCAGTTTCATCAATTACGCCAGTTGCTTCGTGCCCTAACACACGGGGCGCTTTGGGAAGCCTGTACCATTCTACCACATCGGTTCCGCATAATCCACTGGCCATGACCTTCAACAAGATTTCGTCAGAGCCAATTTCAGGTTTGGGGACGTCTTCTATTCGTAAGTCTTTATTGTTGTGGTAAACTGCTACAAGCAATTTTTTCACCAAAAACAAAAAAAGTTAAGCCTTTACGGCTTTTACTTCTTCAAATAGGGTCTGCGCTTCTTTGGGGGTTAATCCGTTGTGAATTACTCCACGAATTGCCCGCATAACAGCAACTGGATATTCGTGTTGCCAAATGTTTCGACCCAAGTTAACGCCGATAGCTCCGCATTGAAGTCCGTCGTAAACGAACTCGAAAACTTCCAGTGCAGTGTCTACTTTGGGTCCACCTGCAATTACAATAGGCACAGGACATCCATCAACGACTTTTGCAAAATCTTTTTCACAATAGTAGGTTTTGACTACGCGTGCACCTAATTCAGCAGCAATTCTAGAACACAGACCCAAATATCGAGCAGTGCGCTTTTGCATTTCTCTGCCAACTGCAGTTACGGCCATGGTGGGTATTCCATAGTCTTCACATTGATTTACGAGTTCAGAAAAACTCTTCAAAGTCTGGTGCTCGTATTTGCTTCCAACATAAATTGACATAGAAACAGCAGTGACGTTAAGTCGAATAATCTCTGAAATCGAAGTCAACTGTTCTTCATTAGAAAGGTCTTCACCTACTACGCTGTTACCTCCAGAAACTCGCAAAATTATTGGTTTTTCTACCACTGGATCTATACAGTTTCGAAGAACTCCACGGGTCATCATCAATGCGTCTGCGTATGGAATCAAGGGTTTTACTGTTTCCCCAGGTTTTTCCAGCATACGGGTTGGACCCTGAAAATATCCATGATCTATAGGCATAAACAAAGCTTTTCCATCTTTTTGGATGATGCGATTTAATCGGTTTTGCATTCCCCAAGCCATTTTATTTTCCTCCCTCATCCTTTGGTCGTACGATTAAATATCCTTTCTCTATAAGCCAGTGATGAAACTGCCAAGTAGTGTATTTGCAGTCATTTCGACATGTTTTTCTGATTTTCTCATATTCTTCTGAGCCCGCTGGCAACTTGTTAAGTTCAACTTGCACGACACAATTAACTTCGTTACAAAATTCTCTTCTTTTGTAGTCAACAAATCCCTCTATACTCAAAAAATATCCCTCGAATTATTCTGGAATTGTTTAACTAAACTTTTAAAATTAACCTGACAACCCTAAACCGCATATTTGATTAATAATAGAGGTACAATGTTTAAAACAACTTTTTTTCAGAAAATTCAGCACAAAAAATATCAACCAAAAACCTGAAGCAAAGAAAATCGAAAAGAAGCAAAAAATCCAAAAAAATGGAGTAATGAAAAAATTGGTAAATAATAGCTTAGTTTGCCATTCGTATCCACGCAGAAAGTTCCTCAATGGTTGGAGCTTTTTCTTTGGAGAGCTTTTGTTGGGCAATGTAAATTTTTGCCACATCATTGATTTTTCTGCTAAGCTCGATTAAGTCCTGATCTGCTAATTGTTTTCTTGATTTTACGCCGCATTCGATTAGCAGTTCTGCATCATCTGCGTCTAGACCAGGAACCATCATCAACTGAGCCGTAGACTGCAGGTTTTCAGCCATCTCATGGGAAACCCGAGTCTTCTCGCCAATAACCACAGGGTCAGTGTTAAGGAACTCACCCACAGAGGTTATCCCAAGCTCTCGGAGTTCTTTTCCTAGAGTAGGACCAATTCCTTTAATGTCTTCTGGATTATCAACACTTTTCAGTTTAGCTGGATTTGGAACCATGGTTCCTTCAATTTGTTCAAGTTGATTTTTAATCTCTTCAAGCTCTGCACGCTGGTTCTTCAAGATAACAGCATTTTCTTCATTCAAACGTTTCATAGAATTAAGAACTGCTTCTTGCTTTTTGAGGTCAGCAGACATTTTTTCGCCAGCTTCACCAGTTTTTGTTTCTATTGCAGAAACAAGCTCAGAACGAATCTTCTTTATAGACCGATCTTGAGAAGCCAAAATAGAAGCCATTTCTGTATTTTTCTCTTGCAAATCTGTTGTAACTTTGCTAAAGAAGGTTTGGTTCACTTTTTTGTCATAGTCCATGCGTTCAACAATTTCGTTTGTTGAGGCTTCTTGGGCTTTTCTAAGGGCGGCTAGGTTGCCTCCAACTTTTAGCAATAACTTTACTATTTCTGGGTCTGGAGGTTGTTTCATGTAGATAAGAATGCATGTTAACCCCAGAAGAGCAAAAGTTCCCGCAGTACATATCCACAAATATGTTTCTACGCTTCGAGCACCAAAAATGACACTTAGGAGGTATGGGTTTACAATGGTGCTTGCTCCTTCATTTATCAATAAAATTACCATAGAAAATGAAGCCATTACAGCCAAGAAAGTTATGAATGCAGAAATCCATACAATTATTCCTCTTTTGGAAACCATCAATGTACACCTATTTTGTGTTAATATTGTTAAGCAGGAGACGTTTGTAGATTTCTGGAAGTCCTACTTTGAAAGTCTTATGAAAGTAGAATACTTAGCAGAAATCCAAAGCAAGATTCACAAACTACCAATTTCTTACTAACAACAGCTAAATAGTATATAGCAAGATTTAATAAATATTTTCTTGAACACAAAATGAAACAAAAAAGGTTAGAGACCTTGTTTTAATCTCCGATAAGTGTGGTAATCTACATATTCTAGATGTTCGTTTTCGATCTGATGATTAACAGTAAACTTTTGGCGATTTCTTTTTTCTAATATCTGCTTTGTAGTCAAGAACGAGTAAGCATCACTTCCAGCGCCAGAGCCGTAACTTGTTAGAACTATTCGCTGATCTGGTTTTGCCACATCTAAAACAGCAGCCAATCCTATTGGAGCAGCTCCTGAGTATGTGTTTCCAAATTTGGTGACTTTTATGCCGGGTAAGTATTGTTCTTCATTGAATCCTAGCTGTTTTGCTACTCTAATTGGAAAACTGGGGTTTGGTTGATGGGGAACAAAATAATCCACATCTTTCACGGTGAGATTGAGCTGCTCCATGAGGGTCTTGCACGCTTTTTGAACATGTTTAAAGTAAGCCGGTTTTCCTGTGAATCTTCCTCCGTGTCGGGGGTAAGCTTGCATGTCTCGTCTCCAAAAGTCTGGGGTGTCTGAGGTGCATGAATACCATCCTTCAACTTCAGCGATGATGTCTTGCATTCCAAAAATGAAAGCGGCGCTACCAAAGCCTACGAAATGGTCTAGTTCTCCACCGATTGCATTTCGAGGGGCAGATTGAGAGTTATCTGCACCGATGGCCATTGCAAAAGGTATGTTGCTTTTGGGGTAACATACAAGGGCTGAGGCATCTTTGAACATGCTTGTTGCTGCTTTGCATGCAAATTCGGTGTCTACGGCGTCTATGCTTTGGACAAAATTTGTTTTTTCTTCTTTGCCTAATTTTAATACTTGGGCTACTTTCGATGCAATAGGATTAACCGCGTATGGATTCGATTCTGAACCAACATAAATTTTGCCGATTAGTTCATTGTTCACTCCTGAATGAATTAGAGCCATTTTTCCAGCTTCTACCGCCGCGGTTACTGCGTCTTCGTCAATGAAAGGAACTGAGCGTTCCATTTTTCCTTCTTTAATTCTGAATTTTGAAGTGTACACTCCATATCCGACTATTCCAGGATTTTCATATCGTTTTTTGGGTTTATGAATTTCATATTTTTGGTGAGGGTAATATCCATCCTCAACAGAAAACGCCAAAGACACAGTTGGAATAACGTCGCTTTCTCCTACTGTGTATCTGCGTCGGAAGCGCGGAACAACAGTTTTTCCATCAAAACAGGTAATATCTTGTTGTTCGCAGTCAATTAATGTGTCAGTTAATCGTCCTGGAACACGCGTTTTTCCTTCATGAAAAGCAACGATTCCATAAGTGTATGACCCCATTTTCACGAATCGGTTAGTAGGCTGCTTTACAACAGTAGAAACCTCAAGAGTACCTTGTTCATAAAAGAAGTCAATGTCCTTCATTTTTCCAAAGCTTTTTCGTCCACATACACCACAGTAGTTTTTGCCGCGGAAGTACTCTTTGCCACATATAGTGCATTGGCTACCCCGAAGTCTGTCGCCAATATAGGAGACTCTTCGTTCTATTGGTTGACTACTCAATCTGTGTTCCTCCCTAAGATGTGTATGTAAGCTTTTGTGCCAAAGCCTTCTAGTTCTGAAACCAAACCCAATTTTGGATATTCCCCGTTAAGTTCTATTTGGCGGTTGTCTGCCTCTCCGCGTAACTGTTTAACAATTTCAAAGATTTGCGCTCCTCCAGTAGCACCCAAAGGATTGCCGTCCGCTTTTAGGCCCCCGTTCAAGTTTACGAAGAGTTTCTTGCCACCTATTTCGTAGAAACCTTTGTAGTCTTCATAGCTTTTGTAAATGTCCAACCATGCTTTACCTTTCTCACAAAAACCAAGGTCTTCCAATGACAACATTTCAAGAAGGGTTGACTGGTCATATAATTCAGCTAACTGAATGTCCTTTACTTCAATTTTTGATTGATTAAGGGCGTCTCCCATGGCTAATGTGTTTGCCGTGAATCCAGTCCGGTTTTCACGTGCAGGAAATGTGATATAATCAGTAGCTGAACCCGAACCCAAAACATAAATTGGAATGTTAGAGCATTTTTTTGCCATTTTCGGATTTGCAAGAATTAATGCAGATGCACCATCAGAAACTGGAGCAAAATCAAAAAGTCCCAAAGATTTACAGGCACTTTTTCGTGCTTTTGTTACAGTATCTATTGTTATTGGGCTTGTATATTGGGCGAAGGGGTTTTTAGTGGCGTTTTGGTGGTTTTTTACTGAAATTTGTGCAAGAGCGTTATAGAGTTTTTTGAGTTGTTCACCTTTGATTTTGTGTTTATTGATGTAACCTTTGAGCAAAAGGTCATGGTTTGCTTCAGGGGTGCAGCCTGCGTAGTAGCTCCAAGGGTCTTCCAGGAGCATTAGGTCATCTCGGATTTTGTCCCATCGATCGGTCATTTTTTCCATTCCGCCGACTAGGACTATGTCGTATTTTCCTGCTTGGATTGCGTGGCAGGCGTTCAGAAGGGCGGAACTGAAGGATCGGGTTTTTTCCATGGGAACATGCAATTCAAGTAGTTCAGAGAAGAACCCTTCTTCTAGTCCGATTTTGTTTGTGACTTGAAGAAAATAGTCAGAAAGGTAGCAGGCGTCTAGGTCTTTTCTTGTTACGCCTGCGGAGTCAAGGGCTTGGAGTCCTGCTTCGTCGATTAATGACTCGGGGTCTTTTTCGTAGTGTTCTCCAAATTTTGTCCTACCAACACCAAGGATGGCAGGGCTTTGTGATTTCATAAATTCAACGTCCTCACTTAGTGGGATTGTATTTTTGGCAATACCATCCTTTAAAGACTTATCCATCTCACAGCTAAAAAACGTTGTTTATGTTCAGTTTTTGATAATTGCTCAAGCTTTTTTTCGAATTGACCAAAAATTAGTTCAAATCATTTATTTGCAAGACATCGTTATTCGTAAGATAAGCATAGTGCGGTTCGTGGTTCCCGTTTGTAGTAGCGCCTTCAGTTTGGATTTCTTTCTTGAGTCATCCAAAGTATCGGATGTTATTTTTTCAATAATTTCTTTTGCAGTAATCTTTGCAATTTTGGCTGTTGTCATGTACATCTCCGGAAACATTGTAGTTGGAGAAAAAGAACAACTCTATAAGGCGCCTTTACAATTTCGGTTCTCGGAACTATGTTCTTGATTGTTTGTAGTTCTGTTTTCAGGTTTGAAGTTGCCTCTGTTTTGTCCTTGATTGGTTGGTTACTTTTGGTTAGATACTATCACGAAACCGACTTGCAAAGCTCCATAGCTGTTGGTTTAGCTTCAGTTATTGGTTCCCTTGTTGTTTTGAGGAATTCTTTGTTTTTTAGTTGGTTACCAATTTTTATTGTCGTTTAACGTTGTTTCTGAAAATAGGAGTCCAAATAGTTGAAACAGAAGAAAAAAACAGTTATTCTGGGCTTAATTTTTGTATTGTTGCTGCTTCTTGCGTATGTTGAAAATATTTCTTTTTTTGGAACTGTTGGAGACGTTTTTTCCAATCCATTAATTGCTGTTTTGTTTGTTTTTGTTCATAACGTGTTGGTTGTTTCTCTTATTCTTCTTGGAATGACGTTTTATGTTGGTCTGGTTTTGAATTTTATGGCAGACCGTGAAGAAGAACGCGTGATTATCAATAATCCTCGGATTTTTGCCTTTATTTTCACGTTGATAGTTATTTTCATCAGCATTCTAAGGGCAAGCACACTAGTCTACGGACAAGTTCTGTTGAATACACTACTTTTGGCTATTTTACTGAGTACTCCAAACGCAATTCTTGAAGGCTATGGACTTTACCAGACGATCAAAAGAACGTTGAACCGTAAAATGTCAACCAAAGCCCTTGTTGGAATCTATTTGCTATTTTTTGTTGCTGCAGGTATAGAAGTAGGTTATGTGTACCTGCTAAGAGCGGTTGTCTAGCCCACAAAAATTTCGTTTAGTCTGATTTGGGTTCGGGTTTAATTTGTTCAGTTATTATCATGGTTGTTGTGAGGAAAACGTTTGGCAATACACGCAGAGTGTCTGTTAAGAACTGGTCCATGTGGGCTATGTCATTTGCTTGGATTTTGATGACGATGTCGTTTTCTCCGATTACTAGATTTGCTTCAACAATTTCATCAAATTTTGAAATCTTTTTTAGGAAATCTCGTTCAGAACCTGAATTTACGGTAATAAGAACGTATGCAAGCAAATGTTTTCCATCCTAATTCATCAATAAACATAGCTGAACTTAACCTTTTGGATTTAACAGTAATGTTGTGTTAGCTTTCAGAAAAAAGTAATTTTCAACATAACACTGGTATCAGTATACTGATAGTGTTCAAATATGAAAGCAAATCTTACAACAATTCCACGCCCTAAACAAGGAATCACCAAATTCGTAGAAGTCAAAGATTTAGTGAATATTTTTTACTCAGTTACTCCAAGTAATAAGAACGATTGGGATTACATTGGTTGAGCAACGAAGAGACCTTTGTGGGTGCGTTTACGAGATTCAAGAAGGCATTATGGTTTGTGTTAAACGTTGTAAAAAACACAGCAGACCAAAAAGAAAGCGCCCCTTTCGAGCTAAAGCAGAGTGTGTAAGACCCTAAAAGAGATATCAAATCCTTTTTTTAATAGGCATTCGGAATATATCCATACGGACATGAGCAAAAATGGCTGCACAGAGTTCTTTATTGTCTTTCGGGGAAGTTCCAAAAAAGAAAAAGCCTAAGTCAACACCAATCCAAGTAATTGAAGAACCACTCCAAAAATCTGCAAACAAGGAGCCTGTGATATATCCTGATTTTCCAGAAAATTTGCCTCCATCGTATCTTGTGTCAATTGGATATGATGGAAAAAAGGCGTTGGCTAAGCTTTCATTGTATGAGCCTGTTTCTCAGAAAATCTATTTTTGGTACGACAATACGGGACATAAACCTTATTTGTTAACTAGTCTTGCTCCAGAGGAGATTGAAAAACTCAGCGGAGTGACTTCTCATTCCGGTTTTGACCATGTGGAAGCCGTTGAAAAGTTTGATCCCCTTAATGACAAAACGGTTACAGTAACAAAAGTAGTAGCCAAAGATCCCCTTTCCATCGGTGGGCGCAAGCATGGTTGTTTAAGGGATATAATTCCTGATGACTATCAAGCTCTGACAGGAATTGATGACCCCCCCAAAGTTTGGGAGTCATACATTCGATATTATCAGTCTTACATTTATGACAACAACCTTGTCATCGGGATGTTGTATGCCATAAAAGACGGAAACCTTGTTCGCGTAGTTCAAAAATCTTCTGAAGAAACCATCAAACAGATTCTTGAAAAGTTTTCTGGCGTGGACAAACAGTTCCTAAACACCGTAGAAATGTGGGCACGCCTTCTGGAATCTCCTGCACCAGAGTTTAAGCGAGTGGGACTGGACATAGAAGTCGTCTCTGCAGTTGCCACTCGGGTTCCAGACCCCCAAAAAGCTACTGACCCTGTTGTTTGTGTGGCTTTGTATGGCTCAGACAGCAAAAAACAGTTGTTCATTTTGAAACGGGAAGGAATCCAACAAGGTAACCGAAAGCTGCCTGAAGATGCATTGGTCACCTATTTTGACAATGAAAAAGAGTTACTCCAAAAACTGTTTGAAGCAACCATGGATTATCCTTTTGTTTTAACTTTCAATGGTGACGATTTCGACCTGCCGTTTTTGTATAATCGGGCAAAAAATCTTGGAATTAACAAATCTGAAATTCCGATAGAAGTTGGTCGGAGAACATGTGCAGTAACTCATGGAGTTCATATTGACCTTTACAAGTTCTTCTTTAATCGTTCAATCCAAATTTACGCCTTTGGTAACAAATATCGAGACATGACTCTTGATACCATCGGCACTGCCTTGTTAGAGCTTCCAAAAATTGAGCATGAAAAAGCGTTTTCCGAACTAAGTTACAGCGAATTAGCTGAGTATAACTTGCGGGACTCAGAAATTACACTTGACCTGACGACTTTTAAGGATAATCTGGTCATGAAACTGATTCTAGCCATGTCCCGAATCTCCCACATGCCCATGGAAGATGTGAGCCGCCAAGGGGTTTCGCGGTGGATTCGCAACTTTTTGTATCATGAACACCGGCAACGAAATATGCTCATCCCAAACAAAGAGGACATTCTTGCCCTCAAAGGAGGAACCAGCACCACAGCAATGATTAAAGGCAAAAAATACAAGGGCGCCATAGTTGTTGATCCCGTTCCTGGAGTTCATTTTAACGTGGCAGTTATGGACTTTGCCAGTCTGTATCCGTCCATAATCAAAGTTTACAATCTGGGTTACCAAACTTTGCTTTGCAACCATGAAAAATGCAAACAAAACAAAGTTCCCGAAACAACCAACTGGATATGCACCAAAAACAAAGCCCTCGAAAGCCTGCTGATTGGCTCCCTTCGTGACCTTCGAGTTAAATGGTATAAACAAAAAGCAAAAGACAAAACCCTGCCCCAAGATGTGCAAAGCTGGTATGCCGTAATTCCCAGCGCCCTTAAAGTCGTTTTGAACGCAAGCTATGGAGTGTTTGGCTCACCAGCCTTTGGTTTATACTGCCCCCCTGTAGCAGAAGCTACCGCAGCAATTGGCAGGCACGTTATCACCCAAACAATCGAAAAAGCCCGATCTTTGGGTGTCGAGGTTTTGTATGGGGACACTGATAGTGTCTTTTTGAAGAACCCGTCTCCTGAACAGGTAAAAATTTTGGCAGATTGGTCCATAACCAAGATGGGCATGGAACTGGAAGTTGAAAAATGGTACCGATACGCTGTTTTTAGTTCCCGCAAAAAGAATTATTTGGGTATCCTGAAAAACGGAGGCATTGACGTCAAAGGAATGACCGGAAAAAAACGCCACATCCCCCTATTTATCAAAAAAGCCTTCTATGAAATGGAAGAGCGCCTCCAGCAAGTGCATAATCCCTCCGAGTTCGAGCAAGCAAAAAAAGACATTAAGCAACTCATCCGCGACCGATACAACTGTTTAAAGAAACGAAAATGGGGAGAAACCCCTGATGATTTGGCGTTTCATGTTGTTTTAGGAAAACCGCTGGCTGATTACACGAAAACTACTCCACAGCATGTGAAGGCGGGTCGTGAACTAGAAAAAATGGGTTACGAAATAAAAACTGGCGACCTAATAAGTTACGTTAAAGTCATAAAAGGAGTCAAACCAGTACAAATAGCCACAAACAGCGAAATCGACGTGGACAAGTATGTTATGTATTTGCAGTCGACTTTTGATCAGATTCTTGACGCGTTAGGTCTGGATTTTGAAGAAATTATCGGCTTGACAAAGCTGTTTCGATTTATGTAAAAAGAAAAAAATCTTCCCCAAAAAATTAGGGGTTTTCAAATTTTTTGTCGTTATTCACACAGTTGGATTTCGGTCCGGTGTGTTTAACTTCTACGCCTTCTTCTATAGGTCGGCAGGGAACCTGATATTTTTTGAATAGCCACATTAATTCGTTGAAGGCTTTTTCGTTAACTTCAAGCTCTACAACTTCGGTCATTTCTTCAATAATGGCGGGGTGTTTTGGGTTAGCTTTGTAGAGCATCATGAATTCCTCGTCTTGTTCAGAATTTGGAGGAACTGCAACAATTTCCCACAAGGATTTTACTGGAAAGTTGCGAGGAGGATATCGCTTAATTCGAATTTTTTTCAATATCTGTGCTCCTAATCAGTAATAAGCCTAAACTTTGTTGCTGTTTCATATAAGAGGGTATGAAAGGTTTTTCTATATCTTAATTATAGATAAACTGCTACAAAAAAATGTACCGTTACATCTAAACTATTGGATAACTGTTAATCTGGTTTTCATGGCAGATAAACATTTTCATGATATACAGAACAACATTAATGTTACAATTTCCCCAATAGGCTTCAAGGACGACCAAACTTGATAATCTTTGTAGCTTCAAAACAAGACCCCGCAGGAATAAACATCGCTAACCAACTAATAGACAACTACAGTTTCGAAAAAGTCTCCGAAACTTTCCAAACTAACCCTGTTTACACCAAAACATTACTCAATAAACAAACCAAACTGGTTTTTGTTGAAAACGAAATAGTCAACACCCAATTTTTGGAAAATTTCATGAACCCCGAACTGTTAATTTTTCTTTCTCGCCACAGCAGCACAAAAGGCATTCCCACTCTTTCTGTGCATACCCCTGGAAATTTGTCTGAAGCAAAGTTTGGCGGAAAACCAAAAACAGTATCAGTATCCCCTGCAAGAGCAATGAAAAATGCTCTTTGCGAAATGAACAAACAGGTAAACCAAAAACAATTAGACTACAAAGTTTCTTACGAGGTCACCCATCATGGACCATCGTTGAACATTCCTTGCATGTTTGTGGAACTAGGTAGTTCCCAAAAACAATGGGATGACGTTGAAGCTGCAAAAGTAGTCTCAGACGCGGCAGTTGCAGCAATTTCTGAAAAATGTAGCTGTTCAGTAGGACTAGGAATTGGTGGACCCCACTATAACAACAAATTCACAAAAATGGCTCTGGCTAATCAAAAAGCCTTTGGTCACATGATTCCAAAATATGCACTGGAATCAGTTGACGCGAAAATAATACAGCAATGTGTTGACCGAACCCTAGAGCCGGTAGAATCTGTTGTTTTGGATTGGAAAGGAATTAAAGGGGAATACAAACCCAAAATCGTTGATGCCCTAGACTCAATGGGGTTGTCGACAGAAAAAGTTTAGGATAAAAAATGTAGAAGGGGAAATTTTACTTGATTCCCCATTTTTTGGTGATCTTCACTAGTATGAAGATTACAAAGGCAACGATGATGAAGGTTATCAGCGCTACTAGGAAGTTTCCAACACCAAAGGTTTGACCAGAAAATTCAACGGTGAGGCTGGCTAGGTCTGCATCACCTAATGCGATGCCTATTACTGGCAACAACAAATCTTTGACCAGCGATTGAACCAAGTTACCCAAGTAGACACCCATAATGAAAGCGACAGCTAGACCCATGACTTTGTAGTTTTCTAGAAACGCTTTGAATTCAGCCCACAAGCCTTTAGGTGCAGGCGGTGGAGGTGCAGGTTTAGCAGCAAGGAGTTCTCGTATCTGCTGAAGTTCTTTTAACATTTCATCTTGATTTGAAATTTTTATTCACCTTCCATAGTATTAGTATGCATTCTCCTTTTAACTTCTGTTGTCCTAACACGTTTTTCGGTATTGTTTCAATTAAAAAGAAACAAAACCAAAATCTAACCACTATGTTAGTATACTAATACAAATGCAATTTTGAAAACAACCTTTTTCAGGAAAAAATACTAGAAAAAAATAGTAAAAAGTCTGGTTGTTTTACCAGACTGAGATTTTTCCGTAGGTGAGTTTTTCACAAAAGTTTTCGATGTTTGCGAGTTCTGCATCGATTACTTCGTTGACTCTGCCTTGGATTTTCTTGTCGTAAACTGAGCCGTCGTTCATTACAACTTGGGCTGCTGCGATTGCGGGTTGGTCGATGGGTTTGCCGATTTGGCTTAAGAGCCAAACGATGGTTTCTGCTACTTCGGGAACTTGGTCACAGATTTTTCCTGCAATTTGGTGGCTTAGGGTATTGTAGATTTTTCCTACGTGGCTAACTGGGTTTTTGCCTGCTGCTGCTTCAGTTCCGATTGGACGGTTAAGTGAGATTACTCCGTTAACTTTGTTACCTCGTCCGACCTGACCCGAATCTGCACCATCTGCACAGGTTCCAAGCACAGTCAAAAAGACCCCGTCGACTCCACGATCTTCAACATCTAAAGTGTTGATGTAAACGTTAACCTTGTCAAAGGCACCTTTGGCGTTGACCCATTCCTCTACGTCAGATGTAATTTCAGCTTTTCTGCGCATGTAATCTTTAACGTCGGAAACAAGGTGGTCAACAAAAGCGTTACAAATAGTTAAGTTCAGCACATTGCCGTTCTTATAGCCCATTACCTTAACGTCTTCTCCACTCATTGGGAATCGTTTCTTGAATTCTTTAGAGTTAATATAACGTTCTGTGGTTAAAACCATATTTTCTGTGCGGGTTAAGGGTGCATAACCTACTGCTGCGGAGGTGTCGTTGGCTCCAAACATGCAGGTTTCTCGTTTAAAAATATCGGTGAGTCCTTGTGAGCCTTGTCTTATGGCAATTTGGTATTTCATGTGCTTTTCAGGATCTACAAATCGGATGTTTTCTTTTAGCCATTTCTTAGCTGTGCTTATGGCTATGTCTTCTACTGGGATTTCTTTTCCGTTTGCTCCAAAGGTTGCTCGGTCCCCAAAAATTAGTAACATGGGTTTGTTTACTACTCCGCCTCCGAATTTGCATTCTACATCTCCTGCAACAAGTAGGGACTTGTCGGTGTTGTGATGTAAAATTGCTCCAAATTCTTTGATGTAAGCTTTGCTTAGTTCCACTGAAACCTGATCCATTATGGCATCGCACATTGAATCAGGATGACCAACACCCTTGCGTTCAACTATCTCTACAGGTTGCTTGTCTAGGGGTGTGCATTTCGAATTGTTAACAAGTATGTTCCTCATGAAAAACACCTTGGTGAAAAGCCTAACCCTGATAATTCATATATACCTTGCGATAATAACCAGCAACACATTCAAGCTAGAAAAATATGCTAGACAACATAGTTTGTTATGCAAACAATTCTTTAAGCTAAAAGAAGGCTAGCTTTCTATTATCCAGGTTTTGCTTTAAAATTGTAGTAAACATTGATAAATAGGTCACATTAATAGAACAAATTATGCTGGAACAGTTAAAAGAGGAATGTGGGGTTTTCGCGGCAAAGGACTTCACAGACAAACCAGTATTTCCTTACGTTTACTGGGGTCTGCGCTCACAAAACCACCGTGGACACCAATCCCACGGAATCACAACCTTTGATGGCAAGTTTCACACCCACAAAGGTTTAGACCTTGTTCCAAAAATAAAACAAAAAGACATAGAGAGCTGGCTAGTAGACCTACCCGGACCTGCAGGAATAGGACATGTTAGGTATTCCACTTCGGGCGGAACAGATTACGAATCTTTAGTAAAAAGCACCCAACCAATAAGAAATCCAAGCTGAAATTCCCAATTTTCATTTTAATTATGACGCAGAATTAATCACCAAAAAGCTTTTGCGAGGCGGAAAAAGCTGGGATTTGGATTTGTCAGTAAAACGGTGCATGAAAGAAATCGAAGGTGCCTTTTCTGTCACTGGATTAACAGAATCTGGCGAACTTTTTGCCTTCCGCGACCCTTACGGAATTCGACCCCTTTGTTGTGGTTGCAGCAAAAGCGGAACATGCGCTGTTTCTTCGGAAACTGTTGGTTTGGACATTAACGGTTTTGATTTTAGTTTTGAAGTAAACCCTGGTGAGCTTGTGGTTGCCCGAAAGGACGGATTTGAACGAAAACAGCTCTGCACTGGAGAGCGAAAAGCCCTTTGTGCTTTTGAATTTGCGTATTTTGCGCGTCCCGATTCTCGGTTGGGTGACCATTACGTTTATGAGGCAAGGGAAGCCTTTGGCAGAAACTTTGCGTGGGAGTTCCCTGAAACAACCAGCAAAATAGACATAATAATGTCGATGCCTGAAACTGGTAACGATGCAGCTTATGGTTATCACGAATTAACTGGAATCAGATGGGAACGAGCCTCCCGCCGGCACCGATACGTTGCTGAACGTGCTTTTATTTTGCTTTCTGAGCAGCGTCATAACACTATTGACCGTAAAATCAACATTGTAGACCATCGACTGACTGGAAAAAACGTTGCAGTAGTTGATGACAGCATTGTCCGAGGTGACACAACCAAAGTTGTTGTCAAAAAGCTTCGGCAGATGGGCGCCAATAAGGTGTTTTTGTTTATTACTTTTCCAAGAATTATTGGTCCGTGCTTTTATGGCGTTGACATGGCAACCTATCGTGAGCTGATTGGTTCCCAGCACGACGCAGAAGAAATCGCAGAAATAGTAGGAGCGGATGGGGTTCACTACCAATCTGTTGAGGGCTTGGTTAAAGCTACAGGGTTACCCAAAGAGGAATTGTGTTTAGGCTGTATAACGGGTAAATATCCGACTCCGTTGGCTCAAAAGCTTGCTGACGAAATGAAAGAACGTTTCGAGAGCGGATACAGCGAAAAAGGCAGAATTTACGAAAATTCCATATAAACATCCATTTAACTTATTTCAGAATGTTAGGTGACCTTGATGGAAAAAGTTGGCATCCTAGTAGTAGCGTACGGCTCACGAGCCGCCGCCATGATAGACGCTTTCACCCGAAGCGAAGACTACTCCCCCCGATTCTATGTGGTTGACAAACAAAACAACCCTTTCAACCTCAAACACGCAGAAAAACACACAGTAATCTCAAATTTTGACTTAGACGAAATCGCAAAATTTGCCAAAAAACACAAAGACAACATCGACTTCGGTATTGTAGGCCCAGAAAAGCCAATCATCGCCGGAGTAAGGGACGTAGTTGAGAAAAAAACAAAAATTCCCATAATCTGCCCAACTAAAGAATTCGCAATCGAGGGCAGTAAAATTGCTCAACGGGAACTGTTCGAAAAAGTTGCCCCTCAAGTTAATCCCCGGTTCAAAGTTTTTGACCCCAAAGACTACAGCAGCACCACTCAAGTCAAAAAAAGTGTGTATGCTTGGCTTAAAAAATTAGACAACCAAGTGGCAGTTAAACCCGACAAGGCAACTGCAGGCAAAGGTGTCGGTGTTTGGGGTGACCACTTTAACAGTCCTGAAGAAGTTTTTGCCCATTTCATGTCTAGCTATGAACATGGAGCAGTTATTATCGAAGAAAAAGTGGTAGGAGAAGAATCCAGCTTCCAGACATTCTGTGACGGAAAACGACTAGTTGCCTTGCCAGAAAGCCGTGACTACAAACGGGCTTTTGATGACGATATTGGTCCCAACACTGGCGGAATGGGCGCTTACAAAGACGCAGGTGATATTCTTCCGTTTATGACCCGTGAGGACCGCCAAAAAGAAGTTGAACTAGTTACTAGGGTATTTTCTGAACTTAAAGGAAAAGGCAGCAACCCTGGCTTGCGGGGGGTTCCGTTTTATGCGGCGTTTATTCACACCAGTAAGGGTCCCAAGTTTTTGGAGATTAACAGCCGTCCCGGTGACCCTGAAATAATGACACTGTTGCCTGATTTGAAGGATGATTTTGTTGAAGTTTGCTACAACATGGTGGACGGAAACCTGCACAGGGTTAACTTCCATAACAAAGCGACTGTTATTACTTACAAGGTTCCTCCAGATTATGGTGGCTACTCTGCCAAGTTTCCTGAAAAAATAAACAAGGACCTAGTTGGGTCTGAAGTGGATTTGAGTGCCGCCTACAAGCTGGTTTCTGAAACTGGGACCGTTCGGGTATATCCGGGTTCCATGGAGCTGCGGGATAACCAAGTTTTTGCCTTGGGTTCCCGTGCAGTGGGTGTTGTAGGAATAGGTGACACCATCGCAGAAGCCCGAGAAAAGTCTCTGGAGGGAATTAGCTCCATCAAAGGTGGAGAACTGTGGAACCGAAACGACATTGCCTTGAAATCTCACATTGAACAAAGCATAAACCACATGAAAGAGTTGAGGAGGCTCTAATGTCAACCCGTCCTTCTAAATCTGAACGTGTGTTCGTTACAGACTGTGAAGGCCCAATCTCAAAAAACGACAACGCCTTTGAGTTGGCAAAACATTTCATTCCTGACGGCGGCATCTTCTTTTCGTTAATCAGTAAATACGATGACGTTCTGGCAGACATCGTCAAAAAACCCAACTACAAAGCAGGTGACACTCTGCGCCTAATTTTGCCTTTTTTGAAGGCGTATGAGGCGTCAAACAAGAAGATTCTAGATTTTTCTGCAAAGAATATTTTGCTTGTTCCCGGAGCCAAAGAAACCCTAAACTTTGCTCAAAACAGTGTGCCTTCCTTTATTATCAGCACCAGTTACGAGCAGTATATTGCCTCGTTGTGTGAACTTACAGGATTCTCTTTTGATAACACCTATTGTACGTTGCTGGATTTGGACAAGTATTACGTGCCCCTTGAAGAAACTATGTTGCTTCGGCAGTTAACTGCAGAAATTTCAGTTATGCCCATAATTGAAATCCCCAAAAACGCCACTTCACTTAACGATTTTTCATCTCGGGACCAAGAAACCATCAAGATGCTCGATGACATTTTTTGGACTCAACTCCGGGAGATGACTTCAGGCAGAATGTTGTCTGATGTTAATCCTGTGGGCGGGACCGAAAAAGCCCGTTCTGTAGAAGATATTGTTGAGCGTCTTGGTTGCAGTTTGGACCAGATTATGTATGTTGGCGACAGCATTACTGATGGTCAGGCTTTGAAGCTTGTTCGCGAAAACGGTGGTTTAGCTGTTTCCTTTAATGGAAACGATTATTCTGTTCGAGAAGCAGACATTGCTGTTTTGTCGGGTAATACGGTTGTTACTTCTGTTTTGGCTGAAGTTTTCTTTAGAAAAGGCAAAGACGAAGCCCTCAACTTAGTTAAAGAGTGGAGTCCTGCAGGTCTTACCAAGTATTGTAGCTCCAGTGAGTTGCGCAACCAGATGCTTGAGGTATTTTCTGGTGGCTTTCCGCAAGTTGAGCTTGTAACTAACTCTTCGGTGGAACGTTTGATTTCTGAAAGTAACGTTTTTCGCAAAACAGTGAGGGGAGAAGCTATAGGTCAGTTAGGCTAATCAAATTTTGTGGGGATTAGATTTGACTAAAATAGAAATAGAAGACACATACGCAGAAGCTTTTGACGGTTTATACGCTCGAGTTATCGTAACCGCAGACCATCCAGAAGTATTAGTAAGAGCAGCAGACGACGCAACAGCCACGCCTTCTATTGTAATTGGCAGGGTAGAAGGAGGAATTGAACGATATTTGGACCCAGACGAGACTCCTGATGGTCGGGTGGGAGCAATTTTGCAGTTTTGGGGCGGAATTAAACCTGACAAAACTTTAGAACAGAACGTGAAAAAGTTTGAAGCCGAACTTTCCTTCCGAATTCGTCAAGATATTCTGGTTAAACCTTTCACTGCATTGTATGATGCTCTGGAAAATCCCCAAGGAAAATTGGACATGATGGAAAGGGTTGGCCACTGTGGCGACGGATACGAAAATGTGGAGAAACGTTCTGGACGAAACGTGATTACTGTTCCTTTGATGGTTTCTGACTTTATTATTGAACGCAAAATTGGGTACTCCCAAGGAATTATGGGAGCAAACTTTTGGTACATGTGCCAAACCAAACAAGCAGTAATCGAAGCCGGAAACAAAGCCCTCGAAGCCATTCACACAATCCCTGAAATAGTTACTCCTTTTGATATTTGTTCTGCGGGTTCTAAACCTGAAACAAACTATCCCTTGATTGGCCCAACCACCAATCATCCTTACTGCCCCACCTTGAAGAAACAGTTAGGATTAGCTTCCATGGTAGAAGAAGGCGTAAACTACATTCCAGAAATTGTAATCAACGGAACCTCCCTTGTCGCCATGAAAAAAGCCATGAAAAATGGAATCGAAGCCGCAATGGAAGTTGAGGGTGTGGTAAAAATTTCTGCAGGCAACTACGAAGGCAAACTGGGCAAACACAAAATCTTTTTGCGGGAGCTATTCTGATGACCTTTGACGTTGTTGGCTTTGGCGCCCTCAACTTGGATAAACTTTTCAAAGTAAACATCATCGCAAAAGAAGAACAGGAAGGCTTCGTCAAAACCGTAACAGAATCCCCCGGAGGCTCAGCAGCCAACACAACCGTAGGCACAGCAAGGCTAGAACTCAAAACAGGGTACATCGGCAAAGTAGCCAAAGACAGGGAAGGACAAATTCTTCTGAACGAATTCAAAAAAGAAGGTGTTGACACCACCGGCATTAAAGTTTCCAAAACAGGCAGAAGTGGAACTGTAATGGGATTTGTAGACCCAAACGGAGACCGCGCCCTGTATGTGGACCCCGGAGTAAACGACCGAATAAACGTCAAAGACGTCAAAATGGATTATGTTTCTGACACAGAATTTTTGCATATAACATCCTTTGTTGGAGAAAAAACTATTCGTACCCAGAACGAAGTGCTAAAACAGCTTCTAGATGTGAGAATTAGTTTTGACCCCGGAGCTCTTTACATACACAAGGGCATCAACGGCTTAAAATCAATCATTGAACAAACCAGTGTCATGTTTCCCGAGGACCACACAATTGAAGCTTACAAAGTAAAGGCGATCGATACTACCGGAGCTGGAGATGCTTTCTGTGCTGGTTTTCTGTATGGTTTGATTAAAGAAAAAGACCTCTACGAATGTGGAAGAATAGGAAATTTTGTTGCTTCTAGATGCGTGCAAAAAATGGGAGCAAGAACAGGACTACCCCGCCTAACAGACCTGAAAAAGCTTTAGAATTTTTTCTTCAAGTATTCTATCATAGACTCAAAGACCAGCTTTCCATCTCCGTAAGTGGACAGGTTTTCTGTTTTTGTCCAATCAGGCAACTGCCAACCGTAAAATGCTCGTTCGGGATGTGGCATTAATCCAAAAACAGTTCCCGAGGGGTTGCATATTCCAGCAATATCATGGAATGCCCCGTTGGGGTTAGTTGGATATTCTCCGTTGGCGTAGTCGCCATCTTTGGAGCTGTATCTGAAGACCAGTTGGTCATTATCGTAGAGCTTTTGCAGATATTCTTGTTCTTTTTCTTTGGCAAACAAGAACCGACCCTCACCATGAGCTATGGGCAGGTGAATGACTTTGCCTTTGGGAATTTTTTGAGTGAAAATACAGTTACCACTGTTTTCATGCTTGAGATGAATCCACTTGCAACGATAACCAATCGGAATGTTAGTCGCAAGGGTTGCTTCAGGAATTTGGCTGATTCCATCAAAGCCAGGTAGTAGTCCTGCTTCTACTAGTACTTGAAATCCGTTGCAGATTCCGATTATTGGGCGTTCTTCTTCGTCAAACTGTTTGAGGTCTTTGCGGAGCTTGGTTACGGTTCCAGTTGCCCATATGGCCCCTGCTCGAACATAATCTCCATATGAAAAACCGCCTGGAAAAACCAAAGCATCATAATCCAAGATACATTGATGTTTCACAACTTCGTTGAAATGAAAAACATCCGCCGTGGCACCTAAATCTTCAAAGGCCCGTTTGGTTTCTGCGTCACAGTTGGTTCCCCCAACACGCATAACCAGAACACGAATATCCTCTGTTTTCATGCAATCACGCTCCTAGAACGCTTTTCCAGCGCCTCCTTAGTTCATTAATGCTAGAACACAAGGCCTGTTTACCATCCAAACCAGTAACCGACAAAACTGAGTCTTCAGTTACACAGCCAATTTCTGCACAGTCAACATCTTTCATCAGTTCTTCAAAGTTTTCTTTATTCTTTGGTGAAACTTCAACAAGGAATCTGCTGTTAGACTCCGAAAACAGAACAAAATCGTTTCTACAAACTTCTTTAGTTTTGGAAACCTTGCCAAGGTCCAACTCCAAACCATAACCACTGCTAAAGGCCATCTCTGCAGCCGCTACCGCCAAACCCCCTTCAGAGAGGTCGTGGCATGACCGAAGGTAACCGTTGTCAATGGCTTCAGTTATATTGGCCATGGTTTTCTTTGCATTTTCCAGCCTAACTTGGGGAACAGAATTTCCTAAAACATCTTTAGTTTGGTAGTAAGCAGAACCACCGAGTTCAGCATAGGTTTTGCCCACAAGGTAGATGCCGTTTCCGGGCTGTTTAAGTTCCATGGACACAGTTTTTCGCACATCTGGAATAATTCCAATGGCAGTGACCAATAAAGTCGGAGTAACTGGACCCATCGGAGATTCGTTATAGAGGCTGTCTTTTCCTGAAATGAAGGGCGCTTCGAATCCTTTAGCAAAATCATAACACGCTTTACAAGCACTAACCAGAGAGCCAAGTCTGTCAGGCTTTTGGGGATTGCCCCACGTGAAGTTGTCCAAAAGAGCGATTCTTCTGCCTCCAACTGCAACATTGTTTCTGAGAGCCTCATCAATACAGGAAGCTGCCATCCAGTAAGGGTCAATTTTGCCGTAGTTAGTGTTCAGTCCCGAAGAAACAACAACTCCCATCCACGAATCCATAAGGGGTTTCAAAACAGATGCATTGTTTGGTCCCCCATACTTGCTTTGCAAGGGCTTTAGGACGGTGTTGCCTTTGACTTCGTGGTCGTAGCTTCGAATTACTTTTTCTTTGCTTGCAATATTAGGCAAAGAAAGCAAACCCAACAGTTCATTATTCAAGTCTGTTGGCTCTGGAAGTGTGGGTTCTTCCAGTTTTGGAGGCTGCCAATCAGTAGAAGCAACAAACTTTGGAGGCACAAAAATAAAATCAAGGTCAAGGTCTGCCACCAGTTCTCCGTTATATGTTACTTTTAACATTCCGTCAGTTGTGAATTTGCCGATTGGGGCTGCTGTTACGTTTTCGTTTTCGAAAATTTCCATGGCTTTTTCTAGGTTCTTTTCAGGAACGGATAATAGCATTCGTTCCTGGGATTCTGAAACATAAATTTCCCAAGGTGCCAAACCCTGATACTTTAACGGAATCTTTTCCAAGAAAACATGAATCCCAAGGTCAGAACGTTCAGCCATTTCTCCTGTTCCACATGAGATTCCTCCCCCGCCGATGTCGGTTATTGCTGAGCCTAGGCCTGCATCTCGCATTTTTACTATGGCTCGTTTTACTCGTTCTTCTTCTATGGGGTTTGCAATCTGAACTGCTGGGCGAGAAATTTCTTCTGATTCTTTGGTTAATTCTGCAGACGCAAAAGTAACCCCATGGATTCCGTCTCTGCCGGTTTCTCCACCTACTAGAAGGGCAATGTCGCCGGCTCGGGTGTCTTTTATGAATTTGTCTTTGGGCAATAATCCAATGCATCCACAGTAGACCACCACGTTTCCGACGTAGCTTTCATCAAAATTTATTGCACCGTTTATGGTGGGGATACCCATGTTGTTTCCGTAGGTGCCGATTCCTGCAACTACGCCACTGTAAACGTATTGTGGATGTTTCGTACCAGAAGGCAATTTGTTGTAATCATAATCTAGAGGACCAAAACACAAAACGTCCGTGCATGCTATGGGGTCTGCCCAAACTGCCAAAACATCACGGATTACTCCACCGGTTCCAGTTGCAGCTCCTCCAAAGGGTTCGATGGCAGAAGGGTGGTTGTGGGTTTCTACTTTTGCAGCTATAGCATGGTTTTTGTCAAAATCAATTATCCCAGCGTTGTCTTCAAAAACGGAAATGCACCATTCAAGGTCGAGTTCTTTGGTTGCTTTGGCGATATAAGTTTTAAATAAACTGCTGATTTTGCCTTCTGGCGTAGTTATGTCGCCCTTGAAGGTTTTATGGTAACAGTGCTCCGACCAAGTTTGGCCGATTGTTTGCAGTTCCACGTCGGTGGGGTTGCGGTTTTTTTGGGCAAAATAGTTTTTGACGATTCGCATTTCGTTTAAGTTCAAACCCAGACCCATTTTACCGCTGATCTGGAGTAATTCTTGGTCGTTTGCGTCTTGAAGGTTAATTTCTACAAGTTCAAAGGGCACGTCTTTTTTGACGTAGCGACTCATTTTTCTTCCTCAATTTTGAAACTGTAGTTGTCTTTTGTTGGGTTTGCAAGAAGTTTTCGGCACATTTCATCCACCATTTCCTGTGCTTTTGGTTTGGATTGGGCTTCAAAAACTACCACGTAAACCTTGCTTACGCTAGTCTTTTTGACGGAAAACTTTAGTTCCCTTAATGATTGAGCAGTCATTTCTCCTTCCGGGTCAGAGTGTCCCGGCTTGAGGCTGACCTCTATTCTTGCGCGATACATTTGTGATTGTTAGGGAAAAATTAAAATTTAAAGGTTTTTTACTGGAAAATTTAAATGAACAATTAAATTGGATGTTGGTCGTCAGGTTAATTTCTGCAGGAACTAAGTATGACCTCGATTTTTTGTGGATGGAAGCCTCTGGAAAGCGGAGTAAGGCAAAATTACAAACTTCATGCCGTCACCGAAACATGACCACTTTCCAAAGTTTTGCGCCGATACTTAACCCCTTAAGTAAGGTTGGATTATCCAACCATATTTATAAGGTTTTGCTAAACAAAAATTAACATCCAGTCTAGTAAAAAAACCTAAAACAAAATTCAGTTAAAGAAACGCACGACTAAGAACCCAAAAATTACCGTAACAGAAATTTCTTGTTTTTGTAACGAGCAACAATACTAGCTGTATTTGTTATTGTCCCAATTTGGGCGGCTTCCACTCCATTTTTTTCGATGGTGTCTATTGTATCATCCACTTCTGTTTTATCTACAATAACTGCAAAACCCCAGCCCATGTTGAAAGTTTTTAGCATTTCTTCATCGGTTAATTCTCCGCCAACTTCAGGAGCACTTTTTTGAACCAAATCAAATATTGGCTGTGGTTTGAAATTGTTGAACTCAAACCCAATTCCTTTGGAGAATTTCATGAAACGGTCAAACTTGACGTAAGCATCACCTGTAATGTGAATGTCCCCTTTCACATTGACCTGCTTTACAGTGTTCAAAAACGATTTAACATAAATTTTTGTGGGCTCTAAAGATTCGTAAACTACTTCTCGGTCAAAACCGTCAGGAACATCGAAAGGGTCAAATTTTCCACCCCATTCTTTGAATAAAACTTTTCGAACCAAAGAAATACCGTTACTGTGAACGCCTGAACTTCTAAAACCAACAACAACATCCCCAGGCTTAATGTCTGTTCCAGTGATTATGTCTTCTTCCAGCACATCCCCAACGCTGGCAACAATTAAATCAAAACCTTTCCCTTCAGTTAAGCCCTTAATTATTGAAGCCACATCACCGATTTCTCCTCCTGGAACTGGACAGTTTGATTCTTCGGCACCTTTTACGATTCCTTTGAGCCATTCCCTTACTAATTTTGGGTCAGAAACATGAGCATGAAAATTGTCAACTAACGCCAATGGAGTAGCACCTGAACGAATTACGTCATTAACTGCCATGGCAACTCCGTCAACTCCGATGGAATCATATTTGTCTGCCAATTGAGCTAACAAAACTTTGGTTCCTACGCCTTCAATGACAAGGTCCAAATAACGGTCGCCTGCTAGAAAGATGTTACCATAAGGAAGCTGAACAACTTTACCATATTTGCCCAAACTGTAGGTTCCCTTAAGCATAGAAAGAGCTTCTTTGGATTTCGCTCTGGTTTCCCTGTCGACTCCCGAATCAGAGTAAGTCATCTTCTTTGACATGTCACTCACAACTCACCAAATAGCAATTTTTCTTAATAAGTCACACCCTAAAAAATCAAATTCGACAAACAAACAGTCCCATAAGAAAAAATAATAAATTTTGGATGCAAAAACTACTTGTGGGCAAAATAGGCAACTAACTTGTCGTTAATTGCATCTACTCTTACAAACCCAAAGCGCTGAAATTGCACAACGTCATCGGGCTTTAGTTTTTTACAACCATATTCTGCCATGCCTTCAACAACAGAAGCATCTGGCATCACAACTTCACAAAAAATTCCAGCATCAACAGGAAGCCAATGAATCAAAGGAGAAGATAGCTTTCTTGCTTCTTCGTATGATTCGCTATGAAACACTGCTTGAATATTGTTTCCTGAAATTTTTTGCGTAGTGAAATTGAAAAGGTCCATAAATCGAACTGCTGCTTTGCCTTGAAGAAGGCTCAAGTCATTTTTTGAAATCAGAAAAATTGCTTCTCCGTTTTTTGGAGTGACTTCAAAGGTTCTAAAGCCCATTTCGGGGTGATCAGGATGTACAGGAATTTTTGCTGAATAGCTTTTAGGAATGTCAGTTACGGTAATCTTGAGGGGTTCAGCAACAAAAAAGAACCGTTTTGCCGTTGGGTCAACCAGTTTTCTGTTGTGGGCATAAAGGTTTTTCCAACTCAGAACTACGTCCTGAGGTTTTGGTCCCACATCAACTATCAGATTTTGAATAGCTTCGGGTTGAATTCCTCGTTTTTTCAAAGCCGCAAGAGTAGCAAGTCGGGGGTCGTCCCAGTGTTTGTATATGCCGCTTTCCATGCCTTTTACAATTTCAGACTTACTCAGTGAAGCCCCCGTTATTTTCAACCTGCCATAATGGATGGTTTCTGGGTATTCCCACCCAAAATGCTTGTACATATATTCTTGCCGAGCCTGATTAGTTAGGTGCTCTTTCCCGCGTATTATATGGGTGATTCCCATGAGGTGATCGTCAATTCCGGTGGAAAAATTGTAAAGGGGCCAAACACGGTATTTGCTACCTACCCGAGGATGAGGAAATTTCACTGTGTCAACAATTCGTAAGGCAGGCCAGTCCCGAACCGCAGGATTTGGATGAGCTAACTCAGTTTTCACACGCACTACGGCTTCCCCTTCGTCGAAGGTGCCATCCAACATTTTGGTCCAGCGGGACAGATTTTCATCGGTGGACAAAGTCCTACATGGACAAATTTGTGCAGCTTGACATTTTTCCCGAAAAACTAGCCGCTCACAAGTACAAACGTAAGCATTACCTGCTTTGATTAGCTCTTCAGCGTGCTCATAATAGATTGGCAACCGGTCGCTTTGGATAAATTCTGAATCCCATTTACAACCCAGCCAATCCATGTCTTCTCTGACGCCTTCATAAAATTCCAGTTTTGGTTTTTTGGTTTTTGTGTCTGTGTCCTCAAAACGAAGAATAAAACTGCCATCATACATTTTAGCGTAAGCATAACTAAGCCAAATTGCTCGAGCTGAACCCAGATGCAAAACAAAATCAGGGTTAGGGGAAAAACGGGTAACCACATTTTTGTATTTTTTCACGTTTAACAAAGGCGGAAGTTGTTTGATTTCTTCTACTTTTTCTTCAATTAAAGTTTCAGGCCATTTTTCTGCTACTGTGGCTTTTTGTTCAGCTAAAGGCAATAAGTTGATTTCTTGGACAGTTTCATTGATTATTGGAGCGATTTCTTTGACGTTTTTTCGGAATTGAGGATACTCACCCAAAAGTTTGCTAAAAATTGGTTTGGGAGTGGCTTTTCCTTCGTAACGGACTGCGTTTAAGAGTACAATTTTTTTGATTATTTCGCGGGCTTGTTTTTCTTCGGTTGGGTTCACGGTTGCCACTTGTCTTAGTTTTGTCTGTCAAAAATCAGGTCAGCGAGACTTAATAGGTCTTCTTTGTCGGGTCCGTCTGGAAACTTAGCAAGGGCTTTTTTCGATTTTGTAATGTAATTGTCTGCCATTTTTTTGGCATAAGAAATGGCACCCAAAGAATCCATCAATGCTATTGTTTCATTAATTTGCTCAACAGAAGCCTTTTGATTTCCTAAAGTGTCTAGAATCTTTTGGCGCTGAGTCTTGTTAGCTTTCTTAAGGGCATAAATAACCATCAAAGTTCGTTTGCCTTCACGGATGTCGTTTCCCACAGGCTTTTTGAGAACTTTCTCGTCCGCAGTCAAAGCCAAAATGTCATCGATAACCTGAAAAGCAATACCTGCATAGCGTCCAAACTCACCCAGTCGTTTTACTTGGGTTTTGGTTGCGCCACCGATTATGCCTCCGCATCGGGCTGAGGTTTCAAAGAGTGCGGCGGTTTTGCCGTCTATCATTTCAAAGTATTCTGCTTCGGTGACGGTTTCTTTGTCTTCAAAGAGCATGTCACGGGTTTGTCCTTCACATAAAATTATGGTTGCTTCGCTGAGTTCTTGCAAAATCTGTAAAATACGCTTAGGCTTTACACTTTTGTGGTCAGTGTTTTTTGTGATTGCCTCAAAAACCTTGGCAAACAACAAATCCCCAGCAACAATAGCAATAGGCACATTAAACTTTGTGTGAACACTGGGAACTCCACGACGTTTTTCGTCTTGGTCCATTATGTCGTCATGCAAAAGAGTGAAAGTGTGCAGCATCTCCATAGAGGAGGCAGTTGCGATTGCGTCTTGTTCGTTACCGCCTACTAGTTTGCAGGTTTTTAAAACAAGAAATGGACGTAACCGTTTTCCTCCAGCATCAATTATGTGCCGGGCAGCTTGGTACAAAACCTTTGGTTCGGTTTCTGTGTCTACTACGGTTTGGATGAATTTGTTTACTTTTTGGGCTGATTCAGATATCTGAGTTGACAATCGACTCACAATTTTCTCCTCGCATAAGTTTTAGGTTTAAAGCCACGCGCCCGTAACCATTCTGCGGTTTTGCCAGTTAATACAACTGGAACGTTTTGCAGTTTTTGAACGGAACTGGCACCGACAAGGAACATGGCGTTTTTCACTTCCTCAACAAAATACATGAGTGTCTTTTTAACGTCTTCTGAATCTTTTGTGGCCGAACCCAAAAACGGAAAAGTTGCACTTGCCAAACTTGCCCCTAAGGCTAAAGATTTTACGACATCTACTCCGGTTCGTATTCCACCCGAAGCAATTATGGGTAAATTAACTGAATTTACTGTCTCTACAAGACTTGCTGCAGAAGGCATGCCCCAGTCCCAGAAAGTTTCTCCTAGTTTTTGGCTGCATTCATCGTTGCGGGCTTTGGCACGATAATATTCTACGCCTGCCCAGCTTGTTCCTCCAACTCCAGCGACATCAATTCCTGCAACACCTGCAGTTTCAAGCATAGCGGCATCTTCTGCTGAGATTCCGGCACCTGTTTCTTTGACTATTACGGGAACGTCTAAATCTTGAACCAGTTTACGGATTTTTTGCAACAAATTAGAGTAATCAGTATCCCCCTCAGGCTGAACTGCTTCCTGTAAAGGATTTAGGTGAATTGCTAAGACGTTGGCTTTTATCATTTCAACTGCTTTTTTTGCTTCTGCCACACCGTATTTGGTGACTAACTGGGGACCACCAATGTTTGCTAAGACAAAAGCTGTTGGAGCTTTTTCGCGCACCACACTAAAGGAGTCCGCAACTTCGGGGTTGTCGATTGCTATTCGTTGGCTTCCCACACCCATTCCAAGACCAAGTTCTTCAACTGCTTGGGCAATTATTGCGTTAATTTTCTTGGCATCTGGAGTTCCTCCGGTCATGGCTCCGACAAAGAGGGGCGCAGAAAACTTGTACCCAAAAACTGTTGTTGAAAGGTCAATTTGGTCACGGTCAATTTCAGGCATAGCCCTGTGAACTAATGTTACGTCTTCAAATCCTGTAGTTACATTTTTTGCTTGAACGTTCTCTTTTAGACTTACTTCTATGTGGTCAGCTTTTCGCTCTCCAATAATGTCATCCAACTTTTTTACCCCTTCACGATAACGGTTCCAACTACTTTGTCACCCTTAAGTGCCTTGCACACCCTCATGGGCTTTGTGGCATTCACAATCAAAGTTTCAATGTCATGCTCAATTGCTGGAACCAATTCACGCACCTTTCCCAGCATGCCACCAGTTACATCAGTTGACTGCGAACCTTCTATCTGATGCTTTTCAGATGTTAATTCTTCCAAAGTAACCCGCTCAATCAATCGGGCAGATGAACAAGTCTTCGGGTCAGCAGTAAAAATACCATCCACATCCCCACCAATCACAATCCGAGAAGCACCAAAATTGATGGCTAAAGAAGAAACAAGCTGGTCCCCAGAAAGAATCGCAAACCCTTTCTCAGAATCAAGAACTGCATCCCCATACAAAACAGGAACAAGTCCCATGTCCAGCATTCGTTTGATGGGTTGTAGTTCAATGGTTTGTATTCTACCAGATTTAGTGACCACAAATGAAGATGGCTGAACAACTACAGCGTTCAAGTTATGGTTAAACAGGGCTTCCATAACTAGATTGTTCAGTTGGGTCATAGCGCGGTGGGTTTCAGAAAATCCCTCAACCTGTGAAGGGTCACCAAAGCCGTCGTTTAGATGGTATTTTTTTGCTACAGGATGACCAAAAGAGCCCCCACCATGAACAATAATCAGTGAAGAAACGTTGGCTTGGGAGATTTCATCTGCCAACCGTTCGATTGTTTCAGTGGTTGGGGTGACGGGTTTGTTTTTGTCTGTGATTACAGAGCCCCCCAGTTTTAGAACAGTTGGCTTGGTTGTCATCCTTCTCACCGTTACTTTACTGTGTGAAGACTAAAGGAATAAAGTTAACTGGGTTACTTCTTTATTGTGACAACATCGTTTTCTATACGAACAATGTCCCCAGTCGAAATTTTGGAAATTTCAATTTTGTCTACACAGGGTATCTCAGAAATTATTGCACCAACCGCAACTACTGTTTCACATTCGCCATTAATGATTCCCGCCGGAGCCACACCGCCCTTTTTGAGCCTATAAAGGGTGTATGAGCCAACAGTAGAGCCTTTGCCAGTTGGAAAAACCAAGATTTTGCCTTTGATTTGTTGGCCTTGTAGTTCGTGTCCTTTTTCTAGGAGTTCACTGGTTTCGGGGTTTACTCCACCATAGAAAGAAATTGGCTGAGAAGTCACTAAGGCTTCAGCTTCAACTACGCCTTTTGAAATTATTCGTCCTTTTAGCTCCATTTTCCAGTCACTCCTGCGTGTATGCATTCTTCGAGGCTGCCCATTTTTGTCAACATCAAGTTATGACGCGAATAGTAACAGCCCTTCGCGGAAGTTGTTGCGATTGCTTTGAATCTTCCCTTCAAAGGCGCAACAGCCATGCATGTATCGCATGCAAATTTTCCGCCTGCATCTTCAATGGTTTTTGTGTAACCTCGACTGTCAGCAAGTTGTTTTGCGGGTCTGGAAGTTGCAACCCAAAATTCTGTGGTATGAGAGATTTTTTTGCCTTCCAGCAATTTTGCGATTTGGGAAATTTCTTTGATTGAAGCATGAGGACAACCAATACAAACAAAGTCGATGTCTTCTGTTTCATCATTAATTGCGTCGTAACCTGCTTGCAGAGCCTTTTGGTCGACTGTTACTTTTTCTGTTGGAGGAGTTACTTTCTCGAATGCGGGTGTAATACCTTTCATGTAAAACAAGGGCTTAGAACCAAAAGTTACCACCGAGGCACAAAATGACTTTAACTCGTCTACTGTTGCTTCTTTGATTCCCGTAATGTAAGGAATCTTGCCCGAGGCAGCATTACCGATACAATAACCAAGGGCGCCCCAGTCTGAAAATTTGGATAATTCTGCGGTTACTTCTATGCGGATGTCTGGAACACGGTTCTCATCTAGATGCAAACCATAACACGGAGTTTTCCCAACAAAGGCAGCTGCTAAAGCTGAGGGCCCGCCTTCGCGGTTTGTTTTTGCTCCGATAACTGAGTTTGCAAAGGTAACGGCAGAAGATTCTGCCCATGCAATGTGTTCGCCGTATCGTGGCAGGTTGCCAATCAGGTAAGGTGTGCATGTGCAAGAAACAATGATTCCCATTTTTTCGAAGGCATCAATGACTAGTTTTTGTTTTCTGGCAAACTCTGGGTCTATGCCTAGGTTTTGCCAGTTTTCTAGATCCATTCCGGCAGGGTTCAAGGTTGTTAAGACTCTAACTTTGCCGTCTTTAGCCATTTCGTCCAAAAATTCTAGTCCAGCATCCCCAAGGTTATGATAAGAAACCCCAGAAATTTGCACTGAACCAACGTCGATGAGTTTTTCTGCGCCGTAAATGTTTCCAAGGGCAACAAGGATTTCCATGGATTTTTTTACTGCGTTGCCTTCTTCGCCGTCCAGCATTTTTTGTTCATTTTTGGTTAAGTGCATGATGAATCCACGAACTTTTTCAAGTCAACTTTTCGGTAATTTATTTTATTAAATCCTTTACCAGTCCCAGTCAAAGGAATGGTAGCATCCAACCCCATTTTGCAGGTTCGGGCTTTTTTGCCTTCAGACAAATCTCCCGAAGGATCCAACGAAGACCCAGGCATATTAGGCATAATAACGGCGGCTTTGTCTGCTTGGAACCTAGTTGCAAGGGCCCATTCAATGTCGTCGCTGTCATAAATGTTGATGTCATCATCAACTACAACACAATGTTTCAAAGACCTGTGACCTTTGAAGGCAGCTTCTATGGCTTTTCTGCCGTCTTCAGGGTTTTGTTTAGTTATCTGCAAAACCGCATGAAGCCAACTGCAACCTCCAGTAGTAATGTAAACGTCATTACACTTGCAGACCTTGTTTGCCTCATTAAAGATTGTAGGCTCTTTAGGCATACCCATCAAGACTTTGTGTTCGTTTCTTCCAGCAAGAATTGTTTGATAGATTGGGTCTTTTCTGTGAGTTATGCACTTTACTTCAATGACTGGTTGTTGCCTAATACGGTCAGGAATTCCAGTCAAGTCAAGGAAAGGCCCTTCTGAAGCGGTTTCTTGGGTTATTCGGCCTTCGAGAACGATTTCACAATCTTTGGGAACCTCTAGGTCGACGGTTTTACATTTCACTAGTTCCGTTTTTTCCAAGGCATTTGCCATTCCTAGCTCGTTAACACCTGGAGGCAAAGAAGTAGCTGCAGATAAAAGAACAGAAGTGGCATTGCCGATGCACATGGCAATTTCCAACTCACCACCGGCTTTTTTGAGGGCGGTGTCTGTTCCTCTGTTTTCTACCAAGCGGGCAACAAACTTGTTTTTACCAATAAGCATCAAACGATGGAAACACATGTTTGGTCCTAATTCGGGGTCTTTAATTATAGAAACCGCAGAGGGAATGTATTTGCCGCCGTCTTTTTCGGTGTAACGCATTATGGGTAACGTGTTTAGGTCAACGTTTTTCTCCACAACTTCTTGGCATTTCCCAGAGTTTACAACAGTTGGTGGGACAGGATTTTCCAAAACCCCAGATAACTTAGGCAAAATCTGTTGAACAGTCATGTTCAAGGCTTTGGCAACTAATTCTTTGGAAGAAACTAAGCCGCCAACCACGGGCATACTTGATTCTTTGACTTTTTCAAAAAAGCATGGCTTTTCCCCTAAAGCTTCAAGTATTCCGGCTAGTTCTAGGTCGGTTGAAACTTCTTTTTTGATTCTGGTTAGTTTTCCTTCTTTTTCTAGTATTTCAATAAAATCTCGAAAACCCAAAACATTTCCCTCACTGTTTTCTTACGCCAATTTTTGTTCGCAAAACTTGCAGGCCTTCGTTTTCAATGGCGGTGGCTACTTTTTCTTGGAGGTCCTTTCCTGGAGTTAAGGCTAACATACAACCTCCTCCTCCGCCTCCGGTCATTTTAGCTCCGTAAGCGCCTAGGCTTCGGGCTAAATCAACCAAATGGTCTAGTTCCTTGCAGGAAACTTCAATTTGTTGCAATAAAGTGTGATTTTGGTTCATTAACTCGCCAACTTTCTTTAAATCAAAGGCATCTAAGGCTACTTTTCCTTTGATGGCTAGTTCTTCGGCTTGTTTGAAAATTGGGTTATATTTTTCAGGATTTGCCTGTTTTCGTTCAGCTACTCCTGCAACCATAGCTTTTGTGTTGGCAACAATTCCGGTGTTTCCGATTACGATTTCTACGGGTTCTTGGATGTTTAGTTGTTGGATTTCGTTTTTGCCAGTTTGGAGGTTTTTCTTAAACCAAATCAACCCCCCAAAAGTTGCTGCAGTGTTGTCTATTCCTGACGGGTTTCCTGCGTAGGCTTTTTCTGCCTCATATGAAACGTCGTTAATTTGTTCGTCAGATAAATTCAAATCAAATTCTTCGGCGATTGCTCGGGCAATTGCTACACTGCTTGCTGCCGAAGCGCCCAATCCACTAAATCCTGGAAGGTTTCCGCCTAACCAGATGTCTAGTCCAACATTTTTTGGGTCCATGCCCATTGCGACTAGCATTCTTTCTATGGATTCTAGTTGTTGAATTTTCTTTTTTTCTGCATAACCTTTTGCGCCGGTTCTTTCGTCTGTTACGTTGATGCCTTTTTCAATTACAAAATTGTTTTTCCAAAGCCAGAACCTTTTCCCATTGAAAACAACCCAGAACACAATAACTGGGATTAAATAAAATACTTTTGCGTTCACGTAGGTTTACCTAAATCATCAAAAACTAGGAAAATAACAAAACCGAATCCCATTTTAGCCTTCAAAACCAGTCAAGAAAAACAAAACCGCCCCCGCGCAAACTCTTTTGAATTCAATTTCAAAGAAACACTGTTTGGTCTGCGCCTAAATGTTGGGCGGGTGGGCAGGGTGTGAAGTTTTTGGCGACAAGCCAAAAACTTGCGCTCCAAAGACGCGCTAAAGTTAATTGCGACTCGGTTGAGAGCGCTAGGATACTTTCGGATATTATCGAAGAATATTGGGAGTGGGTTTCTGAAGATATATATTTGATACTTCACCGTTTGGAAAATAATCTGGTTGTCTTAAAACAAAACAATCAAGGAACATATGAACCATTCAAAGCTCCAAAAGAAAAAATTCAGTATGACCACAAAAAGAAAATAGATGGAAAATTCAAAATTGCTGAACCCAAAATTTTTGAATGTTTCAAGAGTGATGTTTTTGCCATTAAATGTGCTAAAAGAGGAAACGATGTCCATCGTAGAAGGGTATATAATCGCTTCAAGGGACTAAGTAAAGCGGTTGATAAAACCCGTTTTTTTAATCCAAAAGATAGAGGGGGACAAAAAACAACTCAGGCTTTGTTTGTTACTTTTACTTATGATACTAAACTTTGTTCATTTGGAGACGCCTGGGAAAAAATTGGAAAAGAACTCAATCGAACCAGGGCTTACATTAGAAAAAAATTTGGAGAAGTCTCAACTTGTCGGGTTTTTGAAGCCTATGAAAATGGTCACCCACACATTCACTGTATTTTCTTGTTCAAAGAAAAAGAATTCAAAGTTTTTCGAGATGAAAAAGGCCAATTTAGAATCAAAGAAAAAAACATCTTTGCTAAGGGTTGGCACAGTTTTGTTGATATTAAAGCCATGTATTCTTTAGGTTACGGATTTTCTTATCTCAAAAAATATCTTCTGAAAAGCATTGATAAAGACCAAAAAGATTCCAAAGCTCTAAAAACCTTAGCTTTAGGCTGGTTATTTAACAAACGGTCATTTTCAGTAAGTGGAAAATTCAAAAAGATACTCTCCGACTTGATAAAGACTAAGCATAACTCAAACCAAAAAACAACCCAAATAACACTAGATGGTGAAAAAGTCCAAGAAGATTTCTATTATGTCCTAGGATTTGTTTCAGGGGATCTAATTAAATTAAAAAATACTGTTTGGTTTGCAAAATTAACAAAAGAACAAATAAAAACAGTGGGGAACCATTTTTACAAATTATAACAGTGTTATAACAAAGATGTTAATAAATAAACAAAATTAGTTGCCAATAAACAAAAAAATTTAGACTTATCTTATATGTAAAATTTTATATTATATATTGGAGAGAAAGATTTTGAAAAAATTTAAAATAGTAAGCTTTTTACTTTTGAGTGTAATGCTCTTGGCAACTATATCAACTATTTTTATAACAAGCGCCAAACCTCCACAA
Source organism: Candidatus Bathyarchaeota archaeon (assembly GCA_037386545.1). Taxonomy (GTDB): domain Archaea; phylum Thermoproteota; class Bathyarchaeia; order Bathyarchaeales; family Bathyarchaeaceae; genus Bathyarchaeum. The sequence continues at coordinate 46,603 of JARRLY010000008.1, forward strand.
GAACCTATAGAACTTTTGGATCCAAAAACAATACCAAAATACACAAATCAACTAACGGGCCCACCGCCAGTTTATGTACCACATGTAACAAAGAAAGGCGGAGAAATCAGTTATGAATATACTGTTTTAATGCAAAGCTTCGACCAACAAATACTACCAACCAAAAACGCAGATGGAACACCAACAGGTTATGGAAAAACACCTGTTTGGGGATATGGCGGAATAGCAAAAGATGCAATAACGGGCAAAAACTTGGGATTTGTCCATAATTCACCTGGACCATCCTTTGAAGCAGTCAAAGGAATACCCACCCAAGTAAGATGGATAAACGTAATTTCTGACGAGCACATGTTTGCAGTTGATCCAACATTACACTGGGCAAACCCCAACAATGTAAATTGGACAAATATTGATCCAATACCCTTTCCACCAGGTTACCCCGAAGCCCAAAGTCCCGTACCCCTAATTCCTCACCTTCACGGAGCAGAAGTACAATCAATCTATGACGGTCACCCTGATGCATGGTTTACAATTGATGGAAAACAAGGACCTGCTTACAATACAGCAAGCAATGCAAAAGGTGGTAACAGTGCACTATTCATTTATCCAAATGAACAAGATGCAACAACACTATGGTACCACGACCATGCTTTAGGAGTAACCCGAATAAATGTAATGTCAGGACTAGCAGGGTTTTATCTATTAAGAGATGAAACCGATACGACAGCTGAAGCACTTCCAAGTGGAAAATACGAAATGCCCTTAGTAATTCAAGACAGAGTATTCAATGAAGACGGAACAATGTGGTTCCCAACAGAAGGAAATTCACCTGAGGATCATCCATATTGGAACCCAGAATTCTTTGGAGACACAATCATGATAAACGGACTTGTATGGCCCAACATGAATGTAGACCAAGGACAATACAGACTTAGACTATTGGATGGATCTAACGCCAGATTCTACACTTTCCAATTCCTAGAAGTAACAGATGGTGAAACTGATCCCCCAACTTACGGAGATGCAGTTCCTTTCACAGTAATTGGAAGTGACGGAGGATACATCTACGAACCTGTAGAAGACATAACTGAACTTACAATAGGACCAGGAGAACGAATTGACATACTAATTGACTTCACAGATTTAGATGAAGGCGACAAAGTAATAATGACTAACACTGCAGCAGCACCCTATAAAGGTCCAGAAACGATAATAGATGAAGACCTACCCGATCCATCAACAACAGGTCAACTAATGCAATTCACAGTAACAGCCGAAGAAGGATTTGAAGAACAAGAATTACCTACACCCCTAAATCCAACTCTACCAGAATACCCAACCCTTGGAGCACCAGACGATGAAAGAACATTGCCATTCTTTGAAGCTATGAGTGCTGAAGACGAACCAATAGGAGTGTTCCTGAATGGTCAAAAATGGAGTGCAGAAGTTACTGAAACCCCAATAGTTGGCTCCACAGAAGATTGGTATCTAGTAAATCCAACAGAAGATGTTCACCCAATCCACACACACCTTGTCCAATTCCAGATCCTTTATCGACAGCCAATAGATGTAGATGAATACTTGGATGCATGGTATGAAGCAAATGGAGAAGTAGTACCGTTACCCGATGGACAAGACCCTGTTGAAGTTCTAGTAGACGACTTCATAAACGGACCAAGGATAGATCCAATGGGTTACGAAACAGGCTGGAAAGATACAATACACGCCTTACCTGGATATGTAACAGTAATTCGCATGAGATTTGCACCACAAAATGCACCAACAGAAGGACCAGACGCTCCCGAAGTCGGTGAAAACCTATTTCCATTCGACCCCACAGTAGGACCAGGCTATGTTTGGCACTGCCACATCTTAGACCACGAAGACAATGAAATGATGAGACCATACGAAGTGTATAACTTGGGAGAACCATAATCTCCCCTCTTCTCTTTTTTTAAAAGTTTATTTTAGCCAAAAAAACATTTCTAGATTCTTTTTGCAAGTGTTTTGATAATTACCTGTAGGCGCGCGCCGAGAAATATCCACATAACCGCAAGCCCTAGCCCTATTTTTCAATCCCTCGCTGAGTTCTCGGCTGCGGTTAGCATGAGCCGAGACGAAGCGAAAGAGGAGCGCGCCCACTCCCTCGCGTATGGCCACAGTAGGCGCAACGGCCTGCGCCGAACTCAATCCTGAGCGAGCTTCGAGGCTGCAACAGTCTATAAAAATTACTTCTTTTTCTTGTGCTTTGAAGGCAAGGCAGCGTTCCTTTTTTCCTTTTTCTTCAATTTCTTTTCCCGTAGAGCTTGTTTGTGTTTTTCTATTCCTGCTGTTTTTTCTTTTTTACTTCTTCTGCTTTTTTTGCTCAACTTGTTTATCCCTAAAAAAATACTTGACACAATCCCGTATTAAAATATCCATTGTTCCACAAAATCAACCTTGACAGTTGAACTCTGGTAGAAAAGACTTCAATCATTTTTTCTTATTTTTATTTCTCTTGGTTTTTTCAACTAGATTTTGAATTTCTGTTAAAATTTTTCTGCGTTCATTCGATCTAATATTTTCTTCTTTAGCTAATTTGATTTGCTCCTCAAGATTTTTAGAATGTTCTTCCAAGTACTGCGCATATTCTTCAATTCGAGCTGATTCTGCTTCCTCTCTTCGTTTCCGTTCTTCAGGATGTTTGGCATCATATTCTTTTTGTTTTCTTCTCATTTCATTAATTTCGTCATTTGTGTATTCACACTGTGGAATATACTCAGGATGATCAACAATCCATTGATCAATCCTATCTTCTTGGAGTTCATGAGGAAAGACTTTTTCGTACATTTTTTCCATTAAACTTTCCAAATTTCCCAACTTTTCTTTGAGTTCTCTGTTTTCCTGCTCCAATGAAATTATTGCTTTGTCAGTCTCAGTAGGTGTTGAAGTTTCAAGCCTCAAATGTGGCATAGCTTTTTCTTCATATAATTTCCTATGAAATTCTACATCTCTTGGTCTATAATGGTCGTCTTGACCAGCGTTTACTGTGTGTCCCATCCAAAATTGAACAAATTCAAATCCTGCTTGATTTGCATATTTCCTAAAAAATTTGCGTAAATTGTATAGTCGAATATCGTGGGGCTTAGTTTCTTTCTTTTGTTTGAGATTCATTTTTTCTTTTTCATTCAACTTTTTTACAGTTCTTCCAAAAAGCACAGAAATTGATTTAGGACTAGTTTGTTGCTTTGTTCCATCCTTCAAAAAAATAAAATCATCATCTTTGATTTGTGGCCTTACCACCAAGTAAGATTTCAAAAAGTTTACAGCTTCTTTTCCAATAAACGTAAAATATGAATGATATTTTCCTTTAGCAATTTCTTGAGGAACATCAATCCGACACGGAATCGTTCCACTTTCAAAATCATCCTTAATGTTTTCATATCTAAGATTGCAAATTGTATTAGGTCTCAAACCACTTTGAGCCATAGTAGCATAAAAGGCCCTTTCTCTAGGCCGTGAAGAATTCAAAATCAACTTAATTTCTTTGTGAGAAATATCCCGATTATGATACAATACTCGTAATTTAATTGCAGGAACAAAACCAAGAGGAAAATCACTATACTTAAAAAAAGACTTCACAGCCCCAACGCGGGTGTTAATTGAGTTAGGTGACATCCCATTTCTCATTTGAAAGGCAATCCAAGATTTGACATATTTTGCATATGTTCTTTTAAATTCTCTATCAGTAGAATTCTCATAATCTCTTCCAATTTGCTCAGGAGTTTTTTCTATAAATTTGCAAAAACGGCGTAAACTCAATTTATAAGATTGAGAAGTTCCTATACTATTTGAATGGGAGATGGAAACATTGTCAATCCATGAATCAATCAAGCTAAATTTTTGCAAAGTAAGTGACTCCTAAACTCACTTTATGTCTAATTTTAATATAAAGGTAACTGCACGTTTACGATTATACTTTTAAGTAAATTGGGTTCTACAAAAAAGGGGAAATAAAAAAGGAGATAAAATGAGGAGGAACTAATTGGCGGTTTT
>JARRLY010000009.1:0-46654 GCA_037386545.1 Candidatus Bathyarchaeota archaeon
CGTTTAATTTTTCTTTGACTCGGATTACCGAAAAATGGAAAACAAAATTACATTTAGAACTTAAAAAAATTAAGTTGGAACCTCTATAAAGAGAAGTAATCTTTAGCATTCAAAATTTTTTTGATATTTATCATGCAAAAATATTTTTTGGAATTATCAACTTACAAAAAAATAATAACATAGTAAACAACATATCCTTTAGATAGAAATAAAATGACCGCGCCCAAAACAATAGCTATACATTCTTACAAAGGGGGAACAGGAAAAACAACTTTAATTACAAATCTTGCTGCACAATTTGCAAATGAGGGATTAAAAGTGGGTCTGATAGACTTTGATTTATACGCACCCAGTCTTTCAATTTATTTTAACAAAAACCCACCAATGTACATTAATGACCTGTTAAGTGGGGACGCCGATTTATCTGACATACTTTTGGATTTATCACCAGAATTAAACTTAGATGGAGAATTTTGGGTTGGTTTTGCAAACCCCCGAAAAGAGGCAATACAAGAAATTGACACAAGACATGATTTAAAATGGCAATTACAGGCTCTAAGAAGGTTCTTAGCCGCAAAAAAAGCGCTATTCAAAAATTACGAGCTTGATTACCTATTTTTAGATACAAGCCCAGGCATTAGAGAATGGTCAATCAACACTTTAGCCACAGCGGACATACTACTTTTGTTAATGAAAGATAGCGATATGGATATTGAAGGAACAAGAAAAATGATAAATGACATTTATGATTCCTTGTCACGATTTGGTTCAAAATACTATATTTTATTAAACAAAATTCCAGGAGGAATGATGACAAACAAAATCTTGGAATTGAACAAAAAAGAGTGGGTTAAACAGATCGAAAGAATTATTGGAGCTCAAGTGGTTGGAACGATTCCTTGTTTTTGTGACATACAGTTTTCTAGGCATGAATATCTTTTTTCAGTACGAAAACCTGACCATCCTTTTTCTAAATATTTGTCAATTGCCTCAGAAAAAATAAAAAATCTAACCTAACAAAAATGACACAAATTTTACAAGCAAATATTGATAAATCCTTAACTTCAACATTATTATGTAGGTGCTATCTTGAAACCCTATGAAGTTTTTATCTGCCATAAAAAAAGTTCAGGAAACGATTTTGCCAAGCATTTAAAAAAAGGTTTGGAAGAATTTGGCATTCATGCCTTTTATGACAGCGAAGACATACCGCTAAAAGTAAATGGTATGGAAGAGTGGTCAACTGTTAGGGATAGAGCAATTCAAGAAAGTCAAGTGGTTATAGTCCTAATCACTCCTGGTTTTGAATTATCTCGTGAAGCAAAAAAAGAATTAAGTTTAGCAAGAAAAAACCTTAAGCAATTTATTTTTTTCAGGCAACGTGCATTAGGACACAAAATTGTTTTAGATTTAAGTAATGAAACCGTCGATTTGGGAAAGCAACAACAAGTATCCTTTGAAAACAAAGAAGAATTACTTCGCTTGGCTTACAAAATCTTGTCCAAAAACAAAGAAAAAGCACCTGCCACAAATTATGCAACAACTACTAGTGAAGTTGAAAAAAATTTAGATAACAACCAACCAGCTCAAACTAAAAATGGTGAATTAAGGTGCTCTACCTGCTTAAAAGTAATCAAGGGACAACCTTATGTGGAAACAATAAAGGGTAAAAAATATAATTTTGACACACCAGAATGTGCCCGAACCTATAGAAAGCTAAAGAGCATCTATGGAAGTTCTATAGACTAAATGGGTTAAAATTAACACAAAAAAATAAACGTTTTTTATTTGACATAGTGAGAACTGAATCTTGATATGATTTCTTTGAAAAACATTGATTGAAATCAGGCAATCTGATTTTGTTTTTGATTAATTTTTTCGGGGTGCTCCGCATATTGGACAAAAACTTGTCGTTACAGGTATCAAGGCTTGACAGTATTCACAAGGCACCATTTCGACCTCTTCTTTGATCATTGTGCCGGAAGGTCTGAATACTTGAAGTTCAGTTGTTTTACTAACTGCATCAGGGCGACCGTCTACCGCAACTACCCCTTTGATGAACCAGGAAACATTTCTGTCAACTCCATCTAATGTTTCTCGTCCACTTATGGGTATGTGAACCTTGATTTCGTACTTCTTTTTGAGTCCAGGAACAATGTGCATTGAACCTCCAGCTTTTAGGTCATCACAGACAAGGGTTGCGGTGTCCCAGTATGTGTGACGGACATTTCGTCTTAGTCTTTGGTTGTATACCCATCTTTCTCGTCGAACTTTTTCAAGGCACCTAAGTTCTGCTCGAATTTCTGTGGCGTCAAACTCTTCTTTTGAAGCANTTTTAACGTAAGATTGACTGCAATTTTTGGTTTTCTAAACATTTTAAAGAAGCCCAAAGACGCCTATCTCCATTTTGATGTTATCTTAAAAGATAAGATGTTGTTTTATATTTCGTTTGCGTTCTTCAAAACAATATTAAAGAAAAAAAGAAAAAGAGGGGGACTATACTAGTCCTGAGAGTTGGTTGAAGGCAATAGTATTGGAGTTCCGTCAGGAGCCATTATCATCATGTCGATGTCGGGGGCGATTTGTTTAAGGGTTTGCACGGTAAGGTAAAGTTCTGCCAGTCTGGTGCTGTTGCTTGAGTCTGCACCTGCTGCGTCAAGGACTAGCTCGATTGCTTCTTTAGTTGCGTTAGCTTCAATAACTGTAGCGTTAGCGTTTGCTGCTGCTTCTATTCGTATCTTTTCTGATGTTGCATTGGCTTGGATAACTATGATTTGGCGCTCAAAGTCTGCTTGAATCTTTTGTTGTTCTGCTACCAGTTTTGCTTCAATTGCTATTGTGTAAGTATCAGGATATCCTATATTTCTAAGTTCAAACTCAAAGTCTGTTATTGCCCCAGCAAGAGGAGCTGATGAGCTAATCTTGTCCCAAATTGCATCTCGCATTGTTTGGGCTACGTAGTCTCTTTGTTCGATTGTTTCGATTGTGTTGAAATCTTTTGTAACGATTCTCACTTGTTCACGGGCAATAGATGCGATAATGTCATCTTTCCAGTTCTTTTGAGGGAGATTCTCATACAATACTTTTATTTTGGAAGGATCAAGCCTCCAACGCATCATGATGTCAATTCCCATTTCCAGTTGGTCTTTGGAGAAGCTCTTTATTGTTGGAAAGTCGGCGGTGCGGTCGTATCCGTCACCCCACATTCCAAGAGTGTCTACTGCAACTGTAATTTCTACGGCGTTAACCCAAGGTGCTTTGGTTGCCCAAGCAGGGCCCAAAACGGGGTCGCTGATTTGTCCACTTACAGGGTCGACCATTACGACTGCCCTACCTACGGGTACGTTAACCCACATAGTTAATACAAAGACTGCTGTGAAAACGATTGCAGCAACAATAATTGTGACTAATGCAATTACAATTTTAGGGTTTGGATTAAAACGTGGTGGTTCGTATACCATATTATGTTTTCACCTCCAGTACATGTTTATTACTAAACAAAAAAAGGTGTTGCTTATTTTGGTTCACGGAGTTGAAATTTCCACCTAATCATGCCATGTAAGGCATGTACGATTATATTATAGGATATCAAATCTAAATAGTTTAGCATAATAGTATATGTATCTCTATTGAAACTATATAGACACAAATTGCAAAAGATTTTCTAAATAAAAAACAATAGGGTAGTTGGTTTCAAAAAACAAAAGCTATTTATTAACTTCAATGGTTTTTTCAATAATGCATGGTGATGAGGCTCGCCTTTAACCGCCCTGCTAACCTTTGCGTGGGCTGATAGCTTCTACAAATAACAAAAAAATGGGCGGTTAAAAATGAAAGGAATTGAAATATTGTTTATAGCCATTGGTGCAATTGTAGGAGCAATTTTGCGTTACAGACTAACTGAAGCTCCTGTTGCATTTGGGGGGTTGTCTGTGAATATTTTGTTGGTTAACATATGTGGCAGCTTTATCTTGGGTGCATTTTCCATTATTTCACCACATCTGAGTTTGGACAGCCATTACACACTGTTTATGTCCGTGGGTTTTTGTGGTTCCTTAACGAGTATGTCATCTTTTGCCCTCGAAACGTGTAATTTACTCGATAACAATTTTGTGCAACACGCAGTTGTTAATATCCTTGCCAACGTGTTTTTGTCTTTGGGCGCCTTAATTGCAGGCAGAACAATAACAGACCTAGTAATGACAGCCTTCCTGTAATCCAAAAAGTTGGAATTACATTTAAATTAAATCTAGCATTAGGTTATCCATTGGAAGTGAAAAATGTGGCCATAACCGAAACTGCAGAAATTGGAATAATTGGCGGAACAGGGGTCTATGACCAAGAAAGTTTTGAAGAAGTAAAAGACATTAAGGTTTTTACACCCTTTGGCGAAACATCTGACCTTGTTTCCGTGGGCACATACAAAAACGTCAAAGTAGCATTTATAGCAAGACACAACAAAAAACACACAATTCCCCCTCATCGAGTTAATTATCGGGCGAACCTTTGGGCCCTAAAACAGTTAGGTGTTAAGAGAATAATTGCTTCTGCAGCGGTTGGAAGTCTACGGGAAGATTATGGACCTGGAACCTTTGTAGTCCCTGACCAATTCATTGACCGAACCAAAAAAAGAATAGATACTTTCTACGAAGGCGGACAAGTCTGCCACATTTCCCCGGCGGATCCGTTTTGTGAGCAACTCCGACAATTTTTCATCAAGAAAGCTAAAGCAATTGGAATCGCTGCAAAAAACAGACATAGTTGGAATGACAGTGTATCCTGAATGTGTTTTAGCTCGAGAAGCAGAGATGTGTTATGTTTCCATTTGCATGGTTACAGATTATGATGTTTGGGCAGATAGCCCAGTTTCTACAAAAGAGGTTATCGAAAAAGCCCAAGAAAGCAACGAAAAACTAAAAAAACTGATTCTAGAAGCCATCCCCCAAATGCCCAAAACCCGAGAATGCATTTGTTGTTCAGCGTTAAAGGATGCTATGTTCTAGAAAGAGATGTTAAATGTGTTTTGAATTGTGAAATTCAAGACTCACTTTTTTCGTTGTTTCTTCTTTTTATTTCTTGCAAAATCTCACATATTGTTTCTTCATTTGTGTCGATACAATAGGATTGTTTGAGTTCGTCTTTAATTTGGGTAGCATCTGCTGATTCAAAGTTTGCTTGTATTCTTCGGCAAACTTTTGGAACAATTGTGCACAAATCTTCTGTAAAGTTCCAAGGAAAGATGACCCACACCCAAGAGATTTCATCGCCGATATAATCTGATTTGAATTTGGCACCGGTTATGTGCTGTAGGCTGGCTGTTCGAATTTGGGCGGGTTTTAATGATTTGATGTAATCAACTGCTATGCACATGCTTTCTCCAGTGTCTGTGAGATCGTCGACAACTAGAACGTTTTTTCCTTTGAGGTCCATGTGGATTTCGTTTTTTATTTTTGCTGTACCGTCAGGGGTTGCTGTTACGCCCCAGTGTTCTACTTTGAGGCTGACAAGATCTTTTACTCCAACAAAGTCACATAAAACCCGAGCTAAAACCCATCCGCCTCGGGCTAATCCAACGATGACGTTGGGTTGGTAACCTGATTCGTTGATTTTTTCGGCTACTTTTTTTGCTAACCCATAAAACATGTTCCAGTCCATAACAAGGCATTCAAATGTTTTTTCGTCCATAACAAAGCCGCCTAATATTTCTGATATTGTTCCTTGTTTCTAATATTATAGTTTCGCATTAGCTATCAAGTTTTCAGTTCCTTCCATTTTTTATTTTCAGATTTATTTTTGAAATGTGTAATAATTGGGTTTAGGTTACGGGATTAAAAAGGATAGAGAAAGGAAGTTTTGTTTGACTGCCCTTGTTTATTCTTCGTCGCCAGTGATCATGTAGTAGTATTCACCTATGTCTTTTTGTTCACGGTCAAGGCGGGAACCTTCTTTGTTTACGCGGGGGCGTTTGGTTTGGGGATCGCGTCTGAAGGTGATTTTCATGTTTTCCAGAAAAGTATTCATCCCGTTTCGAAGATCAGTTGGGGGATTTGCGAATCCTCTAATTCCGGGTTCACCTTCAAAAATCATAAGGCGGTCGGCAATGAAGTCTTGGGCTACTACATCGTGCTCTACAACCAGAGCGGTGACTTTTTTGTTTTCGATTACGCGTCTGATTGTTCGTGCTGCTGTAAGACGGTCTTCTACGTCAAGGTATGCACTGGGTTCGTCCAGAAGATAAAGGTCTGCTTCTCTGGATAGACATGCTGCAATTGCTACTCGTTGGAGTTCTCCGCCGCTTAGTTCATTTACATCCCGTTCCAAAAGGTCAGGTAGTTTAAGGGGCTGTAGAATTTGAGTGTGGTAAAGACTTGTTCCAAAGGCTTTGTCGGCAGTTTCTTTAAGAAGTTCTTCTACCGTTCCGCTGTACTGTGGAGTAATGTATTGAGGTTTGTAGCTGATTTTCATGTCCTCATCTGCAGAAGTTTCTCCAGAATCTGTTTTTTCAAGTCCGGCAAGCATTTTCACAAAAGTGGTTTTTCCGATTCCGTTAGGCCCAAAGATGCCTACGACTTCACCCCGTTTTACATCCCCTGGACTTGATTTAAATTCAAAATCTTCAAATGATTTTGTTATTTCTGTCCACTTTAGAAGGGTTTCAGCCACAGTATGTCCTGCATGGGGAGGTCTAACATGGAATTTTATGGGTTCAGGTCTGAACCTGACGTTTTCGTCCGGAATGTAGCCTTCAAGGTAAATGTTAATTCCAACTCGCACTCCATGAACATGGGAAACAACACCGTAAACTCCGGGTTCACCATAGAAGATGCAGATTTGGTCAGAAAGATAATCCAAAATCGCTAGGTCGTGCTCGGCAACTATCACTGTTTTGTTGTCATCCTTTAAGGACCGAATAGCTTTGGCAGCGTTCAGTCGTTGTTTAACGTCCAAATAACTAGTGGGCTCGTCAAAAAGGTAAACGTCTGCTTCACGACAAATTGACGCCGCAACTGCTACGCGTTGGAGTTCACCTCCACTTAAGACTTTGAGGTTTCGGTTCCAGATTGTATCTAGTTGCAGTTGTTCTTTTAGTTGAGGTAACTTGCCTCTTTCGTCAACTTTTTCTAACAAATCCCCTACTTTGCCTGAAACCACTCGAGAAATTCGATCTACATATTGAGGTTTGTGGACAACCTTCATGTTGCCTTCGCTGACTTTTTGGAAATAATCCTGCAAAGTTGATCCCCTGAAATGCTGAATCAACTCTGCCCAGGATGGAGGGTCATCAAATCTTCCAAGGTTGGGTTTGAGCTCTCCAGAAAGAACATGTAGAGCGGTTGTTTTTCCGATTCCGTTTTGTCCCAAAAGCCCTAGAACAATTCCGGGTGAGGGCGTTGGAAGCCGAAACAGTTTAAAGGTGTTAGGTCCGAATCGGTGGCTGCAATCTTCTTCGAGTTCGTCGGCTAAGTTTATTATGGATATTGCTTTAAACGGGCATTTTCTGACGCAGATTCCACATCCTACGCACAGGCTTTCTACGATTTGAGGTGTTTCGCCTTCGAAAACTATGGCTTCTATGTTGTTTCTTACTGGGGGACAAAAACGAAAACATGGTCTGCCGCATCGTTTGGATTCGCATCTTTCTTCGTCAAGGACTGCTATTCGAACCATCTTAATCAGTACCCGTTTGTATCGTAAACATAAAAATTGAGCAATAATAATGTGATGCTCGAACCACCATTAACCAAACAAAGATATCGACTAAATCCAGATTTTAGGAAAAGTGTTTTTCAGAAATTTTACGTTTTCAATGAAGATCCATTTAATGTGACCATTAGTTGATTGTTTTCTGATGGAGTATCTGAGACTTCAGTGTTTTTTGCATATTCGGAAGATTCAGGTGATTCTTTTTGGTTTTCAGGGAGGTTGGGGTTTTGTAATCCTAGGGCAGTAGCAAACAGAAAAGCTGCCACAACTAAAACTGTGACAATTACCGTTGACTTTTTCATTTTATTCACACACTGATTATTTGAACTATTCTGGGTGAAGGTTGATATAATGCCACGGTTTAGAACATGCTGTTCTAGAATTTAGAACTAATTAATTTCAATAGTTTTTGAAAGATATTTTTAAATCAACAGATACGAATGAAGTATGTATCTAGTTTGTATAAAATCAAGTAACAGAATCTAGAAAATGGTGAAACATATTGGAGTATGAAATTAAGTATAAACCATCATATTCGATGCTAGTTGTAAAATTGGACACGAATGAAAAAGTAACCGCAGAAGCAGGCGCCATGACCTACATGGACCCCAACATAAAAGTAAACACCCGCAAACGGGAAAAAAGCATCTTAGGTAGCCTGGGTTTGTCCCTTTTTGGGCAGCAATCATTTTTTGTTAACGACTACATTGCTCAAAACAGTCCCGGAGAAGTCGCTTTTGTTGCTGCGCCAGTTGGCGACATCGAAACATTGGATGTTGCACCAAACAAAGGATACATCATTCAATCTGCATCTTACATTTCATCAACCCAAAGCGTAGATTTGGACATGAAATGGCAAGGCTTCACCAAGGGATTGTTTGGTCAAGGTTTGTTTATGATGAAAGCAAAAGGTGAAGGAAAACTGTTCATAAACACTTTCGGAGCCATCGACAAGCACACCCTCAAAGCAGGTGAATCATTGATTGTTGACAACTTCCACCTTGTTGCCTTCAGTGACACTTGTGATTATAAGGTTCGAAAGTTTGGCGGCTTAAAATCCACCATACTTGGCGGCGAAGGACTAGTAACAGAAATTAACGGCCCCGGAGATATTTACATACAAACCAAAAACTTGCGAGAATTCGTAGAATGGCTTTGGACTCTTCTTGGACCCCGAGTTAAATCCCGATCAAGATAAAAATAACAACGAAACATGTTGGGGCTAATTACCCCTTCAAATTCTCTATTTCGGTTATTTTTTTCTTCTATTTTTCAGTTAACAAAAAAACTGTACTAAAACAAAAAAGTGCTTTGTTTAGGGTTCCAATAAATTAAAGTAATGCAGGATTAAACAACATAAACAGATGGGGAAACATGATAGCCTTTGGTTTGACGGATATTTTGCAGGGTTTTGGCATCGGTCAACTAGGAAGCGAACTGGCTGCCGCTTTTGTAACATTTTTGGTTGCATTAACCATTGGCTGGGTTATTTACTTAGTTTTTCGTAAATATCTGAGTCGTTGGGCAAAAGGAACAAAAACCAGAATAGACGATGAAATACTAAGTAATATCAAAGCTCCAATTATTTTTCTCGCAATTCTTTTTGGACTGCATTACTCCTTGGAGTTAATTACTGTTCTGACTCCATATGAAGAACTAATCACAAAACTATTCGCGGTTGCCCAAATCTTACTTACTGCGTTTATAATTATCAGGGTGCTAAATGTTCTGTTTAGCTGGTTTGCCTCACGAGCAAAACAAAAACAAAAACTAAGTGAACACCTTCTGTATATTTTCAAACAAATACTTCGGGCAATTGTTTACATAGCGGCGTTTCTTGCAATTCTAGCAGTAAACGAGACAGACCTCTCAGGTTTAGCCGTTGGACTAGGAGTAAGCGGAATCGCAATTGCTTTAGCCATTCAAAGCATTCTAGCTGACGCCTTCAGTGCATTTCTAATCTACTTTGATCGCCCCTTTGAAGTTGGAGATTTCATTGTGGTAGATGGCTACTCCGGAACTGTGAAAAAAATTGGCATTCGATCGACTAGATTGCAACTGTTGCAAGGTGAAGAACTAGTAATATCAAATACAGAACTCACTGGAACAAGTATCAGAAACTTCAAAAAACTAAAGAAAAGAAGAGTCGTCTTTACCGTCGGTGTAGCTGCCGACACACCAATAGAAAAACTAAAGAAAATTCCAGAAATGATTGAAAACATCATTTCAAACATTAAATTGACTCAGTTTGACAGGGTTCATTGTGCAGAGCTAGGAGATTTTAGTTACAAATTTGAGGTGGTATTTTATATTAACACTTCAGATTATGCGAAATACATGGATATTAGACAAGAAATCAACTTTGGAATAATTGAAGCCTTTGAAAAAGAAGGAATTGTAATGCCCTTTCCAACTCAAACGATATCCTTGATGAAAAACGATGACGATTCAGCTTAAAGATACAAGTTTTTCGGGTTTGAAATAAAATGACTCGTCTGAAGGCAACAAAAGACAACATCAAAGCTGCGGCTCAAGTTATAAAAAATGGGGGGATTGTTGCATTTCCAACAGAAACAGTTTATGGACTAGGATGTGATCCCCTAAACCTTCAGGCAGTTCAACGATTACTAACCGTAAAAAGTGACCGGAAAAAACCCTTCCCAGTTTTGGTTACAAACCTCAAAGAAGCAACAAAAATAGCGCAAATATCAGATACCGGAAAGAAAATTGCAAAAAAATTTTGGCCCGGCCCACTTACCTTGGTGTTTCCCAAAAAGAGAGCTCTCTCTGATGTTGTAACTTTTGGGCTAGATTCAGTAGGCTTGCGTGTACCCGATAATCAAGTTGCTCTGAGTTTAATCGAGTTGTCTGGTGGTTTGTTAATTGGTTCAAGTGCGAATCTAACAGGAGAAAAACCGCCCCAGTCGATTCTGGAAATGTCCAAAAAATTACTTGAAAAAGTAGACATTGTTATTGATGACGGCCCAACCCGTGAAAGAACACCATCCACTGTGGTTGATTTAACATCTGAAGGACTAAAAATTCTTAGAAAAGGGCCTATAAGCCTTAAACAAATACAAAACACGCTTAACTCTTAATTACCAGTAAAGCCATGCGTTCAATAACCAAATCAACCAAGGTTTCGTGCTCCATGCCTTCACTTTTAAGACAAGCCTCGAACTCAAGTTCAGAAATATCAAACAAGTTTTTGATATTCTTAACTTTTTCAGGCGTTAAAGCTAGTACCGTGTCATCTCTTTTTCCAGGAACTAAATCAATAACTAACTGTGTGTCTCGTTCCTTTTGAGAATCATTTTTGGTGAAAATAAGGGCTGCAATTTCTGAAGTGTCATTTTTCAGACCTAACATTTCCACGGCCTTTGTTATTTGCCTCTGTGCAGAAGCATAAAGTAAGGCTTCAACTTCGAGATTGTTTGAAATGTTAATCTGTTTCCCAAAGGCGTTTAGTGCATTAACTGCTGCAAAATACAAATGCTGAGAACCCGCTACGTTTTTTGCGTCAAAAAATTGGACGGTAACATAGCCTTTTTTGGCGTTAAACTCTTCAAGAAAATCTTTAACATTGCCAATTTTGGTGTCCCGAAAGCCTAGGATGCCAATTTTTTGTGTTTGTAAGGGTTGGACGTTCAATGCAGTTCCTCATAAATTTGGTTGATAATTTTCTTGTTTAACCCGACGCTAATCAGTTTTTCTTTAATTGAGTCAACACTGTTTCCAGAAGATTTGAAGTTTTCAAACATATTTCTGATGGTTTCTTTTTGGTCCCAAGGAAAAACAACCCAAACCCTCGTTTCTTTAAGACAATAATCTGGAACAACTACACTCCAAGGTTTACGAAATATCGTTGCGGTTTTAACCTCAGATGTGCCCTTATTTTTCAAATACGAAATTAAAAGTTTGAGGCTTTTGCCTGAATCCACCAAATCATCAACCAAAAGAGCCGTTTTATCCTCAACCGAACCCGATAATTCTTGTGTAATTGTGGGTTCATATTTTGTTTGGTTGACCCCGACGTAAAATTTTGTTGCAACATTGTACAGGTTTGAGTTTTCCAGTAAATCAGATAAGATTCTTGCGGGAACCCAACCTCCTCGGGAAACTCCTATGATTACGTCAGGAACAAAATTGCTGTTTTTGATTAAGGTTGTAAGCTCAAGAAGTGAGCTGTAGATTTGGTTCCATGACATAACTTTGAACTTTAAATCCTTCAGTAGAGGAATTTTTGGTTTAGTTTGTTTGTTCATGTTTTTTCCCAAGGCAGGAGATTTTTGGTTTGTTAATTGTAACAAGTGGGATGATAAGGCGTAATATGTGTAGGATGCTGTTTATGTTTTTGTGGTTTTTGTGGGGATATGTCTGTTTTAGAAGTATGGCAGTGTTTGCAATAAGCGATATAATCCTTTTTAGATGAATGCTAAACAGAGGGCTACGTACGTGATGTCATTAAAAGAAATGCGCGAAAAAATCCAAAGACTTGAACAAGAAAAGACTGAATTAGCAGAGGAAGTTAAAAGTCTCAGACAAAGCGCAGAAGGCAAAGCAATCGCCTTAGAGTGTGAAGTTTCTGTGCTTCGAGAAGAAGCAGAAGAACTCAAAAAAATGCTTGAAACTCTTTAGACATTAGTTTTTCATTTAGTACAGCCTAGTTTTTGTAAAAACAAAATCAAGAAACCATAAATCTTCAGGTTTTAGTCCGATTCTTGTAGTGCCCGTAAGCGCTTCACGATGTTAGGGTGGGTAGAGAAGACTTCCATAATTTTGTCAAAGGTTGATATTTTTCGTCGCAGAACTTCTTCAACAAGTTTTCTATCACCAATACCGGCGCCCAGATGTCGCAATTCTGCTGCATCTACTTCCGAGCGGTCGGGGTCTGAAATAAACAACGCCTTAAAGGAATTGGAGTCTCCTGCTTTTTTGGATTGTCTGCTTCTGCTTTTGATGTTGCTTGTGGAGTTTACTATCTTTGCCAGTCCCTCTGAAAGTTTGCTGGCTCCACCGTCAACAATTGAAACACTGTGCCGGTCGGCGTAGTATTCCCGTATTCTGCTTAAATATAACGTGAAAAGGGTAAGAACCCAATACAACAAAATGCTCACCAGTCCGATGATTGCTGCTCCGCCGCTGTCTCGGCTTCTTCGGTTGAACATGGAAGACAGCAGAAATGAGTACCCAATGTAGTAAAAGATTGCAGGCAGTATGGAAACAAACATCATAACCTGAACGTCGCGGTGTTTAAGGTGCCCAAGTTCGTGACCGATTACGGCTTCGACTTCATCGGGATCTAATGTTTCTAATAGACCCGTTGTTACGGCGACTTTGCTGCCGGTCAAGGGCGAACCATATGCAAAAGCGTTGGGAATGGCCATTTTTGCTTTCATTAGTTTGGGGGTTTTGATTTTGCTTTTTTGGCTTAGGTTTTCTACCATGCTGTAAAGGGCAGGGTCTTCTGAGGATTTTACTTGTTTAACGCGGTAAATGGAATCGATAAGGTAAGGTGCAATCAGCCACTGGATTATGTTAAAAGCAATAACAATAAAGGGCATAAACAGTATGTTAACGCCAGCCAGTGACAAAATAACTGTGAAGAAGAGTGTGGATAAGCCTATGATGGCGGCTACGGTGCCTAGTAAAGAAAGTCTTAGTTTCAATAAATTCAAGAAAATGTCCCTGATATGCTCAAAAATCTAGGTGGCTTATTAACTTTTTTCAAATTTTCTGTATCAGAAAACCATTTGACGTTTCTTTAACGTGAATTTTGGTGCCAAGAATCTTTTCAGTTAACCAGATGTTTGTGTGAATGTGCTCAGTAATTTTACGAGTCAAGTAAGCTGAACTCCCATCAGCTAAGCCAATGTAAGGAGCAAGCATATCCCCCAGGTGAATGTCCACAGTAGCCTTGCTTTTTAGTTCTTTTAGTAGATTTTCGGCGGCTTCTTTTCCTACTGCTTCGCTGGTTTTTCTTCGTTCTCCAATGGCATCAGCTCCAATAATTGAGTCTGTATCTGTTTTTGTCCATAAGGTTATGGAGCTGCCTTTTTGGAACTTGTTGGATTGGTCGTTAACTACTTGGATGTTTGTGTTGAAACCGTTTTTTTCAAGAATTTCTGTTGCTTTTTGGGCTTGGCGTTGGGCGACGTTTTGTTTTTCCAGAAAAGTGCAAACGGATATGCCTTCAATTTCGGTTATTTTGCAGGGTTTGGTTAGGTTTATTGGTTTCAGGTTCGAGCATGGAGTAACTTCTAAGGTGGCTTCTCCCATGCCTTTGGGGTAATATCCGTATTTTTTGATGTAAATAGTAGCTTTTAGCCCCATTTTTTCTAGGGTTGGCAGCAGTATGTGATTCATGTAATTTATTGTGGGAGCGTACCGAACGTCGGTTCCTCCCCTTTTTACGTGGATTTTTACTGGTTTTTTGGCGTAGGCGCACATGGGTAAAACAGTTAACAAGAGCATGGAGATGCTTCCGGCGGTTCCAATTTCTATGGTTATTTCGCCGCCTGTGATGATGTCTGGATTGAACCATAATTCTCGTGAGCCTAGTTGGGCGCCTTTTGTTTGGGCGTTGCATAGTTTTGCTGCAGTGTTAACGGATTGTAGGTGTTGGGGGCGCAGCCCGGGTTGTTTTCTGTTGTGGCGGATGTTTTTGATGTGCAAATTTTGTTGGGTGATGGCGGATAAGGCTACGGATAGCCGTAATATTGTTCCGCTACCGCTTTTTTGGCTGCCGTCGATTTGTAGCATGTTTTGTCTAGGTTATTGTGTTTGGGGATGTTATTTAATGTTGAAATTGTGGTTTGTGGGATGGCAAGGTTTTTGAGTTCAGAAACAGTAGTATATGATATGGGGGTTTCGGTTTGAGTTGGATGGAGGACCTGAAAAGGCTCCAGAGCAAACCTAAAATGTCGATTGCCGAGGTTAACGAGTATATTATACGGCATCCGAATTGGGCAGCATCGGTAATTCGTAACGCGTTGAATCTGGAGATGTATCAAGAGTTTTGTTTAGGCTGCAAAGGCTTTGACAACTGTTATCAAAAGTTGGGCAGGGTACAAAAAGATGCGGATTTGGGTTGTATCTGTAATGAGTTCATGAACCAAGACATTACCAAAGCCAATCAGCTTCGTTTGCACGAATACTTCAAGTTAGTCTTTTCAATGCTAGGATTTTAGGTTAAAGTTTTCTGGAAAATTTTCTAGTTTGGTTAGTTAGTTAGTTAAATGTAATTATAAAAACCAAAATCTAGAATAGGAAAAACAAAAAAGTCACCTAACTGTAACATGTTGTAAGGAGCCACTGATTATGGGAGAAGAAAAAGCAAACCTACAAAATTTAGCCCAAAAAGTAGACGACTTAGTAAACGTCTTAAACACAATTACAAAAGACCTAGCAGAAGTTTCCCAATCCCTAAAAATAGCAACGGGAACAACAACACCCACTCAAAAAATCACAACTACTACTGCTACTACCCTTACTCCAGCTGCAGGACAAAAACTAGACATCAACCAAGTAAAACAAGCCTTCACTCCCGAACTTGCAGGTATGCTACTTTTTGAGGAAACAGGAAGTTACATAATAGTAAAACCCAGAAGATTCCTCGGCTCAGACAACTTCGCCAAAATCGCACAAGTAGTAAGAGAAATCGGCGGAGAATATGTCAGCGCAGGACGAAACTCCCACTTCAAAGTCACAAAAAAATAATTCAGTAAAAAGATAGTTTTCAACATTGTAATTCTATTAGTAATCAAATAGCAAAAACCAAGAAAAAGTAGTGTGCCACTCTCATGAAATGGCAGTTTTTATTTTTGACCGTAATGTGTTTTTGCTACGATTAAAGTTGCTGTTTGGAAGATGTCGGGGAGTACTCGTAGTTCATCTGTTAGGAAATCGTTTAGTTCGGCTAGTGTTTCGGCTTCTACTAATACTAGTGCGTCGTATTCGCCGTAGGTCATGTTTACTTGGGTAACTTCATTAAATGCTGCAATTTTTTCTAGTATGTTTTTTTCACTGCCTGGATTTAAAGTAACTAACACATATGCTGAAACTGCCATCTAAATTCCCTGCCTAACAAAACAGCGGCACCGCACAACATTAACCTTTTGCAAAAAACAACTAAAACCTCAAACAACAAGCTTTCGAGCCAAATCCGCCGCCCCAATCGCGCCAGCATTGTTGCCTAACTTTGATTTTACAATTTCTAGTTTAACTACCGCAGACCTTAACGCCCTACTGGGAAGTTCTCGTTTCACAATTTCCACAAGTTCAGGAATTCCCTCAATAACTCCCCCACCAAAAACAAGACAACAAGGATTAAATGCATTAACCACACTAACCGCCCCAACAGACAAATACTTACCTGTTTCCTCAACCAACCGTTCAGCTAACGGGTCTGATTCATGAAAAGCTTGGGCCACAGTTGCAGAAGTAATGTTTTTTATACTTCCCGTTAAAGACAACAAAAACGCGCCTTCCTCAGGATTTTCTTTAACTGCCTTTTGCGCTCGTTCAGCAATTGCCCAACCCCCCGCATAAGCTTCTAAACATCCCCTGTTCGGACAGCGACATTTCCGCCCCTCATAAACCAGAGTAATATGCCCAAGCTCAGCTCCACTGTTATTGCAACCAGAAAAGAGCTTCCCCTGAGTTATTACACCTCCACCAATTCCAGTACCGACAAAAATTACAGCTAAATCGTCCACACCTTTTCCTGCCCCGAAACGCCACTCCGCCCAAGTAGCCGCACGAACGTCATTAGTCAAAATAACGGGCAAATCAAGACGCTGTTCTAGCTTTTTTTCAAAAGAAAAATTTTCCCAGCCCAAATTTGGAGAGCCAAAAACAAAGCCTTCACTATCAATTTGAGCAGCAACCCCTACACCAATAGCATCAGCTGTTTGTCCAGTCTTGTTAAGAACCACATCAACGCTTTCCAGTATGTTTTTTATGACTTTGTCGGGATGTTTTGACAAATCAATCAACAATTTATGAGAAAACAACAATCGACCAACATGATCCACCAATGCAACATTAACTTTAGTTCCACCAAGATCAACACCCAAAGTAAGGGGTCCAGTAATCGTTTGCATCAATGAATTCCCACATAACCACTAAACTTCTGGAAGCTAAAACTTCTTCGCTAAACAAAAAACAATTTAGAAAAAATAAGCAAAAAAACAAAGAAAAAAGAAAGATAGGAAGGCACTTACATGCCTGGGGGCATTCCGCCAGGTGGTGCTCCACCACCTTCGGACTTGGTTGAAGCAATGACGTCATCAATCCTTAAAATCATACCTGCAACTTCTGCAGCAGATTTCATAGCTTGTTCTTTGACTTTCATTGGTTCAATAACGCCGTTCTTGTAGCTGTCAACGATTTCACCTTTGAAAACGTCAACACCCATCAAGTGACCGTTCTTCTTTTCGTGAGCTGCTCGCAACCCAACAAGAATGTCAATGGATTCTAAACCAGCGTTTTCAGCCAAAGTTTTAGGCACAATCTCTAACGATTCAGCAAATGCTTCGATAGCTAGTTGCTCCCTGCCACCTACTTTAGTCGCAAAGGCACGAAGTGCTTTAGCAATTTCAGCTTCAGTAGCTCCACCGCCAGCAACAATTGATTTGTCTTGAACAACATCAGCAACTACAGATAGTGCGTCGTTCATTGCACGGTCGGCTTCGTCAACCATTCTCTCTAGACCGGCACGAATCAAAATTGCTACAGAGCGGGGTTCTTTGCATTGTTCGACAAAAATCATTTTGTCGTCCCCAACTTTGCGCTCTTCCACTAGACCGGCTTCGCCGAGATCTTTTTTGCTTAGGTCATCAAGTTTAGTGATGATTTTTGCGCCAGTTGCACGAGAAAGTTTTTCCATGTCAGATTGTTTTACTCGACGGGCTGCCATGATTCCTTGTTTTGCCAAGAAGTGCTGAGCCATATCGTCTATTCCTTTTTGACAGAACAAAACAGTAGAACCAGAAGCTTTGACTTTTCCAACCATCTCTTTAAGCATCAGGGTTTCTTTATCCAAGAACGCCTGCATTTGAGTTGGGTCATTGATTCTGATTTCAGAAGAAAATTCAGTTTTTTCTACTTCAATTGGAGAATTAACTAGAGCAATCTTTGCAGTTTTCACACATTTAGGCATGCCAGCGTGAACGATTTCTTTGTCGATAACTATACCTTTGATAAGTTGAGTGTCAAACAGGCTTTTTCCAACTTTTTTCACTCTTTGAATGTTGTCAATGTCAGCAACTGTTTGGTCGCCACGTTTTTCAGCTATCATTTTAACTGCATCAATGGTTATGTCTGATAGATGACCGCTAGCGTCTCCAACAGCTTTGCTACCCATTGAAGTCAATGAAACTTTCTTTAGTGTTTCACGGTCGTCAATGGTTACTTTGATTGCCAATTTTCCTAAAACTTTTACAGCTTCGTCAACAGCTTTTCGGTAGCCTCTTACAATTACTGTTGGGTGAATGTTCTGATCCAGCAGTTCTTCTGCTTTGCGCAAAAGTTCTCCAGCCAAAATTACAGAAGTCGTGGTTCCGTCTCCAACCATGTCATCTTGGGTTTTTGCGATTTCAACCATCATTTTAGCGGCAGGATGCTGAACATCAATTTCGTCCAGTATTGATGCTCCGTCGTTAGTTATGGTTATGTCACCTAAACCGTCAATAAGCATTTTATCCATTCCGCGTGGTCCGAGAGTTGTCCTCAAAACTTCTGCAATAACCTTTGCAGCAGTGATATTGTTGGATTGCGCCTCTTTTCCGCGTTTACGGGAGGTTCCTTCTTTTAGAATTAGAACAGGTTGTCCACCTTGAGTAGTCAAATATGCCATACAAATCCTCCTAAATTACTAGATAAATTCTAGCTACTGCAACTTTCAAGTGAGATATAAAGTTTTTCACTAAGTAAGATAGAGGCATTTAGTAGCCTCATAAAGAAAAAACAGAAACAAAAAAGGTTATTTTCCTAAAACTTTTTCTGCAGCAATCTCAATGTCTTCTTCCTTGACCGTTTTTCGTCCAGCATGCATAGCATAATCAATTGCTTCTTTAGCAATTTTAACACCAATTGCGTCCAGTTCCTTAGCCAGTGCTTTAGCGGCTGCTTCGCTTACTCGGCTTGCGCCTGCTTTTTTACAAATTCTGTGCATTGGAGCCACAGATAATTCAGGATGTTTCATTTTAATACCCCGTTGTAGCCTCTTTTTTATTTAAAGACGTATTTAAGTTTTTCATTACGTTTTAAACCCTTAACATACCTCTTTTCAAATTTAATTCGTTTTTCTACCTTTAAAATTGAATTAAAAATCAGTTATAGTTAAGTATGAGCAATTTACTGGGTTTGTCAGTTAACAAAAAGTTAAAAATTCAAAGGTGTTAACGATTGGTTACTATAAACCTCGACAATATCTTTAACCCCGAAAGCATCGCTGTAGTCGGAGCAAGTGACAAAAAAGGCTCTGTTGGATATTCTTTAATGGTTAACCTTACCCAAAAAGGCTACGAAGGAAAAGTATATCCAGTTAACATCAAAAAAGATGAAATTCTTGGAGTTAAAGCGTTCAAAAGCGTGGGAGAAATCCCCGAAAAAGTTGATTTAGCAATTATTGCAACCCCCGCCAAAACCGTTCCCTCAATAGTAGAGGAATGTGGCAAAGCGGCAATTATTGGATTGATAATAGTTTCAGCGGGTTTCAAAGAAATTGGACCAAAAGGAAAAGAACTGGAAAATCAAATTTCAGAGATGAAGAAAAAATACGGTCTAAGGATAGTTGGTCCCAACTGTCTTGGAATTATTCGTCCAAGCGGCAAACTTAACGCTACTTTTTCAAACAAAATCCCCAAACCTGGAAACATTGCAGTCATTTCTCAAAGCGGAGCATTAGGTTCAGCAATGCTGGACTGGGCAATTAACGAAAACATTGGATTTAGTAACTTCGTTTCAATCGGCTCCATGCTAGACGTGGACTTTGGAGATTTAATAGATTATTTTGGAAATGACCCAAAAACCAAAAGCATACTAATGTACATCGAAGGCATCACTGAAGCCCGAAAATTCATGAGCGCCGCAAGGCACTTTGCTCGAACAAAACCAATAATTGTAGTTAAAGCGGGAAAATTCAGCGAAAGTGCCAAAGCCGTAGCCTCCCACACAGGTGCCTTAACGGGCTCAGACATGACCTACGACGCAGCCCTTAGGCGCGCGGGAATCGTCCGTGTAGAAAATATCGGCGATTTGTTCAACTGTGCCGAAGTTTTAGGAGTACAACCCTTACCCAAAGGACCAAGAATAGCGATAATCACTAATGCTGGCGGTCCAGGAGTTATGACTGCAGACTCGGTCATAGCAGAAGGCGGAAAACTAGCAAAATTAGACCAGAAAACAATTGATCAACTTAACAAAGTTTTGCCTCCATTCTGGAGCAGAGGCAACCCAATTGACATTTTAGGAGACGCCCAAACAGACAGGTACGAAGCCGTTCTTAATGCATGCATAAAAGACGAAAACATCGATGGAATGTTAATAATATACACGCCTCAGGGAGTAGCGGATCCAGCGAAAATTGTAAAGAGCATTGCCAAAATTGTAAAGAAAAGAGGTGGAATTAACAAACCTGTTTTAACTTCTTTCATGGGGCATGAAGAGGTAGAAAAAGCAAATAAAATTCTTAACCAAAACGACATTCCGACTTATTCCACTCCCGAACAAGCAGTCAAAACCTACATGTACATGCATCAATACAGCCGAAACCTTGAGATGCTCTACCAAACGCCTGCAGAGTTACCAGTGGACAGTATTCCACCAAGACGACCAATAAATGTAATCATTCAAGACGCCGCAAAACAGAATCGTGATATCTTAACAGAAACAGAAGCAAAACAACTACTTGAAAACTACCGAATACCCATAGTAAAAACAGTAATTGCAAAAAATGAAGACCAAGCAGTTAATGCGGCATCAAACATTGGTTATCCTGTAGTTATGAAGATTCTTTCGCCCCAGATTGTTCACAAGTCAGACATTGAAGGGGTAATACTGGACATCAACTCTAGAGAGGAACTTATTGATTCTTACCGAAAACTCATACAACGTGCAAAAGAGAAAGTTCCAAACGCAGTAATTCAAGGTGTTACTGTTCAGCCAATGATTAGCAGAATCGGTTACGAGGTAATTCTTGGAGCACAAACTGACTCCTTGTTTGGCCCAGTTATACTGTTTGGAATGGGCGGGGTTGGAGTTGAAATCTTCAAAGACGTTTCTATCGGTCTTCCGCCGTTGAACCAAAACTTGGCAAAAAGAATGATAGAAGAAACAAAGGTCTATAACATGCTGAAAGGCTTCCGGAACATGCCTCCAGCAAACTTGAAACTTTTGGAAGAAACTATTGTTCGGTTTGCTCAGATGCTTATTGACTTCCCCCAAATCAAGGAAGTTGACATCAATCCTTTGTTTGTTAACGAAAAAGATGTTATCGCCCTTGACGCACGAATAGTAATCGACAAAGAGAAAGTATTCAAGAAAGTTGAACCCCACGCACATCTGGTAATAAGTCCATATCCCAAAAAATACGAGAGAGTGTGGAAAATGCGAGACGGCAGACAAGTCCTGTTGCGACCAATCAAACCCGAAGACGAGCCCTTATGGCTGGACATGTTCAAGAGTTTCTCCGAAGAAGCAGTTCGTTACAGGTTCTTTAACATAATCAAAGACACCCCCCACGAAGTTAGGGTACGATACTGCAACATCGATTACGACAGAGAAATTGGAATCGTAGCAGAACTACAAAACGGTAACCGAAAATTCTTGGGAGTAGTAAGACTCATAACAGAAGCAGACGGCAAAAACGCAGAAATTGCATTCATAGTTGCGGACGAATGGCAAAACCTTGGTCTTGGATCCAAGATGGTAGATTACATCATTGAAATCAGCAAAGACATGGGTCTGGATTTGATTTACGCCGAGATGCTAAAAGACAACTACCGAGCGATCCGACTGTTAAAGAAGATGGGATTTACCATTCAATACGAAGACGAGGTAGTCACAGCTTCCCTCAACCTGAAGGAAGAATTACACTAGCACGAAAGCTTCGTATTGAAAAAAACAGTAACTAGCAAGCCAAAACTTGCTGATTTTTTCTTTTTTATTTTTTGAAAAAATAAGAAAGCCTTAGTGAAAACTAAAGCTGAAAGACTGTTACTGGACTGCTTCTACTTTTTTTACTTCAGAAATGTGTTTTTTTAGAAAGTTTTCGACGCCCCATTGTAGGGTCATTGCAGACATTGGGCATCCGTTGCATGAGCCTTTGAGTTTAACTTTCACTATGCCGTTGTCGAATCCGACGTATTCTATGTCGCCGCCGTCAGCTTGCAGTTGTGGCCTTACTTGTTCCAGAGCCTTTTTTACACGTTCTTCTAGGGGTTCACTCATTAGTTTCACCTTATTTTGTTAGCTAGGAGTTTAAAATATAAACTAGTATAGAAAAAGTTTTTGATTTTCTGGTTTTTCAAGGACAAAACAGATAATTTTGGATAAGTGTTATTTAATATTAAGTGCGTTATATTACTAATTTGTAATAAATTTATAAAAAAACAAATAACAAAGGTTTTTACATAGCCATTGAAATCCGAAACATGTTGAGTTGATCTGCTTGAAGGTTGGTTTTCATGTTTCCATTTCAGGTTCAATAGACAAAGCAGTGGACAGGGCAGTTGATCTAGGTTGTACTATTTTTCAAATTTTTACCAGAAACCCAAGACAGTGGCATTCAACAAACCTTGACCCGGAAACTGCCAAAAAATTTTCTGACAAAGTAACAAAATACAACATGCAACCAGTTTTCGCCCATATGCCATACCTTCCAAACTTGGCATCCCCAAAAGACGACGTGCACAAAAAATCCGTGAAAACCCTTAGTTTAGAACTAAAAAGATGTGAACAATTAGAGATTCCGTATTTAGTTACTCACCTAGGCAGCCACCTTGGAAAAGGAAAAGAAACAGGTTTTGAACGACTAATCAATGGAATTAACAAAGTCCTCAAAGATACCAAAGGAAAAGTAACCGTGCTATTAGAAAACACTGCAGGAACAAAAAACAGTATGGGAAGCACCTTTGAAGACATTCAGCACATTATCGAGCGGCTAACTCATCAAGAATATATTGGGGTGTGTTTTGATACCAGTCATGCCTTCGCAGCAGGCTACGACCTTAGAACAAAAGAAGCATTACAAGAAACAATAAACAGCATCCAAAAAACAGTCGGGTTTGAAAAAATTAAACTAGTTCACCTTAATGACTCGAAGGGCGAGCTAAATTCAAGAATCGACCGCCATGACCACATTGGATTAGGAAAAATAGGAGAAAACGGATTCAGAAACATACTAGCAAGCAAATTCAGTAACCTGCCCTTAATAATGGAAACACCAATAGACAACAGGCGTGACGATTCAGGAAATCTAAAAAAATTCAAAGAACTTTACAGAAAAAGATAATTTTTTTATAAGTGCAAATTAGAACCCTAGCAGCAATTCTTGCATGGATTGTAGTTGCATTACTTTTAGTCAATGGCATGATAAGGTCAGTATGGATTACGGTTGCTTCAATTATTTTGACTGGCGTTGCAGTTTTGCTGTATTTTAGTCCACGTTGGGTAAAAAACAAAAAGAAAATTGAAAAAACAGAGCCAGAAAAAAAGTAAAATAAAAAACGCAAAAAATGGAGAGCTTATCACAATGAAGATGCTACAGTCTAAAGCTGCGTTGCCAATAAGTCTGGGATTAGTCGTAGTGACTTGTGTCATTATTCCTACAATGATACACGTGTTCCTGAAACATTCAGACAACAATTACTAGCACAGAAGGCACAGTAGCAGCAGACATCAGCAGTTTAGGAACAACCTTTGATTGCACATACAATCTTGCAACATACGAGATAGGTGGATAATAACTTGAAGAAATCTATGGCTACTATTTAACATTGGGAGATTATTATGGAACAGCTACATTGTGGATTCTTGCAGTTGCCGCAATTGGAGTAGCCGCAGTTGTTTTTGTGGGATTGTTCTGGCGAAGTAGAAATCAAAAAACTTAGAAATGTTTACAGGGTCAAAAGACCCTGCACTTTGAGCACCTAAAGGTGCTTAAAAAAATCTTTTTGTTTTATCGAATCAGCATTGGAATGCTGCTGTCTTCAGTTAGTTGTAGGGCTTCATCGACTTTGCTGAAGTATTTCAGGACAGTTCTTCCTTTTTCAGTTACTGCATAACGAATTTTGGTTTTGTTTCTTTTCTTCACTGTGATTTGTTCTTCAACTAGATTTTGTTCAATAAGAAAATCTAGAGTCCCTTTCAGGACGCTACAGTTCACGTTAGCTTTGTACATGATGTGAGTTAGTTTCATTGGTCCATGTTGTGCCATGACTTTGACGATGTCTATGTACATTTCCATTTTAGATCTTCGCACTTTTGTTCAACCTCGGCATATACGAACATCACACAAAGGAATACAAATTCCAGTTTTTGAATGACCAAAAACTATTTGATTCCAGCATGTGAGCAGACAGCTACTTACAACTATTTTACCTAAAAGGATTGTTAAGTCACTAAGATACACTACAATATTATGTTTGATGATTAGACAACAACATTTTCAAAAAACTACAGGCATATTTTCGGGAAATCTGTAAAGTAACAAAGAAAAATTTACCATAAACATAGCAAAACTGACACAATTTTGAAAAAAATCGACTATTTTGTTAAACATCAAAAAAGGCAAGAATCAACTGCAAAGCCGTAAAATAATTGTTTTTCACTAGTTTAACAACAAAATGAGCCAATTACCTGTGTTGGCTTGTTAATTATACTCAAAAGAAGATTTAAATCGTTTTTTGGAATAGTGACCAAAACAGCGGTGGCAGGACCTGCAGACTTTTTTTCCTCATTTTCTGTTAAATTTAAATTATAATTTAAACCAGAATCTTGCGAGAGAACTTTCACTTCATGCAACATTCCATGAGAACCAACAGGAACAACCTCGTGTACAAAACCACAGTCTACCAGCGTAATCAGATCGATTAAATCCACAATTTCACCTCGCTTTTCTGCAGGCAAAACTTCGTCCTTTACGCTAGGTTTTCCAACAGCAACAATCAAGTCTTCAGGTTCGGACAACCCAATTT
This sequence comes from Candidatus Bathyarchaeota archaeon, assembly GCA_037386545.1. Lineage (GTDB taxonomy): Archaea > Thermoproteota > Bathyarchaeia > Bathyarchaeales > Bathyarchaeaceae > Bathyarchaeum. Next base: position 24,906 of record JARRLY010000009.1, read on the forward strand.
TTAGCTTGTTTTTTGGGGCCAAACCAACAACTGTAATTCCAATACCAGTTTGTTCAACAATAACAGTTTTTTCCATACTTCCAATTACAGGCAAACTATCATCTAATTGGGCAAGGCTAACCGCTTTTTTTATTCCTTTAACGATTTCAAATCCAGTTGGATTGGGTTCAACACCTAAAGTATCAGTTAAACAAACTGGTGCTGCCCCAACTGCTAGAACCTCCATTAAAGCTACTCTGGCAGTGAATCTGCCCAGGGTGTAGCCACTGACTTTGACTTTGTCCAAGGGTTTGGGTCCAATTCCACCTGCGGAGTCACACCCAACAACCATAACTTGGTCATTGTTGATTTCAAAAACTGAGACATCACGACCAGTTTCGATGGTTTTTGGACAATTCAAATCAGGTTTCATATACTAATCCTTCTGTTTCTAACAGCGACATATAGTATTGCTGCAATTGCAGCGTTTAAACTAGCTGCCAACAGTAACGGAATAGTTACATTTGCAATTGTTGCTTCAAAACCTATTGTTGGAACCATAACTACTGAAAGAGCAGTATTAATAGCAACTGCCACAGCCGCACCAGGTACAAATCCCCATTTCTTGTTCGATTTACTTACAAGACCCATTGCTCCACCGGCTAATGCCATCCCTACGGCAATAATATAATGCAAGGCACCTAAAGGGAAGCCATTTATTATTGCAGTTACTATATGGCCAAGTCCAGTAATCAATAACCCGTCGATTGCTCCAAAGTACAATGCTGCAAAAAATCCTGGACTGGAATCAAAAGCTATTGTAGGAATTACAGGATAAAGAAAAAAATAACAGATAAAAACCTTCGTTTGTGTACTACATCCGTAGTGTGAGTTGTTGGAAATGGATGTAGTTAATGTTCGGTTGCCTAGTAACGTTGTAAAAGATTTGGAAAAACTAGCTAAACGGCACGACCTCAATAGGTCCGAAGTCATCAGACAAGCATTAATTGTTTACATTCATTTTGTTGAAAACGTTGGAACCTTACTGCGACCAACATTATTCAGAGTCAAACCTGCCCAAATTTCCTATGTTACACGGGGGGATGTCTCAGTAATGAAGATGCCTACAGGTCACGCAATTGTTGTAGGCTCTTCTTCATCGGGTGGTGTTGGACCCAAACCAATGGACAACATAAAAAGTAGTGGCAAAATTGTGGGCAAATTTCTTGCAAGAGTCGCATCAATGGATGTTGCTGCTACAGGTGCTTTCCCGGTTTCAGTTTCAGTTACTTTAGGAGTAGAAAAAGAACCCACAGGAAACCAAATCATAGAAGGAATACAAAAAGAAATCAGAGGATTAGGATTAGAGCCCAATCAGGTCTTAAAGGAGAATACTGAAGAAAATTTTGAAACCATTCAAACTGGCGCAGGAATAACAGTCGTGGGTCTAGCAAATGAAGATGAATTAAGACTGGCAAAAACTTCCCCTGGAGATTTAGTTGTTGCAATCGGTGAACCAAAACTAGGCGATGAAGTGATTCCCGCGGAGGCCAGAGGAAAAATTGCAAACCTAAAAGATGTAACCGCCTTAGCGAGAAAAAAGTTTGTTCACGACATTGTTCCAGTGGGCTCTTTTGGGATTATTCATGAAGCAAAAATGTTGGCTTACAGCATTGGAAGACAATTGAAAATAAATGATGAAACAAAAGTGGATTTAAACAAGTCAGCTGGACCTGCCACGGTAATTTTGACGACCTTGAATAAAGAAAAACTGGATGAACTGCAGTTTTTCATCAGAAAACCCATCAACGTGATTGGAGAAATATTGTAAATAATTGTTCAATATGAGATTTAATTAAACTAAAGGTTACAAACGATTTATTTTGTATGTTGTCGATCTGTTTTCAGTTGAATCTATTTGACGGTTTTGGCTAAACTCAAGGATGAATTCTCGTTTATCAAAGGCAACATCCTAATCAACACAGTTACTATAGCGATAATCCTTGTTACCTCAGCAATTCCCTACACCTTTTATCCAAAATATATTGAAGGATTAGGCGGCAATTCGTTTATTGTTGGCGTAATAGGTTTTGCAGCTTACATAACCTTGGCCCTAGTTCAAATTCCTGGTGGTTACCTTGCTGACAAACATGGAAGACGAAAATTAACAATAACCATGACCTTTGGAATCTCGATAACATATTTTTTGTTTGCCATTGCGCCTAACTGGCAGTTTTTCATGTTTGCTACAATACTGCAAAACATGTTCATGATATACCAACCAGCTCTTCAAGCACTTGTGGCTGATTCTACACCGCCAGAAAAACGAGGAATGGGATTTTCCATAATCAACCTTTTGCATCACATTTCGATTCCATCACCCATAATAGCAGGAATACTTGTTGTCCAGTTTGGGATAATATCGGGAATGCAGATTGGCTACCTAATTGTTTCGGTAGCCTTTATCGTAACAGCAATAATAAGAACAAAATTCAAAGAAACCCTAAAAACAACAGTTGAAGGCAACCCAATAACCGACGCAATCAAAAACATTCCGACATCCATTATTGAAAGCACAAAAGCCCTCAAAACACAATCAAAACCCATGCTGTTTCTTTTTGGAAGCTTTGCAATCTACCATTTTGCATGGTACATGTGCTCCATATATCTAGTTGTTTACGCCACAGAGGCACTAAACATTCCTGAGCTTCAATGGGCATTACTAATGAGCTGGTTTTCCACAGTCAACGTAATAACAGCACTACCCTGTGGAAAAATTGTAGATAAAATCGGAAGAAAAAAACCATTAATCGCAGCTTGGGCGTTATTCATTCCAGGACTTATTGCCTTTGTTTACGGAAACCCCATAATAATTGCCATATGTTTACTTTGTTTTGGCGTAGCACTGATTTTAGCAAACAGCGCATACCCTGCATTAATGGCAGACTTTGTAGTCAGAAAAAAACGCGGAAAAGTAATCGGCAGCACAAACTTTTTCTTTAACATTCTAAGCGGATTAGGCCAACTCTCCGGCGGAATCATGTACGAATACGTGTCACCAGCGCTTCCTTTTCTAACATCTGCAATTCTGTTTGTCCCATGTCTTGTTTTAACAATTCTCAAAGTACAAGAACCAACAACAAGAGAACAATAAAAAACACAGACTCACCCTATTTTTCAGATTTGATTGAATGTAATATTTCCTGCAGGTCTTCAAGTAAGTTTTTAATGTGTTCTAATTTTGTATGAGGCATAATCACGATTCGCAAGTAACCCTCAAAAAGAGAAATACCCCAACCACGTTTTTTCAACTGCTGAAAAACAACATTAACATCTACTGTGTCTGATTTTACTCCAACAACATTCATTGTAGGTTTGGTAACAAGTTGCAAATCGTTAATTTGTTGAATCTCATTAGCAAGGGTCCAAGTTAACTCAAGACAGCTTTTAACAATTTTTTGGTACCCAACTCGACCAAGGTGCTTTAACAATGCCCAAACGGTTACTGCAGAAGCCCCAGAACGAGTCCCTAACAAAGTAGACTGCTTTTGTTGACCTTCAGACAGATATGGAACATTCATGCTTATGCTTTCAGTAAATTTAGAATCTCGAAACAATATCCCACCTGCATGAACAGGAGCCAAACCCATCTTGTGGGGATCAACAGTAATGGAACAAACTCCAGACAACTTAAAATCAAAATCTAAAGGCGCGTAACCTAAATTACCTAAGAAAGGAAGAACAAACCCGCCAAAAGCAGCGTCAACATGCAAATACAAATCATTTTCTAGTGCTAAATTAGAAAGCTCACCTATTGAATCAACAACACCTAATCCAGTGGTACCTGCAACACCAACAATCGCCACAGTTTTTGGGGTTAATGCTCTTTTTGCAGCTTTAACGTCCATCTGGAAGTTTTTGTTAAGATTTACTTTGATTAACTTCAAATTCAACAAGTCACATGCCTTGTCAAAGGAATAATGAGCAGAAATCGGAACAATAACTTGCCCATGCTCTATTTTAGAACAATTTCGAGCAGCCCAAAGAGCAATTATGTTAGCTTCCGTTCCCCCCGAAACTATACTTCCCAAAGCAGAAGGGTTTGAAAGCAAAGAACCTAACATGCTTACTGTTTCTTGCTCTAATTCCGCTGAAGCCGGAAAAAGACTGGGGTCACCTAAGTTTTTTTCTATATATTTTTGGTGTACTTGTCTGGCAAATCTATGAGGACTTGTACACATAGAGGATAAAATTTTGCCAGAAGCGTAACCAAGGTCGTTTTCAAGTTTTGTCTCAAGTTCGCTGAGAATTACGTTTTGAGGTAACCCATGTTCAGGAATGATAAGTGTTGAACTATTGTTTGAAAGCATGATCCTCATCTTATTGTTAAGTTTAACACCTACAAGAAACCTGCGGATTTGAGTTGTTCAACTGAAAGTGTCTCGTCGTGCAACCCCGTTGCAACCAAAGCCCCAGCAACCCCAATTCGTTTTAGTTGTTCTAACTCTTCGAAACTGCGGATTCCACCTCCAACAAATACACCAATCTCAGTATTTTCAACAATATTTTGGATGAACCCCAAATCAACTCCATACTCAGTTCCGACACGCTCCAAATCTAAAAGAATAATCTCGGTTATACCTAGACCCTCAAGTTTTTCGACAAAAGAAAAAACATCCAAAGAAGAAATAAAAGAAGACGTGCTAAGGAGTTTTCCATTTTTTTGGTCTATACTAATAATGACCTTGTTTTCGCCAAAGATTTCAACTGCTTGTTTCACAAAATCTAAACGGTCCAAAGTTTCTGAACCAATTACAATTTTTGAAACGTTTGAATCAACGACTTTTCGGGCACGTTTTAGGTCTGAAGTTGCTGAGTCAACCATAAAATCAAGGTTTGTAGTTTGAGCAATCTGTTTTAAAAGGTTCAGATTCATTGATTTACCTAAGATTGCATCCAAATCTGCCAAATACAAACTAGTAAACCCGAAGGATTCAAAAAAAGAAGCGATTGTCAAAGGATTGGTTGATGCGAAAAGCCTACTCTTTAGGGGTTTGTATTTGTTTCTTTCCCCTTGTTTGCCGTGGACTGCAACACCATTTAAAACGTCAATCACAGGAATAACTTTCATTACGAGTCACGTTAATAACAAGAAGATACAGCGAGGGCAAAGTTTGAACCTTTTGATACTAGAATGGATTTGCGGAGGCGGATATTCAGGTCAAAAACTTTCAAGCAACATCCTTAGCGAAGGCTACGCGATGTTACGATGCTTTATCGCTGATTGCAAAACTGCAGGACACACAGTTACAACATTTCTAGACCCAAGGTTAGCAATTTTTAATCCACCAAACAAAGCAGACAAAATAATTTCAATAGCATCCCAAAAAGAGCTTTACAAAAAATTTGCAGAAATTTCAAGTTTAGTTGATGGCGTTTATATTATTGCACCAGAATCTGGCCAAATTTTAGAAAACATTGTAAAAACTGCAGAAAAAGATGGAGGATCCTCATTTAACTGCAAATCTGAAACAATAAAACGGGTTTCAAACAAGATGACAACATATGAAACACTGAAAAATCATGGGCTCCAAGTTCCAGAATCAATTTTAGTGAACATTAATGAAAATTTCAACAATGTTAAATGTTTAACTAAAAAGTTGGGCTATCCGTTGGTTTTTAAGCCTCTTGATGGAGTTAGCTGCGGTGGGTTAAGCGTTGTTAAAACAGAAAAAGACATCATGATGGCTTTGAAAAAAGTTGCAAAAGAGTCAACAAGCAAGCAGTTTATTGTCCAAAAGAAGATTGATGGAAAAAACGCTAGCGTTTGTGTATTTTCTGATGGAAACAAAACGGTGTCTGTTAGTTTGAATCAACAGTTTGTCACCATGGCTACACCTGAAAATGAATCAAAATATTATGGAGGAGCTGTTCCGTACAATCACTCATTAGAAAAAGAAGCCCTAGAAACTGCAGAAAAAGCAGTTGAAACATTAAAGGGCTTAAAGGGTTATGTTGGGGTAGACATGGTGTTAACGGATAAGGAACCTGTTGTGATGGAAATTAACCCTAGGCTTACTTTATCTTATGTCGGTTTACAAAAAGCCGTGAATTTCAATCCCGCTCAAGCAATAATTGACGCTACAATTGAAGGTAAGCTACCAAAAAATGGCCAAAACAAAAAACACACATTTTTCTCCAAAGTAAAAGTTCCAACGGGAAGCTTCCAAAACATTACACAAACATACAAAATGAAAGAGGTTGTTTCACCTCCATTTCCGGTTGAAAAAAACGAGACATCATATGCTTTACTAGCTGTAGATTCAAGTTCTAGCAACGGTGTAAGATCAGCTTTTTACAGAGCAAAAAAATCGCTATTTAACATCTACAATGGAGGACTCTAAGGGTGGTAAATGTTCTAGGGTTAGATATTGGCGGTGCCAACATAAAAGGAACATTTCTGAAAACTGAAAGAGACAAATTGATCGAACAAAAAACTGTTCTAGAATACTTTCCCATGTGGAAAAAGAAGAAACAGCTTTCAGAACTTTTAGACCAAATTAAGAAAACTTTGGCCAACTCCACAGTGCTAGATGGGGTTGGAGTTACCATAACTGCAGAGCTTTCTGACGCATATTTGACAAAAACAGAGGGAATTCATCATGTTTTGTATTGTGTAGTAAAAGTTTTTGGTGATTTGCCAGTTTTTGTCCTTGACGTCGAGGCTAACTTGTTATCGGTTCGGCAATCTTTGCAAGACACTCTTAATGTTTCTTCGGCTAACTGGGCTGCAACAGGTTGGATTGTTTCTCAAATAATCAAAAATGGGATAGTTGTTGATGTGGGAAGTACAACCACAAGTATTATTCCAATAATTAACGGAAAAGTCGCTGCCCAAGGAAAAACAGATTTAGAAAAGCTTCAAAATGGAGAGCTTGTTTATTCAGGGTCGTTGCGAACAAACATTGCTACAATAGTTAACGCTGTTCCCGTAAAAGGAAAAACAACCCAGGTTTGTTCAGAACTGTTTGCTCAATCGGGTGATGTTCATCTTATTCTAGGAAACACATCAAAAATAGATTATACCACAGAAACTTGTGACGGGCGAGGAAAAACTAAACAGGAAACCATGGCTAGGTTAGCTCGGGTTGTATCCGCAGACACAGACATGCTTACCGAACAAGATATAATTTGTATAGCTGAGTTTGTTTACGATAAACAGGTTGAGCAAATTGCTGAAGGCTTAAGACAAGTTTATGAAAGAACCAAGTTACCCAAGGAAAAAATAAAAATTGTAGTTACAGGCCTTGGTAGAAACTTTTTGGCACAAAAAGCTGCACAAAAACTTGGCTTAACCAAAATCATAGATATGAAAGACATCTTGAATGCTGGTTCAGCAGTAGTTTCGCCATCTGTTGGTGTAGCTCTTATGGTGGCTACTAAGTTGGAGGGAAAAAGGGTAAAATGGAAGCCATCTTGAAGATTGGTGGAAGCCTAACTGAAGACTCCGACAGTTTGAGAAAACTGTGTCAAGAAGTTAGTGAGATTGCTAAAATTCATGAAATTGCTGTTGTTCCGGGTGGAGCAGAATTTGCCGATGCGGTAAGAAAATTTGACAATAAACATGGGCTTTCAAAAGTTGCGGCTCACAAAATGGCCATATTAGCAATGGATCAGTATGGCTTGTTTTTGTCGGATATTACACCAGATGCATACGTTTCCTATGCGTTACAAAAAACAATCAACTCTTACAAAGGAAGGCTACAAATTTTTTTGCCATCACATTTTATGTTCCATGATGATTCCTTGGAAAACTCATGGGATGTAACATCAGACTCAATAGCGGCATACATTGCGGGAAAAATGCATATTAAAAAACTGGTTATAGTAACTGATGTAGACGGAATTTTCTTAAAAGACCCCAAAGCAGGAGCTAGTAAATTGTTTGAAAAAATATCAGCTAAAGATTTACAAAGCTGGAACAAATCAACAAGCGTTGATAAGGCTTTACCGAAATTGCTCACAGAAACAAAACTACAATGTTATGTGGTTAACGGTAAACATCCAGAAAGAATCAAACAAATTTTAGAAAACAAAAAAACCGTTTGCACAAAAATTACAGTATAACCCTTATAGTGTACTAAGTGCATTAACAAATTCTGCTACTTTTTCTTGTTCAAGTTTTCCGAATACACGATCTTTTTTGGCACAAACTGCTCCTCTAACGCCGATTATATCAGCACCCAAATTGTTTACGCGATAAATGTCCTTAGGAGTTAAAGAGCCTGCAAGGGCAGCAAGTAAATCGTGTTTATGGGCATTAGTAACAAATTCTGCTAGTTGATTATCCGTTAGAAAACTGAAAAGGTTGCTTTTTCCATCTTTTACTTTAACGTCAACAAGCACACCATCAGCACCTGAAGAAACTGCAACTTCTGGAAGGTCTAAAGGACTTACGCATCCAACAGATTCAAAGTCAGCATATCCAGATGCGATTATTTTCAAGTTAGAATTATAGTCTTTTACTGCTTCGACCACTTGAGTCATTAGAAATGTTGATTCTTCAATAGTTTTTACGCCAAAAAGACCGGCCTTAACATAATCTGCGCCAGAAACCGCTACACCAAGAGCAGCAAGGGATGCAGTTCCAGGCAAATTGGGTAAATCTCCGATGGTGGCACTTAATTGTAGGTTTTTTGGCATGACATGTTTTACTGCTTGTATTACGCGGGGAAAGTTTGCTCCAAGAGAGCCTTCTTTAGGATTTTTAACATCAATTATATCAGCTCCACCGTTGATGCTCTCTTGTGCTTCGGTTTTGTTCACAACGCTAACTAGCAGTTTCAATAGTAGATTCACCCATCTGATTTCTTTCAGGCAATCTTGTCTTATATTCTTTAAGTTTAATAAGAAAACTTAACCGTTCAAATACAGTAACATAATAGTGATTATGTCAAATAAACAACAAAAACCAACAAAAACTGACAAGTTAGAGGTAGCCACCCTAGGAGGAGGATGTTTTTGGTGCATAGAAGCCGCATTTGATCAAATAAAGGGTGTAGTAAAGGTTGAATCAGGTTATTCAGGTGGAAAAACCTCGGCTCCAAGTTATGAGCAAGTTTGTACAGGGACTACAGGGCACGCAGAAGTAGTTCAAGTTACCTTTGATTCAGCAGTATTGTCTTTTAGGGAAATTTTGGAAATTTTTTTCACTGCCCATGACCCCACAACATTGAATCAACAAGGAGCAGACATCGGCACACAATATCGTTCAGTAATTTTTTACCACTCTGAAAAACAAAAAGAAACAATAAAAAAAGTCATCCAAGAATTTGAAACAAAAAAAGGTTGGAATCGCCCCATAGTAACACAAGTTGAACCTTTCAAAAAGTTCTACAAAGCAGAAGATTATCACGACAAATATTTTGCAAGACATCCACAAGCAGGGTATTGCAAAGTGGTTATTGCCCCAAAAATTGCCAAGTTAAGAAAAAAGTATCAAAAAATGGTTAAAATAAATAGCAACTAGTAACTTTTGATTCATTAGACTGTAAACTGAAGTTTTGGATAACTTACAAAGATTGAAATCGAGAATTATTCAATTGTTTTTAAATCTTTCGAACATTCGTTCATTTCTCTAGAAATTTTTATATATGTATTTGCAGTATCATACCAGTTGGTTGAATAATCCATCCACAGTTATAATATTGGAGAATTGTTAAAAATGCCAGAAAAACTTGAAGAATCTGATTATGTTGACCTTTTGCCTAAAGTGAGAGCTTTAACGAATAAAGTCGTTGAAAAAAACATGGCAGAAGGAATCCTGTTTTCAGCAGGCACAGACACAAGCATAATCGGAAATGAAGCAGTCAAATTCAATCCAAACATTAAAGCCTTAACCCTTGAATTTGAACATGGAACCCCAAAAGACAAAAAATACGTACAAATAATGAAAGATTTTCTTAAACTCAAAGATCATGAAGTTCTCGTATTCGGACACGAACAAATGGTTGCCGCAGCAGCAAAAGTTGTAGAAATTCTAAAAACTTTTGACCATATGGAAGTTCGTAACAGCGTACCAGTGTACATTGGTTTAACCGTTATGAAAGAAAAAGGAATAAAAAGCGTCCTCACCGGGGATGCCCTTGACGAGCTGTTTGGTTATCCTTGGCAGTTCCATTTGTCTGACGCTGAATTTGCAAAAGCTCTATCAGACATGTGGGCTATGATGCAATTTTCTTCAGTGCCATTGGGGAAGGCGGTTGGAGTTGAAGTTAAACAGCCATACCTAGATCCAGAGTTTCGAGAATTTGCTGAAAACCTTCCAGTTAAGCTAAAAGTCAACATGACAAACGGTGTAAAATATGGTAAATGGTTGATGCGAAAATCTTACGAGAATGTTATTCCAAACGAGGTTGCATGGCGCGGAAAAGCCCCTTGTGAACAAGGAACTGGAACTCAGGTTCTTCCACAGTATTTTGATGAAAAAGTTTCAACTGAAGAATTTGAAGCAAAACAGAAAAAGTATTTGGAAGAAGACGGCGTTACTTTGGACACTAAAGAACAATTAGTTTACTATGAAATTTTCAGGGAAAAATTTGGAATTCCTTCTGAAGTTTACAACGATACAGCTGGAAAGCAGTGTCCGAACTGTAAAGGATACGTTAAGAAAAATGCAGAATTTTGCCACATCTGTGGTAAATATCCAATCTGAAAAACTGGAAGTAAATCAAAAATGAAAGTTGCTGTTTCATGGAGTGGCGGTTTGGAATCGTCACTGGCACTGCACAAAGTAATACAAGAAGGACATGACGTTGTCTGTTTGGTTACTTTTGTTTTGGGCAAATACTGGCCAGCTATGGGTCATCCACCTCAGATAATGAAAAAACAAACAGAATCAATCGGAATTCCCCATTTGTTAGTTAACGTTGAAGAGCCGTTCAAAGAAGGATATCACAACGCCATCGCTGAACTGATTAAAACCCAAGGAATCGAAGGCATAGTTACAGGTGACATTTATGTTGTTGATGAAATTCATGGAAACTGGATAGAAGACGTCACTGAAGGACTGGACATCGAAGTTGTAGTACCCTTGTGGGAAAAAGACACCTCCGAAGTGTTAGATGATGAAATTTCATCAGGTTTTAGGGCAGTGTTTACTTGTGTCAAGCAACCCTTTTTCACCAAAGAATGGATCGGAAAAGAACTAAACAAAGACACCGTCAAAGACCTTCTAGCATTAGTTGAAGAAAAAGGCTTAGATCCATGTGGCGAAAATGGCGAATACCATACCATGGTAATTGATGGACCAATCTTCAAAAAATCCATATCGATACCAGATTTTACCAAAGAGCAAGCACAAGAAAGATTCTTCATGAAAATTAAAGAATAAACATACTAAATGTCAACGGGTTTTTATGCTCAATTGTTGTAAGAGTGAGATAATGAAAACAAAATTGCATTTCTCGGTTTAGTTCATAGGAAAGTAGTGATAAACAGTGAACTCAAATGGTGAGTCTGAACTTGAATATAAATTGAAAGGAAAAGCGTGGAAAGTTTATTGGCTTTTACTCAAAAGTGGTCAGCCCATGAGTGTTCGTGAAGTTGCTAAAACTCTTCATTTTAGTAGTCCAAGTGTGGCAAATCATCATCTTGAACAGTTAATTCAGATTGGCTTGGTTGAGCGACAAGAAATTGGAGGCAACTACGCGCTGGTCAGTCAAGTTAAAATTGGGGTTCTTCGACACTTTGTGAAACTTGGACGAATGATGTTTCCGAGATACTTTTTTTATGCGCTGTTCTCTTCTGCATTTTATGCAACATACCTCGCTTTGTTTATAAAAACAGTGACCCAAGAAAGCTTGTTCATTATCGCTTTTGGAGCCATAGTTTCGACCATATTTTGGTATGAAGCGGTAAGGGTGTGGCGTCTGAAACCCTTTTAGATTTTGTTCTAGTTTCTGGAACACAATGTTCTAACGCTTGGGATAAAATACCAACAAAGGGTAGTTACAGTTAGTGATTTACAGATGCAAAAAGAAATCAAGAAAAAAACATTGACGTACGGAGTTGCAGCAGTGCTTTTAGTTTCGGTACTTGCAGCATCAATATACAATTTCGGTGGACAATTTACTCCAACACAGACCCTGTTTTCAGAACTTAATACTTTTTCAAGCTTTGAAGAACTAGAAAACTTCATCACCACAAACATGGAAACAGCAAACCAAAATGCGTATGCTTTGGATTCACTGAAAAACTCGCGAGAAGAAACATTAACCTTACAAGACACAGCCGGTGCAATGCCAATGGCGCCTACTGAAGCAGATGCAGAAGAGGACAAATTAACAGATTACTCTGGAACCAACCTTCAAGTCGAAGGCGTAGATGAAGCAGATATGATAAAAACGGATGGAGAATACATCTACATCGTTTCAGGCGGCAACATAACAATTGTAAAAGCCTATCCACCTGAAGAAGCAAAAGTAGTATCAAAAAGTAGTGTGGATGGTAGCATCACTGGAATATTTGTCAAAGACAGCAAACTAGTAGTCTTTGAAACAGAATATTCAATATACCCCTATTATGGAATTGACATACCTGTTCTAGAAACAGCAGACAGTCAAGTAGTAAATGACGTTCAAATTGACGACGAAGAACCAATTAAATCCACTGAACCATCAAACCAAACCAATTCTTCAAAAGAACCTGAAGGACCTATTGAAGAGGACATTGAACCTGCTAAACCATTAATTCCCATTTATGAGCCCCCCACATCAAATATCAAAATATATGATATTTCAAACAAAGCGAACCCAGTTTTGACAAGAACTGTAAGCTTGGATGGAAGTTTAACCGGTTCACGCATGATTGGGGATTATGTTTACATCGTTAACAATGAGTTAGCTACACAACCAAACTACAACAACGAAGACGTTGAAGTAGTTTTGCCGGTAATCAAAGGTGACGATGTTATCGAGGTGAAAGCTGACAGAGTTCATTACATTGACGTTGCAGACGAAATTTATTACTTAACAACAATTGTCGCAATAAACACACAAGATGACGCGGCAGAACCAACTTATGAAGCCTTCTTGACAAGTTCAACCAGTAACATGTACGTTTCGTTAAACAACATGTATTTGATTGCTCCAGACACCAATGGCTGGCTTTCAATCCGTAGTGACGTACAACCCAGACAAGAAACCCTAATCTATAGAGTCAAACTTGACGAACAAAACATACTTGTTGAAGCTGAAGGCTCAGTTCCAGGTTTCATTCTTAACCAATTCAGCATGGACGAACACAACGGATACTTCCGAATTGCAACAACAGAATGGACAAGCAGTTGGACCGAAGAAACATTCACCAGCGAATCCACAAACAACTTGTTCGTATTGGACTTGAACTTAAACATAATAGGAAATCTAGAAAACATCGCACCAGACGAAAGCATATACTCAGTACGGTTCATGGGCGACAAAGTTTATATGGTCACTTTCAAACAAATTGACCCGTTCTTTGTAATCGACACATCTAACCCAACCCAACCAACAATTCTGGGCTACTTGAAAATCCCCGGATACTCTAGTTATCTTCACCCATACGATGAAAACCATATAATCGGATTAGGCATTGAAGACGGCAATTTGAAACTTTCAATGTTTGATGTTACAGACTTTACCTCACCAAAAGAAATCGCAAAATACACAGTAGAAGGCAGCTGGTCAAGCTCCACAGCTTTGTGGGACCACAAAGCATTCTTGTTTGATAAAACAAAAAATCTGCTAGCTATACCCGTTTCAATAAACACATACACGGAAATATATGACAAACCACTCGACACAGACGATATGCCCCGAGACACTAACGGAAGTATGGTTGACGGCGATGAAGAACAAAAAGAAGAAACCAACACTGATGAAGCACGAGTAGATATGATAAGCCCAGGTTCATACTATCAAGGTGCATACATTTTCGACGTAACAGTAGAACAAGGATTTATACTAAAAGGCGACATTACCCACCCGAGCAACAATCAATACCAAGACAACGCCCAAATAAACAGAATAATTTACATCGAAAACACACTATACACAATCTCTGACCAACTAGTAAAAATAAACAACTTGGAAAGTTTGCAACCAATTACACAGATTCAACTTTCCTAACCTTTTTTCTTTTTTTGTTTTTTCACTCATTTTTTGCATAGTACCACTTTCATTTTAAAACAACAAGTTCTTCAAAGTCAGTAACTTGTATAATTACCAAGCTCACAAATAATAACAAGACCAATTAAAACAGGAGCCACAAAATTTGGTTGTAAAAATCAAAATAGATGAATTACAATGTAACAGTTGCAAAAAATGCGTAAAAACATGTAGTTTTGGGGTTTTAGAATGGTTTGAAGAACAACCAATCGTCACAAATCCGAACGAATGTTCAGCGTGTTTGGAGTGCAAAAAAGTTTGTCCAAATAACGCGATAACTATAGAAGAAAAATGATTATTGTTCACCCATATCAAGAGCAGGAAAACCAGTTAAGCAAATTTTGGCTGAACAGGAATTGCATTGGATGATTAGTTCCTCTAAAAGTTCGCCCTTGACTTTTTCTTCAATGATGGTATAAACTTCTTCGCTTTCATCTTCAGGAGAAATCTTAACTCCACAGGACGGACAGGAAATATCTCCATCCCCGTCAATTTTAGTTAAATCTATTACAGTTATTGATGGTTTTGATTTTTTTCCTTTCTGTGCAGTTGCGCCAGGCACGTTTGTTTCCTCATTGAACTGAAGAAAGCAAGGCATATTACTGCTTTATTAACATGTAGGAAACACACACATGTACTCCTAGCAGCACACCCCAACTTCGAGTTTGTCCACATTTTTTAAACAAGAAATTGAAAAAGAATCAAACAAAAACACTCAGTAAACAGGTTCTTGTCATGACAAGAAACACAATTATCAAAAAAATTAAAATCAAAAATAGTTGGACGGCAGCAAATAAAATGAGTGAAAAATAGAGTTGTATAAAGGTGTGTATTCTTGAGAACAAAATTCCAATCGAGTCTCCCAAACAACGAGGAACACTGACAAACACAGGTTCTGATAACTCATCAAAACTCATTGGTGCAGCGAAGGGAAAAAATTCGTTTGTGTTCAGGACAATTGCTCGGATTATATCTCTAAATGCTGCAGCGGGTCCAAACTCTGTGCCGCCTATGTTATCAACAATAGTTTTAGACACAGATTTGACATAAGAATCAATTTCTTGTTTTATGACGTGCTTGTTGTTTTTTCTTAGGTAATTATTCAAAGGTGTGCCATCGACTTTTACAGTTGACCATAATATAATTGCGTTTGTTCCGTGTTCTCCACCAACATATCCGTTAAGAACTGAAACAGGCACGTTAAGGGCACTGGCTAATCTAGCTTTGAACCTTAAAGTTTCAAGGTTAGTTCCAGTGCTAATGACAAATTTGGCTTGAGAATATTTTTTGTAAACCATAGCCATAGCATCAACCGGGTTTGTTATTACAACATGTTTCGCAGTGGGATTGTTTGGAACTATAGATTCAGCAACATGTTTTATGATTGCTCCGTTTTGGACAGCTAAATCACTTCGGGTCATTTTAACTCCTGGAGTTCTTGGTTTTCCAACAGAAACCACAACAACATCAGCGTCAGATACTTGTTCGTCTTCTTCACAGGCAGTAATTTCGACGTCTAACCTTAAACTGGCTGCTACGTGTTTTAGTTCTTCAGCAAAAGCGGTTGCCAAACCTGGCTTGATGTCACAAACAGTTATTTTGTCTGCTAATTTTGAGCATAAAAGCGTGTAGGCCGTTGGGCGACCAACTCTTCCAGTTCCAATCTGAGCAATATGCAAATGTGAATCCCTTCAAGAAATATACAAACGTTCTTTTTAGATATGCCCCTTTTCAAGTAAATATGCATTCAGGGCTTCTTCCCAGCCTCGAGGTTCTAATCCATATTTACCTAATTTTGTGCTTGCTAACCCAGAAAATGCAGGACGTGTAGCTATTCCATAATTAGGGTCGATCTTTGTTGGTTTTAAATCAGGAGCCAATCCAGTTAATCGAAAAATTTCTTCTGCAAACTGATACCAAGAACAATAACCGTTGTTTGTCGCATGATAAACCCCATAAGGAATTTGTTTGTCTAGGATTTCTTTCAACAAGGCACTGGCATCTTTGGTGTAGGTTGGGCTCATCCACATGTCATCAACCACAATTATTTTCTCGTTGTTTTTTGCTTTACGAATCATTGTTTCCACAAAATTTCCACCCTTGCCGCTTGCTCCGGCTTCTCCAAAAACACTAGCTATTCTTAGTATGTAGTGTTTTGGATTTAGAGCAGTGAAACACTCTCCAGCAAGTTTTGAAACTCCATACGTGTTGATACTTATGTAAACAGATGTTGCTTTCATTTCTTTTGAAATTTTAGCAACGTTTCTTGCCCCCAAGGCGTTCACTGAAAAACTTTTCAAGCATTCTTCTTCACATTGGTCGGTTTTATGAAAAGCAGCAGTGTTTATGACAACGTCTGGTTGTTGCTCTTTTAGAATCAAACAACTAGAGTAGTCACTTACTTCAATTTCATCATGAGTTAAAGGAACAACTTGATGATCTGTTCCTAAAAGTTTTACTAAATCCGTGCCCAATTGCCCGGTGGAACCAATAACAGCGATTTTCATAACAAAACTCCATCTATTTCTGTTGATTTAAGGAACTGTTGTATTTCTAAAAGATGCTTATACCACTTGACAGTTATCATTCGAGGATCATCAGGATTTAACGCCCCATCCTTGAGGGCGTCAAACACGTTTTTTGCACCTTGTTTAATTGTTGTTTCAGGTTTGTAGTTCAATGTGTCCTTGATTTTGTTAAAGTTTACCTGATAGCTTCGGGCATCACAATCTCCGTACCATTCATAATTAAATGGAAGATCACAAGCTTCAGCGACAAGTTTTGCTAGGTCAAAAATTTGTATGTTTTGCTCGTTACTTCCAACATTAAAAATTTGACCATTAACAAGTTCAGGTTCTGTTTCTAAAACTTTGATGAACGCACGAGACGTGTCCTTTATGTTAACAAAGGGACGCCATTGTTTCCCATCACGCATTATGGGGATTTTTCCGTTTCTGTAGTAACCTAAAGTCATGCCGTTAATTGCTAAATCAAATCTCATCCTGTACGAATGGCCATAAACGGTAGCCTGCCTTAGAACAGTGGCTGAAAAGTTGTCGTCAGCAAGGGGTAAAATTTCTTTTTCTGCCATCACACTGGCTTTTGCATATGTTGTTAAAGGATTCAAATCTGATTCTTCGTCAATTATTCCATCTTGGAACCCATAAACACTACAAGTACTGGCATACACATATTTTTTGACCCCGTGTTTTTTTGCTAGCTTTGCTACTCGAACCCGTCCTTTGTAGTTTATTTCTAGAGTTTTTTGTTGGTCTAGTTCGCCGCAAGGGTCGTTAGAAAGTGCTGCTAAATCAAATATTGCATCTATGTTTTTCAGGTGCTTTGGGTCGAAGAATCTAATATCGTCTTGTATTAGGGTTATTTTGTCGGAGATATCTTGTAGTGAGTCAGTTCCGAAGAACAGCCGATCAAGAACAATTACGTTATATCCGTTTTCCAGAAGGAGCCTAGACATTACAGAGCCAATATACCCTGCTCCGCCGGTTACTAAAACGTTCAATTTTATCACGTTTACTTGTTGGGTGATCTAAACCAGTCCCATGGTTTTCCTACACGAGGATCGTTCGTTTTGCCGTTTATTTCCGTGGGAATTATGTTTGGGTCGTTCCATTCTACACGAAGTTCATCAGGATTTTTGTATTCATACAATCGGTTAACAAAATATATCAACAATGAAGGCTCACTGCTTACTGTTTTTGTTCCATGCAAATATTTTCCAGGGATTCGAACTACTGTGGGTTTTTTACCGCTGGCTACTATTTCTGCCATTTTTCCGGTTTCTTGGTCGTAGGCGCAGATTTTCATTGCTCCTTGAACTACCAAGAAGTGATCAATTTGTCCTCGCAAATGTTTATGCCATGCCCGAACAATATTGGGGTAGCTGTAGCTTAGGTTTATTTGGTTTACTTGTTCCCCTTCAAGAAAGTCTTTCCAGTCTGTTCGTAGGGCTTCGGAAAAGAAACCTCGTTCATCCGGTAAAACGTTTATTGGATACGTCCTTACTCCTTTTAATGCATATTCTTTCATAATTCAACCTCCGAGTAGTCACCCACATGAAGTTTCAGGCAACCATTCTTATTGTTCCGAGTTATTTTAGCGTTTTTTCCTATCAGGCTCTCTTCTAAGCGGTCCACACCGGTTATTTGTGCGTTTTCTAAGATTACACTGTATTCGATGGCGCTGTCAACGATTTTTGTTCCGTTACCCACGCTGGTATAAGGACCAATGTGGGAATTTTCAACAACACAGTTATCTGCAATTGCAGAAGGTCCACGAACAGTAGAATTAATGATTTTTGCAGTTTCATGAATTTTGACTCTGCCCTCTATTTTGCTGTCTTGAACTGTTCCATCGATTTGTTGGGTCATGTATTCGTCCAAAACTTTAGCGTTTGCTGTTAAGATATCGTCTTTCTTTCCAGTGTCTATCCACCATGTGTCTAAGATTTCTGCTTTGACTTTGAAGCCCATGTTTATCATTTCTTGTATGGCGTCAGTGATTTCAAGCTCGCCTCGTCCTGATGGTCTAATTTTGTTGATTGCTTGGAATACTTTGTTTGAGAATATGTAGGTCCCAATTATTGCTAGGTTTGATTCTGGGTTTTTTGGTTTTTCAACCAGCTTTACAATGTTGGCATTTTCGTCAAGGGTTGCGACTCCAAACTTGGTTGGGTCTTCTACTTGTTTGAGAATGATTAAGGCATCCATGTTTTCATTTTTGAATTTTTCAACAAACTCTGTTAATCCTTTACCCTGCAGATTGTCACCCAAACACATTATGAAATCGTCGGTCCCAAGAAAAGATTTTGCGGTTTTGACTGCATGGGCTAGGCCTAAGGGTTCTTGAGGGATATAATCAACTGTTGCGTTCCATTGTTTTCCGTCTTTTAAGTATTGTTTTACGTAGTGTCCAGTTTCAGGGGCAATTATCACGCCGATTTGATTTATTCCAGTTTGGGTTACTTGGTCTAAAACAAAGCCTAAAACGGGCTTGTTTGCCATGGGGATTAATTGTTTGGCTAAGGTGAAGGTCAAGGGACGAAGCCGTGTTCCTTTGCCGCCGCTAAGCACTAACGCTTTCAAGATTAAATGAACCACCAATTATTAGGTTATTTGAAGTTTGGGCATTAAAGTTTTGGTTAGTTATTCAACAGGTCAGTTAAATCTCACAATTTGATGGCATTAGTTGATTCATTTTGGTTTTTTGTTAATAAACTGACGACAAGTGGAGTTACTAAAATTGTGGTCACAGACAACAAAACGATGCTGACTTGAAGGTTTGCATCAATTAATCCTCGCTCTAAAGCAGTAAAAGTAACAGCCAAAGAAGTTGAAAGCTGAGGAAGCGATGAGACGCCAAATAGAATTCGTTGTTTTTGTTTGAATCCCATTATTTTTCCGCAAAGGTATCCTGCTAATAGTTTGGATATGATTAATCCAGTAACTATTGTGATGGATAAAAGAAAAGCGCCGTTTGTTTGGAAGAAAACGGTTAGATCGGTTTCCATTCCGACTTCTAAAAAGAATATTGGGATAAAAATTCCGTAGCTTAAAACGTGCAGTTTGTCTTCAAGGGGTTTGTCTTTGATTGTTTTAGAAAGAACCAAACCAACAAGAAATCCTGCTACGATGGCGTGCATTCCTAGTAGTTCAAAGTATACGGCAATTGCAATCAAGGAGATAAAAACAAACTGGACGTTTTCTTCGACACCTTTTCTGGCGTGGGAAAAAAATGTTTGTTCTATTTTTGGCAAATATTTGCGTATTAACAACACTGACAATACAACAATGATCATGAAAGCAGGTAAAGGTAGTGTTGTTGTTGGGTCATTTATCTGTAGAATCATAGACACTAGCAGTAGACTTACCACGTCTTCAACTACGACTGAGCCCACTAAGATTGAACCAAAATTATTGATGATGAAATGAAAATTACTCCGATGAGAAATGAGGTCATAAGGTCATAGTCAAAAAGGTATGAGATTGTAAATCCTACTAAGCTTGGGATTCCTCCATTTATTGCTGCACATAAGGCAACTTTTTTCCAAACATGGGTTAAGTAATCAACTTTAACTTCTAATCCAGCCATGAACATTACGAAAATTGTGCCGATTGAACCCAGTAGAAGTATCGATGGTGTTAGCTCTACTAGGTTTAATCCGATTGGTCCAATTGTGATTCCTGCAACTATTAAGGCCAAAACATAAGGCAGATGAAGTTTTTTGAAAAGTTCGGAAAAGAAAATTCCTGCAAGTAGTATGATCAGAAATATGAGTAAATCGTTCAAGATAATTTCAACAGAGATAAATCGTTAAGGATTATAGGTGAGCAGTCAATTTAATGATTTCTTGAAGTTATGGTACTTGGATTATTTGATAGTGAATTATCAAGTATAATTGGATAACCAAAAAAACCGGAACTATAAGAAATTTGATTTTGCGGATTTTGTGTCTAAAAAGTAACATGGCCGTGTATGCTCCGAAGGGACCAAAAAAAGCAACCATTAGAAGCTGTGTTTCGGCTATTCTCCATCGTTTTTTGATGCTTTTGACTTTGTCTACTCCGAAGGTTATCAAAGATATGCTATTTAGAAAAATTAGAAGAATCATTGAAGTTGAAAGAGGAATCAAGTTCATGTATTTGCACATCAAGTTGGTTATTTGAAGATGTTTGTTTGATACTTTTATAAATTAAACTGAGAAAGACATCCAGTGGATTTATGCTAAAAAGAAGTTTAGACCTTTTTGGATTATGCTGCTTTCGGTTTTGAATTTTATTGGGAAACATAGATTTGGTAGCGAACTTGACTAGTCTTGGGGTTTTCGTTACTTTTGCTCTTGTTAATCTTTCAGTAATATGGTTAAGATACAAAAAATCTGAACTTAACAGGCCCTTCAAAGTGCCTCTAAAAATTGGAGGCTTTCCTGTGATACCGTTTTTAGGTCTACTGTCTTGTTTGCTGATGGTTACCCAGTTCAACATTGATCTCATTTCAGTAGGGGCGGTTGTTCTAGTGGCACGTGCACTGTTCTATTTTATCAACAAGAAAAAACAGAAATTACCCGTCAACTCAACTTTTCTGTTAAGGCATTAGTGGTTACACTGTTTGTTCCAAATTATCAAGGAATCGTTTAAACACGTTCATTCCACTTTCCCAAAAGCTTGGTTCTGCAACATCCAGGTTGAA
This sequence comes from Candidatus Bathyarchaeota archaeon, assembly GCA_037386545.1. Classification (GTDB taxonomy): domain Archaea; phylum Thermoproteota; class Bathyarchaeia; order Bathyarchaeales; family Bathyarchaeaceae; genus Bathyarchaeum. The sequence continues at coordinate 46,298 of JARRLY010000009.1, forward strand.
CATTTTGGCGATTTCTGTTGGGGATTTGCTGCTACCTGCGGACAGGGCTTGTTTTAGTTTGGGTGGAAAGGTTTTGCCTTCTTTGAGGTATTGGTCGTAAAGGGCATACACGAACATTTGGGCATAAACGTAGGGGTAGTTGTAGAATCTGTAGTTGGGCATGAAGTAGTGAGGTTTCATGGTCCATTCTGCATCCATTTCGGGGAACCATGTTACAGCGTCTTTGTAGATTCGGTTACGGGCACTGGTCCAATGGTTGCAGATTGTTTTGTAATCTAGATATTCACCTTTTTCTATGGAAAGATAAAGAGCTTGTTCAAACCAAACCCGAGCACTGACTTGGAAGGTGGTCATTCC
>JARRLY010000009.1:46662-64434 GCA_037386545.1 Candidatus Bathyarchaeota archaeon
TTTTCTTTGTTAGTTTTTGCTTGGTCGAGAAATTGGTCTGTGAGCAAAAGCTCTCCAAAGATTGAAGCGGTTTCTGCTAATATAGAGGGGATATTCATGTTGAATATGGTTTGGTTTCGGCTGGCGTACCAGTCGTGGGTTGCGTGTCCAAGCTCATGGGCGAGGGTGAAAACGTCAGTAAGAGTTCCGGTGAAGCTACTGAGGATGTATGCTGATTTTCCATTGTAGTAGGCGGCGCAAAAAGCACCGTTTCGTTTGCCAAATCGGGGGGAGGCGTCGATGTGCTGTTTTGTAAACATTTCTTTGGTTGCAGTGGCGTATTCTGGATCTAGTCTGCTGTAGGCTTTGGTTACGAGTTCTTGGGCTTCTTGGAAGCTGAATTTTAGTTCGGGCATATCAGGTAAAGGAGCAACGATGTCGTGGTTTCCGAGTGTGGGAAGCTTCATGAGTTTGGCTTTGAGTTCAAGGTATCTGCGATAGCTTTTTGCGTTTTTTTCAATGGTGTAGAGTAGATTATCTATTATTGGTTGTTGGGTGTCATTGCTAATTAGGCTGGCATGCATTGGGGTGTCGTATTTTCTTCGTTCAGAAACTGTTACCCAGTCGTTGCATATGCTGCGTAAGGCTGAAGAAAAGATTTCACCATCTTTTCCAAGGGTTCCGTAGATTGATTTGTTGGCGGATTCTCGGGTGGCTCGATCAGGGTGAGTTAGTAGCCCGTTGGCTTTTCCGTAGGGGAGCTGTTTTGTTTGTCCAGCCACGTTTACTTCAAAAATTCGGGTGTTAAGCCATTTATTTTGCAAATCGCGCCAAGCTTTAACGCCGAACTGGTCTTTTTCTATTATGACTTGCTCTTCAACTTCAGATAGGTTATGCTTAGCATCACGGTAAACCCGTTCCAACCTGTGCCTATAATTTTGCAAAGCAGGTTCAGTGATGATTTTGGGATTATTTTTCAGCAAGTTTCCTAGTTCGATTCCAAAAAAGGCGAGCTGTTTTCCAAGGGCTGCGTTTAGTTTGTTGATTTTATCATACAAGGCCTGGTTTTGAGGAACAGTCATGTTTGCCGCAAAGCACAAACTGGAGTACAAGCTAATGTCACTGAGTTTAGTTTGGAATGCTTCCATATCTTTTAGGCAACCCAGCAGTTGGTCAGCTTTGAGGTTGATGATTTTTCCTTTGTAGGTTTTTTCAAGTTTATTTGCCAAATTTGTGGTTTTTGTGATTGTTTGGTTGATTTTTGGGTCGTCTGTTCCGGAGAATAATTCGGATAAATTCCAGCGGATTTGGTTTTGAGTCAAATTGTAGGCTCCTTGTTTTCAGTGATAAAGGGGTGTAAGGTATTTTTGGCTTTTGTGCTGTGCAGAAAAATTTAGGAAAAAATTTGTTTTTTGTTTCAAATATTGTTGAACAAGGCTTATATGGACTTTGAAAACAAATGATTTAATAGTGTTTTTTGATGTTAAACCTTCGTTCAGCTTATTCTAGGGATGTTTTCGTCAACTTCACTATGCTTGCAATAAATCTGATAATGTTAGTTATCGTGTTGTTATTCAATCCTTCATTAGATTCTGTTCCTTTATGGGAGCGAGCAATCAACAGAGGACTGCTTGTTGGCAACCTAGCTTTAGCCGTCCTAAGTTTTCATTGGATACACTGCAAAAGAACAAAAGTCCAAAAAACGATTAACAGCACCACTTTTAGTTTAAAAGTGGTGAACAATCTCTAAGAGTTTACCTTGAATTAGAAGGTCATCTAACAAATCTTTAGAAATAGAATAATGAACTTGCAGATCAACCCCATCCATCAAAGCATTAAAGAAAAATTACAGCTTTTTAATCATCTCAAAATCTTACATTTTAAAAAAGGACAGCCCCTTTAGTTAAATGAGGTAGCACAAGATGTTACAGGAGAAAAAGCAAAACTAATTTTTGATTTCTAATTGTTCTATATTTTTTTCAAACCTGTTTTTAGCATATTACTCTAGGCGGAATAATCCCTTACTATTAAATATACAATAAAATGTCGTGTTACTGTTAGGTGTAGTTGCCATTGCTACCGGTAAATAAAACAGAAAACCATTTTGATTCTGTAAACGTGAACCAAAACACTTCAAAGGAGATAAAACACAAAACATGTATAGGAAAACAATACGGTTACACATGCCAGACGTGCACTCTTCGTAGTTACTGTGATGGAATCCCAGAAAATAAGCAAACTAAACAATGATGTACTGCTCTGACACGAACTGCCTGTAAGAGCGGATTATTTTCTGCAAGTTAATTAAAATTATACGGTTTTTTTGTTTGTCACCGGCTAGATAGATAAGGACGCTTTCTAGATCTAAAAACTGTTTTGTTAAAGAGTTGAACAACAAGTCATGGTTAGTTTTATTGAAATTAAGGGGAAAATCGTCAGGGGAGATTTTATTGAAAGGTCAAACCGTTTTTTGGCGTTAGTTAAAATAGACAACAAAGTTGTTCCGTGTTTTTTGCCCAACCCGGGAAGGATGCACGAACTCTTGATTTCTGGGGTTAAAGTGTTTGCAAAGGAAATAAACAATACGAACAGGAAAACCAAGTATGATTTGATTGGAGTTATACATGAAGGCGAGGTGGTGTCCTTGGATACTAGGGTTCCAAATAAGCTAGTTTTTGAGGCTTTAAAAAACAAGGACCTTGAAGAGTTTAACATGTATAATTTTATTAAGCCAGAGTCAAAATACGGAAGGTCTAGGTTTGATTTCTTTTTGTCTAACAGTAACGAGAAGTGTTTGTTAGAAGTAAAGTCATGCAGTCTGGTGGAAAATGGTGTGGCCTTGTTTCCTGATGCGCCAACGTTACGAGGAGAAAGGCACCTGTTGGAGCTGATTAACGCAAAAAAGGAGGGATACAGGGCGTGTGTGCTGTTTGTTGTTCAAAGGGTTAATGCTGATGTTTTTGCTCCAAATGATGAAACTGACCCGGATTTTGGTGAAGCATTTCGTAAGGCACTAATAAATGGAGTTGAAGCATTGGCGTATTATTCTGAATTTGTTGGAAATCAGATTTTTTTGAGGGAAAAATTGTTGGTTAAATCAAAAGTTTGAAAAATCTATCGAATCGGGGTTGTTTATCTCAAATTTATTATTCAGTTTTTCTCTTTTTTAGAATAGTAAAACCAAAACGACCAACAAAAATCAGTCAAAGTAGAAGTTTAGGGTTTTCTGAACCTTGGTATTTCATTCACTACTAAGATCAAGGAGAGGTAGTAAAAATGAAAACCGTGTGTAATCTAGAGCCAGAAACAGAAATTAGCACCACCGAACAAAGCATCGAATGTTTTGTTTGTAAGGGGAACAATTTCAAAGTAACCAGAGTCACACCCGAACTGGTTATGATGAAATGCAAAAACTGTTCCGAAATCCACATGATGTCAACCAAAACAAACAGCAACAAAATCATGTTCTGGGACGCAGAACAACTACCCTACTACTAGGCTGAACAGCCAAGTATCTCTTCTTTTTCTCTTTTTTCTTTATCATCAATTAAAATCTAGTTTTTGGGATTATCTTTGGGTTTATTAGTAGTGTAATCCCTTGTTTTTTCAGAACACAAATGAAAAAGAAGACCTCAACGTACATGGACCAGTTCAAATGCCCAAAAGGAAAAGATGGACTAACTATTGCAAAACTAATGAATAACAGACACAGCGCACTAACCGAGTGGGGATTAAAAAAACCAGAAATTAAACCTAACTTTACTGTTTTGGATGTAGGCTGCGGCGGGGGAGAAACTCTAAAAAAACTAGCACAAAAAACACCCCAAGGAAGGATTTATGGAATTGACCATTCAAAGGACATGGTGAATTTTTCCAAACAAGTGAACGAAGAAGCCGTAACTAAAGAGCATGTTGTTGTAGTTGAAGGCTCAGTAGATGAAATGAAGTTTTCTGATGATTTTTTTGATTTAGTAACCGGGATTGAAACGTACTATTTTTGGCCTAACCTTTTGGAGGCTTTTCAAGAAATAAAACGTGTGTTAAAACCAAAAGGAAAGCTAGTTTTAATCAGTGAGATGATAAAAGACGGTTCTTTTGAAATTAAAAACGCAAAGCTCATCAAACAAACCCATGTGAAACTTGTGCGCCTTAAAAACCTTCAAAATGTAAAATGTTAGTTTTAAGTTTAATCGATGATTTTGATGATGTTTGAATCTAGTTAATCTGAAACCAGTTTAATGACTTGACCTAACAGGTAACAGGTAAAGTTAACAAGAATTAAGATAATTTAAAATTCGTTTTGCAGAGTTACCGTCTCCAAATGGATTTGTCCAATTAGTTTTTTTGCCGAGCATAGTTTTTGCGGATTCAAGAATTTTGTTAGGTCTAGTTCCAGCGAGTATATTAGAGTTAACTTCAAGAGTTTCGGGTCTTTCAGTGTTGTCCCGTAGAGTAACACAGGGAACTTTGAGTATGCAGGATTCCTCTTGTACCCCTCCAGAGTCAGTAAAGACTAGTCTAGCTTTGCTTTCAAGCTGCAAAAACGACAAGTAATCCACAGGGTCAACAATGTCAATGCCATCAGTTTGTATTCCAAAAGCTTGTATTTGTTTTCTAGCCCGAGGATGAACAGGATAAACCAGTTTAACACCAAATTCCTTTTTTACAGATTGCAAGCCCTCAACAATTCTCCGAAACCGTATTTCATTATCAACGTTTTCTTGACGATGAACAGTAACCAAAAAGTAATCTTCTCCCGCCAAACAAAAATCATCAAAAATTTCCTTGTTAGATTTTGAGAGCTCTAAATTTTGAGAAACAGCATCAACCACAGTGTTTCCTGTAACAAACACCTTTTCTTTTGAAATTCCTTCACCCAATAAAATTTTTTGCGATTTATCTGTGGGTGCAAACAAATAATCAGAAGCATGATCAGCTAAAACACGGTTTATTTCTTCAGGCATTGCCCGGTCATAACTTCGCAATCCAGCTTCGACATGACCTACTTTTATGCCCAGTTTAACTGCCGCTAAAGCCCCAACAAGAACAGTATTAGTGTCCCCTTGAACTAAAACCCAGTCAGGTTTTTCTTTTTTGAGCACTTGTTCAATTTTAATCAACATTTTACCCGTTTGCTCTGCGTGACTGGCTGAGCCCACATTCAAATTGTATTTTGGTTTTGCCAAACCAAGTTGTTCAAAAAACACCCGATCCATATTGTAAGAATAATGTTGACCCGTATGAAGAACAAAAAAATCCAAACCTAGCTTTTTACACAAACGAACAACAGGAGACATCTTAATAATCTCAGGACGAGTTCCCAGAACCACTGAAATTTTCATTTCATAAAACCCCGAAGGTATACAAAGGTTAGCATAACAACAAACCACCTAATGGTGAACTTTAAAGTCTTCCCGAATTTTGTGAAATATCCATCAGGGCAAACAAAGCAAAAATTGTTAATCAAACACCAATGAACATTTGCTCACGTTAATTGGGCAATCTGTTTTACGTATTTTTCGATGTTGAATTTGCGTCGTAACCCGTTTGCGTTCATGTAACGGATTTTTCCAAATATTGGTCGTTCTTTCCATGGGCGGTCATGTTTGCCAAAACACCAAGCAACACCGGTGTAACCGTTTGGGTCGCGTCCGTCAAGTTCGTACTTGTTGTTCAAGTAAAGCATGTATTTGTAGGCAGTTTGGGGATTTTTTGTCCATTCAATAATTTTTTTGCCCCAATACATTCGCATGTAACCATGCATTTTTCCAGAAAGGGTCATTTGTTTTTGGGCGGCATTCCAGTAAACATCATGGGTTTTTGCGTCTTCTAGGACATCTAAGGAGTAAATGTATTGTCGGGGGTCGTTTTTGTGTTCAGTTAAAGTCTTTTGAGTCCATTCTGGAAGGCCTTCAAAAGAGTCGTAGTTTTTGTTGTAAAAAACAAAATTGAAAGCTAATTCTCGTCGGATAATTAGCTGCTCCAAATATGCGTCCATACTGGGAATGTTTGATTCTAAAACCTTTAAGGCAACAAAAATTGGTGAGATTTGCCCAAAATGAAGATATGGACTCATATTAGAACTAACATCCTTTGTTGGGTCGTTTCGTTGCTCATCATATTTTTCAAGTTTGGTGTCTATGAACTCCCGAAGATACCGTTTGGCTTTAGAGGTTCCGCCATTAAAGGTTTCAACCTGTTTTACGCTTTTATCAACGTTTAAGTGCTGAACTGCCTGATCAAGGTCACTAATTTCAAAGAAAGAAAAATCTGTTAAAATTTTTGTTTTGTCTAGAACTGGTTTTTTATTTAAAACCAAGAATTTTGTAACCAGTTTCTTTATTTTTCGTCGAATAGTTGCAGCACTGTATTCCTCTTTAGAAGAGGTTAACGCAACTGGAACCACAACATTGCATTCGACTTGCACCATAGGACAAAAAATCTGGGATACAACATAATCGCGCCATTGTTTTTCGGTTTTCGTATATCCGCAATCAACTACAACAACAGAGGCATTTGTTGCAATAGAGCAGACTCCAATTTCGGGTGAAACGTTTTGAATTAAAAATTGAATGTTTTTTTGAGCTAAAGATTGTTGAATTTCTTTTAGGCCCTCAAGCATGAAATAGTAATGGCGTTGGTTTGCTTCAGGATAATTTTCTGTGATTGCAAAATACACAAGTAAAGGCTGTTTCAACTTGTTTGCAAGCAGTATTGCGTAATCCAAGGCTTGATTGTGTTCAACCCGTTGAGTTGCCTGCATCCAATAAACAACAAAGTCTCCTTTTTGGTTGATTGGTTGACTGTTAAGAAGTTTAATTCGTTCTTTTTCAATTTCAGGAAACAGATCAAACTGCAAGTTTTTCCCTACTGTTAATTGTAATTTGGTTAGTTTGTAGGAACTACTTAAGATTTGTTTTCCTTACTATAAAAGAAGAAAAAATTTTGGCCAACATGAGTCTAAAAAAAGAACCTTTCAATATTTTTAAAAAGAGTAAAATCATATACAGTTTTCTTTTAAGGCTACCTGTTTTTCAACCCTATGTTTCCAAAGAGTCAATTTAGTTTTCATCGGGGGTTAAGAAAAACGAATTTTCCGTTATCAGCTAAGCACCCACAAGGCAAAGTTTTGAGTTGTTTAAAATTATATGTAATTACTCCATTTGCTAGAGTTCCTTTGGCTCCACATTTTTTGCAGGTGTAAATTATGTTTGTTCTTGTTTGGCTCATTTAATCAACCCAATTTAAAGCAGTTTTTATTTTTTAATCATTTTTTTGATTCAAAGCTAAAACTGTTAAGGCACATATAAGATATAACATTGTGTTAACGCTTATGATATGGTAGTTACGGTAATTTTAGGCTGTGGAAAGTGTTATTAGTTTTTTTGAACACACATATAGGTATGAAATATAAAACAATCTATATGACGCATGATGTTTCGACGTTAGTTACAAAGATCAAAGAAAAAAGTGGAGACTCTGCATCAATATGCGAAATGGGAGAATGGGACGCTGTATTAAATAAACATGCACAAGAAGGCTGGGCAGTAAAGAAATGTGGAACAATTACAGCAAGTAACAGTGTTATCTTTTGGGCCTTACTTAAAAAGAAAGACGAAAAAGAATTCGACATTTAAAGCCAAAACCCATAATTTGCCAAACCTTTCCCTTTTGCATATTATTTAGTTGATTTTTCACTAACTAAATTTTGTAAAGTCAGTTGATTAATTGTTATACAACTTTTATTGTGTAGTTTGCGCTTCTTGTTGGTTTGCATTTTTGTTTTCCTGAAAATTTTGAATAAACTTCTACCGAATTATCCCACCAATCTCCAGGGTGCGCTTCCCATTCAATGCTAAAACGGCCATCCTCTGCGGTATTTCCGGAAATTAAGATTTTATCAGGCAAAAAGGACCGGTCATATTCGATAATGTCGATTTTTGCGTTTTTTATTCCCTCTCCGGTTTTGTTGTTGATTAGCCATCCCTCAAAGGTTACAACTGAACCAGATTCTACAACATTTGGCGGAGACATCATGGCTATTCCTGTTGTTTCAGTGTATTCACACTGTTCAATTTCTTTCGGGGATACAATATTTTGTTGAGTTGTAGTTAAATCAACGATTTTGGCATCACAGCTATTTTTTACTGCTTCAATTCCATTTTTGGAACCTTGTTTGCTTTTGTATGCTTCACTTGACCCAACGATTCGTCCGTTAGGTGCAACTAGGTTAAAGCGGAACATTAGATCGGAGTCTACAAAGATTTCATATTTTGGGTCGCTGATTTTTTGTCCAAGGGTTTTGTCTTCCACATTGGCCTGGCAGTTTTGTTGTATGGATTTTACTCCGTTTATGCAGTTGGTTTTGTTTTCATAGGCTTCACTTACGACAATTATTTTGTTGTTACCAGCTTTTAGTCTGAATCTAAAATTTTCTTGTATGTCTTTGTAGATTTCATATTTTGCACTCAAAGAAATTCCCCAAGATATTAACTAATTATCAACTGTTAAACATTACCTCAATAACTTACTGTTGAATTCAAAATAAGGACATGATAACAAAAATATAAACGAAAAAATGAGGTATCAAATTGTTGCATTATTATTGTTTCAGTGCAAATTATAATTAGATAGCTTTTACATAGAGATGTAGGAGGTTTTGTGAAATGAGTGTTGTGAAAGTCATAGAATTGATAGGGTGTTCCACTAAGAGTTGGGAAGAAGCAATAAAAACGCCCTTGCAGTGGCATCAAAGACGATAAAAAACATCAAATCAATTTACGTGAAAAACTTTAGTGCTAATGTGGAAAACAACCAAATCGTTGAATACAAAGCAAACGTAAAAATATCCTTTGTCGTAGGTAAAGAACTTTAGAGGTTAGGAACAATTTCCTAATCTCTTCGTTTTTTAAATATACACAACAATTTTTAACAATAAAAAGTACAAAAATTATGAGGGCCCTTGATGGATGTTAATTGGGTTAATTTGCAAAATCTTGCTTTCAACAAATTTTCTGGGGTAGATAAAGGTCCGGGAATTTATTTTCTTCGATGGAAAAAGTTTGGTAATCCTGTGTTGATAAAACGATTTGGGGCTTCTGATAGTCTGGGTTTGTTATACATTGGTGAGAGCAAAAATTTGAGAAGACGGCTTCAAAGGTTGTGGAAAGGAATCGAAAAGGTAGAGGAGCCGGAAGTTAAAAGAATTGATACCTTAAGAAAAGCTATTATTTTTTGTAATTTACATAATGAGATTGGGTCAGATGAATACGAAATTGTTTGGCAGAGTTTATCCACAAAGATTCAAGCTCAAATTCAACAGGCAGTTGCTCTTCAGTTGTACACTGAAAAGTTTAAGGAGCCTCCGCCTTTGAATCTTAAAGTGTGTAAGACAACGTATCTGAAATGGGGAATTAATCCATCTGATTATGAAAAATGGAGTGGGAAAGCCAATGAGTTTGTTAAGACAATTTTATCTTACAAATAATTTGTTGTCAATCTTTTTGTTTTAATGTGTTTGTTGCGTATTATACTAATGAGGTGTTTGTTTTGGGTGAAGTTTACAAGCCTGAAGATTTTGTGGGTAAAAGGAACCGCTCTTCGGATTTATCTCCTGGATTGAACAAGGTTTTGCCTAAAAAATTAGATGAGGTTGCTCAAGAGGTTAGACTTCTAAAAAGAGAAGTTGAAAAAATTAAGCTCGCATTAAAAGCTAATGGAATAGTTGTTGAATAAAAGAGTCAGGTTTTCAGGTTGGTCTCGGGTTTTGAGGTTGATTAGTTAACGGTGTTTCATGTTTGTTGGGTCAGGAGTTTTTCAGAAAGATAGAAAAGTTCTAACTAGGTTATTAGAGTGGCTGGTTCTGTAGGCTGTTTGACGTGGAAACGTGTTTATTATTTATTGATTGGAGAGATGAGTGGGTTTGAAAGAGAAATTTGTTTTGGATACTTCTATTATTATTGATCAAAAAATTCCTGAAATCGTTAAGAAGGAAAAGCCCGAGCAGGTGATTGTTCCGTATGTAGTTTTAGATGAGTTGCAGTCTCAAGCGTCTAAGGGTCGAGATGAAGGCTATGTGGGTTTGGAGCAAATTAAGCTGGTTCGTAAAGTTTGTGAGGAGCAAAAAATAGGGCTCAGTTTTCAAGGTGAAAGACCGTGTTTGAATGATATTAAATTAGCGGGCAGTGGAAGGCTTGATGCTCTTATTCGGGACGTGGCTAAGAAAAATCAGGCTCTTTTGATTACTTCGGATTATGTGCAGTCGTTGGTTGGGGAAGCAGAGGGGGTTAAAACTCGTTATGTGCCGAAGAAAAAAAGAAAAAGAACAATGAGTTTTAAGCGGTTTTTTACAAAAGACACTATGTCTATTCATTTAAAGCAAGGTGCGCCGCCTTTGGCTAAAAGGGGTAAACCGGGTAACTTTAATTTGGTTAAAACTCGTCTCAAGGCTCTTTCTGAGAAAGAGTTGAGGAGAATGATTAGCCAGATAATGGATGAAGCGCGAAGAGAAGAGAAAACTTTTATTGAAATTGAAGAGCCTGGGGCTACAGTTGTTCAGATGGGAGAATACCGCATTGCAGTTGCTAAGCCACCTTTTTCAGATAAACTGGAAATAACTGTTGTAAGGCCTTTGGTCAAGCTTAGGTTGAAAGATTACAGGCTTTCGAATAAATTAATGAACAGGATAAGGTCTCAAGCAGAAGGGGTGTTAATTGCGGGTCCTCCGGGTTCGGGTAAAACAACTTTTGTTAGTAGTTTAGCAGATTTTTATTCAGAACTTGGAAAGGTAACCAAAACCTTAGAGTCACCTCGAGATTTGCAGGTGTGCCCGGAGATTACTCAGTATACGCCGTTGAATGGAAATTTTACTAAAACTGCGAGTCTTTTGTTGTTGGTGCGTCCTGATTATACAATTTTTGATGAGTTAAGAGAAAATTCGACTTTCAGTGTTTTTTCGGACATGAGGTTAGCTGGTGTTGGGATGATAGGAGTTGTGCATGCTGCTGGGGCTGTTGATGCTATTAAGCGGTTCATATCCAGAGTGGAGTTAGGCATGATTCCTTCAGTGATTGACACAGTTATTTTCATTAAATCTGGAAAGATACAAAAAATCTATGATTTGTCTTTGACAGTAAAGGTCCCCACTGGTATGCAAGAAGCAGATTTGGCTCGTCCCGTGGTGGACATCAAGGATTTTGAAACTGGGCAGTTAGAGTATGAGATTTACACTTTTGGTAAAGAAAATGTTGTTGTTCCCATACAAGAAGAGGAAGAAGACAAAAAAGTTTCTCCAGTTGAAGAATTGGCGCTACAGAGGATTACTCAAACTGTGAAAAGGTATGATAAAGGAGCACAAATACAGTTAACGTCAAAAAACAGGGCTTTGGTTAAAGTTAACAAAAGAGTAATCCCCAAAATCATTGGCAAAAACGGTAAAAACATTGCAAGAATTGAAAAGAAATTAGGCATTCAAATTGACGTGCAACCAAAATAGCAGTTACCACATAGTTGAACAAAAACAAAAGAGGTGTACCCAAGATAGGTGACACTCGTCTTGATAATGTTTTAATGGTTTTTTAGTGAAGAAATTACTTTGATAGCGTTTTGTATTAGGGGTTTGTATTTTTTATTAGCTTTGTCTCCATAAAAAAGCGGGTCTGTAGATTTTTTTGGGTGAACTATGCTGTGTCGTGCTTTTTGGAGTTTGTTGATTTCTGTGAATTCTTTAGAGTTTATTTCATGAAGAGTGTAAAGAAATAGGGTTACTTCAATGAGGCCTAGGCGTTCTATCTTCTTGTGGAGTTTTAGTTTTCGGTTTTTGAATATGTTTTGAATTTTATTTTTTGCAAATTTTTCTAGATACAGCTCAGAGAGAATGATTGCTGGTTTCCAATCAATTTCGGTGGAAGCTAGCGCCATGTTTGAAAGGAGTTTGAGTTCGTTTTCTTCGGTAGAATTGGAGTGTTCTTCAAAGGTCAATTTGTTGTCCCCGGGATAAAAAGGATTTTTATTTATTTATTTGATGAGCATTGTTGGTTTTGTTTGTGTATTAGTTCTTTAAAGCCGCGCATGACATCAGTGAACGCAGTTGGCTGAATTAAGAAGACTTGAATGTCTTTGGGTAGATTTGGTTGGATTTCTAGGCGGTTTTCGTCGGTCATGATCATTAGGCCGCATTCGTTGTTTTTGAGGATTTCGTCTATTTTTTTATTTTATTGAAAACATTTTGGCTTTTTCGAATAACAGATAGGCAAACAGACCAGTCTATAAGTTCATCCAAAACTTGTTGATCTTCAACCGCAACTAGTTTTGCATCTTTGTCTAGTTTGCCTTTTACGATTTGGTGTAGTTGATCTCCAAGCTTTTTTATAGCTTCCAAACCGGAATTGTCTGTTTGGGTGATGGTTTCTACATAAATTTGGGTTATTTTTCCTAGTTTTTCGAGTTCTTCAATTTTTGAAGATGCTTGAGTCCAAAATTGTTTGATGTTGTTTTTTAGTTCATTAGAAAGGTCGCTTTGGTTAAAGTTAGGAATCAAAGGAAGACAGTACAGTCTTCGAGATTTTCCAAAGTCGGATACTTTGGGTTTTTGAATTTGAGCTAGTTTTGCCATTTGTATATTGCCTTCAAAGATTATGTATGTTATAATCCAGTTATTGTTTTTTGAATTGTTAGAGATAGTCTGTCTCCGACGTTAAAACCGCTTTTTTCGTATTCGTCTAATGTGATCTTGATTACTGTAGCAAAGTTTCCCATCATTTGTCTCGTCATGACATTTCCAAAGTTTTTCATCATATCATTGAGTGATGTGAAAGTTGCCATGTTAGGGTTTGTAGTTTGTTTTTGGGGGCCTTTAACATCTGAGGGGTCTTTTAGGGTGATCAAAATGAAAGGTGTTCCGTCCGGAGCAGATTTGATTTCAGTAATCACATATTCTTTATTTAAAACCATTGTTTCTAATCTCAAATGTACAAACTCGATGTGATTTTTATTTTTTGGGTTTTTAGTTCTGGTTGTTAATGAATACCAATAAAGTTTACGTAAATTCGACGGGCATTTTTTTGTTTTTTAAGCTGGAAAAAATTGTTTGAACAACAAAAGAAGGGGTAGTTCCGTATTTTGTTTAGGAAATGTTGCTACAATGACAAAAATTATTTTTCCAATTTTTTTAAGTCAGCTAATGAGGAAAAGTCAAAGGGTTTTATTTGAGAATTTGAGCTTAAATCCACTAGTACGGTTTCAAGTTCAAGGATGTTATGTCCAATGTCTTGGTTGTGTTTTTTTATAAATTCTTCGAAGTCATGATATGAAAAGTGTAATGAGATACTAAAGGCGTTCATATCCAATCCTCTGCAGTAGTCAGAGAAAATGACATTGGGTTGGTTTTTGAGCCATTCTTGAGCTTTTGTGTGACCTTCATTGCGGGTTTGGTGATTCGAAAATTCATGCTTTATTTTTACAAAGGTTAAGGCCATGAGTTTAAAGCCCATTTTAGAAAAATTCGGTATTGCAGAGAAACTTCTTATTGCTCCTGTTTGGAGTAATCTTTTTCGAATTCGTGATATTGTTGGTTGTGAAGCTCCGACGGTTTTTGCTATTTCACGATCGCTTCTACTGGAATCTTTTAATAATTCTCGTAAGACTTGAACATCTTTCTTTTTAATAGAAGGCTTTGTCATTTTAAGAACCTCAACTGAGGGATAACTGTTATTTTGTTAATGTAATTTAAAAAGGTAAGGCAACTTTTTGGGTATTCTTATTTTGTTATTTCTTAGTACACTAAAAAGGATTTTATTCGATACTGGCACACAGAGAAAAGAGGGATTAATTTTCCGATTTAAGAGATTTTAATTTGTTATTTGAAAAAAGAAAGCTTTGATCTTTGCTTTGTCTTGTCTTTTTTAGATTAAAGTTTTCTAAAAATATAGTCAATGTTATGAATTGATTAGTCATCTGATCATTTTTCAAATTTCATTAATTGCGATAAGGGTAATCGGTGTTTTTCAGTGGTTGTTTGTTTTAAGGGGTATCCTAAAATCATTAGAGCAATGACACGTATGTGTTTTGGAATACTAAAAATTTCCTTTGTCTTATTTCCATCAAAAACACTAATCCAACAAGAGCCCACTCCATATTCAACTGCTGCAAGACTCAAATGATCCAGAGCAATTGCAACATCATTGACAGAGAAGGGTTGACCACATACCATTATTGGTCCATTCAATTTGGCACAGGCTACAACAACTACCGGTGCTTTTGCTACAAAGGGTGGAGCTTTTGCTTGGGTAACTAGTTGTTGGATTTTTTTGGGTCTTTTACTATTATTAATCTCCATTCTTGGCGATTAAAAGCTGAAGGGGCAAACCTTGTTGTCGTTAAGATGCTAGTTAATGTGTTATCGGGGATTTTTTTGTCTAAAAAGGTCCTTACACTTTTTCTTGCTTGCATAGAATCAATTATGTTCAATAGCTTTGTCTCCCATCAAATGTAGGGCTAATCGAACAAAAAAAGGTTTTAGTTTAGTTGTTTATATCGAATTTTTTGGTTTATTACAAAATGGTAATGTTCAAAAGGGTCCAAACCCCCATTTTTTGTTGAGCTATGTTATGATGGATGATGATTGGCAAAATATTTGTCAACTTGATAATAGAGAGTTTGAAGTTATTGAAGTGATTGGGCTAGAGGATCTTTCGTGTTTTACTTTTGAGGGGTTAAAAAGAAGACTCAAAGTTCATCCAGAGACACTTTCAAGAACTCTTAATCGATTAGCTCAAGACCAAGTGATTAAGAAAGCGGACAAGGGGTATTGTTTGACCGAAAAAGGAAAACAATTGCTAAAACGACAAAACATAGCTGAGGTTAGGAGTGAGGTCCCGGTTCTGCAGTCTTTTTTGCCTGCTGATTTTGAGATTAACAAATTGGTTGTTGCTCTTCAAGGAAGGTGGTTTGGTAATCTTCGTTGGTTGGGTTATTGTAAAGCAAAGCAAGATGTAACTTTGAAGTGGATCACAACTGATGGAAAATTTGTTGTCAGCGTGGTTTTAACCATAGGAGCCTTTTATGTTTATACCAAATCGATTTCAGAAGTTGATGATTCTTTGGCAATTAATTTGGCTTATCAACTTATGGGACAGGTTACAAAGTTAATTTCAAAAGTTGATCATAACTAAAAAGCTAGTTTTTTGTTGTGACGGAGTTTTTTGATCCTTCATCAACAAAAACCTCCAATACATTACAAACGGTATATTGAAAAAAGGAGAAATATCAAATGAGTTTTAAAACAAAAAATTTTGCAGGCATCGGAGATTTTTTTAACCGGTTAGATCCAAGAGAGCCTTCAGAACCGGTTAGACCGTTTCCATCTTTGCCCCAACCTTTCTAATTTTTTTGTGTGATATTTTATTTTGATGTCTTTGGGGCCATATCCGTCGCCCCCTGCTGCTTATGTTAAATGCATCAATTTTTTTGATCTTAAGGTTCCTTTGCTAGAATTTTATGTTGTGTTTTTTGTCCATATATAAGCAAAATACTTTGTAATGCAAAGTATTTTATATTAGAGATTACTTTATATTATGTGTGGTGATTTAGAATTGAGTCAAGTAAAACTAAAGGATATAGAAAAAAGGACATACATGTCCTATCACCAAGACGGACTAATCGATATTTTTATTGGAATATACATACTCGCCTTCGCCTCAGGAATCTTACTTAACACCTTTTTAGAGCTAAATACTTGGTTTATTTTCCCAGCCATCCTCCCAGCCTTACTAGTTCCAGTTTGGATTTCAGCAAAAAAGCAGATCACAGTCCCAAGAATCGGCTATGTTAAATTCAAAGCAGCAGGAGCAAACAAAATAACTGCAATCTTTGTTGGAACAATGGTTGCGGGGGTTGCAATGTTTTTCATATTTGCCTTTGCCTCAACCCAAAGCTGGGCCCTTGCCTTAAGAGAAACAATAGTAGCAAATGGTATGGTATTCATAGGAGCAGGAGCATTACTAGTAACAAGTCTTTTTGGATTCACTATTGGTTTGAAACGATTATACGGTTATGGACTTTTAGCTATGATTTTTAGCAGCCCATTTCATCGCTTTTCCCTTTGAGGCCATCTTAGTAATATTTGGAGCAACAATAATTTGCTGTGGTTTTGTTTTGTTGTATAGATTCACAAAAAAATATCCCATAAGCCAAGGCGAGTGAGCTAATGGCTAAAGAATCGTCTGACATAAAAAACATTGATCGATTAATTCATGAACCTAACAGATTAATGATTATGGCTCAACTTTATGTAGTGGAAAGTGCGGATTTTTTGTTTTTACAAAATCAGCTACAAATGACTCCAGGTAATTTGTCAGCTCATCTAAGAAAGCTTGAAGATGCAGGTTATGTTGAAATTGTAAAAGAGTTCATAGATAAAAAGCCCCACACTGCGCTTGAATTAACCGGTGAAGGACAAAGGGCTTTCAAAAATTACAAAGAAAATCTAAAACAAGTATTAGACGATTTACCAAAATAAAAAATAAAGGAGTTTAACTGGTTTGATGTGGAAAAAGTTTTCAAAATATTTAGGATTGCCCTTGCTTGCGGTAGGAGTTGTTGTTTGCATTTATGGGTTTAACACCCTTGGTGTTGCGCCATGGCAAAGTTCCCAATTTTATTCTGGGTTTGCACAAATGCTCTTGGGAATCTCAATACTAGTAGCAGGTAATGGTATAATCAACAGTGGAAAAGAGTGATAACTTCAAAAAATGGATTTTAGATTTTTAAGTCTTCAATGTGTAAAATGCTGTTGCCGCGTAGAATTATTGTTCCATAGTTTGCTGTTAGTTTTCCATTTACAATTTCTTTGGCGTCTTCAAGGACCATGTTCCAGTGATTGTCAAAACTTGTGAGTTTGCCGGTGTATTGTAATCCTTTTCTTAAGCCAACAGATATGTTGTGATGTAGCATTTTTGAAAGGTCGTTTGACATTTATTGCTTCCCTCAATATATGGAACAAATAAAGAATAAAAAAGAGTGATAAATGTTTGGTTTTGAATCATCAGCGGTTTGTTTGCATGTGATATTTTGAGAAGGCGTAACTTGCTCTAAGAGTGGCAAAATTTTTTGATGAATGCCACAATGTTAAATAAGACAGGTGCTAAAAGCTATTTGTTGGGGGACATTTGGTTGGTTGAATTAATCATTGGTGGTTTTATTGCCGCAATAATTGTTATTGTTGTTTTGGTGATTTTTTATTATTTCAACAGAATTAGGATACTGTATAATAGGATTGAAGAAGCTTGGGCTCAGATTGATGTTCAGTTGAAAAAGCGTTTTGATTTAGTTCCAAATTTAGTGGAAACGGTAAAAGGTTATGCTAAGCACGAAAAAGAGATTTTTGAGAAAGTCGCTCAAGCAAGACAAGGAATGGTTACAGGTTCAAGAGAAGAGAGAATTAAATCATCTAATCAGCTTACAAGTACTTTGAAATCTTTGTTTGCAGTTGCTGAAAATTATCCTGTTTTGAAAGCTAGTGAAAATTTTAAACTTTTGCAGGAACAATTGGAGGGAATTGAAAACAAGATTGCTTATGCACGGCAGTATTACAATAGTTCGGTGTTAAGTTATAACAATTTGATTACAACTATTCCTGGAACTTGGTTTGCAGGTAATCGAAGTAAACACGGTTTTTTGGAGATTCCTGATGAAGAGCGCCGTAATGTTAAAGTGAAGTTCTGATGGAAAGAACTAGTTTTTCAGATGAAATCACGAAAAACAAAAGGTTGTCAATTGGGTTAGCAGTAGTTGTTT
>JARRLY010000009.1:64453-65351 GCA_037386545.1 Candidatus Bathyarchaeota archaeon
TCTCCCAGCATCATTAATTTTTATTTTAATTTACACTTATAGCTCGTACAGATATGGAGATAAAGTAGTTTTATCAACAACGGGGGCAAAAGAAGCTGATCCTGTTACTCATCGTTATTTGCTTGATACTGTTGAGGGGTTAAGTATCGCTTCGGGAATACCGACTCCAAAGACGTACGTAATTGAAAATGCGGATCTTAATGCCTTTGCGACGGGCAGAAACCCGGAAAACGCTAGCATTGCAGTAACAACTGGTCTTATTAGTACTCTTAATAGGCAAGAGCTTGAAGGAGTGGTTGCCCATGAGATTTCTCATATCAAAAATCGGGATATTTTGTTTATGACTTTGGTGGCGGTTTTGGTTGGTCTTGCAGCCATAGTTAGTCATTTGATTTTGCGATCCATGTGGTTTGGAGGCGGGAGAAATCGAAGAGATAAGGGCGGGGGTTTAATTGTTATTGTTTTTCGAAAACGGGAATATTTAGCTGATGCTTCAGGGGTGAGCGTTACAAGATATCCAGAGGGTTTAGCTTCGGCTCTTGAAAAGATTGCAGAGAAAAATCAGGGAAGAATCAAAGTAAGTGACGCTGTGAGTCATTTGTTTTTTGTTGATCCTCAAAAAAGTTCTTTGGATAGCCTTTTTGCGACACATCCTCCTATAAGGGAGAGGATAAAAAAGCTACGACAAATGTGAATTATTTTTAAAATCTTCATTATTGTGAAAAGTGCTATGAACAAAATTTTGTTTAACTTTTAATTATTTGTCAAAAAATTGTATATTCATCAGCAGGTGAACTTTGGTAATCCTGTATGAATTTAGATTGTTTTTGCTAATAATTTACAAACAACAAGACTCTTCGTGAAAAATATTAGAGATAGCTAGTAATTAAAAAGAAAT
>JARRLY010000010.1:0-29111 GCA_037386545.1 Candidatus Bathyarchaeota archaeon
ACCTACTAGATGACCGACTTTTTTGTTTATATGTGGAAAAAGAAACCCTGTGCCACATCCAATGTCTAGAATCAACTCCTTTGAAATGAACTTGATACTTTTTAATGCAGCATCTATCTTGGCGTTTTGTTCCTCTAGATATTGTTTGTCGTAGATTGCTGCTTGTAAATCATAGTGTTGCATTGTTCCACGTTTTTGTTTCCAGTTTTGCATGATGGTTCTCAGAAGTTTTATCTATCTTTGCTATTCTTTAGATTGTCGGCGCTGAACATGTCCAAACGAAATCCTGTGGCTAGCTTAGAAAACCCAACTGTGGAACAAGCAACGGAATTCATAAAAAATGCTGTTTCAGGTCACAAAGCTGTAATCGTTGTAGGAAACTGCTGGGTGAACTACAAAGGAAGAGCAAGCTCTAAACTAGAGCCGGGGCAACGCATGGTTATAATCAAAGAAGATGGATCGATTTTGGTTCATCGTCCCAATGGATATGTGCCCGTTAACTGGCAACCAGCAGGATGCACGTTTAAAGTCCGCACAAAAGACGAAACTGTAAGGATTCGCGCTACTCGTCGCAAGCCTTTGGAGTCTCTTAGTGTATATTTTGATGTAGTTTTTGTTGTTTCCGCAATGAAACTTGTTGATAGAGGCGAATTTTCGTTACATGCCAGCGAATCGGACATGCAAAAAGCAATATTGATTAACCCATCGATTTTTGAAGAGGGATTTGAGCCGATTTCATATGAAAAGAAAGTAGAACCCGGATTTGTTGATGTTTATGGCCTTGACCAAAACGGAAACTTGGTTGTGGTGGAACTTAAGCGAAAAACTGCAGGGCGCGATGCTGCTTTGCAGCTCTCTAAATATGTTGATTGCATAAAAACTGTAACAAATCGTCAACTACGAGGAGTTCTAGTCGCCCCTCGCCTAGCGAAAGGGGTAAAAACGCTTTTAGTTAGTCTTGGGCTTGAGTTCAAGTCTTTGGACCCAAAAGTTTGTGCCGACGTTTTGCAACAATCTGAAACCAAAAAGCTTGAAGACTTCTTTAACTAAAAATTTTATAACTTTTTTATCTGACATAGTATGGCTTTTTGTCACTTTCTAGTTTTTTCATTGTTTCTGCTAAAACGTAGTCCATGTCTTTGCCCCAAATGAGCCATCGTAATCCATGGTAGAACCGTAAAAATTCAAGTCCTTTATCGGTGGTTTTGTAAACATTTTCGTTTTCTTTGTTTACCGTTATCAGTTTCATCAGCATCATTGCAGGCACATATTTTTCCAAGACGTTTTGGTCCAGTTCGCATCCAACAATAATTTCTGACTCTTTCGAACCTAAAGCTGCCACCCGCAAAATTTGTGCCACCACTTCAAAATCTTTTACCTTTAGCTTTCCAATAACCTATTCTTATTTGAAAACATCCTTTCAATCATCATAATGACTTATTGATGCTTGTTTTCAACTCACATAGAAAGGGGATTCTTCTCTGTGTTTTATTTTTTCAAGAAGTTGCATCAACAACAAATCTTTGTCTTTACCGTACAGTAACCATCTGAGCCTGTGGTACGTGTCAAGAAACTTCAGTCCCTTTGTTGTTGTTTGACAGTGCATTTCATTCTGGTCTTCTACATTAAGAAAACTAAGTTCAGACAATGCAGCCAAATAATTTTCAGCTGACATCTCATCTAGATTGCATCTGCTCATGATTTCGGTTTCATTGATTCCTTTTGCTGCAGCTCGCAAAATTTTTGCTACCATTTTTACTTCGTTATTATTTTTCGTAATATCCACCGCCAATAACTGTGTACTGAAAAGCAAATTTGCTTTGTGAGCTTTTAAAGGCATATTTCAATACGGTAAATACTTACTAGACTGATAGTAAAAACTTCTATAACAAAACAAACTTGAAAACTGGCTAAACTTAACACAAACAATATACTTTCTGGAAAAAATCATCTTTCACTTTTTTAATCAACACATTTTTTGGTTTTTTTCTAAAAAATCTTCATTTCAATTACTTTGTCTAATAATTCAGTATGCAGATAGTATAACAACCCTTAAAATTACTAACAGCTACTGTATTTTGGGAATAATTGTGCCAGTTTACATTCTGTTGTCAAAGCTTACCTCTGAAGGAAGAAAAACTATCCGCGAGAAGCCTAAACGAATAAAAGAAGTCAACAGAGAAATCAAAGCATGGGGCGCGAAGGTTCTTCAGCAGTATTCTTTGCTGGGACCTTATGATTTTCTTAATATCGTGGAAGCCCCAAACAACGAAGTAATAACTCGAATATCCATAGAACTAGGCGCCAGAGGAACCATACAAATAGTTAGTCTACCAGCAATGGAAATAGACGATTTCATAAAACTGGTAAACAATCGTGAACGGCAACGCCTCTAACTTTTTACTTTTAGGTAATCGGTGATTCTTTTTTGGAATAAAGCCCTTTGCAACAAGGTGCTTTTTTCTATCCAATGTTTTAACGGAATCTCAAACTTGCTGCTGACTCTTTCTAAAGCCTCTTTTATTGTGTTGTATTTTAGGGGCCCTTGTTGAACCGCGTTTCTAACATTTTCTCTCACTTGCCAAACCCCTACCGGCATGATATAACCTGGATGAGCTTCCCGCAAAACAATTACGGAGGCTTGTCGTCGCTCTTTTAGGAGTAGTTCCCCAACAGCTAAGCGCGCCGCATAATAACAGCCCCCAATGCTGGCGTAGGTTGTTCGTCCATCGTAGCCTTCCCAGTCTGAAAACAAAAGAACATTTTCACCCGTTTGATTCCAAGCAGTGCCAGGATACCACGCTTCCATAGCTTCGTAGCTCCATTCTCGGGGAATCATCAAAATTTCAAACACATTATCCAAATAACACGACTCATAAACACGAAACTCGTTAATTTCAGGAAAAGTTTTGATTTTTTCCATCATTTTTTTCGAAATTATACTATCAACTGCGGTGATGCTCCATCGTGTAGGAACCAACCTGCGCTGTTTTTTCATTCCAAAGGCGCCAACGCTAAATGCTCGTTGAATTTTGGTTACAATTGTTCCTTTCTGAAAAAGTGTTGTCACTGCATCAGAAGCATGCAAATCATCGTCAAAGTATGCTTTTTGTATTTGTTGGTCCCATTTGGAGTTTGATATTTGCATCTTTTTCATTGGCGCTGAAGGCCCAAAAGGTTGAACTTGGTCGTCGATAACTAGGGCGCTGGCGGGTTTCTTTTTTAGATTTAGTTCTACGTCAACGGGTTTAACCGACAAGGCCAAATCTATGGTTTGATCCATTATTTTACCTGATTCTTCAAACTTTTTCACATGAACTTTGTGTTTTCCTCGCACCAATAACGAGCGAAAACCCACAATTTCATCAATGCTTTTTCCAAACCAGGCTTCGGGTCGGTCATAGTTGCTTGTATCTTCGTGAACTGGGGGAACCAAAGGTCCAGCATAAACATATGGGTAACCAATTCTGCCAACAAAAACTCCTGGAGGGCACGCCCCATCTAGGTCAGTGCTTTGCAAAAGGGGCGCAGACCTAAAATATGAACTGAACCTAACAACTAAGGGGCATCTGGTTTTTCCGCACAAAAATTTACCGCCTTTGCAGATTGCACACAGATTGGATTTGCTGGCTTTGGTTATTAGCTGTTTTTCGTTGTAGTCAAGGTCTGCAGCTATATTGTTGTTTTTCAAAAGTTGGCGAATCCACTTGTTGTCATTAGAGGTCATTTTTGGCTTTTTTGATGGCCTGATGATTTTGCCGTTTCTTTTTCCTCCTGTTATTCGCCTCATTGAAATTACACCGAAAATCCAAACGTAACAGTAGTGTTTGGGTTAGAAAAGATTTTTCTGTTCACCTTTAGGCTACAAATTTAAGTTACTACCCAGTAGCATTAAGAAGTTGATATCTATGAGCAAAGTCAAAGTG
The DNA here is from genome assembly GCA_037386545.1 of Candidatus Bathyarchaeota archaeon. Classification (GTDB taxonomy): domain Archaea; phylum Thermoproteota; class Bathyarchaeia; order Bathyarchaeales; family Bathyarchaeaceae; genus Bathyarchaeum. The sequence continues at coordinate 3,927 of JARRLY010000010.1, forward strand.
CCCATTATCATAGTGAACTATAAAACCTATTTAGAATCTACAGGAAAAAAAGCAGTAACCCTTTCTAAAATTGCAGACCACGTCAGCAAAGAAACCGGAGTTGCCATCGGTGTTGCTCCGCAATTTATTGATTTAAAAGCTGTAGCTGATGCTGTTTCTATTCCTGTTTTTGCCCAGCACATTGACCCCATAAAACCCGGAAGTTCTACGGGTCACATTCTTATTGAGGCTGTTAAAGAAGCTGGTGCGGTTGGAACCTTAGTTAATCACTCAGAAAGACGACTAAAACTGTTTGACATAGATGCCATAATCACAAAAACCAAAGAAAACGGCTTGTGCTCTGTAGTTTGTACCAATAACTCAGCAGTGAGTGCTGCTGCGGCTGCTTTGAATCCTGATATGGTTGCTGTGGAACCTCCTGAATTAATTGGGTCAGGTATTCCTGTTTCTCAGGCTCAACCCGAAGTAGTTACTGGAACAGTAGAGTTAGTCAAACGCATCAACCCTGACGTAATAACTTTGTGTGGTGCAGGAATCAGTAAAGCTGCTGATGTTGGATCTGCTCTTAGATTGGGCACAAAAGGAGTCTTGGTAGCAAGTGGCATCGTAAAAGCCAAAGACCCCAAACAAGTGTTAACAGAGTTTGCAGAAGCAATAATTAAATCAAAACAATAGAGTACCCTTTCGGGCTCTTATTTTTGTTTTTTTAATAACTCATTTATGTTTTAGTGACCTGTTACCATAAACTGCTTAGGTCAAGGAGATTTAGATAATGAACGTTCAGCTTCGGTGTATTTCTTGTATTTTGAATCGTGGTTATTTGCAGATTCAAGAATCAACAGATGATAAAGATTTGCAGTTTAAGGTTTTGTCTGAGGTTTTGCGTTTCTTAAATGAAGAATTCACTCCAACCGCGAACCCTGCGGACTTGGGCACAAAGCGTGACCGTTTGATACGTAAAATGACCAACGCCTATGATGTTTATGAACAAAAAAAGAAAATAAGTAACCAGAAATCTTTGGAGGCTTTGTCTGTGGCCCAGAATATTGTTTCTGAGGAAACTTCTTCTGAGTTGCGGTTTAGAAAGGCTTGTCTTTCTGCGATTGTTGGCAACATTATGGAGTTTGATTTGCCTGATAATCCTTTCAAGTTTTCTGACCTAAAGTGTTTGATTCAACAAGCCGAAGACGACCTAGCAATTGATGACATTTCAAAGATTTATCAAAAAGCAAAGAATTCAAAACAAATTCTGTACCTAACAGACAACGCTGGAGAAATTGCTTTAGATACTTTGCTAGTTAGAGAACTGAAAAATCTGGGGGCAGAGGTTATTGTGGCAGTTAAGGCGGGGCCTGTGCTTAATGATGCATTGTTGGAGGATGCTAAGGCTGTGGGAATGGACAAAGTTGCTGATAAGGTGATGACTACGGGTGCGGATTCTGTAGGGTTGTTTGTTTCAGAATGTTCCCAAGAGTTTTTGGAGCTTTATCGTTCAGTGGATTTTGTTGTTGCCAAGGGTATGGGTCATGCAGAAACCCTTACTGGCGTTGAGTTGCCTGTTACTCATGCTTTGTTGTTGCGAAGCAAATGCAGTACTGTTGCAAAGCATTTTGGAGTAGAGACAGGAAAAAACATAGCCAAGTTACTCAATTAAAACAGTGTTGGATGTAGTTACTTTGGGGTTACCCAAAATTAGTCTTGGACAAAACATTCTGTCTAACGTTGACGATGCGTTAACTAGGGAATGGCTTGTAACCAACGGTTTAGGGGGTTACGCTTCTTCAACAGTTTTGGGCGTTAACACCCGTAAATATCATGGTTTGCTTGTTGCTGCTTTTAATCCCCCAATAAATCGTTGGATTAGTTTAACAAAACTTGACGAAACTTTCCAAATCGGAGACAAAAACTATGACCTAGCCACAAACGAATTCCAAGACACCTTCCACCCCAAGGGTCATGTGTTTCTTTCAAATTTTTCTGTTTCCCCTTTTCCTAAGTTTACATATGCTGTTCAGGGAGTAACTTTAGAAAAAACAGTTTTTATGCCTCACCTAAAAAATGTAACTGTAGTAATCTACAAAGTTTCCAACACCAATGACCGAAAAGTGTCAGTTTTTGTGTCCCCTTTTGTTAATTCTCGTCACATATACAACATTACCAAAAAAAGCAACATAAATTGGAATTTAGTACAAACCCAAGAAGATACAATTAATATTCAACCAGACTCTTCTGTTTCTTCTCTTGTTTTGTCTTGCGATAACGGCTCTTTTATGCAAGAACCTTGGTGGGTTGAAAAACTGTTCTACAGGGTTGACTCTTCCCGAGCTGAAAGTTGTTTGGAAGATAACTACAGACCTGGATATTTCCGATTTATTGTGGAACCTAATGAAACAAAGCAGTTTCATGTTCTTGCAGTTACAGCAAAAACATACACTGATGCCCAGAGCCTGTTTTCATCTTTTGCAAAAAAATGATTTTAAAGATTATTTGAAGTGGCTTGTTCAAGCTGCTGACAGTTTTGTTGTGCAACGGGCTTCAACTAGGACAAAATCTGTTATTGCTGGTTATCCTTGGTTTGATGATTGGGGACGAGATGCTCTGATTTCTTTGCCTGGTTTGACTTTGGTTACTGGGCGTTTTGATGAAGCTAAAGAGATTTTGTTGACCTTTGCTCATTACTGCCAAAAGGGAGTCGTTCCTAACCGTTTTTCTGACAAGGCAGGAGACATTCCTTTGTATAACACTGTTGATGCTAGTCTGTGGTTCTTTAATGCAGTTCTGCAGTACCTCAAATACACTGGAGATTTTGAGTTTGTTCAAAAAAACTTGTGGCCAACCTTAACCAACATTGTAGAAAACCATGTAAAAGGAACAATTTATGGCATCCACATGGACGAGGATGGTTTGCTTTCTCATGGCCCGCAGCTTACTTGGATGGACGTGGCTACCTTTGATGGTTTTATAACTCCACGAAACGGAAAAGCAGTAGAAATTCAAGCTTTATGGTATAATGCCCTGAAAATAATGCAGGTTTTGGCGTCTCAATTTGAACTGGAACAGAAACGGCGAACATATTCTCAGATGGCTCGAAAAACAAGGCTTAGTTTTGCAGAAAAGTTTTGGAACCAAAATGGCGGATACCTTTTTGATGTAATAGATGATGAATGCCCGGATGATACTTTGCGTCCTAATCAGTTGATTGCGGTTTCTTTGGATTTTTCTGTTCTTGAACATGAAAAACGGTTACGAGTTGTCGATGTTGCTTGGAAACGTTTGTGGGGTAAATATGGTCTTAAGACTCTTCCAGAAACACACTCCAATTACTATGGAACCTATTTGGGAGATTGGTCACATCGCGATAATGCTTATCATAATGGCACTGTATGGGCTTGGCTTTTAGGGCCCTTTATCAAGGCTTTTACAAAAACTCGTGGATATGCTGCTCCTTGGCGACGTTTTGCTCAAAAAAACTTTTTAGAACCTCTCTTTCACGAGCACCTTTATCAACGCGGTTTAGGAACAGTAAGCGAAATCTTTGACGGTGATGCGCCACATTGTCCACGAGGCTGTATTTCTCAGGCGTGGAGTGTAGCAGAACCTTTACGCGCTTATGTTGAGGACGTAATGTTGAATCGTCCTTTGCATGAAAAACAAGTATTGGAAATGTTAACTAGCGGAAAATAAGACCAAATTACAATTTGCAATTTTTTACTTTTTTGTAAACTAATAAGTTGCCGATGCCTTCATACTAGAATTACTTTAGGAAGCAGTTGAAATGAGTGCGGAAAGAAATTGCAAGAACTGTGGGCACCTGAAAAAACGTAAAGGAAAACTTTACTGTCCAATTATAAAACAAACAACTACTGAAAAAAATATTTGCAGAAAATTTGAACCAAAATAATTAATAAACCCCTTTTTGTGGGTTAAATTTCTATTTCTCCATTTTCGTTTAGAATTAATGTTGCTGCTTCTCGTGTTGTAATTTCTTTTTTTGTGACCTTTCTCCAAAGATTGTATAAGCTCTGGGTAGTCATGAACACGGTGTTGTTGGTTTCAAAGAAAAGCTTTGCAACAGCATCAATTTGAGGCTTTCATTATCCGGCTAATTTTTGGGTTTTGAGCTTCAGCTTTTCCCTTCAAAGAAACTACTTGAACCTGAACCCCCCTTGGATTAGGTATGTCGTAAATGGTGGTAGCTGCTACTCCCCATTCTTCTAGAACTTGAAATACTACGCCGGTGATTTTTCCTGCATCTACAGAAAATAGGTTCCGATGGTCTTTATTGTTTTGTTCATTGGAGATTGTATGTTCAATGGTTTGATTTTCAGTTTGTTTTTGCTCTTGGGGTTCGCTTATTTGGTTTTTTGTTGAAATGTTAATCAGCAATTCTATCGCCTCAGAACGACTTGATTTAGTTGTTTTGGGAAGAAAATGGATTTTTCCTCGCTCTAGCATCGTTATTGTTACTGCTATTGGGTTGTTGTCTTTGTTTGTGGCTATGGTTTCAAAGGTTATGTTGTCTGTTTCTTGCCAATAGAGTTCATTATCCCATTGTAGAACGTTTTTGAAGTAATCAGAAAAGGTTTCGTTTACAATTTTTATAGTTCTTCCCAGAAGCATCGGGTTAACTGTTAAATTTTGTGGAAAGGGCATCCAAGCAAAATTCAATGGGATTTCTTTAAACAAAATTTTGAAGGGCTTGTCCATTATGCAAAAAATCTCTTTTTTGTCGCGCATGAAAATTCGTGACGTTCTTTTTAGTATTCCAATGTTTGTAAAAAGGGTTCGTGGATAATCTTTCGGAAAGGAAGTTAAATCAATTATTAAAGACTCGTATTTTTCGAAATTATCCCCAAAACGTTGAGTCCATTGAATGGTGTCTGCTTGCTCGTGAGTTGTGGAACCGATAATCAGTGTTTTTTTCACGAGCAGTTTAACTCCCATTTATTGTTTTAAAATCAATAACCGGTTTGGGTTTTTATAAATTTGGGGAAACCTATAGCTTTTTTCGTTGGATTCTACTTCCGATGAGATAGTTGTTCAAAATTTAACCCTGATTATTCTAGGTGTGTCGGTAGTCGCTGTAGTAATCATCCTATTTTCAGTTGTGTTACTGAGTAGAAAACCTGAATCATAAATTGAAAGCAGTTTTATCACATTTCATGTTGCAAGTAATTGTGAACTAATAAACTTGCGTTATGTTCACAAATAACTAACAGTTTGGTTAATAGTAAAATCAAGCATAATACTGAAGAGAGTGAACAAAATTACTGGGCGTAGGCTTCAACGAGGTCTCTAGCGGTTACTATGCCTGCGAGTTCTCCGTTTTGGGTTATCGGTAGCCGTTTTATTTTGTTGGCTGTCATTATGTCTGCTGTTTTGTGTACGCTTGTTCCTATTGGTGCAGTGATTAACGGTGATGAAGATGCTGTGCCTACTTTGACGGTTAGGGATTTTCCTTTTGCTAAAAAGGCTGTAAGAAGATCTCGTTCAGTGAATATGCTCATGTGTGGGTGGTCTTTTTTGGTGATTAAGACACTGCCAATGCGTTTTTCACCCATTATTTTTGCTATTGTGGATATTGGAGTTTTTTCATCAGCAGTGATAACGTGCTTGGACATGTATTCGTCAACTTTAAGACGGGTTTCAGGGGCATCGGGAAGGCTTCGGATAAGGTCTGAGGCCGTGATTATTCCTTTAAGATGACCAAAATCAAAAACAGCTAATCTGCTTTTTTGCTCAATCATAATTTGGGCTGCTTTTTTTATCTGAAAATCAGGACCAATGGTATGCAATGGATAAGACATTACATCTTTAACAGGTATTTCTCCAGGGTTTTTCTCATGAACCAAAATATCACTTAATAAATCCCGTTCAGTTACTATGCCTATTGGGGTTTCATAATTTGTTATAATCAAGCTACCAATGTGTTTATTTCCCATGATTCTAACTGCTTCATCCATTTGAGTGTCCAATCCAACTGTGATAACGTCTTTGCTCATAATTTCTGCAACAGTTCTGTGCCGTTTGTATTCACGATATGCGCGGTCAACAACACTTGGGAACTCTTTTTTCAAATTTTTAGATATTTTCACAAAACTCCCCCACTAAATATTATACGACAAAGGTAGATTAATTGTTTGGTTGCTACTCGTCTAGCAAAACTATATGTGCACGTTCACACCCAAATTATATAGGGTAATACATGTCAGTTTTTGAGAAAATTTTGGTTCCAGTTGATGGATCGCAAGGATCATTGAATGCACTGGATAAAGCAATTAAAATTGCGAAAAAGTTTGATGGAAAAATCACTTTAATTAATGTGTATTGGATCAGCGCATTTAGATTGACTCCTTCACAGCTAGTTGATTATGTTGTGGAGGTCCGTAAGGTAGGAGAAGAAATTCTGGCTGAAGGCAAAAAAGTTGTTAGAAGTGAAGAAGTTCCAGTTGAATCTATTATAAAAGAAGGGCACATAGTTGAAGAAATCCTCAAAACCGCTAAGGAAGGAAACTATGATTTGATAGTTATGGGAGCCCGAGGAATAAGCAAAATCAAAGAAATTCTTCTAGGCAGCGTAAGCTACGGAGTGACATCCCACGCTCCCTGTCCGGTACTAATAGTAAAATAATAAAAATTAGTCCAGAATTGACGCTGAAATCGAACTAATTAAGATTAATATTCTAATTTTTTCTTTGATTGCTTCAATTTGTTCCAAATTTTTCTACTACTATTTGTTTTTTGGCAATACCTAATTCGTCAAGCAAGTTCTCCATGGCTTTAATCATGCCCGGGGGGCCACACAAATAAAACAAACGCTGGGTATAATCTGGAATTTCCTGTTGTATCATATTTGTATCAATACGGCCAGTGTGTCCTTTCCAGTTGGAGTCTTGTCGGCTTAGGGTATGAACTATGTTGAAGTGTGGATTTTGTTTTTTCATTTGGTCGAATTCTTGTTTAAAGACAATGTCCTCTGAAGTTTTGTTTCCATAACAAAGAAAAATGTCCGTTTTTAATTTTGAATCAGTGGAATATCGACACATGCTTCTAAAAGGCGTGATTCCGATGCCTCCTGAAAGCATTGCAATTTTGTTTTGGGTCGGATCAAGGATAAACTGTCCAAAAGGTCCATCTAATTGTAATTCGTCACCTACGGTAAGGGAGCTAATAGCTTCAGAGAACTCGTGACCTGCTGTAATTTTCTTGGTTACTTCAAGAAAATCTTCCGTGGGGCTGCTTGAAATGGTAAGGGGATTTTTCATAATATTGCCTTTTGGGTCAGCTAAAACTATGATCAAGTACTGTCCGGCTTTATACTCAAAAGGTTTGGGTCGTGAAAATCGGAAACTTTTCACGTTGGGTGTTCTTTGAATAATTTCTATGATTTCAGTTTTGAATACCATTAAAATCCCATCTTAATTATCGACTTGGTGCTTTAAAGCCATTTGTAAAGGGAGTTATACTCAAGAGATTAACGGTCTCAACTAGCTATATTTGAAATCCAGAAATATAGTTTAAAATATATTTAGCAATACTTCTAAAATTAGTTACCATATTTTGCAAATTTTTAGAGGTAATCTTTAACCGTATTAATTGCATCATTTTATGTGGGGGATTTTTTGAAAGCAAAATATCAGGTCTATAAGGATAAAGCAGGAAAATTTAGATTTAGGCTTAGGGCACCTAACAACAAAATCGTTGCAGTCAGCGAAGCTTATGAGAGCAAAGCAGGTTGCATGAATGGTGTACAATCAGTTCAATCCAATTGTGGTTCACACATCGAAGACCAAACAACAGACCTGGAAAAGTTAACCAATCCAAAATATGAAATTTTCATTGATGATGCCCATGAATTTAGGTTCAATTTGAAAGCGTCAAACGGAGAAATAATTGCAGCAAGCGAAGGATATGAAACTAAACAAGGTGTAATGCATGGAATAGAAGCAGTTCAAAACAGTTGTAGTGCTGAAATAGACGACTTAACCGTTGAACAAAAAACAAAAGACAAAGAGCTCGCAGAAGCAGTAGAGAAAAGTTGCGCAGCAAATGTAACCACTGAAGCAATCACATACAAGACGTATGAATCCATTGAGGTTTGCAAAAAACCCGCTAAAGGCGTAAACGCTACAAGCATTCGGTTAGATATGCCACCAACAAAAGTTGGATCAGGAACAACAGTTGCTTTAACTGGAAAACTAACTACAGCAGGTTCAGACGAAGGAATAGGCTGTGTTACAGTACATATTTTTGAGCATGACCGCTCATTTATGCGAGACGATTTTCTTGCATCTGCAGAAACAAATCCAGATGGAACATTTTCAATTGACTGGGTTGCAAAACAACGAGATTTCTGGGACGACAAAGTGCAAGTCTACGCAAAATTCATCGGAACCGACAATTACTTGCCCGCAAAAAGCCTAATCTATCCAATGCGAATTCTGTGGTACGCAAGACCAAAAAAATAAAAGCTAAGCAGTTAGTGGGTTACCAAAACCCACAAACAATATTTTGTGTAAATTACCTGACTAGATACTGATTTGGTTGTTTCATTGAACTTCTTCGATTCCTGAAAGTAGTTCGTGCACGTCTGCGCCTACATATTCTCCGATGTAGCCGCCTTCTAAGGTCCCAAAAAGTGGTTTGTTTAAACTTCCAACTATTCTTCCAATTTCCCTGTAACTACTGCCAGTTAAGCCCAAAGAAACAATATCGCCTTCGTGAGTATCAAAACCAGCAGAAATTGCAATCAACTCGATTTTATCCATTTTAACTTCACTTAAAGCCTTTCTTAGGGTTTTCATGTACATATTATTCCCAGCAGAATAAGGCAAAGGGTAATTCAAACAATTACCGTTTGACGCAAAACCAGTATACGGGTAAGCGGGATGCCGATGTAACGAAACAAAAGTAATTTCGGGGTCGTCTTGAAAAATCTCTTGAGTGCCATTTCCATGATGACCATCAATATCCAAAATTAAAGTTGGCATATTTAGTTTCTTGACTGCAATGGCAATGTTGTTAAAATAGCAAAAACCTAATGTTGGTGCACCCATTGCTCTTCCGTTTCAAGGGCCAGCATTTTTAACACGATTAACGTGTTCATTGGTGTGAACAGTCAAAAGATCTTTTTCTGATGCAGTTTCAGACTCCAAAATATTGTAGTTTTCTTGTAGTATTCCAAGACCCACACTCATGCGTTCGGGTCGTTCGATATGCCCCGGCCATTTATACTCAAAACATTTTTCAGAAAAAATAATTTCCATTAACTTTTTCCTCGGTTAAGGAAACCATTTAGTCTAAAAAGTGTTTTTTGGTTTTTATGCTTCATTAATTAGTTCATCGTATCTGGATTTTACTGTTTGACAAAGTTTTGCTCGAAGGTCTTCTCCACAAAGGTTTGTCGCTCGCAAAAGTGCCACTTTTTTGGATAACTCAACATCACCTAGTGTACTGTTAATCCAGCATTCAAAGTCTTTGCTATTTAGGTGGAACTCGATTGATTGGATGTCTACTGTTTGGATTTTTTCAAGAAAATCTTGGAGGCCACATGCACTCACACCTAGAGGTTGATCGATACCTTTGTAAAAATGAAAAGCGTTTTCCGTGGGAACAGAACACAGAATCTTTTCTGCTAATGTTTTGTCTGTTTTTGGTAAGCCTAGGGCTTGTTTGCCTAGAATTGTTATGGCGTATTGGTGTTTTTCAGGAACACATACGTATTCTGCTTTTATGAGACCTAACAAGTAACCCATTGTGGACGAGGGATTTAATCCTGTTTTTTCAGATATTGTTTGCAGGGTCAATGGAGTTTCTGCTACCCATAAATCAACTAAAATTTTACCCCTGATTTTGCCTTCACTCATTATTTGCACTTCAAAAACAGTAACAGTAATCCAGATTATTAATTTATTCGGTAATCACAATCTAGTAAAAATGTGAAATTTTAGAAAAGCTAATATTAATATTAAAAATAAATAAAACAATCCATTTAGAACCTGTTTATTTACCCATGTTAGAGCGTGTGACTAAACAGGATTCCATAAAAGCTTAGGGAACACCTATTTTAATTACATCGAAATAGAGTCATTAAGTTAATGCTTGAAAGACACACAAGCAGTTGAAACACTTTCTATTACATTAAAAAGATGAAAACCTTCACTATATTCTTGGCCCTATTGGTGCAGGCAAATATTCGCTTATTAAAATGATTTTCGGAAACTTAAACCCGAACCTCTGCACAATCAAAGTTGGAGAATTCAACATTTAAAAGTAGTTAATCAACGGCAAATAGAATTTTTCATTTTATAGCATAATTTATGGGTTGTCTGAAAAAACTTGAAAATAAAATGTATAACTGCTAAAGTTTACTCAAATAGACCAAAAGGGTTTTTGATAAAAAAATTATTTTTAATTGTTTAATACAAGATTTGCTTTTCAATTTAAGTTGGTTTTTATATTTTTTGGTTTAGATGTTTTGCAGTAATAAATAAAGTATTGATAAGATTACAAATATTGTTATTCCAGTTATGTTTAACATTACTTGTTTTGTTAAACTTTTTTGGTCGTTTGCCTTTTTTTGTAAGGAGATTATCGAGGAACTTAGTGGAATCATGGAAAAAGCCATTAATGCTTTCCAGTTAAATGTTATGTTTCCAATTTTTTGAAAATCTATTGTTGCAAAGTAAATGGTCACTATTAAGGCGGCTAGAAAAGCAAGTTTCTTTGCATTTTTTCGTCCCAATTTTACTACCAAGGTTTTTTTGTTTGCAAATGTATCACATTCTTTGTCTGGAAGTTCAACTGTTATTATGAAAAATAGCCCATAAGCGCTAAGTGGAAGAAGGAACAATAAAAAGTTTGTATCCAGTTGACCTTTAGCTACAAAATATCCCATTCCGGTCATGAATAAACCAACTCCTAATATTGTTGCAATTTCTCCCCATCCGCGGTAGGAGAGTTTTATTGGAATTGCAGTGTAAAAATAGCCTAGAAGCCCTCCCAATACTACAAAAATTGGGAACCATATGCTGTATTCATAATATATTGTGAAAATAATATTTGTTATTGCTGATATTAATAATAGAACTATTGCGGTTTGTATTGTGATTTTTTGCATCTCTGGATATTTCAATAATATTTTTGTTCCTCCAGAGAATGGCGTTTGTGATGATTTTTTGTCAGCTTGTTGATCATAGTAGTTGTTGCTAAAAGATACTGAAAGGTGAGCTGTTCCAAATACAACATATCCAAACAGAAATTTTGTCAAGTTATGTTGGATTCCCGTTTGAATCGCTATTAGGTACCCCAGTATGTATAGCAAAAATCCTAAAATTAGAAAATGTAGTCTGGCAAGACGAAATAATAGTCTAATTTTTTGCAAATATTTTATCATCAACACTTTATGAATTATTATTTGTGATTTTAGTATATAAAATAAACTTGTGTGGTGTGTGTTTTTGTCTGTTTGAATCTTTTGTATTTTTAATTAAGATTATTTTTGAAGTTTTTACTATTGTATTTTTGTTAATTTGAAATTAAGCAAATTCGAAATTAATCTGTACCTCAGCTTCATTATATTATTAGTTAGGTTAGTGTAAAATTTTAAAAGTCATCTTATCCATATTTTTTTAAAAGGTTTACTTTGTATGAAGAGAATTTTTAACGAGAACCAGTTCAAAGAATTATGGGAAAAAACGTATAATACTAAAGGCAAACCAGATTGGTCTCATATTCTTCCATATTATGATGATAACATTCACTTTCGTGACTGTATTCAAGAAATTTACGGCATTAAAGAATTTACTTATATGACAAAGCGTTTGGTCAAACGATCGAAAGAATTAGAAATGAAAATTATTAACATAATGATGAAAGATGACATTCTGTTTTTTGAGTGGGAGATGAAATTGAGCTTTGACAAATATCCTAAATCAACTTTATTTGGCTTAAGTCGAATCACTTTAAATGAAGATGGTAAAATTATTGAGCAAAGAGATTATTACGATCTTTGGGGGGATATTTTTGATAATATTCAAGGATTTGGAAACATTTATCGAAAATTCATGAAAAAAAGATTTGGGTAATTCATTTGAAAAAATACCTAAAAGAGTACAAAATTTCAAATATTATTTCGATGCTCCGTAACAATATTGCGAATCCAAAAATTTGTAAGGATAATTTTGTCGATAAGACAGTCGTGATAAGTGGCACAACAAGTGGAATTGGTTACTCTACCGCAAGATTGTATGCATCACACGGAGCAAATATTGTTTGTATTAACCGAGACGAAAGAAAATCTAAAAAATTATGTGCAGAAATATCTAATGATTTTAATGTTGAGTGTGATTATAAAATTGCAGATTTCACTCGAATTTCGGATATTAAGAGAGTGGGACTGGACTTATTAAGATCTGAAAAAAATATTGATGTTTTAATTCATAATGCAGGGACATATTCTACAAAAAAGATCTTCACAGAGAATAACATTGAAATTGTATTTCAAGTAATTTATCTTAGTTCATTTATTATCAATTACATCTTAATGGACAAACTGAAAAGCCAAGAAAGAGCTAGGATAATCTATGTAAATTCGGAAGGATATAGATTTGCGGTTTCTGGATTAAAATTAGATGATCTTAGATGGGAAAAAAATCTTTATTTTGGTTTAGCTAGTTATGGCGCAGCAAAAACAGCACAACTTCTTTCAATGATAAAATTCAATGAATATTTCAAAGGAAGCGGAGTAACCATTAACGCTTGCCACCCGGGTCAGGTTAAAACCAACATTGGAGAAAATAACGGAAGACTATATCTATTCTATAAACATAGGTTTGTCAATCCTTTATCAAAATCCCCTGATATCTCAGCAAATGCACTCTATTATCTTGGAGTCTCAAAAGAAGTTGAAGAAGTTAGCGGAAAATTCTTTAATCTAACCACCGAAGAAGCACTTGCGCCTCATGCATTGGACCGTGAGGTTGCAGAAAAGTTATGGAATAAAAGCCTGATACTAGGGGGTTTAAAATGAAAGATAAACAAACTAAAATAATTGTAGTTGGTGGTGGAATCTCTGGCCTAACCTCTACAGCTTATTTAGCACGTGAAGGATTTGATGTTTTATTAATTGAAAAAAATGAGAAATGTGGAGGCCTTTTGAACTCCTTTAACAGAGATGGTTTTGTATTTGATGTAGGCGCCAGATCAATTGAAAATTCTGGTGTTATTCGTCCCATGCTAAAAAATTTAGGTGTTGAACTTGAGCTTCTAGAAAGCCCTGTTTCACTTGGCATTAAAGATGAAATAATCAATATAGTGTCAATAGAAAATTTGTATGATTATGAACAATTATTAGAAAAGCTATACCCTGAAAGCAAAAAAGATATTAAAGTTATAATTAGATTTATTAAAAAAATTTTAAAGGATATGGAAGTATTATATGGAATTGATAATCCTTTTTTTGTAAACCTAAAAAAGAATAAAATTTTTCTAATAAAAACACTTCTTCCTTGGTTTTTCAAATTTATTTTCGTTATTAGACGAATCAACAAACTGCAAGAGCCGATTGAATCATTTTTGTTAAAAATATCAAAAAATCAATCACTTGTTGATATAATTAGTCAACATTTCTTTAAAAATACCCCAGTCTTTTTTGCTCTGGGTTATTTTTATGTTTACACTGATTATCTTTATCCCAAAGGTGGGACAGGGCAACTGTCAAAGGCTATTGAAAAAAAGATTATTGAATGGGATGGGAAAATATTAACAAAAACAAAAGTTACTAAAATCGTTCCTTCTAAAAAAGAATTAATCGATAACAATGGAAATAGATATTCTTATGATGAATTGGTTTGGGCTGCAGATTTAAAAAATCTGTATAATATAATTGATATAAAAAATCTTAACTCAGATTTAATTTCTAAAATATTGGAGCAAAAAGACAAATTCTTATCAAAGCGTGGTAATGATTCAGTATTCACTCTTATGATTGGGGTTGATGAGGCTCCAGAGAAATTCAAATTAATTTCAAATGGTCACTTGTTTTATACACCCTCAAAAAATGGGTTGGGTGAAACTCATCGTTCAAAGCTTAAATCATTAATTGAAAATTTTGATAAAACCTCAAAAGAACAAGTGTTGGAATGGTTAGATGATTATTGTAGATTAACAACATATGAAATTTCAATCCCAGCACTCAGAGACCCCTCTTTAGCCCCTAAAGGAAATACTGGGCTGATTGTAAGTGTGCTTTTTGAGTATGATTTGATTAAGAAAATTAGAGACTTGGGCTGGTATGAAGATTTTAATAAGGAACTTGAGAATCGGATTTTAAAAACACTTGGTGATACAATTTATCCAGGAATTGAAGAAAAAATTCTATTCATTCGTTCTATAACTCCACTAACTATTGAAAAAATTGCAGGTACTTCTGAGGGGGCAATTGTTGGATGGTCGTATGAAACAAAAGTACCTGTTGTTAACAATCTCAGAAAAATGCCTGCATCAGTAAAAACACCTATACCAAACGTTTCAAAGATAGGTCAATGGGCATACAGTCCTGCAGGAATACCGACAGCAATTATAACTGGTTGGCTCGCAGCTCAAGCTATAATTAAAAACAAAAAATGAAGAAGCAGCCAACTCAATCGCAGTATTAATCAGTGTTCACTTACAGCTCTTCATCTTCGCGTTTCTTCTCCTTGAAAATGATGCCTGAAGCCGCCCAAGTATTTGGTCGAGCATTAGCCTTCACAAAAATGGTAGATGCAATGACGGATATAATGACAAGGAATCTTGGAATTGATGCAATTTTTCCAGAATTGTTGTACCTAACTATTTCAGGAATAGTTTTGATTGCACTAGGAACAATTGCATATTTGATTGCTCTAAAACGCACATAAGAAACAGATAACTTATTATCTTCCCCATCAATTGTCTTGTTTGGGGATTTTTATGACTAAAAGTATCAAAGAACAAGTTGCACAATGCCTTGAAGAAGTCAGACCACAACTACAAGCAGACGGCGGAGACATAGAGTTAGTAGACGTAGAAAACGACATAGCAAAAGTCAAACTTAAAGGAGCATGTAACGGGTGCCCTATGTCTGCAATGACCATGCAATGGGGCGTTGAAAATTGCATCAAAAAGCGAGTGCCGGAAATAAAAAAAGTAGAAGTCGTGAAATAGGTAAGTTCATTTTCATCCAGAATGGATTAGAAGATTTTGGGTTCAACTTTTGTTTAGGTGGCATTTTCCGCCTGTGGGGCAAAATTTTTTTGCGTGGTTTTCAACTGTTTTGAAAAGTGCTCCTACTGTTTCTTTGTTAACAGAGTAGATACGTTTTTTGCCATGGGGTTCTGTGTAAACAAAGTTGCATTCAAGAAGGGGTTTAAGATTGTGTGAAACCATGCTTTGTTCTTGTTCGATTGCAATAGCGAGTTCATTTACGCTCATTGGTTTTTTCATCAGTTGCTCTAGTATCGCTAACCTGGCAGGGTTTGCCACGTTAACAAAGAACCTGTAGCATGTTTCACTTAACCCTTTTTTCATTGTTAATCCGACTTCTGTATTTATCCTAGTATTGCTTTAAGGTCTTTCTCTGCAGTAGTTATTGGCATTATGTTAAATTGTTTCACCAATACATCCAACACATTAGGTGATATGAAAGCAGGCAAACTAGGGCCTAAACGGATGTTTTTAATTCCCAGATACAACAAAGTCAACAGAATGGCAACAGCTTTTTGTTCATACCACGATATCACCAAAGATAACGGTAATTCGTTAACTCCTACACCAAATACTTCAGCAAGGGCAACTGCTACTTTGATCGCAGAATATGCATCGTTACATTGCCCAACATCAAGAAGTCTTGGTAAGTCACCCAGCGTTCCAAGGTCTTTGTCGAAGAACCTGAATTTTCCACAAGCCAAGGTTAGAACAATTGTATCAGGGGGGGTCATTTCAACTAACTCAGTGAAGTAGTTTCGTCCAGGCTTTGCACCATCACAGCCTCCAACTAATAAAATGTGGCGAAGTTTTTTGGTTTTAACTGCGTCAACAACTTTGTCAGCTACACTTAGGATAGTGTTTCGTGCAAATCCAACCATTACAGTTTTTCCGGGTTGATCTTCAGTGAAACCTTTCATATCCAGAGCTTTTTGGATTAGTGGAGTGAAGTCTTTGTCTTTGATGTGAGTTATTTTTTCCCATCCAACTAGACCAGTTGTGAAAATGTTGTCAGAATAACTACCCAAAGGGCGTTGAATACAGTTTGTGGTCATCAAGATTGCGCCCGGAAATGCCTTGAATTCTTTTTGTTGGTTTTGCCACGCAGTTCCATAATGTCCATAGAAATGAGAGTACTTCTTTAGTTCCGGATACCCGTGGGCGGGAAGCATTTCTCCATGTGTGTAAACGTTTATTCCTTTGCCTTCTGATTGCTTGAGAATTTCCTCTAAATCTTTCAGATCATGTCCAGAAACAAGAATCGCTTTGCCTTTTTTCGCACCAAGAGGGACTTTTGTTGGGACTGGATGGCCATAAGTTCCCGTGTTTGCTGCATCTAATAGTTCCATTGCACGCAAGTTGATTTTTCCACATTTCAAAACTAAACCAACAAGGTCGTCGACACTAAGAGAATCGTCAAACGTAGCCGCGAGGGCTTCATATATGAATTGATATACTTCTGGGTCTTTTTTTCCTAAAATTTCGGCATGATCTGCGTATGCTGCCACTCCTTTTATTCCGTAGGTTAGAATTTGCCGGAGGGATTGAATGTCTGGATTTATTGTGGGGTCAGAAAGTATTCCAACTGATTTTCCTTGTTCAACCAATTCAGATGCAGTCTCTTTTGGAACAAAATTTGCAGTGTTTTCATAAGAAATTGTTAATCCGCAGTTTTTAAGTTCTTTTTTTAACGAATCCCGTAGTTCTGCAGCTTTTTTGATTAAGGTTTCAAAGCGTGAATGGTCAAAATTTACGTTTGTCAAAGTTGAAAAAAGAGCTTTACAAGTAAATGTGTCTGCTTCGTCAGTTGGTATATTTTGTTTTTTTGCTTCAAGGGCAACCTGTGAAAGACCTTTCAGGGCATAAACTAGAAGATCTTGTAACGCTGCTACTTCGGGACTTTTTCCACAAACGCCATGTTGTGTACAGCCTTTTTCGTTGGCGGTTTGTTCGCATTGGTAACAAAACATTTTTTGGTTTGACATATTAATCACACATTTTAATGAATAATTCTTCATATGTATTGTCTTTCATATAAAATCTTCGGTTGCAGAAACAGCTAACAAAAAACACCAAAATAAAAATAAAAAGAGCTGTTTCGGACAGTTACAAGTACGCTTCAGAAGCGTATCTTCGCATCATGCGATGACTGTTGAAGTAGTAGGCAACTTTACCTATGGAATTTTTCATTAATTTTATCCACTCATCCCTGTTTTTGTAAAAAGTAGGAGTGATTAAGTAATCTAGTTTATCATAAAGCTGAGTGATTTCTAGGCGCCTTCGTTCTGCATCTTCTATTTCTTCTTTTGGGGAGGGACCAATAGCCCATCCAGTTACTCCTTCGATGCAACCTTCTACCCACCAACCATCCAAAACGCTAAAGTTGATTACTCCGTTGTGGGCTGCTTTCATTCCACTTGTTCCAGAAGCTTCAAACGGAGGAATCGGGGTGTTCAACCAAACGTCCACACCCGAAGTGTAAAATGAGGCCATTTCAAGATTGTAGTTCTCTAAGTAAACAATTTTCATTGTGTCTCTGAGTGTTCTTTTAAGTTCGTTTATTTCTTCGATTAACCGTTTTCCCATCCAATCTTTTGGGTGAGCTTTACCTGCAAAAACTACCTGAATTTTTTCGTGTTTATTAATTTCTTCAAGGCGTTTCAGGTTAGAAAACAATAATGTAGCCCGTTTGTATCCCGTAAATCTGCGGGCAAAACCCAAAGTAAGAACATCAGGATCCAACTGAATCTCTGAGCGCTCGCGAACGTATCGAATCAAATTTTCTTTTGCTTCCACATGGGCGCGCCAGATTTCTTCGTCTGGGATGCTGTCTACTCTGACCAGAAGTTCGGGTTCGTTTGCCCAACCTGGTAAGTATTTGTCAAAAAGGCTTCTAAAGCATTTGCACGTCCAGCTAAAGGAGTGAACACCGTTAGTAATAGCGGAAATGTTGTATCCTGGAAAAAGGGTTAAGGAAAATTCTTTATGTCTTTTTGCAACTCCGTTCACATATTTACTGGTGTTAAGAGCCAACCGAGTCATGTTCAATTGATCATTGCCAGCAAGTTTTTTGAGGGTTTCAAAAGAAACCAAATCACCCAACAGATTTTGAACAAGATCATAAGAGAATTTGTCGTGTCCTGCTTCTACTGGGGTATGGGTTGTGAATATGCAAAGGTCTCGGACGTTATCGATTTCTTTACCATTTTCTGCAAGTAATTGTAGGGTCAAAAAACTTGAATGCCCTTCGTTCATGTGATATTTTCCAACATTAAAGCCTGCGGCAGCGAGCATTTTAACTCCGCCTACTCCCAAAATTATTTCTTGTTTTAGGCGGTATTCGCGGTCGCCGCCATACAAAAATGAGGTGATTTCGCGGTCTTCAGGGTTGTTGTCTTCAACGTTGGTGTCAAGAAATAAAACGGAAACCAAGCCACCGGAAGGGCTTTGATGATCGTACATCCAAGCTTTGACTTTGACGGTTCGGTTTTGAATTTTTACTTCAACTTTGCATGGTAACTCAGTCATTAAAGCAGAAGGTGTCCAGTCGTCAGGATGTTCAATTTGTTTTCCATTTTTGATTTCTTGTTTTAAGTATCCTTTTCGGCTAACAAGAGTGACTCCAACCAAGGGAATCTTAAGGTCTGCACTGGATTTGATAACATCTCCAGCAAGAACACCCAATCCTCCACTGTAGGTGTGAATGTCTTTATCTAATCCAATTTCCATAGAGAAATATGCAATTTTTTTACCCCGCAAAAATGAGCGCTTGCAGTATTCTCCACAAAAGTAGTAATTTCGGCCCCGTACTTCAGCCTTAAACTCTTCTTTGGGGTCAGCCAAGGGGATTCCACAAACGGGGTCTCGTAACATTTCTTTCACGGCACCTATAATTCATTGGAGATGTATCATAATCACTCTTTGTGCTTCTTTAAGGTTGTAGATTTTGGAGCAGTAATTTTTTTCAATTTAATTAATCTTTTTTCAAGGATATTCAAAAGTATCTTGCGAAGTTTTTCGCCACTAGATTTCCTTTTTAAAGAGCTAAACCGATTTATTTCACAAGCTAGTTTGTCGTCCCCAACTACTTGACTTATCCAGCGTTCAAAGTCTCCTTGTTCCATATGAAATTCAATTGCACGAACGTTTATTGTTTTAAGTTGGTCATAAAATTCTTGCAGACTATGTACAGTCAATCCAGAAGACAACGGAAACTCGTAAGAAAACTTGAAACCCATGCCAGAAGGCAATCGTCGTAATATCATTTTGGCTGCTAGTTCGGGTTTTTCTAGTTCTAGACGGATTCTTGCTTCTAGGTCAGACAAAACACGGGAAAAAACAGCAAAAGCTTCAACTGGACTTCCCATGGAACTAAAGTAATTATGGACGTCTCCGGGTCCGCCACCTTTCATCGATAAGTAGTACAGGTGATCGCTTTGCTGTAAGTATCGCCACAACCATTTTAATTCTTTGTCGCCGATTGCTTTAATTAAGGGTTCAAGTTCTTTGAGGGATTCGTAACAGATGTTTTGAATCGGGTTACCAATCCATGCACTGGTATCGCGTTCGATGTCTGCCCATGAAACCGTGTTGTATTCATGGATGTCAACTTCTCCCACTGGTTCGTGTCTTGTGATAACTTCAGTTGGAGTTCGCCAGTTAAGATGATGCCACTTGTTTACTTCCTGGGGCAAAGCTTTCAAAAACTCATGTATTCCTGTTTCGGGCCAGTGGTGTTCCCCAAAGGTTTCGTAATCAACAAAAATGACAATAACTTGTCCTTGTGTTCCAGCCAGCCATTGGGCATATTTTGTGGCAGTTAAGGGGTATTCATTCCACCAATGAGAAGAAAATCGAAAACCAATGTCGTCAGAAAGGTTATAGTTGCGCAACAAAACCGGAAGACCAGAGCCTTGAGCCTTGTAAACATAGTTTGGGCTTCTTCCTTGGAGAGTTTTTTGGACGCCTTCGGTTACGGTTCCTTTATAGCCCATTTTTTTCATTGTTTGTGCGATGGAGTTATTGAATAAAAGCTCAGTATTTTCGATAAAAGTTGGCTTGTAACCAATCAACTCAGTCATAATTTTTCGATGCATCTTGATTTGTTCAATAAATTCTGACCGTTCATTATCGTATAAGCTTGCTAAAGAGTGAAAATAGGTTTCTTCCAAAAATTCTACGCAATCTGTTTTGGCAAGTTCCTTAAACGATTCTATAAGTTCAGGATGGTAAAGCTCACACTGTTCCAGAAACACTCCCGAGATGCCGTATGCTACTTTGAATGGTTTTCCTGCGTCTTTGGTTTTGTTGATTTGTTCAAGGATTATTTTATTTGCTGGTAAGTAACATTTTCTTGTAGCACGTTCGAAAACGTATCGATTTAGACCGTTATCAAAATACAAATCGAAAAGATCTTGTTTGGTTGGTTTGCCTTTAGCAAGCAAATCAGAGTGAAAGTTTCTGTTCAGCCTGAAAGGTTGATGAACTTCAAACATTAAACAAACGTCAGTCATGATAAATCACAAGACACAAACAAGGACACAAACACAAAAACCAACAACCTTTTTATAATTTCTTATTAAAGAACGAAACTTTCTCAGTGTTTATAGAATAATAATTGTATGAACTTTTTTGCTGAATATTTTGTTCTATTTTTTTGAAAAAAGGATTTTTTACAATAGGACTACTAAAGTATTCAAATAACAGTGCTATTTTGAAGACTAGCTTTTTCTAAAAAAGTAAAAGAAGAGAGAACAAAAGTTTCTCTAGTATGTTTAGTCTCGTCTGCGTTTGATGCGGCTGCCTGCACTGCGTGCTGCGATTAGACCGACTTTTTTGCCGGGTGGAGCGTTTCTTGAAACTGTGGTTACTTTGCGTCCACCTTTTTTGCTGCTACCGTATGGGTGACAAGCGGCAATCATGGCGGTTCCTCGGGTTCGAGGATACAAATGACCTTTAGCTTTCATCAGGTGATATTTTGCTCCAGCTTTCAGAAAGGGTTTTTCTGTTCTTCCTGCTCCTGCAATTACGCCAACTGTTGCTCGGCACATGCTGTTAATTTGTTTGCTTCGTTTTGAAGGAAGTTTTACAAATGTTTTGTTTGTTTTAGGATCGTGTGAGATTATTGTTGCATAAGCTCCAGATGAACGAACCATTTTACCTCCGTCGCCCGGAGATAGTTCAATACTGCATACCATGGTTCCTTCTGGAATCTTGCCAATTGGAAGAACATTTCCGATTGCTATTGAAGCTTCATCGCCGACCTGTGTGGGTTGACCTTCATATGTTCCTTCTGGGGCTACTGTGTAGTATGTGTCTCCAGTTTCTAAGCGTATGACGGCCATAGGTGCGCCTCTTCCTGGTTCGTGAATTATGTCCTTTACTTGTCCATTTACCACTGCTTTGTTTTCAGTGATTGCAACTGAAGGATATCTAACAGGGGCTACACGCTTATGTGTTGATGCCCTAAATGTTGAAGAACCTCTTCCGCGTCTTTGCACTCGTATTCGTTTTCCCAAGTGTCACATCTTCCTTTGAAACGTAGGTTTTACAGACAAAACAGTTTAAATACTTTTAGTTTTCTGTAACCTTAGAATAACGCTTAGTGACCAAAGTATACACTATAAAGATAACCCCAATTGCTACAACAGCAGCTAACAAAACATAATTGAACTGAGAAACCATGTCTTGAAGATTCACTGGAATTTCTCCAGTTGTGTCATACGCTTCAATAAGCGCATCAAAGGTAATTCCTACGTAGGTTCCTAGATATGTGTAAAAAAACGTTCGGGGCAATGTCCCTATTACTGTAGGAATCAAGAAACTTTTGAGTTTCATTGTAGTCAAACCTGCACTATATGAAATTGCATCAAAAGGTATGAAAGGTGCAAATCTGCCTAACAGAATAGCCCAGCTTCCCCACCTGTTGAACCAGTTGTCTGCAAATTGAATTCCGTTTTCACCAACCAGTTTGATCGCAAGGGCTCTCCCACCTTTTTTTGATATGTAAAAACCTACAACCGCTGCAACAATTGAACCTAATGCACCAACAATCCACCCAAAAGGAAACGGGAACGCTAAACCGCCCGCGATTAAAACCAGTTCAGAGGGGATTGGGATGGCTATTGCTTGGATTACCATCATGCCAAACAAAAGAGGAAGCCCTCCAGCTTCAAACGATTTTATTACAAGAATTAATATGTCAATAACGAACCCTGGGAAAATGAACAGAACTACAGAAACTGCAACAACTAACAAAAAAACAATAACTGAAAGAAATTTAGTGGAAGTAGGCATCTGAAAACCAGACGCTCCTCGTTTTAGAGGATGCCTAGTTTAATTGCAAGATCAGATGCTTTGAATTCAGGAGTTAACCTGACAAACGCCTTTTTTTCACCATTAGGTGTGATGGCGGAATTAACGCATTGGACATCCACGTCATAGAGTTCTTTTACTGCACGTTTAATGTCTGCTTTTGTTGCTTTTTTGCTGACAATGAAGACCAATTTATTCTCTGTTTCAAGAATACGGCTTGTAACTTCAGTCATAACTGGATAACAGATAGTTTTGTACGGGTCCATTTTATTTTCCTCCAAATATGCTTTCAACTTTTTCAAAAGCTGAGCTTGTCCAAACAGTTAATCTTCCCATGTGCGTTCCTGGAGCCAAGAGCTCAGCATTCAGGTTTGCAACAGAAACAACATCCAAACCCGGAAGGTTTCGTGCAGCTTCAGCAACACCATCGTTTTTGGTTATAACCAACAAAGGACCAATGGCCTGTTTCATTTTTCGTCCACGCATTTTACCTTTGCCTGCTCGGATTTTGCGGCTTTCTTTGACACGGAATATATCTGCCCATACTCCAAGGTTGGAAAGCGTTTCTTCGACTTCTTGGGTCTTTTTTAGACTCTGAATCTCATCGCTTACAACTAACGGAAAGTCTGGCACATCATCTACCATGTGACCTCTAGCGGATACTGTTTCTTTCGACCCTGTTGCAGCAACTGCAGACCGCAAAGCAAGATTCATTTCTTTTTTTGGGAGTTTCTTTTTAATTTTCTTTCTAGATTCTGGTGGGTGAGCTTCCCTGCCGCCTACAGTTCCAGGAGCAAAGGCTGCTCTTTGTCCGCGTTCTTTGAGTCGGGGCACACGAGAGATGCCTAAACCAGCGTGGCGGGATTCTGCAGTGTTTTTCTTTCCAGCCATTGGGTCTCTGCCTTGGGGCTGATACTTGTGGGACTGAATTGTAACTACTGCGCGTTTTATTACGTCTGGTCTGCTGGGTGTGTTGAATATTTGTGGAAGATTAAGTTGGTTTACTTCTTTGCCGTTTAGATCAAATACTTTAGCTGAAATTTTGCCCATGTTTATTCACCAATTATTTTTGTGTAGACTCCAACGAAATGTATGTGATGTTTGGGGATGCTTCAGCGATTTTATTTGGAGGTCGAGCAGGATACCTTAAAGTTACAAGGCGTTTTACTGGACCTGGAATGCTTCCGTCAACTAGAAGGTAAGTTCCTTTGACTTCACCATATCTTACGAATCCTCCTTTTGGATTGATTTCTTTTCCTTCAATTCCAATTTTTAGTATCCGTTTGTTGTATTCTGTTCTTTGATGGTAACCCATTTGTCCTGAACGTGGAACACTGTAAAGTACCCGGGCGGGTTTCCATGGGGCGATTGCAGCAACTGCGCGTTTTCCTTTGCGGGATTTGCGAGGCAAAATGTTGATTCCCCACCGTTTTACTGGACCTTGGAATCCTTTGCCTTTTGTTATTGCGATTGCATCCATGAACTGACCTTCTTTAAATATGTCAGTAACTGAAACAGTTTTTCCGAGCAAATCTTTCACATACTCAAACTGTTCTGGTATTGTACCCCCACCAACCTTGATTTCTGCAGTGTCCGGTTTCTTTTTTGGGACTGCTGCAAGACGTGGTTGTGTTGCTGCTAAAACGCGAATTTCAGCGATGTTTTCTAGGTTTTCCTCTATTTTTTTGAGTTTTTCTTCACTGTTGATTTTTTCTGGCAGCACAAAGGCACGTTCAAAATCTTTAGGTGGATTTTGCATCCATGCTTCAGTGAATGTGTGCAATCCATATTGATCTTTTGTGTATGTTCGAATTGCGTAAACTACGATTGGTGGAATATCCAGTATGGTTGCTGGATGAGATGTTTCTTTTCCCATGTGTAATGAATCTGGCTTGTCCTCTATCATGTTGATGTGAGTCATTCCAGCTTTGTAACCCATAAAACCGAGCATTGTCGGTTCTCCTTCTACTTTAGGCCAGAAACGGATTCTTCCCACCGTTCGTTTTGCGCGGCCTCTAGGTAAATACGCTAATGAACCATGCTTAGGCGCAGACTTTTTTCTATGACCCATGTTAATATCCTTCTAGTGTTTTTGTTACAGTTCGTCTTTTCCAATAAGAACGTCAGGTTATAAACTTTATCTATTCAGTGGATACATCGCCACTTTTTCACAGATATTTTGCAACCCTCCCCCTTTTTTTCTTGGAATAAAGGAGGCTAGACTTTGAAAGAAACTGTAATAGCTATTCTGTTTATTGTTGGATTGGTTGCAGTTTTATTTGTGCTATTTGGGGTTAATTTTTCCTTGAATCATAGTTCAGGTATTATTGCGACAAGTCAAAGCGGATTGTCCGGTTTAGTTACTGTTGTGTGTGTTGTAGCTGTATTTTTTGTTATAGGTATTTTTGGAATAATAATTGCGAAAGGGATGTGATAAAATTTGACTAGAACGAAACAAGGTGATAAAGTTCGATACTATGATTTAAGACAGAAACGACAAGTTGAACTTGAACTACCTAGAGGTATAAGATGGTGTGACCTCGAAGAACTATCAGAAGTTGAAAGAGATTTGCTTCACGAAATAAAAGTAAGAGGCCGCAAGACTCGATACTTTTTCAAAGCCAATGGTTTAGAAGATTAACTTAG
>JARRLY010000011.1:0-71508 GCA_037386545.1 Candidatus Bathyarchaeota archaeon
TCTGATGGAAGCTGTGTTTGGAGTTTTGAAACTGGATATTTTGTGGACTCAGCAATCGCATACTTTGATGGTTTGGTCTATGCGGCTTCTGAAGACGCCAACGTTTACGCTTTGAACGCCTCAACTGGAGATTGTGTTTGGAGTTACACCACAGGTAGCATGATCATGTTGTCTTCTCCTGTTGTTTATGGTGGCATGGTGTATGTGGGTTCCCTAGACAACAAAGTTTACGCTTTAAACGCCACCACCGGCGAATGCATCTGGAGTTACACCACCCAAGACTTCATAGTTTCCACGCCAACAGTAATGGACAACGTGGTTTATGTTGGCTCAGACGACAAAAACTTGTACGCCCTTGACGCCTTCAGTGGCAACCTGTTGTGGACTTACACGACTGGTGGAGCAATTTTTTCAGGACCCGCTGCAGTTGGTGAAACTGTTTTCGTGGGTTCAACTGACGGAAACATTTACGCCCTAAACAGTTCAAGTGGTGAAAAGTTTTGGAGCTACACAACTGATGGACCTGTGGGGTCTTCTCCTGCAGTTGTTGATGGGTTGGTGTATGTAGGCTCTGACGACTACAACATTTACGCCTTGGACGCTGCAACGGGAGATTATGTATGGAGCTACAAAACCGCAGAAAAAGTGATTTCAATGCCCGACGTCTCCAACGGAATCGTAAATGTAGGGGGATGGGATGGACGATTATACGCTTTGGATGCAGACTCTGGAACCCTCGTTTGGCAGTACGTAACTGGTGGTGTTGTCGATTCTTCTGCGGCGGTTGTTGATGGCAAAGTTTACATTGGCTCACACAACGGACGAGTATACTGCCTAAGTGCCTCATTGGGGGCGGTTCCTTTTGATGAGTTTTCTAGCGAAGAAATTTGGAACTACCAAACTGAGGACATGATAATGTTGTCCGGACCTGCAGTAGCCGATGGGGTAGTTTATGTTGGTTCCTACGACTACAACGTTTACGCCTTTAATGCCTCTACGGGGGCAAAAATCTGGAACTTTGCAACAGAATTTGCTGTGGTTTCCTCTCCCGTTGTGGTTTATGGCGTGGTGTATATTGCATCCGAAGACTACAACGTTTACGCCTTAGACGCTAAAACCGGAGAGGTAATCTGGACTTTTGCAACAGGCGGTTTGATTCACATGTCCTCAACTGCCGTTGCAGACGGATTGGTTTATGTAGGCTCAAACGACAATAAAATATATTGTCTGAACACTTCAAACGGCAATCTTGTTTGGGACTACGCAACTGGTAGTTTTGTGATTTCTTCTCCAGCAATTGTTGACGACACAGTTTACGTTGGCTCATACGACGGAACAGTTTATGCTCTTAACGCTTATTCTGGAGATTTAGTTTGGACCTATAACACTGGGGATTCAGTAGGCTCCTCTCCGGCAGTTGCCGAAGACATTGTTTATATAGGCTCAAACGACAACAAAATTTACGCTTTAGCCTCCAAAACCGGCGAGTTAATCTGGAGTTATCAAACTGGAGGCGATGTTTCTTCCTCTCCTGCAGTAGCAGATGACCTTTTGTTTGTTGGCTCCCACGACCATAACATGTACGCTCTGGATGCCTCTTCTGGAGAACTGGTTTGGAAATACAAAACACTAGAAAAAGTAGTTTCTTCTCCTGCTATAGCTAATGGAACTGTATATTTTGGCTCTTACGACCACATTGTTTACGCCGTAGGCGGGGATTCTGCGGTTGATGATCCAAAAATTGATGACTTTCCAGTTATCGAATCCGCCGTTATTATTTTGCTGGCCGTAATTGCCCTAATAGTAACTGTGTTTTTTAGAAGAAAAAAATAACCAAAAGGCGTCCTATTTGACGTAGAACATGTCTTTTCTTTTGGGTTTTTTGATGACGTCTTTGCGTATCTTCTTTTCTATTTTCTTTTCTTGACTTCCAGTTATTTTTGCGTCATAATCCACAAAGTCGCACACTAAATTAGCGAGGTTTTGGTTGATTTCTTTAAGTTCAGCTAACGAAAACTGCGCCATAATGTCGGGATTGTCTGCCCATTGCATCCATCCGGTTACGCTTCGCTGCAATGCAAGTATTGTAAACCTGATTGTTCGAACCATGTCCAGACGGTCTTGTCCATCGGCTTTGGCAGAGTCTTTAATTTCTTTCAAGATCCGCTGGCAGTCGTTAACCCATCTACCTTCCATGAGGTACACCACATAACGCTAAAGACTAAAGGCATAAAAAGCTTGTTTATTTCAAATATTTTCTGCAAAAGCATATAAGAACCGATCAAATTCCTTTTTGTTATGAGCCAACATAAACAAATCCTTCTGCAACTGCAGTTGAGGACATGTGAATCAAGCCGCCTGTTACAAAATTCCAGATTACCTCTCCTGTTTGAGCAGCTAAGGCGTAAACGTTGTAGTCTTCGGATGCAATATACACCACATCATCAACCACAACGGGAGAAGAAACCACAGCAAATTCCGTTGCATAGTTCCAGATTTTTGCGCCCATAGAGACATTAAAGGCGTAAACGTTGTAGTCGTAGGAGCCAACATAAACTACCCCATCGGCTACTGCAGGTCCGGATAGCATTATCATGTCTTCAGTTTGGTAGTTCCATATTTCTTCGCTGGAAAACTCATCAAAAGGAACCGCCCCCAGCGAGGCACTTAGGCAGTATACTCGTCCATTATGTGAGCCAATGTAAACTTTGCCATCAACAACAGCCGCAGAAGAATCCACAACACCTCCAGTTACGTACTGCCAAACTAGGGTTCCATAATCTGCATCCAAAGCATACAATCGTCCATCCCAGCCCCCAACGTACACGATTCCATGGGATAAGTCGGGCATAGAAATCACTTTTTCTGCGGTTTTGTAGCTCCATACATAATCTCCAGTTGCAGCCTCCAAGGCGTAAATGTTGTAGTCGTCAGAGCCCACATACACAAAATCATCAACAACCGCAGGAGAAGACCCCACAGGTCCATCAGTTGTGTAGCTCCAAAACTTTTCACCACTGGAACTGTTTAGGGCGTAAACGTTTCCGTCAGTTGAACCCACGAAAACAGTTTCACCAACTGCAGCGGGGCCTGAAAAAATTGCTCCACCAGTCGTGTAAATCCATAACAGGTTGCCACTGAAGGCGTCAATGGCGTACAAGTTTTTGTCGTCTGAGCCAACATAAACCACATTGTCCATTACTGTTGGCGTAGAAACTATGAAGTCTTGGGTGGCGTAACTCCAGATGTATTCGCCGGTGGTGGCGTTTAAAGCATAAACTTTGTTGTCTAGGGAACCCACATACACCATTCCACCATAAACAACAGGAGAAGACAACATGATCATGCTGCCTGTTGTGTAACTCCAAACACAATCTCCAGTTGAGGCGCTCAAAGCGTAAACGTTGGCGTCTTCAGAAGCCACGTAGACGAAACCATCAAAGTACGCGATTGCTGAGTCCACAAAATATCCAGTTTCAAAACTCCAAACACAGCTTCCATCAGAAACGTTCAAAGCGTAAACAAAAAAATCTTCAGACCCAACAAAAACTAGTCCCTGTGCAACTGCAACGGGGGACAAAACGTTACCGCCGGTAGTAAAATACCAAAGTTTTTCTCCAGTTAAAGCGTCCAAGGCGTAAACGTTATCGTCTAAAGAGCCAAAATAAACCACTCCATCAGAAACCACGGGAGAGTCCACAGGTCCGCCAGTGTTAAACGTCCATAAGGTTTGGTTTGTTCGAGGAGCAGAAAAGGCAGAACTGCCAGTGTGGGAAGGATTTTGATGGAACATAGGCCAATCAGCAGTTTGCGCAGATTCAGAAAAAGCAACAGAAAGACTTGAAGCTACCAAAAACATAAGAAAAACTATAGCTGCTAGTTTTTTGCTCATGACAGCTCACACGTTATGGCACACAGGTCGAAAACCAAAATTATTGCTAGTTAATTGGCACAGATTTGCCATCACTTTACTAAAAGTTTAGGGAACAAATAAAAAGTTATCAATTTTTGGAGCACAAAAAACAAAAAAATACAATAAAGAAAAGAGTGAAGCTTAGTAGCTTCGGATTTTTTGTGCGATTTCGTCGCCGACTTCGCTGGTTTTTGCTTTCCCGCCAAGGTCGTAGGTGACGATTTTTGATTCAGTTATGACTTCGTCTACTGCTTTGTCGATTAAATCTGCAGCTTTTTTGGCTGCGGGGTCGTTGTGTTGTTGGGCAATCCAGTCAAGCATCATTTTAGCTGACAAGATGGTTGCCATTGGGTTTGCGACGTTTTTGCCGTAATATTTTGGTGCGCTTCCATGGATTGGTCTAAACATTCCGTATCGGTCGCCGACTTCTGCGCTTGGGGCGATACCTAGTCCGCCTTGGAAAGTTGAGGTCAAATCAGAGATTACGTCGCCGAACATGTTTGTTGTAACAATTACGTCATACCATTCGGGGCGTCTGATAATCCACTGAGCCCACGCGTCAATCAGTGCGGGGTCTTTTTCTATGTCAGGGTATTCTTTTCCGATTTCATCGAACACTTCTCGGAACAAGGCACAGCTTTTCAGGACCGTGCTTTTGTCCACACAGGTTACTCGTTTCTTTCCGTCCAGAGGTGCACCTTTGGTTTTGTTTTTGCACATTTCAAAGGCATATCGGATTATGCGTTCTGCTCCTTTGCGGGTGACTATTTTTACGTCGATTCCAACTTCGGTTTGTTCGGAGCGTTCAAGAGCACCCCGAATCGGAGCGTAAAGGTCTTCGGTGCCTTCTCTTACGATAACTAGGTCAATGTCTCCAGCTTTTTTGCCCTTCAAAGGACATGGAATGTTTGGTCGCACTTTGCTTGGGCGCACATTGGCGTATAGGTCAAGTTTTTGGCGTAATATTCTGTGAACATAAACTATGTGTTCAAATCCTGCGACTCCGGGCATTCCTACTGCGCCGAAAAGGATGGCGTCAGATTCTTTACAGGCAGGATAAGCGTCGTCGGGCCACGCTTTACCTGTTTTTTGGAAATATTCAAATCCGCACGGGTATTCACTGAACTCAAAATCTAAGTCTTTGACTACGTCTTTTGTAGCTTCAAGGGCTTTGACGGCTTCGGGAATTACTTCTTTGCTGATACCGTCGCCAAGTAAAACAACGATGTTATATTTTTTGGACATGAAACTTTCATCTCTTTGTATTTCGAACAGTAATGGCTCTATATAAGCTAAAGCACTATTTCAAAAATTTGTTTTCTAGTTGATTTGTTTTACCCGTTTAACTAACCGTAATGAACTTATTGCTGCAATCAAAGCTGAAGCAACTGCAATAATAACCAAAACCGTTAGAATTTGGATTAAAAAGTGCATATCTTCTACTTGTTCCTTCAAGTCTTCGGGCACACTTGAGATGTAACTGGTTTGTAGGTCGTTAAGTGTTGTTTTAATTTCTTGCACTGTTGTTTTAACTTCTTGCACTGTTGTTTTAATTTCTGTGACAGATTCTGTTGTTACAGTTTCGTTGCCTGAAACAAGATTAGAGTGCAGTTCTGTTGTCAGATCGGTTAAGTCTTCTAAGGCGAAGATAATGGTTCCAAGTTCTGCTACAGTAACGGTTACTTCGCTGAAATAATCCATGGTAGATTCTATTTTTGTTATGACCTCATTTAATGATTCGAGCGTAACATTTGTGGTGGTAACGTTCGCATCCAAAGCATCCAATTTAGTTTTAAGGTATTCTAGTTCTACCAAAACATCTTCAAGAGTTGCAGTTTGTCCAAAAACGATACATCCAATTGGAGAAAATGTAACCGCAAAGACTGTTGACACAATAAGCAATGTCACAATAACTTTAGAAATCGTTTTGTTTTGCACTATTTGTGACCTCATCCAGACAGGTTACTAATAGTGTAGTCTGTTAGCACAAAAAATTTGTGCACAAAAAGGGAACTTATTCATTTCTGCGTTTTTGCAAAAGCTGTTTTGCGAGCTCTTTGGCGTGAGGATGATATATAAGGTCAATGATTTGGTTCCAGTCAAAGTTAGGATGTGAAAGATAATGAGGATATTCCTCGGGAGAAAACATTACGAGTTTGTCTGAGTCATACAAGATCTTGAAAGCCAAAGAAGGAGAATCAGGATGGTCGTGATGGGTTCGGATAAATTCACAAACTTGGTCTACAAAGGCTTTGGGATATCCTAGTTTAGCTAATAGTGTTGCGGCGATTTCAGGGCCGTTCTTGTATTGTTTTTCTATTGTGCTTCCGCCGATGTCGTGCATGATTATGGAACAGCAAACTAGTTCTTCAATGTCTTTGGGGATTTCAAAATTGTTTTTTGCTATTTCAAAAACTCTTCGTGTGTGTGGCAAACCAAAATCGTTTTTCTTCAGGTAAGGTTCTGCCAAACTAAACACTGTTTCATAATCCACTATTTTCACCAAAGTTTAGACTTCGTATTCGGTAGGGTCAGGAATTTGAGCTTTTACAAAAGCGTTTTTCCGATTCACACAAGATTCACATTGCCCACAATGCTTTTCGCCACCAAAATAACAAGACCATGTCAATTCGAAAGGCACTCCTAGCTCTACACCTTTTTTGATTATATCTGATTTTGGTCCGCCACTGAAAGGAGCTTCTATGGTAAGGTCGTCGTCGGTTCCTAGTCTTGCTGTTTCTTCAAAAGATTTGTAAAATGTAGGTCGGCAATCGGGATAAAAGGGTTCATCCGAACCATGAGCTCCGGCTGACTAAAGTCTCCGGTCATGGTGATGTTTTCGTCACAAACTGAAGTAACTCCCATGTAGATTTCCCGCAACGAAGACAAATCAATTACTTTCAAGGGTATGTTCAGTTTTTGTGCAATCAGTTGAGCGTATTCTGTTTCTTTGGAAGCAATTTGCCCATACTTACAAGTTAATCCATGAACGTTGTATCCTTGCTGTCTTGCCCAGTAAGCAGTTGTTACTGAGTCGGGTCCACCACTTAATACTACCACGCAGTTTTCGTTCTGTTGGGTCAGTTCGTTTCCCACCATTTGTATCTGCCTTCAACTAATTTGAATATCACCGACCCAATTAAACATACTATTTGTTCAGCAATTAACAAATAAGGAAAAGAGACAATAAACGGTGTCCCAAACTGCATTAACATGAAAGCTACACTAAAGGAAATTACTGTCGCGATTACTACTCCGCAAATAAAATAGTTTTGACCAAATTTTTTTGAAACAACATAACCTAACACTCCTGCGACAACACTCATCATAGGCATAAACAGCAAGTCCCATGGACCTGCAAAGGGACTGAA
The DNA here is from genome assembly GCA_037386545.1 of Candidatus Bathyarchaeota archaeon. Classification (GTDB taxonomy): domain Archaea; phylum Thermoproteota; class Bathyarchaeia; order Bathyarchaeales; family Bathyarchaeaceae; genus Bathyarchaeum. The sequence goes on from JARRLY010000011.1 coordinate 7,285, forward strand.
AAGGTTTCCAACTACAGCTCCGAGGCCATATCCGATGGCCAAAGTCCATTTTTTTGCAATAATTGGGCGGATTACTCCTGCAACTCTGAATTGTAGAGCCATAAAAGAGATGGGCGCAAAAACATATACTAATGCTGCGTAAAGGGCAGCAAACATAGTTACTAAAGTAAGGTCTCGTGTACTTATTTCCAATTTATTTACCTCCCGACTCCGGGATTTTTAATGCGGAACGGGTGGGAGGTACCACCTACCCGCAAAAGAACGGACTGCAAGAATCGTTTAAAAACTTTTAGCTAAATCAGCAAAACCAAAATTAGTACATTTGTTTACAAAATAGCATAATACCTGAAAAACAGTTTTTGTACCAGAACCTGAAATGAAAATTATTTCCGCTTTAAGACACGACACCGTGAAAAAAATTTGACAATACTCCATGAAGAGTCTGAAGCCCATGAATACTGGCTCAGCGAATAGGGATTTCATCTCAGGCTCTAACGTGACACATGAAACGGCTGCAAAAAGATGGTCTAGTTATGGGTTTAGCAGAGGGACTAACAATCAAATACTAGCTGAAGAACAAGCTGAAACAATCAGAATGCATTGAAGTAATTACAAAATAAAAAAGAAAAGATAGGGTGTTTGTCACCCTAGTGGGCATTTTTTTATGCTTCTGTTGCGGGTGGTGCTGATGGAGGGGGCGTTACAGTTGCAGGTTCTGGTTTGATTGAAAAGAACGCCACAGTGAGTAAGATTAATGCAACCCATAGAATTAATGCACCGACTGCGATTATTGTTAGTATTGCACCAATTAGTATTAGCATTCCAGTTGTTCCGAAGAGTCCAACACCAGTTTTTTCTGATAATGTGTTTAGGGATTTTCTGTAAAAAATTGCAGATACTACAAGTAACGCGAAAAGGACAACCAATGCAACAACAATTATTGTAATAAATTCCATGAGTATGTCAAAGTTCATTGCTCCTTCCCAGTCGACTGCTGAAATGGCTGATGGGTCTGTGCCTATAGTAGAAATGTCAAGATCCAGTGCAGATAATAGTCCAACACCGCCTACAACAACTGCAGCAACAGATGCAACACCACCAATAATGGTAAAGATTACACCATACAGGGTGTTGTTGAATATGCTTGAGTCATTGTAGTGGTCTGCTAATCCTTTAACTGAAATTAGTACAAGAATTAACCCAACAAGACCTAAGATTCCGCCAAAACTACCTCCAACGTACCCAGTAAGGGGAGAAATTACCATGAGTAATGAACCTACGCCGCCTAATGTTTTACTTGATTCAAGTGTCATCAAATATTCACCTTCGATTCAGTTTCTACCATTGAAAATAAAAGCTTTTTCTTGCCAAATGATTAATGCTAAATAAACAAAACACTACAATTCACAAATACAGCTTTAATTAGTATTTTTTGAGAAATAAAAATTCAATCCCAAAATTTGTTGAATTTAGTTGAACAAACATTCAATGAATGATGGATACAAAAGCATCAACAAACTCCATTAAAGTTCCTTAAAACAAAAACATGTTTGGCAAAAAAGCCGAAAACGTTGATTAAGGGGATCAAAAAATCATAATAAACCGAAAAGGGAAATTAGCGATTCACTAGACTGAATCTATGGTCCAGTGAACCCACACTTCGGGCATTTGTAGTGTCGTCCAAACTGTCGGCATTTGGCGCAACGCCAGATGAGGATTTCTCCGCAGCTGGGGCACAATGTTTTTGTAGAGTCTTCGCCCGGAGGGATAATTCGGTTACATGACATGCATTTCGGCATAACGATGTTTACTTTTTCGCTCACAGCAACACCTCAAGGAAATTTGTGTAATACACTGCCCACTTATATATGCTATCTTTTAAAACTTCCTCACCCATAATAACTCCAATCAAACGAGGAACACCCATGACAACAACCCCCGACATCATAGTAGTTGGAGCAGGGCCCTGCGGTTCAGTTTCAGCATACACCGCCGCAAAACTAGGCACCAAAGTACTAGTCTGCGAAGAACACAACGAAGTTGGGAAACCAAACCACTGTGCAGGACATCTAAGCATTTCTAGTATACAAAAGCTCAATCTAAACTTTCCGTCAGACACCATAGAAAACAAAATCATGGGTGCAAAAATTTGTGCACCTTCAGGCAACCAGTTCGTTTTAAGATGCCAATCCCCTGTAACATATGTTCTTGACCGAGAAAAATTTGACAAACACCTTGCCCAGCAAGCCATGAACGCAGGAACAGAATACAGATTAAACTCACGAGTAAAATCGCTGCTCTTGGATTCTGGTTATGTCAAGGGGATTACTCTGAAAAATGGAGAAAAAATCAAATCCAAACTGGTCATTGATGCAGAGGGTTGTTCATCTTCGGTTTTGAAACAAACAGGACTAACTGGATTGAACCCTTCAAGTGTTGTTCGGGGAATTCAAGCAGAAGTTGACTCAGCAGAAAACTTAGAAACTGACATGGTTGAGCTGTACCTTGGAAAAAAGGTGGCTCCAGATTTTTTTGCATGGATAATTCCCAAAACAGATGGAACTGCAAAGGTGGGCTTGGCAACTTGTAAGGGCAATCCTCAAATGTACCTGGAAAAGTTTATGAAAAAACATCCCGTAGCGTCCAAGAAACTAAAAAACAGCACAATTACTCAGTTAGCTGTTCATCCTATCCCCTTGGCGGGTCCTATCCAAAAAACGTATTCTAACAGTTTTTTGGCTGTGGGTGATGCCGCATCCCAAGTAAAAGCCACAACAGGAGGAGGGGTAGTGTTTGGGGCAACATGTGCCAAAATTGCCGGAGAAGTTGCTGCAGAAGCAGTTCGGTGTAACGAGTTTTCTGAAGGTTTCTTGTCTAGGTATGAAACCCAATGGAGACAAGCAGTTGATTTTGAGTTGAAGGTGATGCTTCAGTTGCGCAAAATGCTTAACAGCCTTTCAGACAAAAAAACTGACAACCTGATTGGTTTGTGTAACCGCCTAGGAGTTGACAAAGTTTTGGAAAAAGTTGGGGATGTGGATTTTCAGGGGCGGTCTTTGGTTCCGATGATGCGGTTTCCGGGCGCGTTAGCGGTGGTTGGGTTTTTTGTTTTTTCTTGGTTGACTTCACCTGAAAGGAAGTAGGGGATGGAAGTCTTTTAGAGGAAGAGAATAACACTGTAGTTACTGTTGAGGATATAAACGATGACTGGAAGAACAACCGTTAATTCGTCGGCTTTCGAGTACAAACTGGTTATAGTGGTGCGAACTGACCTTAAAATGAGCAAAGGAAAAATTGCTGCTCAGGCGGGTCATGCTGCGGTTTCTGCGTCTGAGTATGCCCGAAAAAACCGTCCAGAATGGTGGAATCCATGGATAAACGAAGGACAAAGAAAAATTGCGGTAAAGGCAAAATCAGAAGAAGAAATACTAAACCTAGAGCGTCAAGCTCGTAACGCCAAGCTTCCAGTTGCGTTAATTGTGGATCGAGGTTTAACTGAAATCCCACCTAACACTACCACGTGTTTGGGGATTGGTCCGGGTCCAGCCGGGAAGGTGGACGCTATAACCAGAAAATTGAGTTTGCTTTGAGGAAAAAATTTGCAGGTTCCACAACTAGAATATGACGTTGGCATGGAAGTTTACTCCACCAAATCAGAGGGGATTGGAGGCAAAATTAAGTACTTTATAGACGATTTTGTTGTTGAAGAACTATTAACCGACGGCACCCTAGCTGAAGTGAACCCCCCAACTGAAGAAGAATCACCCAAGGGTGAAGGCCCAAATCTAATTTGTGTAATGGTTAAGCGCAAATGGGACACGTTCTTGGCAGTTAAAGAAGTTGCAAAAAGAATGCACATCAGCCAAAAAAGAGTAAGGTTTGCCGGAATCAAAGACACCAACGCTTTAACTGCTCAGCATATTAGCATACAGAACGTAACGCCAGAGCATGTTTTGGGGCTGCGAATCAGAGGAATAACACTTTATCCGCGTTGGTATTCTAACGAAAAAATGTATTCTGAACTAATCAAAGGCAACAGATTTCACATCACAATACGAAGTATTGATTATCCAGTTTCAGTTATCGAAAAAAACACAAAAAAAGTTACCAAACATATACAAAAAATCCGAGGAGTTCCTAACTTTTTTGGGCACCAACGCTTTGGAACTACTCGTCCGAACACTCATCTGATTGGAAAATACTTAACACGAAACGATCCAAAAAGAGCAGCCCTTGAGTTTTTGGCCTCTCCTAGCGTTAATGAGCACGCAGAGGCCCGACAAGCAAGACAACAGTTGCAAAATACTTTGAACTTTGAAGAAGCCCAAGAAAATTTTCCACAGTTTTTACTTTATGAGCGCCTTATGCTAAGGTACTTGACAAAGCATCCTTCAGATTTTGTTGGGGCGTTTCGGGAGTTGCCTAGAAGGCTGCGTAAACTGTTTGTGCAAGCTTATCAGTCGTATCTGTTTAACAGGTTTTTGAGCGAGCGCATACGCCAAGGCATACCTTTGGATGAACCACAGATGGGAGATTACGCGATTTGGCTTGACAAAAATGGTTTACCAACCGACAAACACGAACAAGTCAACAAAATTAACATCAAATTAGTAGAACAGTTCATGAAACAACAAAAAATGGCCCTCGCTTTACCCTTGGTGGGTCCAAGTCAGCCTCCTTCAAAGGGAGTTCAAGGGGAGCTGGAACAAAAAGTTCTAGAAGCAGAAGATGTTTTTCGTGATTCATTCAAAATACATTTAATGCCTGAAGCAACAGCGGAAGGAAAAGTTCGGGCAGTTTTGAGTCCTGTCTGGAATTTGGTTCTAGAAGAACTAACAGAAGACGAACAAAACCAAGGAAAACATAGTTTAAAACTTGCTTTTAACTTGAATCGAGGCAGCTACGCAACCGTAGTTTTGCGAGAATTCATGAAACCCCCAAACGTTATATCAGCAGGTTACTAGTTGTAACGGTTTAGGGCGTTAGTCGCATTTGGTCTCGAGGGAACAGTATCACTTCGCGAATGTTTTGCACTCCAGTTAACACCATAACGAACCGTGCTAGACCCAGTCCCCATCCTGCATGTGGGGGCATGCCGTAGTCGAAGTTTTTTAGGTGACTTTTGAAGGATTCCGTGCTCAGACCTTGCTCTTCTAAGCGTTTCATCAACAGTTCTTTGTCGTGGATTCGCGCACCACCAGAGGATAGCTCCATCCAATGCCACATCAAATCAAATCCTTCACTAAGTTCGGGGTTATCGTCTTTAGGTTTAATGTAAAACGCTTTAGCTTTGGTTGGCCAATCAGTAATAAAGTAATAGTAAGGATGCAGCTCTCCAAGAACCCTGTAAGCAACTGTTGGGATATCTTCGCCCCAGTTGATGTGAACGTTGTTTTCTTCTAGTTCTTTTAAAACTTCAGAATAAGTCAACCGTTTGAAAGGAACTTCAGGAACTTTAATTTCATGATCAAGCAGTTCAAGATCTCGTTTGCAGTTTTCTGCCACATACTTGGAAACATAATGAATTAGATTTTCCAGAACCTGCATGACGTCATCGGCGTTTGCGAAGGCTTTTTCCATGTCAACGGAGATGAATTCGCTGACGTGACGGCGAGTATGGGATTCTTCAGCTCGGAAAAACGGGCCAATTTCGAAGACTTGCTCAAAATCTAAACACAGTTGCTCTTTATAGAGCTGGGGACTTTGAGCTAAGAAAGCTTCTCGTTCAAAATAAGCTACCGGAAACAGTGCTGCGCCGCCTTCTGTGGCGGAAACAATGATTCTTGGGGTGAATATTTCCATGAAACCATTTTTTGAAAAGAATGCTCTGGAAGCTTGCAGTGTAGCGTGCTGAACTCTAAAGATTGCTTGATTTTCTTCTCGCCGTAAGTCTAAAACACGGGAATCTAAGCGAACGTCGATTTCAGCTTTTGTTCGTCCGGTAATATCTAAAGGCAATGGCTGCTGGGAAACGCTAAATATTCTTAGGTCAGTAGGAATGATTTCTGCTCCTCCAGGAGCATTTTTCATTTTTTTGACTTGTCCTTTCACGCCTATGCTGTATTGTTTTTGTAGGGAGCGCCCTTTTTCTACTATGTCGGCTGCGACTTTGTTTTTGTGTATTGTAATTTGCAGTTGTCCGGTTTTGTCTTGTATTATAACAAATCGTAAACCGCCTAGGTCGCGGATTTCATGAACCCATCCAAAAACTGTGACTTCTTGTCCGTCAACTTCAGGACCAACCTGTGATGCATAATGGGTTCTTCGCATGTCGCCCATTTTGTCTAGTTTCATCGAAGAATCAACACACAATTATTTTGCAAATTCGACGCGGATGGTCATTCCACGAAGTTTTTCTGCTAGTGCTTTGGCGGCTTTAACGTTTGGAATTCGTTTTCTTCGTCCTCTGTTTAGTATAACCCGGGTTTCGGTCGTTCCGTCGGGTAACCAAATCTTGTTTATTGTGAGAATACTCATGGGAACAAAAAGGTCTTCTAAGAATTTTCGTTCAGGAACTCCATATTCTAATACTCGAATAGTTTTTCCAGTTTTTTCGCCGATGGCTTTTACTACTTTTCCTCCATGACTTAACAGACGAGGAACGTCGCCTTTGTCTACCAGAATTGCGAGAATTCTGTCGGCTTCTACAGCTTTGTGAAAACGTATTTCCTGAATTGTGGGGTATTGTTCTTCCAAAGACAACAATAAACGGGCTACAGTAAAATCTACATCAGTAACGTCGCCTGACTTGAGTTTGTCTTGACACTTTGAGCATAGTATTCCGCTTTTCAAGCAGAAATTGCATAGTTCCGTTTTCATGTCGTCTTTTTGCCTCCACGAGATAAGGAGTTGTAGCGGCGGCACCTTTTAAACTTGCGTTTTTTATTTTGCTAATACTATTTCGATAGTGCTAACATTTGAGGAGGCACTACCTTCTTGAGCATAAGTCAACAATTCGGTACCGATTCCAATTTTTTGGATGTTAAGGTCGGGCATGAACCGACGCTTGGTTATCTCAGCAACGTCAACGGCTCTGCTGATTGCTTTGCCCCTTGCCTTTATGGAAACTTGAGTTGCTCCCGCATGAAAAAGGGACAAACAAGCCAAAACGTAGCTCATTACTGGTTTACGACCAATCAACACAGAATTGTCGTCCACCAGTTTCACCGCTTCGCTCCTTTGTTTTGATGTTCATTTGAACTTTCTATGCTCTTTTCTAGCAAAATAAATACATTGTGGTATTAAGTCAGCAAGCGTACAAACAAGGTTTCATGAAACTTTTCCTCAAGAGGCATAGTAAAAATAAAAATTATTCAAACAACAAAACAAGAAACAACACCAAGACAAAGGAAAACATATTTAGGTCAGGGCTGATTTGATTCGTAACTACAAGCTTACGCTAACGGAGAATACAAAATTGCCCATAATGGATCCTTTCAAAAAAACACTCGCCCAAAAACACAGACTCTACATGAAAATTTGTCGAGAATGTGGAGTAAGAAACTCTTCCGCTGCAGTCAAATGCAGAAAATGCAGAAGCAAAAACCTGCGATGGAAGAAACGAGAAGTCATACGCTAAAACCAGTGCATACAAAACGGCTTAACCGCCGTTTAAAACGCACAACCCCACTTTTACAATATTCAATTAGTTTTCTAAATTTTGCAGGTCCATAGTTCGTTTAAGTTGTTTTCAAAGCCAAATCTAACAAAAATCACACTTCTGTGTGGCATATTAGTACATCAGTTCTATATTGAAAATGGCCTTTTTCTGGAAATCCAAAAGATAACAAGTTTTGATTCTTAAAATCTAAAAAACAAGGAGTTGGGAAGCGACGCAAACACGTTAGTGTTTGGGTGACGTTTCCGTTGGTGCTTTGATTTGATGTTTATTCGTATCGCAGGGCATCTACAGGTTTGAGTTTGGATGCTCGCCATGCAGGGTAAATTGCAAAGATTACGCTGACCGCGATGCCAAACCCGAAAGCTCCAAGGAGTACTGTTGGAGTTAAAACGGGTGTTATGACAAAACCTGTTGATGCTGCGGCTTGTCCAGTTGCTGCGGTGACGCCTCCTCCAGTGAATATTTGTGCAGCCGCGAGTGCTAATGCCCAGCCTAAGCCGATTCCAAACACTGCGCCCAACAATCCGATGATGACAGCTTCACTTAAAAAGATGGCCAAAACGGTTCGGCTTTTCATTCCTAAGGCTTTTAGTAGCCCAATTTCTCGAGTGCGCTCCATAAGGGAAACTATCATTATATTCATTATTCCAACTCCCGCAACCAATAGTGAAATTGCTGCAATTCCGGCCAAGAACAACTCTACAGTGGAGAATACGCTGGAAATTATGCTTAGTATTGCGGTGGGAGATGTAACTGAAACTTGGGCATCAAAAAGTTCATCGATGGCGTCGGAAACGGACTCGATTGTCTCGTCATCTTCACTGGTCAGTTGAACAATTATTCTGTCACATTCCTCAGTTCCAAATAGGCTTTGAGCGTCTTCAATAGGAAGATAAACCGAATAATCTGAAGGGCCAGTTAGGCTTAAACCACCGATTTCTTCTAGAACTGCAGCAACAGTAACTTCTACCGTTTGGTTCACAGGAGGACGAACAGTAGTATTAGTCCAAACAACCTCAACAATGTCACCCACACTGCAAATTAAAGTTCCGTTTTCCCATGGGTCACTTACGCTTTTTCCAACAACTGCAGTGTTAGATTCGGGGCCGGTCAGGATTTCTCCAGATTCTGCTACAAAGGTGCTACTGTAAATCTGGGAATAAGTAGCAAAATCCACACCCACCACGTAAGCGGTTACTGTTTGGTCTGTTGCTTTGATGTAACTGACTTTTTGAACAATTGCAGCAGAAGCAACAACACCATCAATGTCATTAATTAAATCAACATCAGACACAAACAAACTAAAATCTGAAGCAGAACCACCCGCAGCACCACCTATTCCACCAAAAACTCCTCCACTTGAAGGAGAAACTATCAAGGTGTCGGTCGCAAAACCAGACTGCAACTGATCCGTTATGGAAATCTGCAGACCCTGACTTATAGACAACAACGCAACAATCGCAGCAATCCCAATGACCACACCCAACGTAGTTAAACCCGCCCGCAACTTGCGCAAACGGATTGCACCAAAAGCATAACCAAAAATGTCGCCTGACTTCATTATTGTTTTACCTCCTTGAATACAGTGCCATCAAGCATCCGTACTATTCTTTTTGCCCGACCCGCCAAATTCTGATCGTGGGTAATCATAACAATTGTTACCCCCTTTTTTTCGTTCAACTCTTGAACCAAATCCATGATATCACTTGCAGTTTTGGAATCAATGTTTCCTGTGGGCTCGTCCATCAACAAAAAACTAGGATCATTCGCCAACGCCCGAGCAATTGCAACACGTTGACGCTGACCCCCACTGAGCTCAGCAGGTTTATGTTTCATTCTGTCTGTGAGGCCAACTATTTCCAGAAGATTTTCAGCTCGTTTGCGTTTTTCATTTTTACTTAATCCCGCAATCGACAAAGGTAATTCAACGTTTCCAAGGGCAGTTAGTCGGGGAATCAAATTAAAAAACTGAAATACAAAACCTACACGGTGCCGAATTTCAGCAAGTTTATTATCGTTCAAGGTAGAAATGTCCACTCCATCAATCAAAACTTTTCCTTCAGTTGGAGTGTCCAAGGCTCCAATCATATTCAGCAACGTGGATTTGCCGCTCCCTGAAGGTCCCAAAATTGCAATAAAATCTCCTTTTTCAACCTTCAGGTTCACTCCACATAAGGCATTCACGGGAACTTTCCCGAGGATGTAGGTTTTTCTTAAATTCACTGTTTCAACAATAGGCATAGCCAAAACTAATCATCTCCTTTCAATTTTTTAGTTAAATTTTCGATCTTGCTTGAAACTTCACTCAAAACAGGTTCAGTTTCAGATAACTTTTCGTCACTCAAATCTTTCAACAAAACATCACGTAACTCAAACAAAGCATCAAATAACCTGACAATATGCTCTTGAAGACCCTGCAACCCACCAGCACAAAAACCTATCCGCAGGCAACTCCTGAGCGTAACCGTTCTTACGAAGCCAACGCAAAAGAGGATAAATTGAACCCGGACTAGGCCTCCACTGGCCATCAGTTTGCTTTTCAACTTCATCCATTATTTCCGAACCAGACATAGGTTTTTCTTTTAACAACTTAAACACAAAAACCCGCAAAAGACCCTTAGGAACACTTGCAGTATGCTTTAATAACCGAGCAAAAGGACGTGAAGAAAACTCGTCTTGAAATTTGCGTAGTTTTTCTTCTGACAGATAGAATTTGTCATCCACCTCAACAAAAACGCCAAACCGATTTGGAAAACGCTTCAAGAACTTTCTAAACTTTACAGAAACTCGCAGTTCATCTAAACTCATTGCATTCTGGGGATTTGTAGCATTGTTTTTCCGAAATTTTTCGATTTCGGCTTCCAATAGTTTTTTGAGCTCAAAAGGAAAAAACAAAATATCACATCTGATATCACAGATGATATCAAACGTGATATAAAAAGGTTGCAACTAAAAAGGAAACTATTTCGGAAAAAGGTATAGTGAAAGAAAAAGTAGAAAAATCAAAAAAATGTTTTTAAGAGCTAGTCAATTAGTTGGGGTCTTGTTGCCAGAAATTAGATTTTGTATAAGGCCATTGATTTCTCCGTTTGCACAGTCGACAGTTTTTTTACGCCCCTCAACTTGTTTTTTAACGTACAAAAAAATGGAGCAAAAATAACAAAAATTTGTATAAAAATGACCGAAAGATTCAGATGTTCATTCCTCAAATTTATATATAACAATCAAAAAAAGGAACTGGGTTGGAGAAGGAAGCTTCGTGATTTCTGAGGTCTTGCCGTATGCAATTGCTGTAGGAGCGATTATAGTAGCCCTAGTAACAATTTACATAACGAGGATCAAAAAAGACGAGACCACAGAGGAAGTAAAAGAAGTTCTAGAAAAAGAAGAAACATTGTTGCCCCTGAAAGGACAAAGAACCGTTACTCCTTTTGATGCTCAGAAATCCAAAAAAGAACTACGCCTATTAGACGTAGAAAGAGAAATTCTAAGTTTTGGCATCCGTCGCATCTACGAAGCCCATGCCGAAGGAAAAATTGACGAAAAAGAACGCGACAGACTAGCCCGCAATTACAAACAGCAGATGCGCGAAATCAAAGATTCCATAACCGAAAAAGAGTCAGTAGTAGCCCTTCATGAGCTAGAGTCAATGCAAGAGGACCTGATCAAACTTTTCAACGACCGCTTTGACGAAATAAACCAAAAAATCGGTGGGTTAAGGACTAATCTGCACATAATTCCAAAGACTATCGAGCCTAAACCTGAACGTGGCTCCTCTAAGGCAAAAATTATTGAAGGAGTGGATGAAGCCCCGAAAAAGAAGCGAGAGCCTTCAAAGCCACGAAAAACAGAGGCTGAAGAAAAGATTGATAAAATCCGTTCAGAAGTAGAAAAAGTCCTTGAGCGACTAGGTCAAATGGAAACTGAGGCGTAACATTGAGCTGGAAAGAAGGCGCCAAAAAACGTGTAGGCATGGAAGCAGTTAAGCTTGTAAAAGATGGCATGACAGTTGGACTGGGAAGCGGGACTACTGCTGCCTATATGATTAAAGAAATTGGAAGATTAGTGTCCGAAAATGGTTTACATGTACTTGCGGTTCCCAGTTCCAGTCAGGCAATGTTGTTAGCCGCAAGTTCAGGAGTCCCAATAACCACATTGGATGAGCATCCTGTTCTTGATTTGGTCATCGACGGAGCCGACGAAATCGACAAAAACTTCGACATGATAAAGGGCGGCGGAGGAGCCTTATTGCGTGAAAAAATTGTTGTGTCTTCTGCGAAACAGGTTGTTATCGTCGCTGATGAAACTAAACTTGTGGATAAGTTGGGAGCATTTAAGGTTCCAGTTGAAGTTTTGCCCTTTGGTTTGGCAAAAGCCCTTGTAGGAATTAATGACATTGGTGGAACCCCCATCGTGCGCGAGGGACAACGAAAAATGGGTCCCGTTGTTACTGATAACGGCAATTACATTGTTGATGCTGATTTTGGCCTGATAGATGATGCTAAAAAATTGGATAAACAGTTGAAGTTAATTCCAGGAGTTTTAGAAACTGGGCTATTTATTGGTTTAACAGACCTTGTGTACTTGGGTACAAAAGACGGAATTACAAAATTGAAAAAATAATTACACAAAAACTATCTAAAAATATAGAAAGAAAGTTGATTGTTGGTTTTACCAGCCCCATCTATGGCATCCACCAAAGCCGCCGTAGCCGTATCTTCCATAGTAGCCTTGGTCTTCTCAGCGTTCTTCCATGTATTGTTCCATTTCTTGATACCATTCTTCATCTTGGACATCCCCCCATCGGTCTTCCATGTGCGCTCTCATTTCGCCCCACCATTGGTCGTCTACTTCTTCGTCCCAGTGATCTTCCATATTTTGGGGCATTTCTTGCTACCGCTCTTCGTCTTCGTACAGTTGTTCTGCTAAGGAATAATATCCACCAGAGTGTGCTAGAACATAGCTAGTGGAGATTGCTATTACAAAGGCAACAACCCTATAACCATTGCAAACAAAGAGTATAGAAAATTGAAAACAACAGGAATACAAACAAAAACAACACCGGCAAAAATCAAGTCCACAAAATACAAGTAAATCAGCATTGAAAAGTAGCCTTGGAACTTTTTTGTAATCAAAACTTTTTGATTACAGTATTCATAGCCCAGAAAGCGGGAGACAACAAAGCAAACAAAAACCAATCCAAGAGCTACACCAAACAAAAATTGTAACTGACAATGGAGTTGATAACTTTTCCCAAAAACCAACCACAATCATATTAGCATACTAGTAGTAGGCCTATGGTGAAAACAAGTTTTTCAGAGTCTGTTAACACATGAAAATATATGAGGGTCACAGTCCTTCAATATTTTTGAAGTGAAGGTTATGTATGATGTTATAATTCTTGGTTCAGGACCTGCAGGCTTAACGTCTGCAATTTACACCAGCAGAGCAGGATTAAAGACCTTAGTTGTCGCAGGCCCCATGTGGGGCGGACAACTGATGCTTACCCGCGAAGTAGAAAACTTTCCGGGCTTTGAGAATGGAATCCTTGGACCAGAACTGATGACCACAATAAAAAAACAAGCCGAACGATGCGGTGCAGAAATAATTTATGAACAAGCGACTGCTGTTGACTTAAAATCCAAACCGTTTAAAATAACAACAGAAAAAGTCTACAAAGCAAAAGCAATCATCATAGCAACAGGTGCCTTAGCCAAATGGCTCGGATTAGAAAGCGAAACCCGCCTGAGAGGTAAAGGAGTTTCTGTTTGTGCCACGTGTGATGCCCCGTTTTTCAGAAATAAAAACGTCGTTGTCGTAGGCGGAGGTGACACAGCTATTGAAGAAGCATTATTCTTGACCAATGTCGTAAATGACGTCAAAATAATTCACCGCAGAGACAAATTACGAGCAAACAAATGGCTTCAAGACAATGCATTCAAAAATCCAAAGATTTCTTTTGTATGGAACAGCACAGTGACAGAAGTTTTAGGAGAAAAGAAGGTCGAAGGAGTTAAACTCCAAAACCTTAAATCAGGAGAAGAATCAACTCTTCCGTGTGACGCAGTATTTTTGGCTATTGGTTTTAAACCGAACACGGAGATTTTCAAAAATCAAATTGAAATGGACGAAACAGGTTATATTATAGTTCATGATGAAACACGAACAAACATCGAAGGCGTTTTTGTTGCCGGAGATGTAGCAGATTATCGTTACCGCCAAGCCATTGCCGCCGCGGGGTCTGGATGCAAAGCTGCCCTTGATGTAGAAAAATATCTCCTTAAAAATTAAAGGCGAATACGGAAAAGAATGATAAAACGATATTCAAGTAAGCTAACAAACCTTTAGCAATGTCATGACATAATTGAGGTTTATAGGTCTAATCCTCCAATTAACACAGTAGGAGAAGTTCGGGATGAGCGCACAATCTTACTCGAAAAAGTTGGGAATTGTAGGGAAACCAAATACTGGTAAGTCTCAAAGCTAACCGTGGAATCGGATACCTAAGAACTCCATGTGTTCATCCAGAATTTGATGTTGAAGACAACCCAAAAAATTCATTGTGCCTTGATGGTATCCGGCTGGTTCCAATTGAAATGATTGATGTAGCAGGCATTGTCCCCGGAGCATGGGAAGGACGAGGACTTGGAAACCAGTTTCTTGACGAGCTCAGACGGGCAGATGCACTTCTTCATGTGGTGGATGCTTCCGGGTCAACTGATTGTGAAGGCAGAATCTGCAAACAAGGAGAACATGATCCCATAGAGGACATAAAATTTCTTGAAACTGAAATAACCCTGTGGATGAACCAAATTCTAAAAAAAGACTGGGCAAAAATTGCACGAACTGCAGGAGCTGGGAAAGAGGATTTGGTTTCTCTTCTTGAAGCACGATTGACTGGATTAGGAATCAAACGCTTTCACATACTCGAAAGCCTAAGAAAATCAAGCCTAAGAGCAGATAAACCCGTTTTGTGGAGCGATGATGACTTGATAAAGTTTTTAGATACTTTACGAACTGTTTCCAAGCCAACATTGATTGTGGCAAACAAGATTGATCGTCCCCATGCAGAAGAAAACGTGAAAAGAATGCAAGAAATGGGATACAAGGTTGTGCCGTGCAGTGCAGAAGCAGAACTTGCCCTTCGAAGAGCATCTGAAAAAGGTTTAATCAGCTACACCCCCGGTGATTGCAAATTAAACATAACAAAATCAGACAAACTCAATTCTGCACAAAAAAATGCGTTAACCAAAATTCAAGAAAACATTCTATATAACGTTGGCTCAACTGGCGTGCAAAAAGCCATAAACACTGCATTTCTAGAGTTACTACAGATGGTTGCAGTTTATCCAGTAGAAGACTGCGAACACCTAAGCGACCACAAAGGTAGAGTACTTCCTGATGTTTATCTTGTACCTTATGGCACTACAGCACGACAACTAGCGTACATAATTCACACAGAACTTGGAGATAGCTTCATCCATGCAATAGATATTCGAGGCAAAAACCGAATCGGAGAAGATTGCGTCTTGAAAGACCGAGATGTCATTTCAATAGTCAGCGCCAAAAAAAGAGGCTAATCAAGATCTTATTTTCCGAAGCGACGTTTTCTTCTTTGGTAGGTTCTAACTGCACGCAAAAGGTCAATGTGACGAAAATCAGGCCAGTTAACATCAACAAA
The DNA here is from genome assembly GCA_037386545.1 of Candidatus Bathyarchaeota archaeon. Taxonomy (GTDB): domain Archaea; phylum Thermoproteota; class Bathyarchaeia; order Bathyarchaeales; family Bathyarchaeaceae; genus Bathyarchaeum. Next base: position 22,587 of record JARRLY010000011.1, read on the forward strand.
ACAAAGCTCACTGTATGCAGACTGCCAGGAAAGAAAACCGCTTAACCGCTCTTCTCCGGATGTTCGAATAATTAAATCAGCGTCTTGCCTAGGCATATGAGCTGTATACAAGTAGTTTTCAAAAAGGTTCGGGTTCTGGCAAAAGATCAATGCGCCCAATTGCCTTTACTCTGATTTTGTTTTCATGAATTTTTTCATCTTTAGGTATCAATTGCAAATTTTCTTCAATTAGTTTCATGATTTCTGCTACTTCTTCTTTGGGGCGCCGAAAATTCTCAGTTGAAAACGCATACAAGGTAATGAACTTAACATCTAATTCTATACACCAATCCATCAAATCATGGATTTTGTTGGCACCATGGCGATGGCCAATCCACGGGATAAGTGATTTTTGGGATGCCCATCTGCGGTTTCCGTCAAGAATTATTGCAACGTGCTCAGGTTTCTTTCCCTTTTTGACTTGTAAAGCTAGCCATTTTTCATAAACTTTGTAAATACCCAAAAGAGAAAGTAAACGTTCAATCATGTTTTTTGCCACACAGACTAAATACAGACCCTATAAATGTCTATTGCCTATTTTTTCCGATTTGGAGAGTGAAAGGGAGAAGTGTATAGACAAACAAGTTAGATAATAAGTGTTTCAATTAGCTTTGGTAAGACAATAGGATTATTCTTCTTCGAAATCTTCTATTGTTTGGTCTGTTTTTTTGAAATAATCACTGTATTTTCTACGCAAGAGAAGTGCAGTCAAGAACGCAGAAACAATAACCGGAATACCCCCAACAATGGAGTACACCAACGGACCATATTGGTAAGCAGGGTCAATTAGAATGTTTGAGGCTTCACCAAACATAACTGACGACCAAGCAACACCAATTATGATAACAATAGTACGCCACAGACGCAAATCATGTTCAAGGAACCATCGTACGGCTCTGCCTGAAAGTATAACACAAATCCCAACAGCTATGAGATATGTTGACTCTCGAATAAATTCTCCAACAAGCCTTGGAACAATGGCAAAGGGATCGCCTTCAGTAGTAGTTACTACCGTTGCCACAGTAGTTCCTCCTAAGTATCCGCCTACAACAATTACCAATATTCCCGCAATGGCTGAAAAACCAGCAATTTGCACAGTAAAGGGTGGAGGAGAATATTCTTTGGTCCATTTAACAAAGCCATATACTGTTTTGTCAACTCCAAAACCTCTCCAAACAAGAAACGCACCAATGATCAACACCAGAGCAGGTATTGCATAATCTAGACCCCGAGGAATAAACGATAGAGCAGCAAGAACAATGCAAAGAACTCCCGGAAGACCTAAAACCAATCTGGAATACCTAGGGTTTTCGACAAGGAGTTTCATGTATCTTGAGAAAACTGCTGCAGTCTCTTCTATTGATTTGCTGTGCTGAATTACTACACGCCGAACTGAAGTAACGGGAACCCTTGATTCAATTAGTGGCAACACCATTTCGTCTGTGTAGCCGTCAGTAACTAAGATAACGTCTGTTGCTTTGAACGCTTCCAAAACTTCAGTAAGTTCTATTACAAGTTGCCTGTCTGCCTCTACCCCTTGTAAATCAGAACCTGCTATGGTTGCAACTTGATATTCTTCTTCACCCTTGGCACTTTTTCTAAGGTTATCAAAAATCCTAACCGCTTCAAACATAGCATTTGCGTCTGCTTCTTCAGGGTCACGAAGAGCTAAACTTGCAGCAGCGTTCACGTTCTCTTTTCTTCCAAGAACCGGAGTATTGATGCCTGCTTTCATGCCGATGTCGTCGTCTCGGTCAACACATAAAATTAGAATACGTTCAGACTTGGCTGCTGTGGGCATAATTGCTCTCCTTGTATTACTAATTTACTTGGAGGCACACTTTAATTTTATCTTTATTCCTTTGTATTCACATCTGTACGAATACCTGTTTCAGAAGCTAACAAAAATTAAAGCAACCCTTTCTCAGCCAAAATCTGAAATTCTTCCCACAAAAGCTTCTCGCCATTCTTCAATTTCTCCACTGCACGTTCTTCAAGTTCCTGTTTAAGTTCATCGTGGCGTACAGCTTTCTTTTGATCTGCTGATTCTTTCAAATCTTTTTGAATTTCTTTTATTTGTTTAATCAACTCAATACATTTTTCGTGTTTTTCTTGAGCTTTTTGTCTTGCTTCAACAAATTCTTTGTGAGCATCATCTGCTTCAACTTGAAGTTCTTTCGCCGTCTCAATAATAGCAATCATCTGTGTATGACATTTTTGGCTTTCTTCAGCCAAATCAGAAAGTTTCTCATGAAAAGTTTTAGCTTCCGTTCCAAAACTTCTTTGTTCACTGCGCAACTCGTATAATTGATCTTTAACTTTTTTTATGCGTTTTTGAGTTACCAATTGGGTTTCAAGTTCTCGCACTTGATTTATTAATTGTTGTTCTTCTTTAAGGGGTAAAGAATTTGTTTGAATTTCCCAATCAATCTCTTGAATTCTTCTAGACACTTGCCGTAAGTTGCCTTTGGGAGTATCTTCTTTTAAGTTATTGATTTTTTCTTGTAATTCAGAAATTTTGCCACGTTTTTCTTTTCCTTTAGCAGAAACTTCATTACGCAGATTTTTAAGTTCTTGAACTTGCTTGTTGATGGCGTCTCTTTTTTCTTTGAATGTTTTAGCGTCTTTTCGCATGTTCTTTATTCGTTCATTGAGTTTGTTTCTTTTTTCTGCACACTTTTTTGCTTGTAAATTTAGTTGATTTCTTTCTTCTTTGAGGGGAATTAACTCTTGATTTAGGTCATTGATTTTGCTTTTTGTATCGTTGGCTATTTTTTTCACTTCCTATGTTCGGCCATCTTTTGTGTTGCTTGGCAGTTTGTTTCACTTTTTGTTAAATCTGCAAGTGTGATGTGTGTTCTATAATAATAGCTTTATTCCAATATGATCCGTGCGTCAACAGTTTTGGCTCCCTTTTCATAAACCATAATAGGGTTTAGGTCAAGCTCTCTTATTTCAGGATAATCCATTACAAGTTTTGAGACATTTAATAAAATTTTTGTTAAAGCCTCAATATCTGCTGGTGGTTGACCGCGGCAGCCTTGAAGAATTGGGTATGCTTTTACTTCAGTCATCATTTCTCGCGCATCTGTCTCGTATATGGGTGCAATCCTAAATGAAACGTCTTTCATTACTTCCACGAAGGTTCCACCAAAACCAAACATCAATGTCGGACCAAATTGTGGATCTTTAATGCAACCAACAATAACTTCGGTGGAACTAGGCGCCATTTCTTGAATTAGAATACCATCAATTTGTGCATTTGGTTTATGCTTTTTTACATTTTCTATGATTTTATTATAGGCACTTTTTGCTTGTTCTTTGCTATTAACGTCAAGAATTACGCCACCAACATCAAATTTGTGTAGCACATCAGGAGAAATAATTTTTAGAACTACAGGATAACCTATCTGTGCAGATAATTCTGCGGCTTCCTTTGCGTTTTTTGATATTTTTACTTTTGTAACTGGTATTCCGTATTCCTGACAAACAGCTTTTGCTTCGTATTCAAGAAGAAATTTTCGGCCTTCAGTTTTGGCTTGTTCAAATATCTTTGTAACTTTTTCCGACAATATTAACAACCTTTTCTCCTTTGGCTGCAAAAAGCAAGGTAGCTTTTCCCCTTTCTAAAGTTTTCGTATATATTATTGTTACCCTTATTGTGTGTTAAATGGTTTTAGAAAAAACTAGTTTTCAACATTACACTGTTATAAGTATCCTAATATGTTCATCAAAACTAAAGAACAAAACTTACTATCTTTTGAAATTTCAGAAAAAAGGTAATTTTCAACATAGAACATCTATTAGGATACTAATATACTAGTCAGGGAAATTAATTCCACACAAAATTTAGTTTACTGGCCTCTGACTAATAACAAAACAAATCCTATCACTGCAACTACACCACCAATTCCAGCAAATACTCCTGAGAAGTTACTGATGGCTCCTGTTGGGAGGTCATTGGCGTAGTATGCGATTGCAGCTCCGATGATTATGAGTACTAAACCGATTATTTTTGTTATTAAGGTTAAACCGATTGGTGTGTCTTCGCTCATGTGATGGACCCTCAAGATTCAGTTTTACGGGGTCAGGTGTATTTTAATATAATGGTAAGTCAAGCAAAACAAATGAATTTTTCTAATTTTTTCAAAAAATGGAGTACTCTAATTTGTTTCCTTTTCGGTCAAGCAATACTATGTTCTTTTTTGTTTGGTAAGGATAACCAGTTATAATCATTATTTTTCCATAAAATTGATTTAAATCAGTAGTTGACGGCCGTAGTACCCCTGAAGGGTGAGAATGGGCAATACCAATAACTGAAAAATCTATTGGAAGTCTGCTTAAAGGGAAGCCAGAGAAAGAATGGCCATGGGTAGCCAGGGGTGGAATTTGAAGGTCGTTGATTTCCGAATTTGTCTGCATATTTTTCTATGCCCCCATGAGCATTTGATACACGCTGGAGATGATGATAAAACTCGTGGAGAATTATGTGGGGGCTACAAAGAACTTCTCTGCGGGCAACATGGATTGTTCGGGTGTTTCCAACGTAACAAGCTGGGTTTTTTGAGTACCTTTTGGGCACACCCATTTTAAGTTTTGGTTCTATGACTTTATAATGGGCGCTAAGGAGTTTCAGGGCATCTTCTGTGTCTTTGGATAAAATTAGGTAAACAATTTTTGCTTGAAACAAACAATCACTGTCGAACATAGTCAGCAAAGCACCTGAAGGTAAAGAAACTATTTCGGTTTTTCCTACAAAAACGTTTACAGTTTAATGCCAAAAGAGAAAGCAGTACCCCAACCCAAAATAAAACTGAGCCATCAGGGGGAGATAAAGCTAGTTTCCGATTGGGGTACCACTCTCCCAAAAGGAACATATGTTAGTAATAAATATTGCTGAATTCAAAACAAAAACTGGCCCATTGAATGTAACAAATAAGTAATAATCAAGCAATTATGTTGAATTTTATTATCAATATGAAAAAATCAGCATTCAAGAATATATCATTCAATTAATTTTATGAAAATGAGTTTTTTTATGTTTAAAACACAAAAACATGTTTTCTAAAACTCTGGAAACGAGAAATCAAAACATTCCTGAAAATTAAAAAGAAAGCAGAACAAGAAGCATTCAGTAGATATGGCTTAACCTACATTGTGGATGAGTATTTGCCTGCAAAACTTGAACACAATGTAGGTTAAGCCATATCTACTGAATGCTTCTTGTTCTGCTTTCTTTTTAATTTTCAGGAATGTTTTGATTTCTCGTTTCCAGAGTTCACCTTTGTATCGTGGGTCTTTTTCTAGTTCATGTAGGCGTTTAATGTCCACTTCAGTTAACGGGTCAGTGGGCAACTTGTAATCCACAATATCAGTAGCGTAAACTCCGCTCCATTTTGCGTCAGGAGTAGTTAATCCCCTAAGATGAGCAGCATTTGCTGAGCCCGAAATAATAACCATTGCAATGTGCATTCCCCAGGGGTCACCATCAGTGAAAATATAAACTGGAAGGTCTAGTTCTTGATTCAAACGATTAAGATAATGGCGAGTTGCTCGAGGGGCTTGACCTGCACACAAAACTAAAAGTGCATTGAATTTTTCGTGAACTCGTTCTTCAATAAATCTAGTAAACAAACCACCTTTCTCGATGGCGATTACTTTGTCACATTTATTTTGTGCAAACTCAGAAGAAACAACAGAAGGCCCAAGCATAACACCATCAGGATGTGATGTCATGTTCAATTTTTTCCCCTCATATCCCGGAACGGTGTATTCAATTGTTAAATCTCCAAACAAAGCAGAACGTTCTTCAGGATAGACATTGAAGTCTTCTCGAGCAAACCCTGTTGTAGTTTCTAGGTCAGTTAATATGTTATTTGATTCAGGTTGGTCTTTAAAGGTCATCTCGTAAGCTTGGGCGGAATAATACACATCCCTGAGGGTTGAGGTTTTTCTATTTTTCACTAATTCGCTAGCAAAAAAACCAGCCCAAACCATCTGGGTGAAGGGCTTAATGTGACGAATGTTTCGTGCGTTGCGTTTAACATGTCGTTCGCCTAAAATATACTGTCGCTCTTCAGGACTGTAACGAATGTTTTCAGTGGAACGACTGGGCATTTCAACTGTAGGAAACTGACCTTTTTCCATCTGCTCGTAAAGTTCGCCACCAAAGTCTCTAAGGTCTTTGAGAACTTTTTCACTTCTCTTTTTCGCTGTATTTTCATTTTCCTTGTTTATCATATTTCCTCACACTTTTCAATAACAACTCAATATCTGGTGGCGATTTCTTTTGAGCCAAATCAGTAGAAAATCTTGCTATCTTAGGCAAATATTTTGAGAAAACAGTTAACCGTTTCTTCTCTTTAGCTACATGCTCCCTTTTAGCTAAAAAGGTCTGCAAACGACGGGAAACTTCACGAATTCCATTCAAAATTTCGCTTTTTACTTCAGGTCGGTCTGCAATAAACTCCTTACCAACAGTCTTGTAAGGAACCTTAGTACTACACAAGTGAACCAAAATCGCAATAGGCATACCAGAAGCAACTTTGTATCGCCTCCAGTTCATGGATCTAATTACCCGAACGGAAACGTCACTTGCTTCATCATACAATAACGGAATTTTGTTAGCAAAACGGTAAACAACAATATCATCTTTTTTCGGAATGTTGCCGCCATATGCAATTGCCGTTTCCACAATGAAAGGATGACCCGCATAAGTAGAGGGTTTTCGTTGACTAACTGCAACAAAGTCCGGCTTTAGTTCCTTAAGAATACCGGCCTTCAACAAATCTTCGCCCAAAGGAGACAAACAACTAGCATCCGGAGGCAAAAAGTCAGGATAGTTTTTCATCTTTCGGACGAGTTTCACAATTTCCGTAGGTTTGAGTTTCTTTGGGTTTTTACTTCGTACCATTTTAGCTGATGAAAGCAAACGAAGAATCTTACTGCGGTCAACTTTTGGATATAGAGATACAAGAAAATCAGCCATATTGTGCTTCTTTGTTTTCTTCAGTAATGCTTTAAGTTTTTTCTCATCAAGCTTTCCGAAAATCCTTCTATATTTTGCTGACTTGTTGTTAGTTTCTAAAAGCTGAGCCACAGTTTCATCCTTTATTCTTTTAGGGTCAGGGGTTCGTAAAAATTCTGCAAAATCCAAAAAACTAAGAGAAGTCCCGGCTCCAACTCTGTGGAAATGTTTACGCATAAAATCTATCAAGTTTTTAGAATTAGTAACCCGAATAAGCCGCTGAAGGGTTTCAACATCTACTCCATAAGGATGAGCCAACGTTTCTGTTGGTGGAGGGGGCATCTTATCTGTGACCTTGTTAAACATGTACAATCTGCCTTTTGGGTCTACAAATTTGATGTCAGCGTATGGAGTTAAAAGAGCTGTTTGTTTGAGGTATTCCAAAATCTTGGACATGGCTCGATAGTAATCACCCTCAAGAGAATATTCAACAATGGTTCCACGCCATTTTTCCTTGTTTCTTCGAGTTTTGCGGTCCATTATAACAGGGCGGTTTCGTTGTATGTCAATCATCATTTTAAATTCATAGACTTTATTCCCGCCAGTGCTGGACTTGATGATGACTGGTTTATGAGTAGTAATCTGACCATATAGAATGGACATTTTCCCACCCAGACCAAAAGTTCCACGAGCTTGTTTGAGTTTGTAATTTGAACCAAACAAAACTTGACCAAAAGCTGACGGAATATGACGAGGCGCGATTCCCGAGCCATTGTCCATGACCATCAGTCGATACACTCCATTTCCAGATTCTGTACCGGGGTGATCTTCTTCAGTTAGACGCACATACACTTCAGGGGGTACATTAATCTGGTCAGCAGAATCCAAAGAGTTTTCTACAATCTCTCGGACGGAAACAAAAACTGCACGAGACGGATTTGTGAATCCTGCAATATCCCGGTTACGATAAAAGAAGTCTGCTGGACTGATTTCTTGGAAGGTTACCAAGTTCGGTCTCCACCGCCCCTAGAAATTCTATGCTGCAAATGTTTTTCTGCAACTGTGTTTGCATTGTGAATGAGCTTTTTTTGACAGTGAACTGCCTCAGAACGGCATTGTATGATATATAGCAACATGGCAGGGTCATTCTTAGTTTTGTATGATATATATTTCAATGTTTTTGTAAAATTTAAAGATTCACAATACACCAGTGTTTTAAGATTTGTATTAAGTTAGATTTTAGACCTTGGTTCCCATAATTGTAGCCGTTGTTTTTTTAGTTCACTGCGTTTTTTGTGCAAGAAGCGATACACACTTCCATGAAGACTCCCACCAAGTAACATGTTCACTGCTTCTCGCGCGATAGAAGATTGTTCAGGGTAACCTATGATGGAAACAGTATGACCATAAATGGAAATATTTGCTTCACTTAATTCTTCAATTATCTTTCGAGTTTTTCCCTCTTTTCCGATTACTCGACCTTTTATCCGCTTCAAATCAGATGCAGACCGCCCTACAATATCCCTCAAGTCAATAACTTCAAAGGTAACTTCTTCGTCGTCAAGCAAACGAAAAGCAGGCTCAGGAGCAAAGCCCCGCCCGATGGCAGTTACAACTTCTTTAGCACGAAACAGAACTGTTGGGTCCTCCGCTGTTACTGGAAGGGTAATCTGAACAGTTCCATTTTCACTGTCCACATCCAATTGAACACCCAACTTTCGCTCAATTATAGTTTTCACTGTACCATCTGGACCAACAAGAGCACCAATCCGATTCCCCGGAATTTTAACGTAACTTTTACTTCCGTCCACCTGTAACCCTCTCATACATTTCTTCAACAGATTCCACGCTTGGAACTAACCTTTTAAAGTATCTGCGAATGTTTTTCAAATCCCGCCGCAGAAACTTGTCTGCCATGGGATGACTGGTCAACACAGATTGGGCAACATCAAAAACCACGGGTTTTCCTTTCCACATCATTATGTTGTATTCACTTAGGTCCGCGTGCACTAACCCCGCTTTAGTGTAAAGGCGTTTTATATAAGTCAACAATAGTTTGAAAACTTTTTGTGGGTCTTCCAATTCACTTTCTTTCAACAGAGGGGCCCGTTCACCATTTTTACCAATAAACTCCATTACTAGAACGTTCTTTTGTACCACAATTGGATCAGGAACTTTGACTTTTGCTTCGTGGGCACGTTGCAAATTCTTGTATTCCTTTTGAGCCCAAGTATAAATCAACGAACGTGTGTCCCTGCGGACATGAGCAAATCTTTGGTCGCCTTCAATATAGGGAAGCATTCCTTTCTTAAACTCTGCAGAACTAGTTAGATAAATTTTGACGGCTAAATCGTTTCCTTGAAGATCTTTACCCAAGTAGATTCGAGCTTCTTTTCCCGCATTCACTACTCCATGAATTTCATCGATTATGCCCTTATTCATTAAATCATAAATAGTCATTACAGTGGATTTGTCAAAAACTTCTTCGATAACTTGGTAGTCTTCGCTCCGCTTGTTTTTCATCAAAGAGCCAATTTCATAGGCTCGTTGCTTGCGGTCGAGCTTCTTATCCACTTTGTCTCGAAAAGACACGACAGATCATCCTACACAGCAGTGACAAAAAAGCCCCTAATTAGCTTTGTCTGCAAAATTTAATTAAAAAAGAAATCAAAGAAACACACAATTAGACTTTGAGGATTTGTGCATGAGGTATTCCACAAATGTCGAGAACTGCCTCAGGGTGAACTAGACCTTTTTCTATGGCTTTTTTTACGATGTTTGGTCCAACTAGGTTCACTACTGTTGATTCTTCCATCAAACTAACTGCATCATCTAAAGGAACCTTTGAGCCTTTGTAGAATTCTTCTTTAATTTTGAAAACGATTTTACCGTCTTTTAGAACTTGACCTAACAGCTCTTCATCACAGGCTGCAAGAAGCACATGTTCCCCACATTTGCTTAGTTTTGTGTAGACTTCCAAGGTTAAGAGCTCTACAAAGTTGATATGGAAGACCTTGCTCCGCAGGCTTCACAGACCAAAAATAAGAACCGTTTGTCTTTAACAATTTTTGTGTCTGGACGGGAGCAAACAGGGCAAACCACGAATTCTTTAATGTATCTTTTAGTAAGTCGCTCAAAAGTATCTGAATAGAATTTTCCTTGAAAGATTGCTCGGTTTCTTTGCATTGTTGCTGCAGTTGCCATTTCTTTTGAAAAGAACTTGAGAACATGACGAGGGTCACGATTAAGTGCATCACATATGTCTTTAAAGTTGGCAAGAATTGTTCGCATACCATTGATGAAGCTTCGTGGTTGAGGTACTTCAAACCGTTTGTGTTCACAGATATCTGAAGGAAGCTGTGATTGAGCTCGTTCAAGTAATTCGTTGTAGTCCATCCCTAACGCCTACTCTACAGGAGATTTACGCCAAATAAAAGCCCTTCCCTTTTTCTAAGACCCCAAGTTCAACATTTTGTTAACAGTAAAGCAAGACGCAGAAAATGCTTAAATCTTAACTTGACAATCGGGTAATGAAGAAAGTTACGGAGGGCCCGTAGCTCAGTTCGGTTAGAGCGCCAGGCTCATAACCTGGTGGTCGCTGGTTCAAATCCGGCCGGGCCCACCATCCTTTTGTAGAAAAAAGATTTACTCAGAATTATACACAATTTGAGTAAGGAAGACCACAACATGAAAACAGAGCTTGATAGCATTCTAGAGGAAAATAATGTAGAGTCCTTGTTTTTGTATTCAGATAGCTCACGAGACGCTAACATGTACTATCTTACACAATTTTTTGCTCCAGATCCATTCATTTATTTGAAAAAAATCAATAAAGACCCACTAATAATAGTCAGTCAGATGGAAGTTTCACGGGCACAAAAGCAGTCAACTGTAAAAAATGTGAAATCTTATTTTGATTATAGTTATCAGAAAGTTGTGAAGTCAGTAAAAAATCCTCATATAGGGAAGGCTAAGTTCATTGCACAAGTTGCAAAAAAGGAGTTAGGTATAGGTTCACAGATTTGTGTACCTTCAAATTTTCCGTTATTGGTTGCTGATTTTCTAAGAAAAGAAGGGTTAACAATTTCTCCAATGCAAGGGGTTGTTGAAAAAGCCCGAGAAACCAAAGATCCTCAAGAAGTTGAGGTAATCAAAAAGATACAACAGATTAACGAGAAGGTTACGTCTGAAGCAATAGATTTGGTTGCTAATTCAGATGTTGGGGCCAACAAAACGTTGTTGTATAAGGGTGAAGCGTTAACTGTGGGCAGGATGAAAGCGTTTTTTGGTCAAAAGCTTTTAGAAAATGGTTGTTTGCCTGAAGAAGACATAATTGTAGCGTGTGGACGCAAAGGGTCTGATCCTCATTATTATGGTGAGCCAGATGACAAACTCAAAGCAAACCAACCGATAATCTTGGATATTTATCCGCAAAGCATTCAGAAACGTTACTGGACAGACATGACGAGAACCATAGTGAAAGGAAAAGCTTCAACTGAGGTCAAGAAGATGTTTGGCACTGTTTTTGAGGCAAAGAATGCTTCGTTGGATGCAGTTCATGCGGGTGCTGTTGGAACCCAAGTTTACGATGTTTGTTGTGACGTATTAGAGAAGAACGGTTATCAAACTACTCGAAACGGGCAAAAGGTAACATCAGGTATGACTCATGGATTAGGTCATGGTGTGGGGTTGCAGATTCATGAGAGCCCTAGAATTAACGAGCTTTCTGGTTCTCCACTAAAAGAACATGTTGTTGTAACTATTGAGCCAGGAATCTACAACCCAAAAGTTGGTGGATTACGGTTAGAAGATATTATTGAAGTGACAAAATCAGGTTACAATAATTTCACAACCATGGAAACTCAACTGGAAATCTAAATTTCCAATTTGTTTGAGTTAAAAAAATGAAGATTATACTTATCTAGTTGGGTTACCTCTTTTTTCAAGGTTATTGGCGGAGGATTAAGGTTGAGTTTTGCAAAACAGGCTCTTTTTGTGGATTTGGCAACTGGAAAAGCTGAAGCTAAACCCTTAGACGAAAAAATGTTAAAGGATTACATTGGAGGCGTAGGCCTTGGAGCAAAACTATGGTTGGACAATTCCAAGCAAGGAGTAGATGCTTTTGCTGCAGAGAATCCAATTATTTTTGTTACCGGTGCACTTACGGGCACTATTTCTCCGTTAGGTGGCAATGGTTATGCACTTGTTTCCAAGTCTCCCTTAACTGAAACAGTTTGTGCGGCAAAGACTCACGGGTTCTTTGGGGCAGAACTCAAACAAGCAGGATATGATGCAGTAGTTCTGACAGGTAAGTCTGAAAAATTGGTTTACTTGTGGATTGATGATGACTCTGTTGAGTTAGTTGATGCTTCTCGTTTATCGGGTAAATCTCCTCAAGAAACAGCCGAAGCAATCAAAGATGAACAAGAAGATTGCTATATTCGCGTTAGCGCAGTTGGGAAAGCTGCAGAAAAGCTTGTTCGGTTTGCCTGTATAATCAATGATGATCAGCAAGTTGCTGGTCGAGGGGGAATGGGCGCAGTTTTAGGTTCCAAAAACGTGAAAGCTGTTGCTGTTCGGGGAACAAAAGATGTGAGTGTTCCAAAATACAAGGTATTCACAGAGTTTGTAGAAAACGTTTTTGAGCGCATGAAAGAACCCCAAGCTCGGAACTACAGACATCTAGGAAGTTCTGACGAGCTAATTGCGTTAAATCGTTTGGGGGCTTTGCCTACCCGCAACTTTTCGCAAGCTAGTTTTGATAAAATAAAAAACATTACTGGTGAATCTTTGAAGTTTTATGTGCAAAAGGTTGTGGGCTCCTCTACATGTGGTTTGCGTTTTGATTGTTTGGCTACTGTTCCTGACGGAAAATATGCTGGAGCTACTGCAAACCTAAAGTTTGAAGGTTTGTGGGCGGTTGGGCCTCTTTGTGGTGTTGATCGATTAGATGCAATTATTGAAGCAATCAACTTGTGCAACCAGTACGGTTTAGATGTAATTTCTGTTGGGGGTGCAGTTGCTTTTGCTATGGATCTTTATGAAAACAAGATTTTAACGGATGAAGAAACTGAAGGTTTGAATCTTAATTTTGGTAATCATGAGGGTTGGTTGGGTCAGGTTCTTGGTGGAGGAACCAAAAGAGCAGCAGAAAAGATTGGTAAAGATGCAAATAAGTATGCGAATCATGTTAAGGGCTTAGAGCTTCAGGGTTATGACCTTAGGTCACTTGAGACTGCGGCGTTAGGTGTTGCGGTTTCATCTTGTGGGGTGCGTTCTGGGGTTTATGCTCGTTTGTTTGACATTAACGGGAAAGTTGACAGTTTAAAAGGTCAAGGAAAATGTGTTGCAGAAACGGAAGATTTGTACAATGTTATTGATTCTTTGATTTTATGCAAATATTCTAGTCGGGTTATTGATGGATTCAAGGACATGGCAGAATACTTCAGGTTAGCTACTGGTTTTGAAGTAACAAAACAGGACTTGATAAAATCAGGTGAACGTGTAAAAAATCTTGTTCGGGTCATCAATGTTCGGGAAGGCAAAGGAACTCGAAGTGATGACGCTTTGCCGTGGAAGATAACAAATGTAACGGTTTCAGATGAAGGCCCTTCAAAGGGTGCTGTTTTGACCCAAAAAGAGCTTGACAGTGGATTAGATGATTACTATAGGGTTCGGGGTTGGAGCAATCAAGGTGTTCCTACAGTTGCCAAGCTTAAGGAGATGGGATTAAGTGAGCTCAGTAAGTTTGTGGAGAAACAAAAATAGTGGAGGCGATAAGGTTGTCCGAAAATAAAGACAAAAAGTTGGTTAATTGTGATGCTTCCAAGTGTACGGGTTGTCGAATTTGTGAGTATGCATGTTCGATGAAAAAAGAGAAAACCTACAACCCAACCAAGTCCCGTATTCGGGCCATTCGTTTGAATCCGTTTGTTAATTTGGCGGTTTCTTGTCGGTTGTGTGAAGATGCTCCGTGTGTAGTTGCTTGTCCTAGGGATGCTTTAGAACAGGATGAAGAAACGGGCGTCATTAAAGTAGATGAAGAAAAATGCAACGGTTGCGGCTGGTGCATAGAAGCTTGTGATTATGGGGCTCTTGAGTTGCATCCGGAAACCAAGCAGGTCTTTGTCTGTGACCTGTGTGATGGTGAGCCAGAATGTGTAAAATGGTGTCCTGAAGGTGCTTTAGAGTTTACGTCCAAGGATGATGTTTCGGAGAAGACTCGAATAACTGCCATTAAGAAGCTATTTCAGAATGCCCTAAAAACAGAGTGATTATGGAAGCAAAGTTTTGAGTAATTCTGTAAAGTTTTCAGCCGTTTTTTTGAGGATTGGAGTTAAGCCTTCCCCAAAGTCTACGTTTACTGGTTGAATTATGAGAAGTGCAAGTTTGGCGTGGGCTGTTTGGGTTATGTAATCACAAAAGATTCGCAAGGGCAACGTGTGGGTTGAAATCGAAGTCATCTTTACGAAAGGGGTTTCCAACGCCTGCTACAACTACTTTTTGTGCACCTGAAAGCCATTTTTTTAACGATTCTTCAACTGTTTGTTCTTCAGAACCAGACAACAGCATAACCCAAAGGTAAAAGAGTGGCAAGGCAAATAAATTTACAGTTCCAATATTTTTAAAAAAATTTTTCAAAATACCCCCCTTATTAGTATCCTAATATGATTGTGAATTCAGAAACTAAACGATTTTTTAGTTTAAACTAAAAATTGGGGTGAAGTAACTCTTATATGGAAAGCTGAGGGTGCCCAGTTTGGAGTTGTATTTTTGGCTATAGAAAACGGAAACGTCATAAAGATGCATTATGATGCTAAAATTGACGACAAAGTAATTGATACTTCTCGGGATAAAGAACCACTTGAATTTAAAGTTGAATAAGGAAAAGTCCTCAAAGGATTAGATGAAGCAGTTGTTGGTCTTGATAATGGAACCAAAAAAATTGTTGTTATTCCGCCGGAAAAGGGGTACGGTTTACGAAAAGATGGACTGTTAACTGAAATTGACCGAGACAAATCCAAGGAGCCTGAAACAGGCATTAAGGAAGATCATATTGTTTGTTATAAAACGGATTTGGGTGCACTCAAATATGCTACAGTAGCAAAAGTTGACGAAGAAAACATCACCTTAGACCTAAATCATCCTCTTGCTGGACAAACCATAACCTTTGATTTAGAAATTGTAGACGTAAAAAAACAACCAGATGATGCTACAAACGCGTAGCATTTTCATTTTTTGTTTTTTGTTATTAGTTTTTGTTTAGTAGATTTGTTGCTTTTACTCGTAGTTGGTCCATTGCGAGGTCTTTAGGGTCTAGTCCCATTGCCAGTCCCAGCAGTTGGGGGTAATGCAGAACTGGGATTCCGAATTTTTCTTCGAGAACTTTTTCGATTCGTCGTTGGTTGGTGTCAAACATCATTTGGCAGAAGGGACATACTGTGATTAGTGCTTGGGCGTTGACTTTTTTGATGTTTTTTAGTTTGTCGCCTGCGATTTGCAAGGATAATTTGTCGTTTACTCCTACAATTGGGGCTCCGCAGCAGTCAGTTTTGTACATGTAATCAAGGGATTGTGCTCCTGTTAGTTCGATTAACTGTTTTAGGATAACAGGGTTTTCAGGGTCGTCAAAGCCTATGTATTTTTTTGGGCGCAAAACGTGGCAGCCTATGTGTTCTGTTACTTTTAGGTCATTTAACGGGTTAGTTACTGCTTGTTTGATTTTGTCGTAGCCGATGTCTTCGGACAACACTTGGATTAGGTGTCTGACGCGTATTTTTCCACCTTCGAGTTTTAGTCCTACTTCTTTGAGGTACCCGTTGATTTTTTCTTTGACGGCTTTGTCTTCTTGCACCAGTTTGTTGACTTTGCGTAAAGTTCCTGCGCAGCCCGGACATAAGGTCATCACGTCTAAGCCTTTTTGTTCGGCAAAACAAAGGTTTCTTGCGGCTAAAATCAGCATCGAGTCATGATCTACAGAGTCTAAGGGCAATCCACAACAGTTGGCTTCGGGCATTTCTACGAGGTCTACGCCTAATTTTTCTAGGACTTTTCGGGATGAAATTTCAAAACTAGCTACCCGATAAGGTATGACACATCCTAAAAAGAACAGGTACTTTAGGTCAGCCAAGCTAGTTGCTCTCCGTTTTTGGTTTTTTAGACTCAGCAACAAAGTTAAGAAGTTTAGAAATTTCTTGGGAATTGGCTTCAGGCAGTTCTGGGAGTCCTTTTTCTACGCGCTTTCTTTTGCGTATGTCGGGGATATTATAAGCTAAGCCACTTTTTAGAATGTTATTTTTGATTTCCACAAAAGTTTTGGGAATTTTTCCTTCTTTTACTGCTAGGTTACGTAATGCACGCAATACTCCTGCAATGTCTACTCCTTGGGGGCAATGGTCAACACATGTAAAACACGCAGCACATAACCAGATTTTTTCGTCTTCAAAGATTCGCTCTTTCATGCCTAACTGTGCCATGTGCATTATAGTTCGGGGACGAAAATCTTTACACACTCTTGCAATTGGACAATCTGCGGTGCATGTCCCGCATTGGTAACAAAACTTTAAGTTTTCTACGCCTGCAACTTTGCTTAGCTCAGTTTTAAACGAGCAATCAAAATCATTCATCGTAACTGCATTAGATTTAGTTTCCGAAACAACTTTCCCATCAGACAACAACAAACCCCCGTTATGGAGGACAAATAACCACCAGCACGTCGGAGTGTAAAACAAAGAAAAAAAGACGCTAATAAAGAGTACGAAAACAAACTCGGTCAACATGGAAATTTGACTGCGGTTCACTTGAGAGCTAAATTGGAATCCAAAACTGAGTAGTATTACACTAAAAAACATAATAACTTAATTGCCCCATAAATTGTTAACAAATGGGGTTTTGTGAGATGCTTATTCAAACTGTAAAATCAGAAATTGTCGCACACCTATCATACATTATTGGAAGCAAAAACGAAGCAGTAGTAATTGACCCAAGACGAGATTGTCAAATCTATGTGGATATAGCCAATAAATGGAAAACTAAAATAAAATACATTTTTGAAACCCACAGAAATGAAGACTATGTAACGGGTTCGTTAGAATTAAAAAAACTAACCAACGCAACAATATTTCATGGTCCGGGATTAGATTGGAAATTTGGAAACACCATACAAAACAACCATGAAATACCTTTTGGATTGCTTAAAATAACTGCTTTACATACTCCAGGGCACTCTCCAGAAAGTACCAGTTATGTGTTAAGTGACCTTGAGAGTTCAAACCAGCCAATAATGGTCTTTACTGGTGACACACTTTTTGTTGGAGACGTGGGACGAACAGACTTTCTGGGAAAAGAAATGACCCCAGTTATGGCAGAAAAAATGTACAATAGCATTACAAAAAAGTTCTACTCGTTAGGGGATGACGTTATTGTGTGTCCTGCACATGGTTATGGTTCAGTTTGTGGCGGGCAAATCAAAAAAAGAGAAATAAGCACAATTGGAATTGAAAGAAAAACCAATCCTATGCTTCAACTCTCCAAACAAGATTTTATAAAACAAAAAAGCCAAGAAAACCATCAAACCCCGCCTTACTTCAAACAAATGGAAAAATTCAACCTTAATGGCCCACCCATCTTAGGAGGTGTTCCAAACCCTTCTGGTCTTTCACCCTCTGAATTTAAGAAAACAATTAACCAAAGCTACATCATTGACACTCGAACTCCCGTTGCTTTTGGAGGCGCTCACATAAAAGACTCATACAGTTTACCGCCTTCTAGATTGTCAAATGTGGGCTGGATTGCAGATTACAACAAACCAATCCTGTTAGTTATTGAAGACCCCCAAGCCCTTGATTTTGCCGTTCGCAACCTTTTGCGGTTAGGATTGGACAATTTTGCAGGATATCTGCTAGGAGGAGTTGAAGCTTGGTATAAAATTGCAATGCCTTTGGAAAAAACCGCCTTGATAACTGTTCATGAACTAAAAAACATGCTTGATGAAAAACAAGAACTAACAGTTTTAGACGTTCGCAGAGAAAACGAGTGGAACGAAGGACACCTAAAAGAGGCAATGAGAATCTATTTAGGGCATCTTCCAAAACAAACAGACCAACTTGATCCTAACAAACCAATAGTCGTCATTTGCAAAACCGGAAAAAGGTCCAGTTTTGGAACCAGTATTTTGCTAAAGGCAGGATTCAAAAATGTCTATAATTGTTTAGGTGGAATGGAAGCATGGAAAAAAGCAGGTTTCCCCTTAACTAAATAAGTTAATGACTTCCAAAACCTTATATTAAAATCAAGTCTAAACAATAGTCATGTTCCCCCTTGGAATAGAACCCTATCTAGTGGGTGGAATAATTATCGGTGTTGGAGTTGGTTTAATATATCTCCTAACTGGTTTACATGCCACCCAGAGTAGTTTTTTCACAACAACCCTTTCTTGGTTTTCTAAAAGAAAACATTTCAAAAATGAAAAAAACATCAAACAAAGAGGCTGGAGAGTGAGCTTAGCTATTGGCATGATAGTTGGAGCTTTGCTTTACACATTAACTTTGTCGCCAACTGGTTTTTGGACCACAACCGTCCAACTTTGGAGAATTGCATTAGGTGGACTTTTAGTAGGATTTGGAACCCGACTATCCAGTGGATGCACCTCCGGGCATGGAATAAGCGGTATAGCATCCCTGTCTAAAACTTCCATTATCGCAGTTATTGTGTTTATGGGAGTTGCAATAATCACCGCAAACATCGTTCAATTGTTGGGGGTTTCACCATGAATAAAACAAACCTGATTGTTCTTTTTGGCGGAATTTTGTTTGGGTTTGGTTTAGCCTACAGCGGAATGACAAAACAAGAAATTGTTCTTAGTTTTCTACAACTAAAAGATCTTGGATTAATCTTCGTGTTGGGAGGAGCTGCTTTAGTTACCGCTGTTGCCATAAACGTTCTTGCAAAATTTCTAAAAAAACCTGCTTTTGGAAAACAATACAAACCTAGAACCAGAATTTTATCTTGGTCAACAATTGTTGGGGCAATAATTTTTG
Organism: Candidatus Bathyarchaeota archaeon; assembly: GCA_037386545.1. Classification (GTDB taxonomy): domain Archaea; phylum Thermoproteota; class Bathyarchaeia; order Bathyarchaeales; family Bathyarchaeaceae; genus Bathyarchaeum. The sequence goes on from JARRLY010000011.1 coordinate 41,631, forward strand.
GAGTTGGCTGGGGGATTTCTGGTCAATGTCCCGGTTCAGCTATGGCAAGTCTTGGAACAGGTAATTACCCAATACTAATTGGAATTGCTGCCATGTTTATTGGTGCTTATTTGAGAGGGCTTTTGGACTCATAAAAACGGGTAATGATGAAAAAAGCATTTTTTAAAAAGTTAAATAATAATTTGGATTATTTTCATTGGTCGGAGCAAGCTCTGTATGAGTGTTGAATTAACTTATCTTTTGTTGATTGTTCCTGCTTTTTTAACTGCAATGATTGACATAGTCTTTGGCATGGGCTTTGGTCTTACACTGACTCCAATTCTGTTGTTACTGGGTTTTCCTCCACATGAGATTGTTCCGGCTCTCTTGTTTAGCTCACTTATGGGCAATATATTTAGCTCAATCTTTAATCACAAGTTCAAGAACGTAGATTTCAGTTTATGCAGCAAGCACTTTAACATGTCAATGTTGATTGGAATCCTTGGTATTGCAGGAAGTTTTATTGGTGCCTCGATATCAATTGGCATATCCAATTTGTATTTGAGCTTGTATATTGGTCTCTTAATAGTGGGGTTGGGTCTGTTTCTTTTGCTTAATAAAAAAATGAAAGCAAGCTTTTCGTGGTTAAAATTGGTTTTCTTAAGTTTGTTTGGATCCTTCAACAAAGGCATTAGCGGAAGCGGTTTTGGACCTATAGTAACCACGGGAATGATAATAATGGATGTTAACGAAAAGGCTGCAGTCTCGATACAAACTTTTTCAGAACTTTTTGTTAGCATAAGCGGTTTTCTAACATTCATATTAGCAGGAAGCCAGATTTCATGGAGTTTAGTTTTACCTTTATCTTTGGGTGTTGTTATTTCTACGCCCCTAGCCGCATTTGTGGTTCACAAGTTTGAGAGCAAAACGCTTAGAAATGCAATCGCAATGGTAACAGTTGTTCTAGGCGGACTTACCTTACTTAGCGTGATTTGAAATTACTAAATCAAAATAAACAAACTAAAATTTTCAAAAAATGAAGAAAAAGGTAACTCATGGTTACCTTGAAATTCTTTGGATTATTGTCCAGTTTTCTTTTTCTGGATGTATTCGTGTATGCTTTTTGCGGCTTTTCTGCCTGCTCCCATGGCGCTGATTACTGTTGCTGCGCCGCTGACTACGTCTCCGCCTGCGTAGACGCCTTCTTTGCTGGTTGCGCCAGTTTCTTCGTCTGCTACAATGGTTCCCCATTTGGTGCTTTCTAGACCGTCAGTGGTTCGCTGAATCAAGGGGTTCGGTGTTTGACCAATGGCAATAACTACTGTGTCCACGTCCATCATGAAATTAGAACCTTCAATTGGAACAGGGCGTCGTCTGCCGGAGGCGTCGGGTTCGCCTAGCTCCATTTTTATGCATTCCATCCCGTTTACCCAGCCGCTTTCGTCTCCAGTGAATTTAACTGGATTAGTTAGCAAGTTGAAGATGATGCCTTCTTCTTCTGCGTTTTCAGCTTCTTCGGCACGGGCAGGAAGCTGCTCACGAGCACGACGGTAAACGATGTATACTTTTTCTGCGCCAAGCCTTAAACTGCATCGGGCAGCGTCCATGGCGACGTTTCCTCCGCCGATAACTGCAATGTTTTTGCCGATACGAATCGGGGTATCATATTCTGGGAACAGGTAACCTTTCATCAGGTTAATTCGAATCAAATACTCGTTAGCAGAGTAAACTCCACCCAAGTTCTCACCTTCAATTCCCATAAATCTTGGAAGACCCGCACCACTGCCAACAAAAACTGCGTCATAGCCGTCTGCAAATAGTTCGTCAATAGTAAAGATTCGTCCGATGGTATAGTTGGTTTTTACGTCTACCCCTAGTTTTTTGATGTAATCAACTTCTGCTTGCACAATTTCTTTAGGCAAACGGAACTGAGGAATACCATACATCAAAACTCCACCAGCATAATGCAAAGACTCAAACATGTTAACCTCATGACCTTGCTTGATAAGATCAGCTGCAACAGTCAAACCAGCAGGACCTGAACCAACAATAGCTACTTTGCCAGCAGCACCTTCAACGTGTTTTTCAGGAATTTCTACACCTGCGTTTCGTTCCCAGTCAGAGGCAAAGCGTTCTAAACGACCGATAGAGATTGGGTCACCCATTTTGCCGAGGACACATTGTTCTTGGCATTGGTTTTCTTGTGGACAAACACGTCCACAAACTGCGGGCAAACTGTTTTTCTCTTTAAGTTTAGCAGCAGAAGCCCTGTAGTTACCTTCTTTGATTTCTTTAATAAAGGCAGGAATGTCAATGCCTACGGGGCAGCCTTGAACACAACGAGGATTAGGACACTGCAAACAACGAGTTGCTTCCCGTTTAGCTTGCTCTTCATTGTAGCCTAGGGCTACTTCATAGAAATTGTGAATCCGATCCAAAACATCTTGTTTGGCCATCGGAGTTTCTTGTTTTCGTTCTTCCCTATCCACGTTTTACACTTCCTCCCATTTTATCATAAATCATAGACGCCATCCTTTCCTCAGGCAAATAAACACGCTGCCTTGAGATTAACTCGTCAAAGTCAACGTCCAGACCATTAAATTCAGGACCGTCCATACAAGCGAACTTCATTTCGCCGCCAACAGTTACACGGCAGGCACCACACATGCCAGTTCCGTCAACCATCAAAGAAGCCAAAGTAACCATCGTTGTTAGGTTGTAGGGTTTAGTCATTTCTACTACTTTTTGGAGGGTAGAAACCGGACCCATAACAATGGCGTGGTCAAACTTTTGAGCTTTCAAAATGTCAGCAATAAAATCCAAACCTTGTTTGCCTTTGGAGCCATCATCGGTTGCCACATGGAATTCGTCGGCAACTGCTTTGAGTTGATCCTCGTAGACCATGTCGTTTTCGGTTCGTCCGGCACAAACAACAACTAGTTCGTTATTGTTCTTTTTTAGAGCAGTGGCAGTATAATACAAAGGAGCACACCAGACTCCGCCACCAACAAGCAAAACTTTACCAAAGTTTTCAACTTCAGCAGGGTTACCCAAAGGACCTGAAAAGTCCATGATAGAGTCACCTGCTTTGTATTTTGCTAATTTTTTGGTTGTTTTTCCTACTGAATGAAAAGCAGTGGAAACTGTTCCTTTTTGCAAGTCAACACCTGCAATGGTAAGGGGAACACGTTCACCTTTATCATCAATACGAATGATAACAAACTGTCCTGGGTGAGACTTTGGTGCCATATCAGGGGCAGCTACTTCAATTAGGTGGATGTTAGGTGCAATTTCTTCTTTAGTTACTATTTTATACATTTCATTCTCACTCCACGTTATGCAGAATTTTCCTCCGAGTCAGGAATGGAAGAAATCTTTTTGGTAAATTCTTCAAGTTTCTCCTTGAATTCTCCAGGATATTTTGGACTAACTCGGATAGAATCGAAACGGTCTTCCAAGTTGTAATCCTTTAGAACTACCTTCAAGGCAGAGAAGTTACGCTCTCCGAGGTAGGTTCCTTCTTCAAGTTTACAGAGCTCTTCTGGACAAATAACCGCCATAACGCCGTCAAATCCTGCACTCAAAGCCTCCAAAACTAGCACAGGATCAAAGCCCTTGGCACATGGAAGCTCGATTATGGTGATGTTGTCGGTTAGGCATCCTTTCTGAACTTCATCCAAGGCAGAGAACTCCGACCACTGGCAAACAAACAACAAAATTGCAGGTTTACCGTTAGCTTTGGCGCTTTTTGCTTTGTTGCTACAGTTTTTGATGATTTCAGAAACTGGCTCAAACTCGTAGCCTCTTAGCTCGATTGCTTGGTGAGGACATACAAGGGCACAAGCTCCACAGCCCATACATTTGTCTTCTTGGATTTCGGGGGTGCTAACGTCCTTCCACACGATTGCGTCATATGGACAGATGAAAACACATTTGCCACAGCCCACACATTTTTCGGTGTCATATACTGCTTTCAGTGAGTTAGTTTTTACAATTAGGTTGTCTGGGTTGTATCCAAGAACATCAACAGTTTCTTTCAACAACTCAAACCTGTTAAGTCCAACTTTGCTGCCTTTCTTGAATCGGCAAAAGTCTTCTTCACATTGCAGAACGAGAATTTTTTCTGTTCCGGCAGCTAGGTTGTTCATGTAAAATTCTGGAGGTACACGTCCAACACAAGGCAGTCGAAGAGAAGCGTAATTGTCGATGTTTTCGTCTTTAAAGTTCTCTTCTATGTCAATGGTTACGGGGTTGCTGCCTCTACAAGACAAAACAAGAGTTTTTGCTCCTTTCTTGTTTAGTTCATCTTGGGCTTTTTTGGTCAGTGAATCAACATCATAGTATACAAGGTCAATTGCTGACAACGGGCAAGCGCTTACACACAGACCACAAACCCGACATTTTTCTATATCCAAAATAATTTTGTTCTGTTCTTCATCTTTTGAAATTGCCTCAAAAGGACAAACAGCAACACAGACTCCGCAGCGGCTACAAAAGTCATCTGCGATTTCTATTCCAGCGGTTCGAGTTGGTTCATTCGTCATCTTGCTCTACACTCAGAAGCTAATTTAATCCTGAAGTATTGAGAATACTTCACTTCTTGACATCCAACTAAAAGTTTTCTCTTTAATAAACTATAAGTTTCAAAAAACAAAAACAACGTTACTGATTATTGGATTGTTTACTGAAAAAATCCTTGAGCATACGAAGAAGCTTGTCACCATCATCAGGCAACTGAATAACCGGCAAACTCACTCCATCTACCTTACTAGATTTTTGAGCAATCAAACCAGAAACAGCAAAAACATGAGAAGAAGTACGCTCCAAAGTTTCGTTAAGATCTTCTAGGTTTTTTGCAGTGATGATTTTCGGTATGTCTTTGCGTTCAGAAATTAAGCGATGAAAACCTTCCACAAAAATGTAATCCAAGTTCTCGTTTGTCAATAAACCAAGAATTTTGTCTAAACGACGAAGTTCACACTCAGTCTTTTTTATAATCACAATTTCTTTGGGTGCAACAGCAACAGTAACCTTTGAGCCCGCCTGCATGTGCCGCCATGTGTTAGTTCCAGGAGTGTCGATGTTGAAGTCTTTATGGTGGATGTGTTTAATTGACCCTACAGCGCAACCCTGGGTGGTAAGACTTGAAATTAAGTATTCAATGGTTGTGGTTTTTCCTGAACCGTGTGAACCAACAACTGCGACTACATAAACCATGTTTTTTCCCGTTATGTTTAGGTAGTAATAACGATAAAGATAAAATATTTTCTCATAAAAACATATACAACATAAAATGTTAGTTTTCATTGAAGGGAATTTAGATGACAAAATTTGTAGCCGTTGTCGGAGGAAAACATTCAGGAAAAACAACCATCATTCAGCATTTAATCACTGAACTAAAAAATCGAGGCTACAAAGTCGGAACCATCAAACACATGCCCCGAATACAAACACTAGATTCGCCAGCCCCAGCCCACGACACCTGGAAACACAGCCAAGCAGGTGCAGAAATCATTGTAGCGGTTCCCCAAAACGAAACAGTAGTTTTTGTGAAAAAGAAACAAAAACTAAACGACATAGCAAGCTTTCTTCATGGAACGGATTACGTACTTTTGGAGGGCTTTAGTAACGAAAAAGTATTCCCAAAAATAATCGCAGCAAAAACAGTCCAAGAAGTCAAAGAGTATTCAGACGGACTCGCAATAGCAGTTTCGGGCCTTATCGCAGACTCAGAAGAGGAAACACAAAAAGCAACCAGCATGAAAGTTCCCATCATCAAAAGCATATCAGAAGCACAAAAACTAGCAGACAGGGTTGAACAAAAAGCTTTCAACATGCTTCCAGATTTGATTCACTGCGGAGAGTGCGGGTTTGAGTCATGCTATGAGCTTGCAAAAGCCATGGTTGCAGAGGACCCGAAAACCAAAAACTGTCCATTGTTAACGGGAAAATCCGTGGTTTTGGAAGTTAACGGCAAAAGAGTGCCCATCAAAGATTTCCCACGAGAAATGATTACAAATATCGTCATTAGCATGGCGGAGTCCCTTAATGGGGTGGACGATGTTCGCAGTTTAGTGCTAAAAATAGAAAAGAAGGAACAAAAATAGATTACCTTCAAAACTAAACCATGCTGCCAAAAAACTAGTTCACACAAAAATGAACAAGCTTAAAGGAAACGCCATTAATGCATAATCTATTTTTTTAGTTTTCCTGTGTGCATTTAAGTTCGCTGTTTTTTGATTTAAATTGATTTCATGGCTCAAACCTAGCTGACTTCAAGCAACACTACAGCTTTTACCCAGCGAGTTGCATACTCATCTGTACCAATTATAAGGCAAAGCGGACCAGTTCCACCTTCAGAAAGAGGAATTAATGGCTCTCCATCTTTTTGATAAACTAACATAATCCTTTGATTCGATTGTATTTCATCTTCGAATTTCAAAGTGGTAGCATAGCTGTCTATGGATTGAATAAACACTTCAGAGGCATCCTCAGAAACTTTAGCCAATCCTAAAAGGCTTGCAACAGTAACCCCAGTGTAAGTGAAATTTCCTTCATCTTCAACATGCGTAGCAGAATCCAACGTCGCCTGTATGCTAGAAGAGGGCAAAGCTTCAATCTCACTTAGGGTCAAGTTTAATGGATTGTTTACTTTCCCTCGAATCTGCAATGTGCCTTCTTGTACATCCGTTGGCCGTGAAAAAAAGTACAAGGGAACTGCAACCGCAACCAGTAAAACAAAAAGTATTGCAGCAGTTTTAGTTCCTTTGTTCATTGTTTTTCACTCGTTTAGTAGACTTCTATTTGGGCAACCCATCGCACCCAGTATTGGCCCCATTTTAGATCGGGGTCTTCCATGAACAAACGGAAAGGTCGACCGTCCTTAACAGTTAAGTAATCGCCGTTTTCCATGTAACCGATAAGCATTCCGTCAACTTGGGCTTGTGTCATGTTGTATTCTTTTGCATATCCGTCGATGGCAGTAATTTTTATTGTGGTCGCAGATTTAGAAATCCCAGCCATTTCAAGAATATTCCACAAATCGGCTCCAGTCCAATTTGAGGTTCGTTGGGGTTCACCACCCGGAGCAAAAGCCAATTGCACGGTTTTTGTTTCAAAACCGGTTATGTCTAGTCCAGTTATATTGATTGGGTTTGAAACGTCACCAGTTACTTGAATTGTCCAAAGTCCTACATTGAGACTGGCAATCTTTTTGATTTGATACGGGCTAGCAAGGGAGGGAGCAATCAACTGAACTGGACCACCAGTTTCTTCGGTCATGTATTCGCCATCCTTAACAAAGGCCAGAATCATTTTTTCTTCTGGATATTGGGTGCTATTCCATGCTTGGTACAGGTTTACTGTTTTTGCGTAATCATCAGAAGCAGTTACTTCTACTGGTCCTGCATACCAGCTAACTCCGCTTTGTTCACAAAATTCGGTAAGCAAAACTCCAACATAGGTTGCAGTTTCCCCTTTGATGGTGTGAGTCACATTCGTTAGGGGCATTTCAGTCATTTCATTAACAGACACAACCGTAGTGGTTGCGCCTTCTCCTGAAACGGTGATTTCCCAGTCGGGGGCGTCTCCTGAAGGAAGTAAATTGTTTCCAGCAGCAGAAGGCAATAGCAGGTAAGCTCCTGCAGACACTCCGATTATTGCGATAACAATTACAGCTATGATTATTTTGTTGTTCATGATTTTTTCCTCATAATCCTATTTTTTTGCATTCAACCAGTACCGTGTTTGCGATAAATCCACCCAAACCTCCGCTTATTGCAGCCAAAATTAACGAGAATACCAAGGGAACCGTTGGTAAGGCAAGAACTAAAACGCCAACTAATGCTGTTCCTACTACATTTGCAAGGGCAGAAGCTCCAAAACAGCAGGCCATGCAGCATGCTTTGTGTCGAGTTAAAAACAGGAAAGCGTCGATTGCCAGTCCCGGAGCAAGGTAGATGACAAAGGATAAAATGCCAAAATTTCCAAAGGGAGATACTAGGCTGATTATCGCTTGAACCAGCGAGATCGTTGTTGCGGCTCCACGTTTTCGCAAAAGCCCATACGCGATTACAGGCCACATCATGTACAGTCCTCCAGCCACGGCTCCAGTTGGAAGATATAACGAACCGGTTATCACGCCAACCAGTGGTCTGAGAATGCTTTTTGTTGCCAGACCCAAACTTGCCAAAAGGGATATGATGGCCAAATCTACTGTTGTTGTTTTTTTAATGTTTGCCTGAAGGGCTTGTTTGTTTTCCATGGAAACCGATGTGCACAACCAAACATAACGATAAAAAGTTTACGGTAAAATGATTCCCTTTATTAGTTGCCCAAAAGAAACTGTTTTTCTAGTTCACAGGGAGTTTTGCTAGCCTTTGCGTGCCGAGATACTGGTCAGCGGCATAGTTCAGGGCGTTGGTTTTCGCCCATTCATATACCGAAAAGCAGTAAACAACAGGCTAACAGGCTTCGTGCGAAACAGGGGCGATGCTGGCGTCAAAATTGTTGTGGAAGGAAAACAATCAGACATCAATCAGTTTCTGAAAGATTTGGAAACAAAAAAACCTGTTTTAGCGCAAATCTATAACACCCAAGTAAACTACAAAACACGAGAAGAAGGATTTGCAGACTTCAAGATAACCAAAAGCTCAGGGGCAACTGAACTTTCTGGTTCTGTTATTCCGCCCGACGTTTCAATTTGTGATGAATGCTTGCAGGAAATACGTGACTCAGAAAACAGGCGTTTCAACTATTTTTTTACAACCTGCACAGACTGCGGACCAAGATACACCACAATCACCAGTCTGCCCTACGATCGACCCAACACAACCATGAACCAGTTTCCCATGTGTGAAGCCTGCGCCAAAGAATACACTGACCCGTCAAATCGCAGATTTCATGCCCAAACAGTTGCCTGCCCAGAGTGTGGACCAAAAGCGTATCTGGTAACAAATATGGGAGAACCAGTCGAGTCTAAAGACCCAATCAGGGAAATTGGAAAGCTTTTGGAAGAAGGCAGTGTTGCTGCAATCAAGGGCAATGGAGGTTTTCATGTTGCAACTGCTACTACAAAGCCAGAGCCAGTAACAAAGTTACGAAAAGACAAACACCGAAAAAACAAACCTTTCGCGGTTATGGTTCCAAATTTGGAAACAGTCAAGTCTTTTGCTGAATTAAACCAATCGGAGACAGAACTGCTGATGTCTTATCGTAAACCCATTATTTTGCTCAAAAAAAGCCCAAACTATTACCTTTCAGAGCTGGTTTCCCCCCAACTGCACACAGTGGGCGTTATGCTACCATACACGGGGTTGCATGCAATGCTTTTTGACCAAGTTAAAGAACCCGCCTTTGTAATGACCAGCGCCAACCCGCCCAGCGAACCCATAGTCACAGACAACAACCAAGCCATACAGAAACTAGGCAAAACAGTTGACTATTTTTTGATGCACAACAGAGCAGTAGCCCAAAGATGCGACGATTCTGTGGTTCGTTTTCACGATAAAGACCCGTCACTGATTCGTCGTTCCCGAGGATACGCTCCTGAACCGGTTCAGATCAATTTTGTTTCTAACCGCTGTGTTTTGGCAGTTGGAGGGGAATTAAACGTCACCTCGTGCATACTTTCTCAGAACAGGGCATTTATTTCTCAACACATCGGCGATGTAGAAAACCTAGAAAACCTGCGTTTTCTTAAAGATTCGATAACTCACATGACCAACTTGACCAACTGCAAAATAGAAACAATAGCATGTGACCTTCATCCCCGATTTACCACAACTAAGCTGGCTTACGATTTAGCAGCCAATCTGGATTGTCCGGTTGTTCAGGTTCAGCATCATCACACCCATGCCGCAGCGTTAATGGCAGAATGGGGAATCTCAGAAATTGTTGCAATAACGTGTGATGGCTATGGATATGGTTCTGACGGTTCAGCATGGGGAGGAGAAGTTCTGTATTGCAACAAGGAAAGCTCCCAACGGTTGGCTCACCTTGAACCCCAACCAATAGTTGGAGGCGACCTCGCAACATATTATCCACTGAGGATTGCCGCAGGAATATTGCACAAAAAAATGGACATTACAGATTGGCTAATTTCCAATAGCAAACATTTGCCCCATGGAAAAACTGAAGCAAAACTGATAATCAAACAGTTAGAAAAAGGTTCGACCCCAACAACCACCAGTTGTGGACGAGTGTTAGATGCTGTTTCAGCGTTGCTGGAAATCTGTTATGAGCGCAGTTATGAAGGCGAACCAGCAATGAAATTAGAATCCGTGGCAACAAAAGGCAAAGATGTCCTAAAGTTGGTTCCCCGAATCAAGGGTAACGTGTTGGATACCACGGTAATGGTTCATGAAATTTTCAGCAACAAAAACAAGGTTTCAGTGGCAGATTTGGCGTTTTCTGTTGAATCATATTTGGGCAGAGGCTTGGCTGAGTTAGCTGTTGCTCAAGCAGAGGAACTTAAAGTTAAGGACATTGGTTTTTCTGGCGGAGTCGCTTACAACGAGCACATAACATCAACTATACGAAAAACAGTAGAAAACGCTGGGTTCAGGTTCTTTGTCCACACTAAAATCCCTGCAGGAGATGGAGGAACTTCCTTCGGACAAGCAGTAGTTGCAGGTTTACAGAAAAACCAATAGGTTAAATAAATGGGGTATTCAGTGACTTTTCAGGATTACAGAACGTTAGTTTCTGGTTTCTGAACAGTTTAGGGTGAGAAAGGTGTGTCTGGCAATTCCGGCAAAGGTTCTTGAAGTTAACGGGAACATTGCCAAGGTAGATTTTGGGCAAGGAGTCGCCCGAGAAGTAAATGTTATGCTAGTTGACGCCAAAGTAGGAGAATACGTTTTAGTTCATGCAGGATATGCCATCGAAAAACTAGACCAAAAAGCCGCCCAAGAAAGTCTAGAAACTTGGCGTCAAGTTTTGGAACAAAGTTAAAGACGTGAGCATTTTGACAAAAGACAAACAAGTCATAAACGGCAACGAAGTCAGCCTAGAAATTAAGCCCGGAATGAACATTTTGCAAGTCAACAAGGATAATCGAGCAGCTTGTTCAAAAACTCAAACAAAAATATCGAATCGCGGTTTTCAAAGGCGATTTGACCACAACCATAGACGCCGACCGTATCGGAAAGCACGGGGTTCAGGTGGTTACCATAAACACGGGACGAGAATGTCACTTGGATGCTCATGTGGTTTTAAAAGCGGTAGAAAAAATCAATGTAGAATCCATTGATTTGCTAATTATCGAAAACGTTGGCAATCTTATCTGCCCTGCAGAGTTTCCCTTGGGCACAGACAAACGGGTCGTTGTTATTAGCGTCACTGAAGGTCCTTACATGATTTTGAAGCATCCGTTTACGTTCATAAACGCTGATGTTATGGTCATAAACAAGAAAGATTTAGCCCAAACTATGAAAATTGACATAAAACAACTGCAGAATCAGGCTAAAGAAGTAAAACCAACCATTAAAGTCGCGGTTACCAACGCTCTTACCGGGGAAGGCGTTGAAGAATTAATCAAGGCACTAGAATTGTAATTGAGGTTTTTTAGGGTGCATGAATTTTCCATGGCGACTCAAATCGTGGAAAACGTCTTGGAAGAAGCAAAACGAAATAATGCAAAAAAGGTTGCCGAAGTTCATCTAACTATTGGAAAAATGACGTTTCTGGGCGTAGACCAGATACGTTTTTCCTACGGTGTTTTAGTAAAGGACACCATAATGAAAGACTCCAAACTAATAATCGAAGAACAAAACGGAGTCATACAATGCGACAGCTGTGGATTCAAAGGACCGGTCCCTGTCGAAGACGACCCAGCATATCACATTCCAGTTCCAACCCTCAAGTGTCCAAAATGTGGAAAAGAAGCAAAAATAGTTGAAGGAAAAGAATGCACAATAAAGAGCATAAGAATTCTTAAACCGCAGGAAAAGGACAATGACACTAAACAATAATCCTGAAAACTTTCGAGACCCCCATCTGGCAAAAAAAGCAGCAGAACACATCAAAAAAATTGCACCTGATTATCCAGTAAAGTTTTGTCATGTGTGCGGAACCCACGAATGGACCATCACCCATTTTGGCTTAAGGTCCCTTCTTCCAAAAACCGTGGAAGTTATTGCGGGTCCAGGATGCCCAGTTTGTATTCTTCCAGCAGCAGACATCGACGAAGCAATAGCCCTCGCAGAAAAAGGCGTAACAATCACAAGTTTTGGCGACCTTATCCGAGTGCCAGGCTCAAGTACATCCCTACAAAAAGCCAAAGCCGCAGGAGCAGACGTACGAATAGTTTACGGGTTACATGATGCAATTCAGATGGCAAAAAAGAATCCAGAAAAGGATTTCGTGTTTTTGGCCGTTGGGTTTGAAACCACAACTCCTGCTACTGCTGTTGAAGTGTTCAATGATCCTCCTGAAAACTTTAGTTTTCTTGTTTCTCACAGGGTTATTCCGCCAGCCATGGAATTGCTTTTGGGAATAGAAGATTTGCAAATTGATGGTTTTATTGCTGCGGGTCATGTTTGCACCATCGCGGGAATGAAACCTTATGAAGTTTTTCCCAAAAAATATGGCATGCCTACTGTTGCTGCGGGTTTTGAGCCCTTGGATATTTTGTTTGCAGTTGACATGCTTTTGAAGCAACTGAAAGATGGTGAAGCAAAACTAGAGAACGAATACAACAGGGTTGTTTCATGGGAAGGAAATGTTAAGGCTCAAAAACTAGTTGAACAAGTTTTCGACGTTGTAGATGGTCAGTGGCGAGGAATAGGAAAGATATCCAAATCTGGACTGGTTCTCAAAAAAGGTCTTGAAAAATTTGATGCCCGCAAAAAATATGATTTGCATATTCAAGATTCCAAGGACATTTTGAAGGGGTGTTTGTGTCATTTGGTTATGGTGGGCAGTATAAGGCCTTCTGAGTGTCCGAGTTACATGACAGAGTGCACTCCAGAGCATCCGAAGGGAGCATGTATGGTTTCAAATGAAGGCACGTGTCGTATTTGGGCAAAACATAAAGTGAACTTGAAGTGAACGAAGGCTTATATCCCGCTGAAAACACAAAATAGGTGTTCGCCGTTTTTGGAAGTGAAAAAATTGAATGTTAACGAGGTTCTTGAACGGTTCAGAATGGCAGAATACCATTACCCTGACGTAATATGGCACGATCTGCGTTCTGCAAAACTTAAACCTAAACTAACAACAGAACTTGTTAGTTTAACACCAACTGAATTCAAGAAAATGCTACTTAGCAAAATGTTTTTGCCCAATACTTTGAGCAAACAATTAGCAGAAACCATAGTTGTAGGAAACGACTTCAACGAAATGAAATTGAAACTTTTTGACCTGTTTTTGGGAGTCGGACATATCAAACAAAGAATTCAAACAGTAATGGATTTAGAAGGTTTTGACCCATGCATTACTTCGCAGCTTCTTGCGGCAGTAAAAACCGATGAATACACAATCTATCACCAAAACGTAGTAAACGGAATTGAAGATTTCCTCGCACACATCGTTGACTGGGAAATTATTGATCTAAACGTAAAAAACGCTGAAAGCTATCTGGACTTTAATGAATTGTGCAAGTCAATCAAAAACAATTTTGGTTTTAGAAGCCTTGGAGAACTGCATGAATTTTTCTGGCATGGACATAGCTCAGGTTGGAACTTCATAATTTAATTAATGGATCCATCATTTAAATTTGTCACTAATAATTTAAGCTTGAAGTATCATAGTAATATGTATGACAGCTCCAACCATTCGTGCATATGTTCTAGTTGAACTTATTGCTGGAAAAGAAAAGGAATTTTGTGAAGAAATTCTAGCAAAGGGAGTTATCTTAGATTCTAAAATAGAACGCACCGACTTTGTTCATGGCACCTATGATTTCATTTGCATGCTTCATGGAGACATGAAAGACATAGACCGCAGAATTATCGAACTGCGAAACTCGCCGTATATACGAAAAACTGAAACCTTGATTTGTTTTGACATGTTCACATGGGATGAAATAAAAGACGAAGTCGACAAAGAAAAAAGAATAAAATGTGTCGGCTAGAAAACTAATACCGAACAGTAACTTTACTGGTTAAATAGGAAAGAAATCTTCACATCTGTATTGTATTCCATTAGTTTTGCGTCTTTGACTTCGTGGTGTTTTGTTATCTTCAATTTTTTTACGAAAAACAAGTAAACTAGAACCGCGAATTTGTGGAGAAGCAAAAATCCCCGAGTTGAGTCTAAGCCCTCGGTGCATGTTAGACCCGTCATGGACATCGTGTTTGTCGTGCGTTTGTCTTTCGTCTTTTTGATGGACGCACTCGATGCCTATGCGCATTACACTTTTGGTATTATTCAGCCCTTTAGAAGCAAAGTCTTTGTCGCATACCAGTCTTCAGCCGTTTCGACCAGTATGCTCTGTTGCTTCAATGCAATACCAGAGCGTGCTCCCCAACTCAGGGATATTATTGTTTATAAAACCATACCTCAGATTCACTTTAGCAGATTCTTGGTATAGGATCGCCAACGGGAGGGGCTAGGATTCGTTTTCCACCTACTACAGTTTCCAGAACAACTTCAGAAAAGTCACAGGTTGCCTCGCCGATTATCTGGGCGTTCTTTCCGTATTTGGTTTCTTTAAGAATGGACAAAATTTCTTCAGCTTTTTCTGGAACAACACCCACAAGCACCTTGCCTTCATTACCAATTTCGAGGGGGTCTAAACCAAGCATTTCGCACGCCGCTCTAACATCACCCCGAACAGGGATGTTTGACTCGTGAACCATCAAACCCACTTTGGATTTTTGGCTCCATTCATTCAAGGAGTTAGATAAACCGCCACGGGTTGGGTCTTTCATGGCTACGATTCCGCCAACTTCAAGAATTTTCTGTATTGTTTTGTTTAAAGGTGCAACATCAGAAACTATGTTACTTCCAAAGTTGTAGCCTTCTTGCGCAGACAAAACAGTTATTCCATGGTCACCAACAGTGCCAGAAACAATGAGTTTGTCGCCTTCACATACATTAGAATCCAATAACCATCGGTGATCGAAACTTCGGTATTTTTTTACTTCAGAAATGTTGTGCTCCAAGGCTTCATTTCGTTTTCCGATACCAGACGTGTTGATTAAACATCCACCAAAACCGCTTTTTTCAATTACTTTTGTGTCACCTGTAACTACATGGACTCCTGCTTCTTCACAGGCCTGTTTCATACCTTGTAAGATTTTGTCTAGATCAGAGATTGGCAGCCCTTCCTCTAAGACCATTCCACATGTAAGAGCTATAGGTTGGGCGCCTATCATTGAGATGTCATTTACTGTGCCTGCGATGGATAAGCGTCCGATGTCGCCTCCTGGAAAGAATAAAGGTTTCACTGCGTGAGAGTCTGATTTCAAAACTATGTTGTCGACTACTGCAGAGTCGTCAAGGGCTTCGAGGGGAATTTCGGCGTTGCTTCCGCCAAGATATTTGACTATGTGATTTTTTATTATGTCGCCCATGACTGTGCCACCTGCGCCGTGTGCCATAGTTATGCGTTCCATGAACTATTCCTCAACAAAGACTGCAAACAGACGTTTTTAAACACTACCAAAATCTAACATAAGTGGCAAGGTTTATAACCGCTCACGGGACCTAATTTTCAACCAAAAGGATGAATTCTCCTTTTAATTTAGATAAACATATTTCAGGTGGGTAAAAAAACGCCCATAAAGTTGCTCAAAAAAGAAGACCCCAACAAACTTTTTGTAGAGAGGATTTTGCACGCCAAAAACTACTGTATTACTTTGGACAAAAACAAGTGCAAGGGTTGTGGAATTTGTGAGCAGATTTGTCCCCGAGAAGCTATTGAAACAATAAAGGCAGAAAAGAAAAAAGGTGAAAAAGCAAAAAAGCCCACAGTGAACATTAATGAAACAAGTTGACCAAAGCAAATGCAATGCAGATTGTAAAGAGCTTGAGCAGGTTTGTCCGTTAAATTTGATTCACGTTAATGTTCAAACTGCAGATGGAAAAGAAGTTACAGATTTGAGTAAAATATCAAGCAAAGATAGTCTTCAGGTTAAAGTAGAAATCGACACGGATTCTTGTCCTTGTTGTGGCCTTTGTGAAACTGAAGTTACAAACAGTCCAATTCATGTTGAAAAAATGTTCAAAGGAAAACTAAAGATTGATCCCAAAAAATGTCCAGAAGGTTGTAGTGATTGCGTGGATGTGTGTCCGATTCCAGGTGTTTTGTGTTTGTCTGATTCTGGAAAGGTTGAGGTTAACGAGCAGAATTGTGTTTATTGTGGGGTTTGCAAAATGGTTTGTCCAAACGAAGAGGCTTTGACCTTGGAGCGAACACAAATTTGTCATACTCCAGTTCGTTCAGGGGCGTGGAACAATGCTTTGGAGACGTTGGCGTCTGTTCGAGCGGTGACTAAAGAGTTACAAACAAAAAGTACAAAGCGCCGAAAACAATCTGTAGAGAACAGGTTCCCAAAGGAGGAAAAAAAGTAGTTGTCTGAAGAGACCAGAATTGGTGTCTTTGTTTGCCATTGTGGTTTGAACATTGCTGGCGTAATTGACATGAAAGAGTTGACCGATTACGCCAAAACATTGCCTAATGTTGTTATGGCCACAGATAACCGGTACACCTGTGCCGACCCCGGACAAGAAGAAATCCGAAAAGCCATCAAAGAACACGACTTAAACCGTGTGGTTGTTGCGGCTTGTTCTCCTCGTATGCATGAACCCACCTTTCGACGAACAGTTTCTGATGCGGGTTTGAATCCTTACTTGTTTGAAATGGCAAACATTCGGGAGTTTTCTTCTTGGTGTCACGGCAGTGACCCCAAAGGTGCAACGGAAAAAGCCAAAGAAATAGTGAAAATGGCAGTTGCCAAGGCGAGGTTGTTAAAGGACCTTAAAACTATGGAGGTTCCCGTTACAAACCAAGCCCTAATAATTGGGGGAGGAATTGCTGGGATTTGTTCTGCGTTGGACCTTGCTGACATGGGCTACAAAGTTTACCTGCTAGAAAAAACTGAAAGCATCGGCGGTCATATGGCGGCGTTGGATAAAACGTTTCCAACTTTGGATTGTTCTATTTGTATTGAGGGTCCAAAGATGGTTGATGTTTATCGTCACCCAAACATTGAGATTATTTCGTTTGCTGATCTTGTGAGTGTGGAGGGGTTTGTTGGTAATTTTAAGGTTAAAATAAAAAAGAAGCCCCGTTGTGTTATTGCTGAAAAATGCACGGGTTGTGGAGAATGCCGAGATGTTTGTCCTATTGAAATTCCGAACGATTGGGATGAGAGTTTAGGGGTTCGTAAGGCGATTTCTGTTCCCTTTGATCAGGCGGTTCCGTTGGTTTACACGGTTAACCGTGATTACTGTATTGAGTGCTACAAGTGTGTGGATGCATGTGGTGCTCGTGAGGCCATTAATTTTGACCAACCCGAAGAAGAAATAGAACTTGAAGTAGGAACGATCATTGTTTCTACAGGTTTTGACGTTTACAAACCATATCAAGACACTCAATACGGTTACGGCAGGTTTGACAATGTGATAACAGCAATGGAGTTTGAGCGTCTGATTTTAGCTGCAGGCCCTACGGAGGGTAAGGTTATTCGGGCTTCGGATGGTAAAAAGCCTCATTCGGTGTCTTTTATTCAGTGTGTGGGTTCGCGGGACATTAATCGGTACGAGTATTGTTCGGGTTTTTGTTGCATGTATGCCATAAAAAATGCAGTGCTGTTGAAAGAGAAGTATCGTGATGATGTTGAGGTTAACATTTTCTATTTGGATATGCGCACGAACTTTAAGGGTTATGAGCAGTTCTATCGCCGAGCTCGTGAGCTTGGAGTAAATTTTATTCAAGGTAAAGTCGCCCAAGTAGAAGAAATTCCCGAAAGCAAGAATTTGTTGCTTCGTGCCGAAGACAGCATGCTTGGTGATCCCATAGAAGTCGAGTCAGAAATGGTTGTTTTGAGCACTGCGGCGATTCCAAGCCAAGGAACCGAAGAAGTTGCTAGAATTTTAAGCGTAACACGGGGCACAGATGGGTTCTTCATGGAAAGTCACCCCAAACTAAAACCTTTAGACACTCCTGTTGATGGAATCTTTTTGGCTGGTGCTTGTCAAGGTCCAAAAGACATTCCATATTCGGTGGCGCAGGGTAGTGGTGCTGCGGCTCGGGCGGCTACGATTCTTTCTCAGAATACTTGGAAGATAGAGCCAATCATCGCCGAAGTTGACCCAGACAAGTGTATCAAGTGTGGAATCTGTTCGACGGTTTGTCCGTACAGTGCCATAGAAGGAGAAAAAGGCAAAATTGCTGAGGTTACAGCGGCTATGTGTCACGGTTGTGGCACCTGTGTTGCTGAGTGCCCTGTGGATGCGATTACTCAGAAGCATTTCACGGATGAGCAAATTAAAGCCCAGATAGATGCTGCGTTGGAAACGAACCCTGAAGGCAAGATTCTTGGGTTTTTGTGTAACTGGTGCAGTTATGCCGGAGCTGACCTTGCAGGAACAAGTCGATTTGAGTATCCGCCTCATATGAGAGCAATACGGGTCATGTGTGCAGGAAGAGTGGACAAAGATTTTGTGCTAGAAGCCTTCAGGCAAGGTGCGGCTATGGTTATGGTAGGGGCTTGTCATTTGCCTTTTGACTGCCATTATATTTCAGGTAATGTTCAGATGACTAAACGGATGAAATCTTTGTCGAAGGTTTTGCAAAAAATTGGAATGAGCAAAGAACGCCTCAGAGTAGAATACATTTCCGCAGCAGAAGGAGTCAAATTTGCCCAAGTCATGAAAGAAATGACCGAACAAATGCAATCCTTAGGTGCAGAAAAAATTAAAGCCGAAAACGAGAAAATGCGTCCCAAATTAGAAAAGATGCTTTCAAAAAACAAAAATAATTAGCAGATTATTTTTAGAAAAAGGTGTTGAAGTATCGTTTTGCTAGAAAACGGATTCGTTCAGCGTTTCTGCCATTTTTGCCGATGGCAACGCCTTTGTCTTTGGGGTTAACAGAAATAACTGCGATCTTTTTTCCATCCATCCGCTCAGTTATTCGCACTTCATCCACTTTTGCGGGTTTTAGTGCATTCTTGATGAACTGGGCAGGATTTTCAGAGTGTTCAATGACTTCATGTTTTTTGCCAGTCATTTTCTCTAGTTGATGGATGTTTTTGCCTCGCTTGCCGATGGCCATACCAATTGAACCTTCTTTTACAACAAAGATGATTCTGTTAAGGTCGTCGTCAACTATGCAGTCCTTTACTGTTGCACCAGTTATGCTTTGAAAAAGGGCGATATAACGCATTTCAACACTTGTCAGCTTGATTCCAGAAGCCATTCACTTTATTCCTCCGTAATTTTTAGAATCTGTGAGTCACCAGGATCTTTAACCGTCAAAACACAAATCGCAAAAGGTTTACCACACAAGGCACCTAAGTCAGTGCTCTCGCCTTTAAACGTGTATGCCGGAATTTCAGCAAGGGTACAATATTCTTCAATCTCTGCTTTAATGTCAGCAGGACAGTTAGAAGCAAACAAAATCATTTTGGCCTTTTTTGCTTGGGCATTTTTTCGTGCGCTGTTTGCTCCAATTTGAATTCTGCCAGTTTTTGCAGTTGTTGTTATTGCTTTGTTGATGTCTATCATTGTTTTTTCTTCTCTTTGTTGTTTGTTGGTGTCATGTAAAGATCAACTAGACCAGTTCCGATGGGTATCGATTGGCCAACTATAACGTTTTCGGTTACTCCTTTCAAGGGGTCATTTGAACCTTTGATCGCTGCATCAACAAGGTTTGGCACTGTAATCTCAAAGGCAGCACGGGCCAATACACTGGATTTCTTTCCGCTGATTCCGTGACGTCCGATTTGTCTAACGTTACCTGTTGAAGTCATGATGTCTGCCATCAACATAACGTGCCGAATATCAACGTCCAGTCCTTGTTCTTCAAGAACGCCCATAGCTTCTTTCATCAAAGAGTTCCTGGCAGCTTCGATTCCAAGGGTTTCAGCGATTTCGTGAACGTTGTTTGTTGTTGTTCTTGTTGGGTCAATACCTGAAACATCCAAAACAGCAGACAAGTTAGAGCCGTCTGTTCGGATAACCCATTCACCAGTTTCTTCAGTAACCAGAACCCTACGGATATCAGGAACACCTTTAATGTGTTGCGAGGACAACTTGGCTACTAGTTTGCTCATGTCTACTTCTTTGTTGGGAGTAAAGATCAAACGGTTTCCGTCAAGACTAACATCATAACGAGTCATTCGTATTACGTCAGGCAGTCCTTCAACATCTACACATCGTTCTTTACAAAGTTCGGGGTCAAGTTCTATAGCAACTACTTCAGATTCTGGGTCAATGTAAGGTTCAGATGCTGCAACATCAGCTAATGTAGTAGTTATGATGTCACGGGCAATTTCGGTGGCTTTTTCTTTGCTTTTTCGGTGTTCTTTGTCTAGGTAGATGTTCATGACAGGGGTAGATGGCTTTCTACGAGCGTCAACTATCTCGATAAGCCTAGGCAAACCAAGAGTAACGTTTTGTTCTCGGACACCCGCATAGTGGAAAGTACGCAATGTCATCTGGGTACCAGGCTCACCAATCGATTGTGCAGCAACAATACCCACAGCTTCTCCTGGCTCAACCAGTGCACGTTTGTAGTTTTCTAAGGTTAAACTAATAGCTTTATCAACACCCGTTTTACCAAACTTTGACCTTTTTAGCTCGTTTTTAAGCTCAGAAACCAAAAGTGGAGTCAAGCTATCTTCAACTTCGCTGAGTTGCTCCATGACATAATCTTTGGAGGCAGATTTTTCCTTTTCCACCATGATTCCAACTTGGTCAACTATTCGGCTAACGTTTACCGCAAGACCGTGATCACTTTTAGCAGGGTCAACTCCGTCTTCTCCATATGTGATTTGAATTATATCACCAGTTGAATTACGTACAGTTCCATCGTATTCAACTCTTAGTTGCTCAAGGGCGTTAATCAGTCGTCTTTGCATGTAACCACTCTGCTGAGTTCGGACGGCAGTGTCTACCAGACCTTCTCTGCCACCCATGGCGTGGAAGAAGTATTCGATGGGGTCTAACCCAGTTTGGTAAGAGTTGTAAACAAACCCTCGTGCTCGAGGAGTGGGGTCACCTTCTTTAAAGTGAGACAAAGCACGATTAACATAACCTCGCATGATACGTTTTCCGCGTACGGCTTGTTGACCTACGCAGGCAGTCATCTGACCGATGTTAAGGTTGGAGCCTCTGGCTCCAGTTCGGGTCATGATGATTCCAGAGTTTTCAAGTTCAAAATCTTCGTCTGCGACTTTTCCTGCTTTGTCTCGGGCTTCTGCAAGTTCGTTCATAACGTAAAGCTCAAAGGATTCATTGAGAGTTTGACCTGGAAGACGTGGAAGAGTGCCAGAACGATAGTCAGCGATTAGGTCTTCGATACGTTTTTCGATTTTGTTCATGTTTCGGCGAATCTTCTTTCGTGCCGAGTCAGAGAGTTCAAGTTCATCATAAGAATAAGTAAATCCACGCATTCCAATGAATACTTTCAAGACCTGACAAATGTTGTTAAGGAATTTTCGTCCAGCTTCAGAGCCATAATCTTTGATTATTCGGTGAAGCAAACTGTCAGATTGTTCAGCTCCGATAGAACGCCTATCGATTAGACCACATTTGAGAATTCCGTTTTTAACAACTACATAAGCGTCGTGTTCACATTTTTCGCCTAAACAGGTTTTGCAGTTTCGGCAAATTGTTGATTTTAGAACATAGTTCAAGTCCTTTGGAAGGTAAAGACTAAAGATCTGTTTTCCAGTCCACAAAGGTTGGGGTTCTTTAACTGTGGGTTCAGGTAATGGACCATCAAAACCAGAAGCCACAATTAATCTACAGACTTCGTCTTTTGTTAAATAGCTTCCTTTTCGAGTGAACAAGTAAGAGCCAGTGATATAGTCTCGTATAGCACCGATTATTGGACCACCAAACCTTGGAGACAGAATCTGGTCTTGCACCTGCATTAGCATACGTGCTTCAGTTTGAGCCTCTTCACCCTGAGGAAGGTGAAGATTCATTTCGTCACCGTCAAAGTCCGCGTTGTAAGGAGGACAAACACACAAATGCAACCTAAAGGTCTTATGGGGTAAAATCCGCGCATAATGAGCCATAATTGACATCCGGTGAAGTGAAGGCTGTCGGTTAAAGATTGCAATGTCACCGTCCATAAGATGGCGTTCCACAACGAATCCGGTTTCTAAAGTTTCTGCAACTTTATCGCGTTCAATAACGAACTCCAATCGGACACGTTTTCCGTCAGGTCGCACAACATAAAGGGCACCTGGGAACTTTTGTGGACCATTGATAATTAGTTCACGCATTTGTTCAATGTTCCAAACAGTAACTTTTTCTGGCATAGACAAACGCATAGCGATTGCTTGAGGAACTCCAACTTCGTTGATGTCAAGATTAGGGTCAGGTGAAATAACTGTACGAGCAGAAAAGTCTACACGTTTTCCAGAGAGGTTGCTTCGGAATCGACCTTCTTTTCCTTTCAAACGTTGAGAGATCGTTTTGAGGGCTCGTCCTGAGCGGTGTCGAGCAGGAGGTATTCCAGAGGCTTCATTGTTAAAGTAAGTTGTACAGTGATACTGAAGCAGTTCAGAAAGGTCTTGAATAATTAGGGTAGGAGCACCCGCTTCCATGTTTTCTCGAAGGCGTTGATTAATTCTGATTATGTCTACGAGTTTGTGAGTCAAGTCGTCTTCGGAACGAATACCAGATTCCAGCGTAATTGAGGGTCTAACATAAACGGGAGGAACAGGAAGAACCTGAAGAACCATCCACTCTGGACGGGCAGTAGCAGGAGTGAAACCAAACAATTCAAGGTCTTCGTCAGGTATGCGTTCAAGTCTTTCCCGTATCATGCTTTGGGTTAATCGTTGAGCACCTTCTTCTTCTAAGACTTCATAAAAGGTTGTAGGCTTAGCAAAATCAATTTTTGATTGCTGAGCTCCACAGTAAGCACAATCTTTCTTTTTTGCTTCCTTAATTATTGCCTTGTAAAAGTCAGGAGGAACTTCTCCGAGTAAATCAATTTTATTTTGTATTTGTGCCCTGATTTCTGCAACACGTGCTTCAGGCAAAACAACACGGCCACAGTTTCTGCATGTAGTTTGGAGGAGGTTATGAATAATCTTTGTAAATTCAATGTGAATAATTGGGACAGCTAACTCTATGTGACCAAAGTGGCCTGGACAACGTATTGCAGTGTTTCCACAGGTTTTGCATCGTTGGCGGGGTTCAAGGGTTCCTAATCTGCCATCCATGAGTCCAGAGGTAATTGGGGCTCCGTCTTCGTCGTAGGTGTCTGCGGTTTGGATTTCTGCGACAGATTGTCTTCGGATGTCTTGGGGTGAGAACAGACCAAAATAGAGTTGGTCAATAACTTTGTGAATTGTATTTTCTGACATTTTATGCTCGCTCCTTTAGTTTTAGTCTCGGAGTTATACACAGGCTCATCATTTCCTGTAGCAACAATTTGAAGGCATAAGAAACGACAACTGGTGAGACCTGTCCTTTATCTTCACAGATTCTGCACGTATATTTGCGCTGTTTTATGTCGTAGTAGGAAATGAATCCACAGTTTTCACACACATACAGCATATACTTGTCAGATTCTTCCAACAGACGGTCCCTAAGAACCATTGCAGCACCGTGACCAATCAAGCAGTCTCGTTCCATTTCACCGAAACGTAGACCACCACCTCGGGCACGGCCTTCAGTTGGCTGGCGGGTAAGCATCTGGACTTGTCCGCGAGCCCTTGCGTGCATTTTGTCGGAAACCATGTGATGAAGTTTTTGATAGTAAACTACGCCCATGAAGATGTCTGCCACATATTTTTCTCCAGAAATACCGCTGTATAGTATTTCTCGGCCAGTGTGACTGAAGCCAAGTTTAACTAACTGTTCCTTTAGTTCATCTGGACCTTCATTGCTGAAGGGAGTTCCGTCAACAGGTTTCCCTCGTCCAGAAGCAATTTTTCCAGCAATTGACTCAAGGAATTGGCCAACGGTCATCCTTGAAGGCATAGCGTGTGGGTTAACGATAAGGTCAGGAACGATTCCTTTGGGTGAGAAAGGCATGTCTTCTTGTGGAACAATCATTCCAACAACTCCTTTCTGTCCGTGACGGGAAGCAAACTTGTCTCCTAGTTCGGGGATACGTTGGTCACGAACTCTGACTTTGACGATTTTGCTGCCTTCTCCTGTTTCTGTGATGAAAATGTCGTCAACAACACCAGATTCAGAGGAGCGCACATCAACAGAGGTATCCCGCATTGTGGGTCCTTTGACTTCAAATTCTTTGTATTCTTCTAAGAATCTTGGAGGGCTGGTTCGTCCGATAAGAACATCTCCTCCAGTTACTTCAGATTCTAAGCTGACTATACCGTCAGGTTCCAGAAGACGGTAGTATTGTTCTCCACGGTATCCACGGATTCCTGGTTCAGGAACAAGGAATCTGTCTCGTAGTCCGCCGAGGTATTGGCGGCATTCTGCTTCGTAGATACGGTAGAAAGTTGAACGTAACATACCTCGTTCGATAGATGCTTTGTTGAATATGATAGCATCTTCCATGTTGTAGCCTTCAAAGGATAAAACGGCAACAATACAGTTTTGTCCCGAAGGTCTTTGGTCGTATCCGATAATTTCCATTGGTTTGGTTTTAATCAACGGAGTTTGTGGATAGTGCAAAATATGGCATCGGGAGTCTACACGGTTGGGAAAGTTCGTTAAGTTGATTCCTAAGGCTTGTTTGGACATGGCAGCTTCGTAAGAGTTTCTTGGTGACTGGTTATGTTCAGGATAAGGAATGATAGAGGCACAAATTCCCAGAATAGTGTAAGTTGAAAGTTCTAGGTGAGTGTGTTCAGGAGTAATGTGTTCGTTGTCGATTGCTACGTAGATGTTTTCTTCTTCTTCTGCGTCAATGTATTCTAGGATTCCTTGTTGGATTAGGTCACTCCAGTTCCATTCTCCAGAACGGACTTTTTCGATGTGTTCCATTTTTAGTTTGGGCACACCATTTTCAAGCAAAATAAGGGGACGGCGAACGCGGCCTTGGTCACAGCTTATATAAACTTCTTCGCTGTTTCGAGCTTTGTTGGCAAAGTATGCAACATTAATTTCTGTGGAGAGTTCTCCGGTTCTGCGCTTTTTGCGGATTTCTTCAACTAAATCTTTAGGTGTTGGACAATAACCCATTATTGAGCCGTTAACAAATACTTTGGCGCTTGCGCGTCTGATGTCAACATCTGTTTCGTCAACTGGGATTACATCTAATTGATACAAAACTTGTCTAACAGTGTTTGGGTCAACCATAATAGACGTGGAAGCAGCTAACGAGAGGTTTTTTACTAGACCACAATTTGAGCCTTCAGGGGTTTCGTTTGGACATAGTCTTCCCCAGTGAGTGGGATGAAGGTCACGGGCCTCAAAGTTTGGTTGGCTGCGACTCAAAGGAGATTGTAAGCGTCGCAGGTGACTTAAAGTTGAAACCGTGTTTGTTCGGTCTAAAAGTTGTGTGATACCAACACGTCCTCGGCCCCAGTTTCCGGTGGCTATGGCGTGTCTGTGTCTGTCAGTTACTATTCCTGGACGAACAGCCGCAGAAATTGTGATAAGTTGTCGTTTGACACCCATGCGTTCTAACTGATATTTTATGTCACGGCACAGGTTTCTGAAAGCAATTCTGAACAAGTCTGACAACAAGGGGCCTGCAAGTTTGAGGCGTTTGTTTTTGAAGTGATCTTTGTCGTCAGGTTTTCGAAGTCCAAGTTTGAGTTCGATTACTCGGCTGGCCATTTCTCCAAGGAAAAGGGCTTTTTCTAGGCGGTTTTCATCAGTTCGACCTATGTGAGGCAGAAAGTTTCTGTCAATTATGTTTCGGGCTTTTTGTTTTCTGTATTCTTCGACTTGTCCGTGGGCTACGCGGTTTCCAATGTACATCAGGGCGTCTTCTACGGTGTCAAAGCCTGCTGCTTGTTCAAAGGAGGCTTCGAGTTCGTTTTGGATTATTGGATTAGGGGAAACTGTTTCTGCGATTTCTTTGTCTGATTCGATTCCAAGTGCTCGCATCAAGATTACAAAGGGAGCTTCGGTTGGAACTCCGGGGATTGAAACGTTTATGGTGTTTTTAGATTTTAGCCGCAGTTGTATTCTTGCGCGGAATCCAACGGTTGTGGAGAAGATTTTTGCTTGGTAAACTGGTTTGGTTCCTCGGGTGTCGATGTCTACGAGTACACGATTTGGGGCCAAGTCTTCCATTGCGACCACGACTCGTTCTGAGCCGTTGATAAGGAAGTAACCTCCAGGGTCGTGGGGGTCTTCTCCGTATTCGATTAACTCTTCGTCTGTTAATTGTGATAGTATACAAAGTTTGGACTTTAGCATAACTGGAAGGTCACCGATTAGAACTAGTTCTGGTTCTTGTTCTCGTCCGTCTATGACAGGGGTCATTTCAAGGGCGAGGGGTGCCGCGTAGGTTAGGTTGCGGAATCGGGCTTCCATAGGGAAGATTTCGTGTTTTGTTCCATCTACTTCAGTCTTGTAGGGTCGACTGATTTTGGATTGGGGGTCTATTACCCAAAGTTGTCCTAGTTTGATTTTGTAGGGCATTTCTGGGATTTCTATTTTGATTTCTCCTGTTTCATCGATGACTTCTTGAAGTCCGGTGTCGATGAATTTGTTGTAGGAGTCAAGGTGTTGTCTAACTAGTCCTTTCTGTTTAAAGAAAGATTTCTGAAGTGTAAGAAGGTCGTCTTGTGAAATTACCAAATTGTTCTAAGTCCTCCCTAACAAGTCGCATGGACAAGGGAAATTTGAGGGGTTCATCTCTATTTTTTTCAAATTGGGAGTTTTCCTCCGTCGGGTGGGAGCTCTGCCACCCTTAAAATCGTGGTCTCCTTAATTAAGCTTCAAATTTAGTTTTGAAGGCTAACAACGTAAACCAGTATGCCCATTAATAAATTTTTTCATCCAAAAAACGTGACCTATAAACTTTTTGGCCCATAATAGTATTAAACAAGAATTTTTGAACATTAATAATTTTTCATCAAATACCAGATTTCCAATTGGATCATTCAGATCTTCCTTGAAGGTAATCAATAGAACTGCTATTAGTCATCTTTAAGTCACAACCTATCTTTTGATGTTAATGTTGGTATTAATAAAAACTGATTGTGGGACATTTTAGATCTTCTATTATGGAGCAAGGTCGTAAATAAATTAAAGTAAATATTGAATAAATCTTGAATTAAATATTGAATGATTTGCTTGGGCTTTTGTATATGCATATTGAGGAGAAAAAATTTTTACTCCCAAAAAAAGGAGGGAGAAAATTGGGTATTTATTTGCGTTTTAGCATCACGTATGCGGCAACGCCTACAATTGCTGCGACTGCAACAATTAGAACGATAGCGACTTCAGTTGTGAATATTGGAATTTCGGGTTCGATAGGTGTGCCAGAAGATACTGCGCCAACACCTATTGCTGTTTCTGCGTATGAAGTCCAATATGACTTTGATCCTTCGAATGTTGCGACAATTTTGTATTCACCTTCATTTTCTGGAGTCCACATCTTAGTGTAAAGTCCAGATCCGTCACTAGTTACATATCCAAGATCTTCCATTCCGCCGTTTGAATCGTATGCAGTTAAGTGTACTGGAACTCCAGTTACCATATCAGGGCATGGTTTTTGCATGTACACGTATTCCATCCAGTTAGCCATGTTTTCGTCAGCCACTGCGGGTACACCGTTCGGGAAGCGTGCTGCTTGTTCATTTTGTTCTGTTCCTGAAGCAGTGTCAGTCACCATTCCCTTAATCAGTACGCTTTCTCCTTTTGCGATAACATCGTCTTGAACTGTAACTGTTGTTTTGCTTGGTCCCTTTCCGACACAGTAGACTGAGTTATCGTAGTAGTTATAGTAGACTAGGTAACCGTCTGCAAGTAGGCTTGTTGATAGACCTCTTCCTCCAGTTTGTCCTGCCCAACTGAACATTTTGTAGATTTCATTTCCATTTTCTGCGTTAAGACAGTAGATGGAATAACCTTTGTAAAGAGGTGAGTTGGGTGAGTGTTCATTGTTGAATAGG
Source organism: Candidatus Bathyarchaeota archaeon (assembly GCA_037386545.1). Lineage (GTDB taxonomy): Archaea > Thermoproteota > Bathyarchaeia > Bathyarchaeales > Bathyarchaeaceae > Bathyarchaeum. The sequence continues at coordinate 69,791 of JARRLY010000011.1, forward strand.
TAGATTTTTCCATCTGTAATAGCTGATATGAATATTGGAATATGACCCCAAGGGGTTTGCAGACCACTATCGGTATTGTCATATCTCCATACTAGGTTTCCGTTTGTTGTATCATAGCAGAAAACTTCTCCTGCGTATCCTGCTACGTAAAGCTTACCGTAAGCAGTTACTGCTCTTTGACCCGCTCCTTCTCCACCACCAAAATATTGCATATCATGGAATGCTGTGTTTGTTGGACCCCACAAGGGAGTTCCGTCATCAAGACTGTATCCTCTCCACTGGAATGTTTCTACTTCGTTCATAGTCCATACTCTATTGACTGGATCAACTGGACCAAGTTGTAAACTGAGTGTATTGGGGGGTGCAGGATAATCTTCAATCCATAATAATTCTCCACGGTTTTCTGGTCTATCGCTTATTGCCCATACGGTGTATGGGTCAGGAGTACCTCTGGGCATTCTAAAGACACTAGGTTGTATCCTACTACTTGTGCCAAGTATAATATCACCAGGCAAAACTGCTACGATTGAGGGATTGGCATTTCCCGACAAATCAGGTACATTTACGGTCCATGAGTAAGCTTCGCTTGTGTCGATTGATTTTCCGCTTGGTCTCCATTGGTGGTAGTTAGAGCCAGTTGGTGATCGTCGTGTATCAATTGCGGCGCTGTAGTTCCAGAGTGACAACGTTCCTGCATCAGCATCCAGTATGTATTTTACTATCTCACCGCTATCTGTGTATACATCAACACCTGAAGTAGGAACATTGGTTAAGTTGAACATCCATTCTCCCGTGAATCCGTCATAAGCATTCCAAGTTGCCGTGGGGTCTCCACGTTCGCTTAAGGTTTGCCATAAAACGCCTCCAACAACTCCGTGCTGATTAATATCTTCATAATCATACAGTTGACCGAAGGATATAGGAGTGTAGTAACCTGTTGCACTTAGTCCTCCCAGGTCGTTGCGAGACCACAGTTCTTCGCCAGTACGTAAGTCTACTGCAGTGTATCCTCCTCCACTTCCTGAGTGTCCTAAGGGTTCTACATAGTAGAGAATTCCGTTCATGATTATTGCGTTGTTGAATCTGCCCTCGTATGAACCTCCTGAATAGTAAGTTGCTCCATCAATTTGTGTAGTTAGTGTTCCTCCGACAACTCCTCCATATTCTATTGGTTTTGTCCACATTATGTGTGAGCTTTCAGGTCCAATTCCATCTTTTTGAAGTAATTGCGTACCAATCGGGGTTTTGTCCGTCTATTGGACGAGTCCAGTATTCGGTTGGAAGGGGATAGCTAGTTATTGGGGCAGGCAGGGGATCTGGAGTTACGGTGAGAGTTGCTGTTTTGCTGGCGGGTGTAAATACTGTTCCATACCATTCGTTCTGCAAATCTGAGTCATGCCATGTGTAGGTTTGTCCAGCGTAATCGAATTTTAGAGTGTATTCACCTGCTTCGGTGGGTGTATAAGAAGTGAATTGTAAGTTTGTTGTATCTGGAATGACAGCCCATTCCATTATGTCTTGGCTGCCATCAGGTTTTGTGATGGTAAGAGTGTAGTCGTGGCGTCTGACGTCATTGTCTACGTTTGCGTCTGGTAGAGGTGCATCAACCCACATTGTTATGTATGTTGTTTGTCCGACACCTATGGGGGAGGGAACTGCTATGAGATAAGCGTAAGATGTAACTTCTTCTTGGGCAGCAGTAATGCTAAAGGGTAAAG